>CAMQZC010000019.1 GCA_947039485.1 uncultured Verrucomicrobiales bacterium | reverse complement strand
CTGGGGCTTGCTCCTCGTAGACTGGGGCTTGCTCTTCGTAGACTGGGGCTTGCTCTTCGTAGACTGGGGCTTGCTCTTCGTAGGCTGGGGCTGCTAGCTCGGGGAGGGCAAATCCATAGGCCTCGGGGAAAACGGAGTCACAGTTGATGCTGTCATCGCCTGGGGTGGCAGGGCTACCCTCAAGGAAGAGGCTCATCTCGCCAAATTGGTAGCAGGCACCACTGCGCAGCTGCACGGCGTGCATGATGGGATGCCCATCAATGAAGCTACCGCTGCTTGTCTGCTCATCTCGGATGTAGAAGTTACCCTGCAATTTTCTTACGGAGAGATGATGCTCGGCGAGTGTCAGGGAGTTTGGGAAGCTCTGATGCATGTGCTCATTACGCCCAATTGTTAGTGTCGCTCCCTCTGGCCAGCCCTCGCCGTCATGTAGGGCTACTTCCTGTAGTTGATGGTAAATGGCGATGCTTCTCATGTTTCTTCTATCTAATCATAAATTGCAGAGCAGTTCAAGCAAGAAAAGCGCAATTGCGTTTTGTTAGCGATTCGACTCTGCAAGTGAGGCTAAGAGGTACTCACGTGCTTGGGCTCGCGCGACTTTGCCTGAGGCTCCGCGAGGGAGACCATCTGGCAGGTGAAGGCAGATTTTTGGGGCTTGGTAAGGAGCAAGTTTGCCCTCAATGGCGGCTTGGAGAGCAGGCTGCTCACTCAATAACCCCTCCCAGAGCAGCGCGACGCACTCTCCAAGCTGAGGGTGGGGCGCAGGTAGGGCGATGACGCTCAAACCCGTTGCGGAGGTGATTCTCTCCTCAATGTCCTCGGCCTGTAGCTTGACACCGCCGCTCTTGATCAGGCTGTCGACGCGCCCAAGGATGCGAAAGCTCCCATCCGCTCTCAGCTCCGCGCGGTCTTGGCTCTCTAGATACTGGATGTCGAGAGCTGGGGCGTGGATGCAGAGGCATTGCTGCTCATTGAGGGAGAGTACGATGCCATCAAGGGGTTGGTAGTAGTCGGAGCGGGTCTCTCCATTGACGCGTCGCAGCGCGATGTGAGAGAGCGTCTCAGTCATCCCGTAAGAGGCGTAGATGCTGGTGGGGATGTGCTGGAGGCGGCGCTCGAGCTCGCTGGGTATGAAGCCTCCGCCCAGCAGGATGCTACGTAGCTGAGAGAGCTCGCTGTCGCTGGACTTGGCTGCTTGGAGTGGGACGAGTGGGGCAAAGTCGTAGAGCTCGGACGAGCCCTCAAGTGGGCGAGAGCTCGGCTTGCGCAGCTCCAGATGGAGCCCCGCGACGATGGCGCGCACAATCATCATCTTAGCGGCGATGTAGATGAGGGGCAGTGCGAGTAGGACATGATTGCCAGCACGCAGATGGAGAGCCTGACAGCTAGCGCGAGCACTGTTGCGCATGGCTTGCTTGCTCGCGTAGAATTGCTTGGGCTCGCCAGTGCTACCCGAGCTAGAGAGCAGCATGTTGGGGCAGGCGGAGAACCAGTCCTCAAGGAAGTCTGCAAGCTCCTGCATCAGGGGCTCATCAGGGAAGCTTGCGTGCAGCGTGTCAACGCTGCACGCATCGATGATCTGACCGCGGATGATGAGATGCTCTGTAGTTAGCTCTCTCATGGAATCAATAGCAGTGGTTGTCGTGGGTCGTGCCGCCATGGCCTCCCTGCTCCAGCTCGATGCTAGAGAGCGCCATGCTCATGATGGCGGCGCTGAGAGGGTAGAGCAGGACGAGGAAGCCGATGTAAAAGACAAAGGAGTAAGCCTGAAAGATGATGAGCGAGAGAGTCAGCGCGATGCCCGCGCAGAAGGTGATCCAAAAGAGTCGGGGCACCCAGATAGGGATGCGCATCGCACCCTGACGTGTCAGATTGGCACAGCGGATGAGGTTGGTGGCGATGTGGTAGCTCCAATAGAGGTTGTAGATTGGGATGAGCAGGCGTAGCCAGAGACCTCGACCCATAGGCGGCATTTTAAACTCACCCTCGATATCGGTCAGTCGATCTGGTCTGTGTGTTGATCGCCATCTCATGCAGATGACGCGCATCAAGATGAAGAAGAGCAGCGAGGCGCTCATCAAGTAAATTAAGAAGCTAAAGCGAGGGGAGTACTGGAAGAAGATGACGCTGGCAAAGCTCATGATACCGCAGAAACGCGCCAGCCAGACCCAAGATGTGCGCTTGCATGCATACCAGCTTGGGCCGATACATCTGCTATCCGCCTCGGATAAGAAGCTCAGCTGCCCGAGGCGCAAGCGCTGCTGCTCCTTGATTCCGATGATGCAGGGCTCATCCAGCGCAATCATACCGCGCTTGTACATGCTCTGGATTTCCTCCGGGCAGTAGGGGCCGTGGTGAGTCTCATCATCACCGATGAGCCAGACGCAGGCCTCAGAGTCGCCAAAGTGCTCTGTCCAGTACTGCTGGGTCATCTGAATTTGCTTAATACCTAGATGGATTTGGATGGCGAGCAGTCCCCATGTGAAGAGGGTGAAGAATGGGAGGAGTGAGAGGAATGCAAAGCTTGAAGAGCTAGCATTCCAATAGCCGTGGATGGTGATGGAGCAGGCGAGGAAGAAGAGGAAGATGGGGTGGAGTAGCGCCATGCCAAGGCTGCGCCCCTGCATGCTGTGCCAGAGGGCTCCGCAGGTGATAGCAGTCCATGTGATGTGACCCGCTGTGAGGCAGAAGAGCGAGCGTGCCGCCATCACAGAGAGAGCCTCTTGGTAGTTGAGCTGCCTATGTTGCCCCATTGCTCCTTTGAGGAGAGCCTCAAAGGCGTAGCCAGCACTCTCAAAGAGGGCAAAGCCAGCCCCGACAGCTGCACCGTAGAGTATGCCATTGAGGATGCGACCATTGCGACCAGCATGTCCAGCAAGGACGAGTGTTGCGGCAATCTTGGCAGGCTCCTCAACGAGAGCTGCTGATATTTGCCCCTTGCTCATCCCAAAGGTGAAGAGGATGAGAGCAAAGACGATGGAGGTGACCCCCCCAGCTGCGCAGAGCCCCATCAATCGCGCCCAAGAGATATTGCGCCACAAGTTGAATTCCGCTAGCACAGAGATGAGCCCGAGAGGGACAGCGAGGCTGCCTACAAACATCAGCCCGAGAAAGAGCTTTACATTGCCAAGTCCAATGCGGGCTGTATGCTCGACCACCATGAAAGTAAGCACAAAGAGCAGCATTGCTATCGTGAGCATGATGCTGCGCCAAGGGGTGCGCCAGCGCGCCTCAATACCACAAAGATGGGGAGTTGTGCGAGACCCGCCCATGCAAAAGAAGTCGTTAAAGGAGCCCTTCTCGTGCTCCAGCAGCATATCCTGAAGTAAGAGCTTAGGGATGAAGCAGCTCTGAGAGGGGGAAGGCATGCCAACAAAGATACTAGGCTCCTGCGCTGAAGGCAAGCTATAAAATCACCAAATCCTATAGAAATATTAGCTAGTGGGCTAGCCGTAGGGCTGAGCTGGATGCGCGCAAGGTCATCAGGCTGCAAGATATACCCATCAAACCCTCATTCTACTGCGGCAGTGTGGTGTGGGCTATGCATTGTGAGCTTCTTGTAATCATCGTGTTAAAATTTGAGATGACGGCGCTCATCTACTGAGCAATGCCCACCAGCATCAGTAGCTCTGAGCTTAAATAATTGCCGTCTGCGCATGCTTGATCATCACCGAGGCTGCGATAAGCAGGTAAATAGGTCTGAGATTGAATTCTTGGATGAGGTCATTAGCTCGTCAGTATCGATGAGGAAGTAAGTATTCACATTTTAATCGAGAAAAATGAGTTGTAGACCCCCGTGACAGTTGCGCTGTTGTGGTGTCAGGTAATACGCTCTTATCGAAACGAATAATTATATAACTCGCAGGTTGGCGGATGTGAAAAATGCGCTAATGAATGAGAGTAGAGGGGCTTTTATTTAAAAATAGACAAAAACTCCTTGACGTAGTACAAATCATCTGTTAAACTACTCATGCAACGCAGCAATGCGCTCTGGTTACAAAATCGCGGGATGGAGCAGCCAGGTAGCTCGTCAGGCTCATAACCTGAAGGCCGCAGGTTCAAATCCTGCTCCCGCAACTGAAAAGTAAACCCTAGTGTTTGATAAAATCACTAGGGTTTCTTCTTGTCTAGATTTCTGAGGAGCTGGTCATAGCATGGGTATCGTGCCGAACGTGAGTACAGGACGTAAGTCCATCATCGGTATTTAGGCGAAAGTAGGTACTGGAGTCGCTATATTTAAATTGCAAAGGCTCCACAACTTCGCGGAGAAGAGATGGATTAGGTGACCCCGTAAAACCGTATCACATTCGTTGCTTCAACTTCATCTTGTGCTGGAGAATCCCTCAGCGATAGCATGATTTTTGGGGAATCGCCACATTACCGATGTTTCTTCTGATCATTTTCTAGTCGTAACAGCAATCTTGTGCAGTAAGTCGCATCGTTCGTCAATAAACTCCTTGACGTAATGCAAATCTTCTGTTAAACTACTCATGCAACGCAGCAATGCGCTCTGGTTACAAAATCGCGGGATGGAGCAGCCAGGTAGCTCGTCAGGCTCATAACCTGAAGGCCGCAGGTTCAAATCCTGCTCCCGCAACTCAAATACAGTGAGCCCTAGTGATTGATAAAGTCACTAGGGCTTCTTCGTGTCTAGATTTCTGAGGAGCTGGTCACAGCATGGGTGTCGATGAGTACATGGCGTACATCCATCATCGGTATTCAGGTGAAATTAGCTGCTGGAGTATCAATATTTAAGCACCTGGGCTCCACAGATTCTCGGAGCTGATGTGGAAAAATAGTAAGCCCGAGCTGCTAGCAGCTCGGGCTTGTTGTTGATTTATCTCAGTGATTTGCGATTTAGCTTTGGGCTTCTTCGATGAGCTTTTGGAGGGCGTCGACCTGTTTTTGGAGGGCCTTCATCTCCTTCATCGCTTGAGGGAGCTTGCGCAGGCAGATAATCTGCTTGGTTGTTTCTTTGAAGGTTGCGGCGGGCATACCCCAGTAGGTGCCGCCTGCGGCGAGGTTGGTGATGACGCCTGTCTTGGCTCCGATGATGGCTTGGTCACCGATGCTGAGGTGACCCGCGATGCCGCTCTGTGCTGCGACGGTGACGTAGTTGCCAAGCTTGGTGCTGCCAGCGATGCCGGTCTGCGCGACGATGATGCAGTGCTTGCCCACGGTGACGTTGTGCCCAATTTGAACAAGGTTGTCAATTTTGCAGCCTTCTCCGATGACGGTGCGTCCAAATCGTGCTCGGTCGATGGTGCTGTTGGCTCCAATATCGACGTAATCTCCGATGACGACGATACCGACCTGATCAATCGTGTCGTAGTAGCCTACCTCCTTGTTGAGGAGGAAGCCAAAGCCATCTGCTCCGATGACGGCGCCGGGTTGGATGACTACGTGCTTGCCGATGATGCAGCGCTCGCGGATGGTGACGCGCTGGTGGAACTTGCAGTTCTCGCCAATGACGCAGTCACGTCCGATAATGCAGCCTGCACCAATGTCACAGCCATCTCCAATCTTGGCGCCTGCCTCGATGACGACGCCTGGACCGATGCGTACCTTGCTGGGGTCGAGTTGGGCGGACTCGTCAACATAGGCATGTGGGGAGATGCCTGGCTCAAAGCTATGGACGACTTTGACAAAGTAATCGACGAGGCTATTGAAGGCGAGGGAGGGATTCTCTACTTCAATGAAGGCGGGGGCTGGGGCTCCATCCTTGCCTTTGGGGTAGTCGGGGAGACCGGGGGGGACGAGTATGGCACTCGCGCCTGTTTTTAGAAAGGCTTGGAAGTATTTTTCATTACCAAGGAAGGAGATTTCACCGCGGCAGGCATCTGCTAAAGTTGCGACTCCAGAGATTGTGGTCTCTGGAGTCGGCTTGAGAAGCTTGCCGCCAGTGAGCTCGATGATTTTATCTATCGTAAGCTGCATGGCGGGTCGTTCGTTGGACTTTCTCTTGTTGTTGAGTCCGTCGCTGTGATTGTTGCTGTGCTTTTGCTATTATTGAGCAGCTGCACCGGTGGCGCTTGCTGGGTCAAATCCTGCAGGTGCACCTGCGTTAATCTTCTTCATGAGCTCGGGTGTGATGTCGTAGCTCTTCTTAACGAAGGGGAAGATTTTGGTGCCAAGAGGGGGAGCTACAGCGCCTGAATCGATGACTAAATCGTAGTTATCTTTGCTTGCTGCTTCATCAACCTGCTGTTGGATGTCCTGGAGGATGATGAGGATTTCGTGCTTTTGCATTTCTTGGAATGCAACCTGACGGTGTTGGCGGAAGCTGGTGAATTCTTGCTCTGCGGCTTGCGCTGTGTTGAGTTTGGTTGAGAACTCAGCTTGGATTTTTTGCTTAGCTGCATCAGAGAGGGAAGGATCGACTTGCTGGCGGATCTTGTTGAGCTCTTCGGCCATGGCCTTGATCTTTTCTGCGCGCTGAGCGATTTCTTTTTCTACAGCTGCTTTTTGTTCGCCGAGGCGTTTTTCAGCATCAAAGCGCTTGTGGTATGATTTGTAGAGCTCTTGCATGTTGACAGAGGCTACTTTCATCTCGGCTTGTGCTGTTGCTGCAAAAGCGCAAAGGGCGAGGCTGGCTGTTGTAATGAGGGGGAACTTCATAATATCATTTGTTTTTAAAGATGTCCCTATTATAGACATCTCTTTTATGGAGTCAAGCCAAGGGATTGTTTTTTTAGAATACAGACACAGATAACAACTATTATCTGTGTTAGTGAATCTTCTCCTTGATGTTGCGTGTTATATGTGATAGTCTGAGCGGTTCGTCTTTGCGCTTGATATGCGGCTTAAGCTCTGATAGTATGATTTTATGCGTATTGCTAAGTCAAAGGAAGATTTGCGCGCGAGTCTCAAAGATTTGCGAGCTCCGTCCGATAAAGTTGTTCTAGTCCCCACGATGGGGGCTCTCCATGAGGGGCACGCCTCGCTACTGCGTCACGCTCGCGATCTGGCTGGTGATGGAGGCTTGGTTGTTGCTACGGTTTTTCTCAATCCTACACAGTTCAATAATGCGCAGGATTTGGATGCGTACCCTACCAGCCCTGAGGCTGATGTGCTGACCTGTGAGTCTTGTGGCGTGGATTTGCTCTTTATGCCCAATCCTGACGTGATGTATGTGTCTGATCACTCGATGCTGGTTGAGGAGACTTCTCTCTCTACCACGCTTTGTGGCGAGACTCGCCCCGGGCATTTTGCTGGTGTTTGTCTCGTTGTGCTCAAGTTGATGAATTTGGTGCAGCCTACGGATGCTGTTTTTGGGCAAAAGGATTATCAACAGCTCGCTATCCTGCGCCGTATGCAGCGCGATCTGGATATCCCTGTGCTCATCCACGCTGCCGCTACGGTGCGTGCGGCTGATGGGCTGGCTCTCTCTAGCCGCAATGCTCGCTTGAGTCCCGCGCAGCGCGCGGAGGCTCCAATGATTCGTCAGGCTCTCCTCGCGGCAAAGTCAGACTACGAGACTGGCCTACAAGCACCTACGGTGCTCGCCTCCTGCCGTGCTCAGATTGAGATGCTCACAGGCGTGAGTATTGATTATATCAAGCTGCTGGATGCCTCCACCCTCAAGCTGGTCACGCCTCAGAGTTGTACTCTTGTGCTGGCTGTGGCTGTTTTCTTTGGCGATGTTCGCCTCATTGATAACATCGAACTACAAAATCAAGGATGATCGAAGCTCAAAACCTTCACCTCAGCTATAGCATCGCCAAGAAGACAATTGAGGTGCTGCACGGTCTGAATGTGCATATCCGCGAGCGCGAGCGTTGCTTCCTCTGTGGGGCTAGCGGTGCTGGCAAAACCACTCTCATGTATACCCTCGCAGGACTTGAGCCTCCACAGCAGGGTTGGGTCAAGGTCGCAGGTCAGGATATCTACACGCTGCCCACGAGCAAGCGTGCGAAATTCCGCAATGATAAGATGGGCTTCATCTTCCAAAATTACATGCTCATGCCTGAGCTCACTGCGCTGGAAAATGCCTCACTCGCAACCGCTATTGCAGGTCGCGAGGCGACCGCTCGCGTTGAGTCGCTACTTGAGCGTGTGGGTCTGGCTGATCGTATGGATCACTTGCCCAATGAGCTCTCTGGCGGAGAGCAGCAGCGCGTTGCCATTGCCCGCGCGCTGGCGCATGAGCCCTCGATCATCTTTGCGGATGAGCCAACGGGTAATCTAGACTCGAGTAATTCAACCCAGATTCTCGACCTGCTCTTTGAGTTGGTTGATGAGCTGGGTTCCACGCTGGTGGTGGTGACGCATGATGCGCAGATTGCCTCGCGTGGCGATCGTGTGCTACACATCAGCGATGGTGTGATTGTGCCTAACTGAGGCTGATTTTAATCAAGTAAAAGGCGCTGCTCCCTGAGGATGCAGCGCCTTTTTTATACTTGTTGTGCTGGTGCTTATCTCACGATGACATAGTCAAATGTGAGGGTCTTGATCTGCTTGGGCTCAAGCTTGATTGTCCAGCTAATTTGGTTGCTGAGGTTTTGATAGCGGTTGCCGGGGCGAGCGCTGCTGTGGCATGTGCCGCCATCGCTGATGTTGCCAACCTTGCCTTGGACTTGCTGGCTGATTTCAATCTCGATGGCTTCCTTCATGTTGTTTTTGAGGCCGAGACTGACGTGGCAGCTGTCCTTGCTTGCGCTGTTATTATTGGGGGGCAGGGTGATGCGCTCTTGCTTGGTGATCGTGGATGTGGTAGTAGTGCTGATGTTGATGGCACGGTTGATGCGTAGGGTGCATTCCTGCTTGGAGGGGGTGTAGGGCAGGGTGTTGCTCCCTGCGATGCGATTCTTTGCAATAAACTCGACTGGAGCCGAGGTGAGAGGCATCTCTAGCGGGTTGCTAAAGCGGATGCAGCTCCAGACGTCGCTGAGCTGGGGGGTGTCTCCTGGGCGGCTTGGGCTGAAGTACTGTGGGTCACCCACCTGCCATGTATAGATTGGCTTGTAGTTAATCTCCGTGCGGAAGAGTCCCTGCGTGACGACCTGACCTGACTTGGCGCTAAAGTTGCGCAGAGGGTAGAAGAAAAGGTTACCACTGTCTATTCCCGCTTCCGGGGCTGCCTGTGAGCTCAGCCCTGAAGCAAAATCACCTAAGGCAAGCGATTGAGGGCTGCTGTTACTGTATCGTCTGCTCTGTACCTTCTGGGCCGCATTGCGCATCGCCATGGGGTCAATGCTCTCGGGGTTCTCAAGGCTGGGGAAGCCCGTGATGAGCTCGATATTGATGTTGTCAATATCCATGAGGTTGTTGCTAATTGTTGCCTTGGCGTGGAGGATGGCCTTGCTTTCATCGAGTAGCTCGATGCGGTAGCTTGGCAGCCAGCTGATGCCTGAGCTCAAGCAGCTCGCTTCAATCATGCCGCCGGGGGCAGGGGCGGCGAGCTGGAGCTCGACACCGGGGCGTTTTTCTGTGCGCGTGGGGAACTTAATCTCGCTAGTATCGTTTTGGAAGTTGATGCTGGTAATCTGGCTGCGTTGGATAGCGATGGTGCCAGTGTCGGCTTTGATGAGCAGGAATTGTGGGGAGACAGGGGAATCGCTAGGGCTGTATTGCTGGTCGATGGTGTTGCCATGCTGAGGGTCGGATCGCTTGGGGAGGGGGACAATACTTCCCTTGATGCTTTGGCTTCGGTTATCGTTGTCCTGATAGCTGACGTTGACCCATACGCCAGGATTGGCTGCTGCGAGATTGAGCATGCCAGCACTCTCCATGGGGATTTTGTAGTCGAGGAGTCCGCTGACGACCCTATGAATCTCAACACCCTCGCTGCCGCGTACCCAAAAGCTACCAATGCTCGGTACGGGGAGGGATTTGAGGCGTGTGCGGGAGTGATCGCTCAGCTGGCCTTGCAGGCTGACATAGCCATAGCCGTTCTTAAAGATGGAGATGTGGCTCGCCTTCATGTCGACCTCTGCGGCGGAGGCGCAGAGGAGGCTGCTTGCGAGGGCTATTTGGCAAAGAATGGTGGTGTTGCTCATTCTGCTACGCTAGCAGTTTGCTGAGTGCTGCGCAAGTGTAAAAAGAGTCCTCCTCAGATTTTTGCGTCATGACGCGTCAGGAAGAAGCGCACGAGGATGAAGTTGAATGGGATGACAACGATGTAAACAGGCAGGGGTGCGAGGGCACTGGGTTGGCTCAGTAGGGGGATGAGCCTCAGCAGTGTATCTGGGAGGATGGCGGCGCAGAGTGCGACGAGGCTACTGCCAATACTTAGCCAGATGGCGAGGTTGAGCAGCCCGATATGCATGCCATAGTTGATGGCGTGCGAGAGGAGGAATCCCGCCCCCTTGCTCGCGCTACCTTCGGTCTTGAAGGTCCACTTGAGGGAGATGAGGTAATTAGCGACGAGGCTGACAAGGTAGCCGACGCTGTAGCTGATAGTCAGAGCGCCTTGCTGGTCCTCTTGGATGTCTGCTGCCGCGTTGATGCTCCAGTAGACTGCTAGATGAAGCAGGGTTGCTCCGATCCCCACGATGAGGAATCGGATGAATTGAGAGCTCATCTTAGAGGACTGAATCAGGCGCGTAGTAGAACTTGAGCAGCGCGATTTGGTCTTCTTTGCTCACGAGGTAGCCATCCATTGGGTCTAGCCACTGAAGCGAATGGATAGATTTGCGATCTGAACCCTTGGCATCACTGGTTTTGACATCGCGGAGTCTGCTGTCGAGCTGGGGCGCGAGGGCTTCAATGATGTCCATGGTTGTGAGCGGGGGCATCGCTGGGATGATGCTTGAGATGCCCAGAGGGACGCACTTCTCCACATCTCCAAGGATGCGCTCGGGGAAGTAAAATTGATGAAACTCAAGGGGGGCAAAGGGGAGCTTCGCCTTGCCCTTGGGAGGGTTCACACAGGCGTGGAGCAGGGGGCTAAAGTCGAGGTCTGGTCTAGCAATTGTGGGGATGTGCACGTTGAGTACTCGTCCGAATTGTAGGTTGATACTCTCGTAGAGATTGATGCGGTTTTGCACGTAGGGGTCATCGCTATGCTCAATGATAGGGCTCTGCTCATTGCCATCAATGGGCAGCATGTCGCAGGTGGTGATGAAGATGAGTTGCTCAGCCTTGATGTCACCAAGGTGCCTGATGAGGAAGTTGACCGCGCGGGTATCATCCTCGATGTCTCGGCGGTTCTTCTCTGGGCCATTTGCGATGGCAGGGTCGAGATAGACAACCTGTTGGAAACTTTTGCCAAATGTTAGACGAAAGTTCTTTTTATTGATAAGGTAATCAAAGTGGCGGCGTTTCGTCCAGTATTTGCCAAGTACGGTATCTTCCCCCAAAAATGCGGTTTCTTTACTCATGATAAATGCGTGCAGCGTCTGGGTATTTTAGCAGGTATTGGGGCGGATGGCAAGCTAACTACCTCAGCAATGCGATAATTCCTCGATTCGAGCTGTGGTTGATACTTCATTTTGTTCGGTTTGGCGTGCGTTAGATGTTCTCGTTTATCTCCATCTAATCTTTATTTTTATGATGCATCAGCCTGATGTTGACATTTTTTGTGACTAGGGTAGTATAAAAAAATGTGCCACCCCTCACATCCTATTCCATCAAAAGCAATCGCGATAGCATTAGCCTCCGTATCCCTTGTTTCGGCTAATGTGGAGCAGTCTACCACGACCACAAAGCCTGATGTTGCAAAAAATTGCTGCATTCAAAACCAAATGAAACTTGCCCCTCTTTCCCAAGATGAGAAGCTGACCAAGGGTCGCCTTGAGAATGGCTTTAGCTACATCATCCGCCCCACAGCCGAGCCCAAGGGCCGTGCCAGTCTCCGCCTCTATATCGAGGCTGGATCACTTGATGAGACTAAAGAAATTAGCGGTATATCGCATTTCTTGGAGCATCTGATGTTTAACGGTAGCCGCAATTTCAAGCGCGGTGAGCTCATCCCAGCCATGCAGACTCGCGGTCTTGGTTTTGGCGGTGATGCCAATGCCTACACGAGCCTGCTGGAGACTGTCTATATGCTCGATTTACCCAGCCTTGAGGGAGATACCCCTGACTTTGCCCTGACGGTGATGCGTGATTTTTGCGATGGGGCTACCCTGACCGATGAGGCTATTGACAAGGAGCGCGGCATCATCATGAGTGAGCTTAGCAGCCGTGATTCACTGAGCTACCGCACCTCCATCAAGCTGCTTGAGCAGATTACACGCGGAGCGAGGGCGTCGCATTTCTTGCCCATCGGCACGCCTGAGATGATTCAAGGTGCTCCCTACGCCGCCTTTCGCAAGTACTACAACGAGTACTACACCCCCGACCGCCAGACCCTCATCATCACAGGTGATATTGATAAGGCTCAGGCCGAGGATTGGGTAAAGAAGCACTTCTCCTCAATGGCGCCTCGCAAGGGGGCTCCTCGCCCAGCTCTTGGCGTCCCTCAGACCGATGCTAGCGTATGCGTTGTCCCTAACTCAGAGTCTGCTCTGAGCTCGATTGCAATCAATATCCCTAGCGTTTGGACGCTCAAGCCCGACACGATCGAGCAGCGCATGGCTGACTTGCCGCTCAATTTGGCCATCAAGATGCTCAATACGCGCTTCTCTCGCATGGCAAAGGATGCTGATAGTCCTTTCCTCCAAGCCAGTGTATCGCAGTCTGATGTGATTCGCACATCGGAGGTCTTTGGCGCCAGTGCGGTAGCAAAGCCTGAGCTCTGGCAAAAGGCGCTCACTGCCCTTGAAAACGAGACGCGCCGCGCCGCTGAGTTTGGCTTCCAGCCTCAGGAAGTCAAGGAGGCCGTCGCCGCCCTGAGCCTCGCTCATGACAATGCTATTAGCAGCTGGAGCACTTACTCGGGTCAAGCTATGGCAAAAACCCTCATTGACGATCTCGGTGAAGGCGACGTGATGACAAGCCCCATGGAGGACAAACGCGCCTTTGTTGAGGGACTCAAGCTCATCATGGCTGATCTAGACCTCTGCCGCAGCGCTCTCGCTGCTGCCTACGATGAGAGCAAAGCTAGCCTCTCCCTGAGTGGTACCCTTGCCCCGAATGCCAACGAGGAGGTATTGAAAAAGAGCTTTGAGGCCGCTTGCACGCAAAAACTTAGCGCACCAGTCAAGATGGAGGAACTCGTCTTTGCCTACGATAAAATCGCTAAACCTGGCAAAATTGTCCAGCGCGCTGAGCTGGCAGATATCGGTGTTACAACCCTCACCCTCTCCAACGGTATCCGTGTAAACTTGAAGCCCGTGGACTTCGACAAGGGTAGTATCTCGGTCGTTGCTGCTCTCGATGGTGGTGTTCTGGCCCTTCCTCGTACTTCTGGGCTGGCGCTCTTTGCTAGCTCGGTGATGGGTACTGGTGGTCTTGAGGCTCACTCGATGGAGGAGCTCAAGAGCTTGCTGGCAGGCAAGAAGCTCGGAATGAGCTTTGAGCTGGCTAATGAGCATATGAACTTCTCTGGTACCACGCGTATTGAGGACTTGGAGATGCAGTGCCAGCTGCTCGCCGCAATGATTCTCCACCCAGGCTACCGCCCCGAGGCTGAGATGATGCTGCGCCGCATGATTTCCACTGTCTATAATAGGATGGAGACCACTCCTGATGGCTCACTCAAACTTGAGGGTATGCGTAAGATTTTTGGTGATGACCCTCGCCTCGTCTTCCCATCACAGGACGAACTTGAGGCACTCAGTACCACTGATGTCAAGGCTGCCCTTGCACCCCTCCTCAAGGATGGTGCCATTGAGGTTAGCTTGGTAGGTGATTTTAAGGTGGAGGAAGTGCTGCCTATACTTGAACGTAGCTTTGGCTCGATGCCTGCCCGCAAGGCTCAATTTGCGCCTCTGAGTGCAGAGCAGCGTGCTGTGAGCCTGCAAATGGAGCCTGACGCCACGTTGCTGCCCTACAAGACTGAGATTGATAAGACTCAGATTACTCAGATTCGCCCCATGGGTGATGGGATGGACATCAAGCGCAACCGCCGCGTGGCCGTCCTGAGCGCCATCACTCGCGACAAGCTCTTTGATGGCATCCGTGCGGTACTCGGTGAGGCCTACTCCCCCTCCGTGCGCTACATCGCCAATGCTGAGTTGAGTCAGGCAGCCTACATGACCGTCACCAGCCTTGGCGTGGAGCGCAATTATGAGATTGTCAATGATGCTATCAATAGTATTCTTAGCGAGATGGGTCAGGACTCCATCACCAAGGAAGACTTTGAGCGTGCCATCCGTCCTATCCTGACCTCTCTGGATAAGAAGCAGCGCCAGACCAGCTTCTGGGTGTCTGCTATCAATCGCCTTCAGTCCGATCCTGACAAGCTCGCCGACCTCCGTGAGGAGCTTGCCGATGCTGCCACCATCAGCCATGAGGAGATTGTTGAGCTCGCGCAGGAAGTCTTTGGCAAGAGCAAGAGCTACCAGCAGTTCATCATCGTCCCTGAGCGCCTCTGTGAAGAGAAAAAGAAATAAGCTCGAGAGAGAATAAAATCATTAAAGCCCCTGCAAAGTCTTGCTTTGCTGGGGCTTTTTCTTTGACTTGTGCGGGCTTGTATGCTAGTTTGTTTGGCATGATACGCCCCTGTCAACTGCTAGCCGCGATGACCTTAGTCATGCCCACTACCTATGCTCAGACCGAGACCCAGACGCAGAGTAATAACTACCTCGTCTTTATCTCCGCCCAGACCGCAGCGAAGCCCGAGTGGATGGCTGTTGCAAAGGCGTTGCAGGCGAAGTACGAGGGAGTGCAGATCGTTGAGCTCTCTGATCTCAATGACTGCGCGGAGATGATGAAGAAGGGAAAGGCACGTTATGCTGCCTTTGTTGCGCGCCCGGAGGAGATCGATTACAAGTTGGTTAACTATATCCACCGCGCCGCGCGACGGATTGATGATGATCTGTGGGGTGACTGCATCTGGGGCATCGTTACAGGCTACCGAGCCGAGGATGCTCTGCGTATAGCTAAGGATGACAAGCCTTTAGTCATCAAGCGAATGTTGGCAACGACAAACGTAGACTCATCTCGCTTTGAGCACAGTGCCTGCATCACAGACTGGAAGCCCTATCAGGTGATGGAGCAGAGTGGCTATCAGCCCCCTATTGAGACAGGCCCCCATCAGCTGGATCGTGCTCAACGCGATTGCGCCATTGAGGCAGGTATACAGCTTAAGTTTAGCACGGAGCTTGCCCATAAAAAACCTCAACTCATCGTGACATCCTCGCATGCCACGGAGTTCAATCTTGAGATGCCCTTTGGAAAGGGGCTCATCTTTAGCTACGCCAACCGATACTATCAACTCAAGCCCTCGCAAATACCTTATTTCGCCCAAAATGTGCTCTCAGCTGCCAACAAGGGTGATTTTGCCCCACTTGCCAAGCTAGCGCAGCAGAGTCAGGCTGGCGTAATCAAGCCCGATGGTGAGCGGCGCGTCTGGCTAGCAGCAGGTAATTGCCTCTTTGCCCATGTTAAGCGCAGTCCCGATAGTATGGCCGTCACTGCACTCTCTGCCTATGGCTGCAACCAGCTGGTAGGCTACACCGTGCCATCATGGTATGGTGATGGGGGATGGGGGAGCCTCAGTAGCCTCTTTAGCAATACGGCAGGCAGCAGCCTCGCGGAGGCATGGTACCTCAACAACCAGTTTATCCTCCACAAGAGTAACAGGATTGATCCTCGGCTCATGCAGGCTGAGTTTAACGGCTCATCGCTCAAGCAAGGGCAGCAGCTTGCGGAGTCAATTATCGCTGCAGGTATCCCGATGAAAAATGTTAATATGAGCTACCTCGGAGTCGTGCATGACCGCGATGTCGTTGCCCTTTTTGGTGACCCCCGCTGGTCTGCCACATTAGATGAATCACATGCTAGCTCATCGCTCAAGCAGGTCTGGCTGGATGCGCAGACACTCCAAATCTCAGCCTTGCGTGACCACGACGAGCGTTGCGCTATCTGGTACCCCCATCGCATGCTGGTTAGCTCAAGCAGTCATGAGGGCGCTGTTGTGACCAATGATTTCCTCCTTATCCCTAAGCTCAAGCTGAGCAAAGGTGAGCAAATTACTATCAAACTCAAGTAAGAGAAAGGCTCAGAAACGTTTGTTTCTGAGCCTCGTAGCTTAGCTTGCTGATGCGGGTCTAGGTATTGCTAGCTGATCGTTGCTCTGCAGCGCTCATGCTGTGTGGGTAGGCAGGTTCTTACGAATCCTCACCTTCTTTTGTAATCACCGTTTTGGATGTTGATATCGGCCAGTAAGCGTATCGGTGGCGCAGTCCATAGAGCAGCCCCAGTGAGAGTAGAAGTCCCAAAAACTCCGCGAGAGGAGCCGCCAACCAGAGCCCCGAGCCACCAATGAGGCGAGGCAGTAGGATGATGGATCCCACGAGGAAAATAAGCGTGCGGCCCAGAGAGATGATACCCGAGACAATCCCATTGCCCAGCGCAGTGAACTGCGCGGAGGCATAGACATTGAGTCCCATGAGGATGAATGAGATGGAGAAGAATCGGAAGCCCCGCTCAGACATGTCGTAGAGCTCCTTATTGTCCACCGTAAAGAGAGGTAGCAGCGTGCTGAGACCCAGCGATGAGATAGCGTAGGAGAGTAGAGCGATCGCGATGATGTACTTGATACTGTGCTTGAAAATACTGCGTAGAACGTTATCATCACCGCGCCCATATTGGAAGGCAATGACAGGTGCCACCCCCTCGGAGTAGCCAAAGAAGACCGAGGTAAAGAGGAATTGGAAGTACACGATGATGGCAAATGCCGCCACGCCTTGCTCTCCATAATAGTAGAGGAAGCCGATGTTGAAGAGGTAGGTGGATACGGAGGTTGAGAGGTGGGTCACCATCTCGGAGGATCCATTGACGCAGATTTGCCCCAGCTGGCGCAGATTCCCCTGAGGGGCGCGGTAGCGCAGATTGCTACGCTGCCAGCGCAGACCAAAGTAGATGAGCCCTCCCAAGGCTGGGACACAGGAGGCAATCCCCGTCGCGAGAGCAGCGCCCGTTACGCCCAATCCCATCGTCACCATGAAGATGTAGTCGAGCGCCACATTGCTCAGCCCTGCTGCAATCACAAAGAAGAGCCCATAGCTAGGTCGCCCAGCTGTCACAAAGAAGGTCTGGAAGGCTACTTGAAGGAAGAGTGCTGGCATAAAGCCAAGCAAGCTCATGAGATACTGCTTGCCATAGGGTGTCTGGATATCTGTGCTGCCAGCAATACGCACGATATCATCTACAAAGACGTAGCCCAGCGTTGTTAGCGTGAGGGCGAGGCCAAAGATGACAAGTAGCAGCATGCTAAAGATACCCTGCGCGTGCCTCCTACGCCCCTCTCCTAGCAGGCGTGCCACAACAGCAGAGCCACCGATGGCGAGCATCAGAGGGATGGCGAGCATGATGCCATAGATGGGGAAGACCATGTTGAGAGAGGAGAGCGCAAGTCCTCCAACGCAGCTCGCGATAAAGATGCCATCCACAATGATGTAGAGTGTCATGAAGGTGAACATGGCAATATTGGGCAGCGTGTAGCGCAGTAGCGGCCACGCGCGGCGACCAATGTCGAGCGGGTTTTTGTTATTATCGGGCATGAGTTGTGTTTTCTGTTTGAATTTCGGCCTGTAAGGCCATGTAAAATATTTCTTCACTCTGCAAAAGCTGTATGACATCCTCGCGATTGAGCTTCTTGAGGGCTTTGACCTCAATATCTTTGAGCCCCGAGAGTAGGTTTTTAGAATAGTTGAGTCCTGCCTCGCTCAGGCTGATAATCTTGCTGCGCTTGTCCTGCGGATTAGATGCGATACACAGATAGCCCAGCTTATCTTGCTCCTTGATGATGCTGCTAATACTCTGCTTGGGTAGCAGCGTCTCCTCGCAAATCTGCTGAGAGTTACAGACCTTGCGACTATTGAGCACCTCATAAAACATCAGAGCATTAAGACTGATCCTATGCTTGCGCGCCCATAGGGCGAGCAGGGCATTTGTCTTGTAGAACATTGATACAATCGCGTCGTTGTAGTCGTTGTAAAATTGATCATCAGTCACCTCTTGATGATAGTCTGATTTCGGACTAGTGTCAAGGGGTGATTGAAGGAAATAGTACCATCACAGGATAAAATTACATCGGCAAGGAGAAAAAATCCAAATTACACTTCACAGATGACTCTCTATCATGTATAATTTAGCTTACCATGGCCAGACAAATGCAAAGAACCCTCGGAAAGGGCGCCTCGATTGAAGGTACCTCTCTGCATACGGGCAAGCCCGTTAAACTTACAATTTACCCAGCGGAGGTCAATACTGGCTTTCGTTTTCGTCGCGTTGATCTACCCGGCAGTCCAATGATGCAGGCTTGCGTTAGCAAGGTTGAGACCGTCGAGCGTGCTACGACCCTTTCAGAGGGAGCGATGAAGATTCACACCGTTGAGCACATTCTCTCGGCCCTCACAGGCATGGGTGTGGACAACGCCATCATTGAGATGGATGCCAGCGAGCCCCCTATTGGTGATGGCTCAGCAGCCCCCTACGTCGCCCTCATTAAGAAAGCTGGGATCGTTGATCAAGATGCTCTTATGCTGCCATGGATCGTGCGTGAACCCCTCAAGGTAGAGCTCGAGAATGGATCCACGATCATTGTGATGCCCGCTAAGGAGTTCCGTCTTTCCGTCACATGTGTTGGTCCTGATGGTCGTGTGACGCAGTACTTTGACTCCGTTATCACACCTGAGAACTACGAGAAGGAACTTGCTGACTCCCGCACATTCTGCTTCTATGAGGACGTGCAACCCCTCCTCGACAAGGGACTCATCCAAGGCGGTACACTCGATAACGCTATTGTCATCAAGGGTGACCAATACATCTGTGCTGGCGGTCTGCGCCATCACAACGAGTGCGCGCGCCACAAGGCGATGGACATGCTGGGTGATTTGATTCTCAACGGTCGTCGCATTATTGGACAAGTCATCGCCATTATGCCTGGTCATAGCGTGAATGCCAAGATGTCGCAGCTGCTCAAGAAGACCTACGACGATATTCAGGCAAACCGCCCCAAGGTGCCCATCATCCCCATTGGTGATGGAGCGCTCAATACGCAGGAAGTGCTCAAGCTGCTTCCTCACCGCTACCCCTTCCTGTTGGTTGACCGCATTCTCGGCTTCGAAGGCGAGAATCGCTGCATTGGTCAGAAAAACGTCACCATGAATGAGCAATTCTTCCAAGGGCACTTCCCTGGTCATCCTGTGATGCCCGGTGTGCTTCAGATTGAGGCTATGGCACAGGTGGCTAGCATCCTCGTGCTGCGCATCCCTGCGCACCAAGGTAAGCTTGGCTACTTCATGAGCTGTGACAAGGTCAAATGGCGCCGTCCTGTCGTCCCTGGCGATGTCCTCATCATTGAGGCAGAGCTTACCAAAGTTCGCGGTACAATCGGCATGGCAACAGGCCGCTGCACCGTCAATGGCGAGGTTACATGCGAGGCAGAACTCAAGTTCATCGTCCACGAACCCTAAGAAATCACAAATAACTAGAATCTGAGCTTGACATAGATTCAGAATCTAGTATCATATCTGCCCGGCCGTGGCATCAAACGATGAGCTGACGTGAGTCGCACAGAGAACCGGTCACCTAGACAAACTTCATTAACAAAATTACATTATGAGCAAGAGAACATACCAGCCCTCCAAGCGCTGCCGCAAGCGCCAGTTCGGTTTCCGCGCACGCATGGCTACTAAGAATGGCCGCGCCATCATCACACGTCGCCGCGCCAAGGGCCGCGCACGTTTGATACCTAAGGGTGCAGAGGTGCATTACAAGCGCCACACAGTCCAGCACGGTACAGGCCACAACAGTCAGTACGGAGTCTAATGTTTCTTGCAGCCTGATCGAAGGGTCAGGCTGCGAATTACTTAGATACCTAGCACAACGCTCTGTGTGAGATGCAGCTCAACCGTTGCAATAGCATGAAGCGAGCTTACGAGTTCGCGCATGTACGCAAGGTTGGCACAAGCTCACCTGGGCGTTTTCTTGTGCTTAGTTCCGCCACCCTCCCAGAGGGTGAGGAGCTTGGTACGAGCCGCGTTGGCATCATCGTTACAAAAAGGGTCGGCAATGCCGTAACCCGCAACCTCTTGCGTAGACGTATCCGAGAGATCGTCCGCGCACAACTCTGCGAGAGTCCCCTCACGCATGGGCGCTACATCGTCATCATCCTGCGCAAGCCTGCTGTTGACGCTGCCTATACTGAGCTCGAAGAGAATTTCATCAAGTCGCACAAGCGCCTCCTAGGCAAGCTTGAACGACAAAAATAGGGATGAAGCAAATCCTAATCAAACCTGTGCGCTTTTATCAGCGCTTCATCAGCCCATCCTTGCATGCCATTGCTGGGCCTAACTCAGGTTGTCGCTTCAGCCCTAGCTGCTCCCAGTACATGATTGAAGCTGTGGAGAAGCATGGCTGCCTACGTGGCCTCATGCTCGGCAGCTGGCGCATCATGCGCTGCAACCCCTTTGGCGGCTTTGGTCACGACCCCGTGCCTGAGCCCAAGGGTAAATAAGCCTACGGCTCCTCCCACTTTTCATCAAACAAAGAAAAACTCATCCCAAAAGTCTAACAACATGGATAAAACATCATGGATCGTCGTCAGTGCCTGTGTCGCACTCCTCGGCTACAACTTCTACTCCTCATCACAGGAGATGGAGAACAAGCCAGCGCCGCAGAACGCACTCGTATCAGCCGCCAAGTCCGCTGAGCCCACAGCAGCCCCTGCTAAGCTCGCCCAGAGCCTCAGCCCAGCCCAACCCGTCGCCGTAGCCCCAGTAGCTGCTCAGATCAAGGAGATTGCTAGCCTTGTTAGCCGCAACAGCAAGGGTGAGCCCGTAGCTAAGTACGTCTTCCAAAACATCGGTGGTAGCATCAAGTATGTCTCCATGGTCGGTAAATCAATCAACAGCACCAAGCCTGAACTCATTGATGATGTCCATATCAATCAAGGCAGCAAGCAGGGTATTGGTACCCTCATGTTTGGCCTCAGTGACCAGTTGGCTCCTCGCTACGACATTAGTGACTACCAGCTCATCGAGAGCAGCGAGAGCAGCGTCGTACTTCAAGCCAAGATGGGTGATCTCATCGTGCGCAAGAGCTACAGCCTCCGTCCTGTCTCCGCTGACGACTCCATGAAGGAAGGTCGCGCTTACATGCTCGACCTCGATGTCGTCATCCTCAATGCCAGCACTCAAGAACTTGAGGCACGCAACTGGGGTGTCTTCACCGGTCTCACCGCACCCATCTCTAGTGCCGAGGGCGCGCAATACACCTTCTACGTCTCCATGGAGGAGGGCAATTTTAACAAAGAGAATGCAGGCAGCTTCACCCCCTTCTTTGGTGATGACAAGGATCGCGTCTATGACCACGAGCACAAGGACCTGCTCTGGGCAGGTAGCATGAATCAGTACTACGCCAGCCTCCTCAAGCCTGGAAAGAATGCCGCCAGCAATAGCTTCTACGCTGCACCAGCCAAGGTCAAGATGCCTGTCACAGGTGATAGCGTTGACGGTGTTGAGCTCGGTCTTGGTATGCCTGACTTCCGCCTCAGCCCCGCAGCTGGTGATGTGCCAGCCGTACCTCAGAGCTTTAGCTACACCCTCTTCACCGGTCCTAAGCTCAACATGATGCTCAACGAGCTCAATGATGAGTACTACAACGTGGACCGCATCATGGACTACGGCATCCTGCTCCCCATTAGCTACTCCATGAACTGGCTCATCAATATCTTCTACGGATGGTTTGGTAACTGGGGCTGGGCAATCGTTGCAATGACCTTTGTCGTGCGTCTCCTCATCTGGCCTCTTTATCGCAAGAGCTACATGAGCATGAAGCGTATGAGCCTCCTGCAGCCCAAGATGAAAGAACTCAAGGAGAAATACCCTGATGACAATCAAAAGGTGCAGATGGAGATGATGAAGCTCTACAAGGAGTACGGCGTCTCCCCCATCGGTGGCTGCCTTCCCATGCTGCTGCAGATGCCTATCTTCTTTGCTTTCTTCTTCGTGCTGCAAACAGCCGCTGAGTTCCACGGAGCGAGCTTCATTGGCTGGGTGCATGACCTCTCACAGATGGACACCATCGCCACCATCCCCATCCCTGGGATGGGCTGGGATCTCCCCATCAACATTCTGCCCATCGTCATGGCTGTCTCGATGCTCATACAGATGCGCATGACCCCGCAGACTGGTGATGCGATGCAGCAACGCATCATGCAGTTCATGCCCCTCATGTTCTTTGCATTCTGCTACACCTACCCAAGCGCACTTGCCCTCTACTGGACAACGCAGAACATTATCTCCATCGCACAGACATGGTTCATCCAGCGTCTTCCAATGCCAGAACTGCAAAAAGTTGTCAAAAAACCCGGTAAGAAAGGCTTCCTTGAGCGCATGGTTGAGACCCAACAGACCGCCCTTGCTGAGCAGCAAAAACGCGCCAAGCAGGAGAAAATGCGTAATGTGACCAAGAAAAAGTAAGTTTTTCCTCACTGCTGCTTCGACGCAGTATACTTTTAAAAGCCCGATTCGTCGGGCTTTTTTTATTTCTAGCGTTTTCATTTGATTGAAATAGAAGGAAGCCTTGATAAAGTAAGTAATGGGGTGGATACAGGATTGTTAATATCTACTCCATTTATATTTCATCGGTTATGCTGTTGTATTGGGTGATGTGCAAGTTGTGAGTTAGTTTTGTCGGAATTGTGTGATTTCTGGCTTGTGTTGAGGGGGTGCTATATGATATTGTGTAGGTAAATTAAGGAAATCTCCCTTTACTATCTCAATTATTTACCATGAAACTTAAGCTTAATCTTAGTCTCCGTCGTGCTCTCTACGCCGCAGTTATCGCTGTTGCCGCTCATGCCTCAAGCATCGTAACCACACTCGCCACCTCAGGCATGGCCGCCGCCGCAGTCAGCTTTAGCATCATAGCCCCACAGGCTGACGCTGCGATTTATACCTGGAATGGTTCTGTCGATGATGAACTTTATAAGCTGCCTAACTGGGATGGATTGACAGACACATGGCAATCTACTTGGAGTGCTTCGGCCGCCAATATGATGCGATTTACAGGTGTTGATAGTGCTACTAAGATAGTCACGCCTCATTTTGATACTTTATCACTTTCAGGTACTATTATTGATGCCGGCGCGATTGGGTATACCGTGTGTGGAGATAGCGCTACGCGTGATGTCAACCTTCGCGCGACCATTGATGCGGATTATGCTGCTTTGACTGCTAAAGATTATAAAGATGGTCAGGTTGCAAAAGGAAAAATTAATTTTATAGTCAATGAAGACTTTAACTTTGGGCGAGACGGTATGCATTGGGATGATACGACCTTGCATGCCGATATGAATGTGTATATTGCCTCGGGTAAAGTATTCAATTTCTATACGCAGGATATCCTCGCGACATCGGCTTGTAATATTGATATTCATGGTGGAGGCACGATGAATCTGACAGCGACGACGATAAGCAATTTTGTGAGCTGGACGGTGCGCGGTGTCGACGAGGCTGGCCGCACAACATTGAATGTGAAATCAGCTGCTGGCTTGGGATCTACCACCATGGGTGGATATGCGACCATTAATCTCAACGGTGGCCAATTGACAGGGGTGCTGAATGTGTCTGGGCAGGGTAATCAACTCAACTCCACTGTAGACTTGACGCTTGCCAATGACATCAATCTCGCAGCAGATTCCTCGTTGGCTCTCACAGGAGCGAGCGTTATTACAGGTGCCATTAATGTGCAAGGTGCCCACACAAGCATTTCTTCCGCCACAGCTCTTAACCTTACTGGCGTGATTTCCTTTGAATCGCTTATTGCGGCAGGCACCACTAATGGTGCTGATTATGCACTGACGCTTGGCGCCAATGTGTCAATCAACACAGCTGCTACGATTAATTTGTCGGGCATTTCGACTGGGACTTACACCTTATTTACTACGGAGGGTGCTAATATAGCAGATTACTTCGACTGGACCAGTACGACGATTATAGGTATAGGCGGGCGCATGACCTCCGAATGGGCTGTTTCTACAGATGGCAAGAGCATCAACTTAGTAATTACAGGTGCCGCCGCGGATCTCGTCTGGGCAGATGGTGATGGTGTCTGGTCGACAGATAAGACAGCTGGCAAAGACTGGCACTCCACGTCGGATATCACTGACTACGACTTCATCGATGGCGATAAGGTGACCTTTAGCGGCACTGGTGGCGCAACTATTACCTCAACGATTGACATCCAAGGTTCGGTTTCGCCCTCAAGTCTCCTTATTCAGGGCGATCAAAACTGGGTATTCTCAGGTGCTGGCAGTATTGATGGCTTATCCAAGCTGGTAATGAATGGTAGCGGTAGCCTGACCATCAACACAGAGAATAATTACACCTTAGGGTCTGATCTCAAGTCAGGCTCCGTTATTATTACCACAGATACAGCTCTTGGTACGGGCGCAATCAACTTCAATGGAGGTAAGCTCGTTATCGGTGGAGTCAATCTGACAATTGCAAACACCGTTAATGGCAACGCCGATATTGAGCTGCTTGCTGGCAACAAAGCGACGATGACCTCTGCTGTAAGTAATCTGACACTAAGCGGTGATGGTAGCCTCCAGCTCAATGAGTACGGAGAAGTAAACGGTAACTACAGCGTGGCAAGCGGTGCGACTCTTGTCATGGCAGGTACTGTCGGCTCGAGAGAGCTCAAGCATGTCGTTAGTGGTGATGGTGATATCTCCTACACTGGTACTGCAGAAACGGTGATTAATTCCACTGGATTTACGGGCACTGTGACCGCAGCGGCTGGTTCCTCGGGTCTTATTGTCTATGGTAACGCAGACGTTAGTGCTCGATATAGCCTTCAGCTCAATGCCGATATCTTTATTGCTCGGCATAATGTTGGAAACACTTATTCGCTTAAGCTTGCTAATTTGAGTGGTGATGGCAATATAACAAATTCAACCTTAACTGAAGGTTATAAACATACCGATATCGATCTCGCTATGACACAAGATAATACATGGAATGGCGAGCTTATCTACAACTCAAATCTTGCAGCTGTTGGTATTATTGTGGATAGTGCGCAAAATGAGGGCGCGGAAGGAGTGGAGCGCTACACATTTACCATGAGTCATAAACAGTCCTTTAACGCGGCTAATGATGGATACAGTGGTATGCATATTAAAAACGCAACGGTCAAGTTTATCGGTGAAGCTAACTGGAACTCAAGCATCACTTTTGAGCAGGAGAACTCAAGACTCATTCTGGCAGGTAATGACTTGACCTTAGGGCTTGCAGGCGGATCGATTGATCAGTTTATTAGTACAACAGTAGGTCACGGTGTAGTTGAAATTAATACGGCTAACACGATCACGATTGATCGTGATAATACGACTTTTTCCGGAGCCTTTGAGATTACGCAAGGGACGCTTAAAATCCAGCAAGCTGCTGCATTGGGCACCGCCTCAGTCTGGATTAAGGATGCTGGACATCTGAGCATGGCAGCTGGAGCAACGACGCTCACGGCTACAAATGTGAGCGTCTCAGCAGGAGCTGAGATGAGTTTTGGTCTGAATCAAGCAGCTGGGGCAAGTAGCCTGACATTGAATACATTGGCAGCTAATGGGATCATGGGAGGAACTACTAATCCAATAAGCATCAATCTCACCGTAGAAGGAGCCCTTACATCAGGGGGTAGCTTTACTCTCATTGAGACCATAGCAGGCTTTACCGGTCTAACTGTGGAAGATTTCTTTATCAATCTCGTAGATTTAGATGGAAATAATGTCATTCTTGATGCTGGGGCTGAACTTATATTGGAGGGTAATAAGCTCATTCTTAATGTACCCAACAAGGGGGATAATCTCGTCTGGGCAGGTACTGGTGGCGTCTGGTCGACAGATGCGACCGTAGGCACAGACTGGGTAGACAGCAAAGACTTCGTCGATGGCGATAACGTGACCTTTAACGGTGAAGGTGGCACAACTATTACCTCAACGATCGAGATCCAAGGTGTGGTTAAACCCTCAAAAATCGTTATTGATGGCAATCAAAACTGGGTATTCTCAGGTGCTGGCAGTATTGATGGCTCATCCAAGCTGGTAATGAATGGTAGCGGTAGCCTGACCATCAACACAGAGAATAATTACACCTTAGGGTCTGAGCTCACGTCAGGCTCCGTTATTATTACCAAAGGTACAGCTCTTGGCACGGGCGCAATTAACTTCGGTGGAGGTAAGCTCGTTATCAATGGAGCCGATCTGACAATTGAAAACACCGTTACAGGCAACGCCGTTATTGAGCTGTTTGCTGGCTCTAACGTGACGACGATGGCATCCGCTGTAAGTAATCTGACACTAAGCGGTGTTGGTAGTCTTCAGCTCAATCAGTACGGAGATGTAAGCGGCAACTACAGCGTTGCAGACGGTGCGACTCTCGTCATGGCAGGTGCTGTCGGCTCGACAGCTCTCAAGCATGTCGTTAGTGGTAATGGTGATATCACCTACACTGGTACTGCGGACACGGTGATCAATCCCACTGGATTTACGGGCACGGTGACCGCTGCGACTGGTTCCACGGGTCTTATTGTCTTAGGTAACACGGCCGAAGATACTCGATATAGCCTTGTGCTCAACGCCGATATCTCGATTACTCAGGCTAGTGGTTATGTTGGCGCTAAATCGATAAAGTTTGCTAATTTGAGTGGTACTGGCAATATAACAAATTCAAGCATGACTGGAGATTGGCATCATACCGATCTCGATCTCGCTATGACGCATGATAATACATGGGATGGCAAGATTATCCTCAACTTAACTAATTCAGCTGTTGGTATGATTGTGGATAGTGCGCAAAATGAGGGCGTGGATGGAGTGGAGCACTATACCTTTACCATGAGTAAGGCACAGGACTTTGATCCGTCTAATGCGGGATACTCTGGCATGCATATTAAAAACGCAACGGTCAAGCTTATCGATGATGCTCGCTGGAACTCTAGCTACACTTTTGAGAACGAAAACTCACGACTCATTCTCGCAGGTAATGACTTGACCTTTGGGGGTGCTTTTACCGGCGAAAAGAAATCGATTAACGAGTTTATAAGTACAACAGTAGGTCACGGTGTAGTTGAAATTAATACGCCTAACACGATCACGATTGATCGTGCCAATAATGCTTTCTCCGGAGCCTTTGAGATTACGCAAGGGACGCTTAAAATCCAGCAAGCTGCTGGATTGGGCACCGCCTCAGTCTGGATTAAGGATGCTGGACATCTGAGCATGGCAGCTGGAGCAACGACGCTCACGGCTACAAATGTGAGCGTCTCAGCAGGAGCTGAGATGAGTTTTGGTCTGAATCAAGCAGCTGGGGAAAGTAGCCTGACATTGAAATCATTGACAGCTAATGGTGACATGGGAGGAGCTGCTAATCCAATAACCATCAATCTCACCATAACTGATGTCCTTGCATCAGGAGATTACTTTACGCTCATTGAGTCCACAGATGGCTTTACTGGCCTAACAGCGGATGATTTCCTTATCAAGTTCTTTGATGCAAGCGGAAAACTTGTCACTTATGACACTGTACTCAAATTTGAGGGTAATAAGCTCGTTC
Source organism: uncultured Verrucomicrobiales bacterium (assembly GCA_947039485.1). Lineage (GTDB taxonomy): Bacteria > Verrucomicrobiota > Verrucomicrobiia > Verrucomicrobiales > Akkermansiaceae > Akkermansia. The sequence goes on along the minus strand of CAMQZC010000019.1, from coordinate 29,503 downwards.
TTAGTGTTCCTGGCTTGGAGGCAAATCTTGTCTGGGGCGGAGGTCCTGGTGCTTGGAATGCTGAGAACGCCTGGGCAGAAGGAGGCGCAGATGCGACCTTTGCGGGCCACAAGTCTAATTACGTTACCTTCAACGGTGGCACAGGTGAGATCACTCTTGATCCCGCATCCGAGACGAACGTTGTTGACATGACCGTAACAGGTACTGGTACCAACTACAGCTTCATCAATGGTTCCCTCCAAATCAACGGTGCTCTCAGTATCGCTGAAGGAGCGGATGCGACCTTTGACAGTACTGTAGTTAGCTTTGGTGATCGTGCCACACTTAGCGTAGGTGCTGGTAGTGAGCTCATCATCAAAGCTGCAGAGGGTAACGCACTGAACCTCTCTAATACATTGACCAACGCCGGTAGCATTGTTATCGGTACAAATACATCTGATGTCAACTTGACTGTTGGCGCTGCATTTGACAATGCTGGTGGTACACTCACCGTGAATGGCAATCTCACCCTTGGTACTGCGACTGCGCTCGGAGGTAATGTCACTGCTAATAGCCTTAATTTGGCTGTAGGCACAGACAATGACTTTGTGTCACTCAAGGTAGAAGGGCTCGTTACATCAACTGGCCTGCTGACACTCAGCGCGGATAGCACAATTGGCAGCCTCTCTGGCGGCTCTCTGAGCGTGAGTGCAGGTAACGTGACCGTGGGTAATGTTATAAGCTCCCTCGACTCCTTAAGCAATAGTGGTGTACTTAGTGTTGACTCAAATCTCACCGTCACAGGTGCATTTGACAATGCCGATAGCACACTCACTGTGGTTGGCGAGCTCAGCCTTGGTACTGCGACTACACAAGGAGGTAATGTCACTGCTAATAGCCTTAATTTGGCTGCAGGCACAGACAATGACTTTGCGTCGCTCAAGGTAGAAGGAGTCGTTGATTCTAGCGGCATGCTCACTCTGGGTGGCGATAGCACAATTGGTAGCCTCTCTGGCGGCTCTCTGAGCGTGAGTGCAGGTAACGTGACCGTGGGTGATGTTATAAAATCCCTCGACTCCTTAAGCAATAGTGGTGTACTTAGTATTGGCTCAAATCTCACCGTCACAGGTGCATTTGACAATGCCGATAGCACACTCACTGTGGATGGCGAGCTCAGCCTTGGTACTGCGACTATACAAGGAGGCAATGTCACTGCTAGAAGCCTTAAATTGGCTGCAGACACAGACAATGTCTTTACATCGCTCCATGTACAAGGAACCGTTACCTCAACTGGAAGCATCAGCCTGAGTGCTGATAGTAACATGGGTAGCTATGCCGGTGGCGGCAGTGTCGACATCGGCACAGGAGCCACACTGAGCGTCGCAACTACTGCGACCACGAGTTTTGACCACATCTCAGGCGGAGGTGCTCTGAGCGTAGAGGGCAGTCTTGAACTCACTGGTACAACAGCCTCTAGCATCAACAGCCTGAACATCGGGGGTGATACCCTGACCACAGCCGCTGCTCTGAGCGTTGCTACGGGTAACTTGTCTGTAACTAAGCTCAATCTCGGAGGTAAGCTCAACACCACGGGCTCGCTCGATGTGAGCAACATCAAGGTCAACTATAGCCTGACCGCAGGCACTCCGCTGCTTGATGTTGGCTCATTGACTGCGAACACGATCAATATTGATTTGGGAGATTCACTGGCTTCCTTTGTCCCACCGGCAGATGGTGGGCTGAGCCTCTTTATCGAATTGGACGAAGCGTTTAAGGGTAATCTGACCCTCAATGGCGGAGAGTCCGTTATCGTCTCTGTCTACGAATACACCCTCGTCAAGGGAGTGGACAATAATTATTACCTCCAAGCAACCATCGCAGGTAATACCTGGCAAGGTGAAGGAAACTGGAGTAGTGAAACTGGTGACTGGTCAATGGGGACATCCCCAGAGGAATCAGGCGCCTACTTTACTGCAGATAGTGGGGTGAAAGCCGTTGTCCTTGACGGTGATCAAGTAGCAAGCTACGTCGCCATCCAAACGACAGAGGGTAACGACTACAGCTTCTCTGGCGACTCCCTCACAACAGGAAAACTAACGGTGCTCGAAGGCAAGCTCATCGTGCAAAATAACATTGATGTGACAGGCGATACAACAGTGATAGCTGACGCTAATGGTAAGATTATCATCGCGTCGAATGCCATTCTTGATATCGCAACGAGCGGCAACATCAGCGCCACCTCAGTGGAGCTTGCGGCCAATGCTAGCCTGATTAACAGCGGCAACATGGTCGTCTCAGGAGCAATCACAGCCACTGACGCAACAATCACCAACAATGGTAGTTTGAGCGTCGGTGATGGTTCGAAGCTCGGTGTTGTCACAGGTGATGGGAATCTCATTATCAGTGCTGGAGCCGTATCACTTGATACACTCAGTGGTGGTAGCTTAGAAATTGCCACGGGTGCTGAATTGACACTCAATCAAGACAACAGCCTTGGCGCATTTGTCAATAACGGAAGTATTGATGCTGGCGTCAACAGCCTTACACTCACAGAGCAAGTTGCGCTAGGTGGCGACATCACGGCTGCGCACATCATCATTGATGCCGGCGCAACGGGTAGTAGCTTTGGTAATCTTGTCACTGATTCACTCACCTTAAACGGCGAGCTCAGTGCAGGTGATTACATGATTAGTGTCGATAGTATCACTGCTGGTTTGGCTGATAAGGTCACCCTTAACTTGGGTAACTTTGACAAGGTTGAGCTTGACGCTACCTACAACATCATTGATGCAGGACCTAGCGGAAGCTGGGCCGACTTTGACCTTGCTCCCACCGCTACAGCCGTGCGCGAAAGCGGAAAGGATCTTATCTTCAGGGAGAATGATGGTAAACTGAGTGTAGAAATTACCGAAGCTATCGATCGTACATGGACGACAAGTGACAACTTTGCTGCCACCCCTAACACGGATGAGAGCAACTACATCACCCCCATCCTTGATGATGAGGGCAAGCTTGCTAGCTATGATGTGCTCGATAGCGTCCACAAGGTCGTTGTTAATGAAGACGTGATCCTTGATCTGACTGGCGTCGATCAAGGCGAGCGTGAGAATGGCGTCAATATCGAAAATCTCTCCGGAAACGAAGGCGTGACTCTCAGCATCAAAGGTGATGGTATAGGTAAGGACTTTGTCGACCTGAACAACAGCGGAGTAAGTGTTGCAGGAAATAGCCTGAATGTTACGGGAGTTTCTGTGAATTATAGCAACAGTGCCGAACAAGGTGTGCATGCTGAACTCTATCTCAAGGAGCTTAGCATGACAAGTTCTGCGTTTATCGTTGAAGATGGTGCCATCATCAATATTGAAAGTGCGGCGCTCGATGCATCGCAGCTCAGTGTTAATATAGGCGGCAGCATCATCATTGGTGATCTCAGTCTGAGTAATGGCAGCAGCATCAGCGTCGGTAATGTGGAATCAGCACCGTTGATGAGCATCCTTAGCGATACTGAGGTAAAGAAAGCTGAGTTGACTCTTGGAAGGCTCACTATTAGTGATAGCGACAGCTCCGTCACCGTCGGAGCTAATGGTATACTCAATGTCTACGACAAGCTTATCCTTGAAAAGGAGGCTGCTCTTACCATTCAGGCTGGCGGCAGCGCCGAGCTTGCTAATGTCGAGCTCAAAGATAGCTCTCAACTGATTGCTGAGACTGGTGGTGAAATCATCGTCGGATCACTCAGTGGTAGCAGCACGAGCATGATTAGCGGGGATGTGACTGTGAAAGGATCAGGTGGGAACTATGAAGGTGAGTTTGCTACTGCATCTAGCATGACCGTCGGAGCCGGTGCCCAGCAGACCGTCACGGTGAGCAGTAATCTGAGTGTCATTGGAGAAGTGGGCTCGAGCATTAAGCTCAATCACGACAAGGAAACCAATCGCGATGATCTCAATTCCATCACAGCAACGGGTAGCCTCATTTATGTTGGTTCCATTGATGGCGTCAACGCTGATGGAGGCAACGTTGCGGAAGCTATCAAGCTGAACGAAGCATCAAGCCTCAGCGATGGCAGTATCCTCAAGTTTAGACTTGATGCTGATGACTTGATCGAGCGCGTAAAGGCTGGTGGCGATGCTCTGGATGTATTTAACTTTGGAGCAGATGGCAGCCTGACCATGACCGATAGCACTATTTGCATCGGAGCTGATGTAGGTATCTTCGGTGGTCCGAGCGTCATCGATATCAGCGGTATGTCTCTCTCTGAGAGCATCGTCTTAGCTGATCTCGAGCTGGCGGAGGGAAGCCATGGCAATAGCGTCATCTTTGAAGGATTGCTCTTTAAGAAGTATTTCACCAATGGACGTGTAGAAGGTGGTCACATCGTAGCAGATATCAATAACAACGCCTACGGCGCCCTCTCGTCTAGCTCGAATGGTGCCGCTGGCACCTCGCTGTTGAGTAATGCTCTGCTGGAGATTAATCCTCAGTATCGTGATAGGCAAGATGATGCTCTGATGGATGACACTACTGGTCACCTTACCGACGCTATGGACAGCATGGATTACTACATACAAACAGGTGCAAGCGCAGCCTCTGACAAGCTTGCCGCAGCTGTGGCAGGTGCCAGCGTCACCGCTCTGGGCACTGCCCAGATGAGTGACATGGAGCGTCAGCTTGGCAGCATCCGCAACCGCACCATGAGCATGGGGCTCAACCCCTATGAAACAAATGAAGAGCAGCCTACGGGCAAGGCTTGGATTAGTGCAGAGGGTGGTAGCAGCAAGCTGGATAACGAGGGCACATCAGCAGGTCATGACTTGAGTACCTTTGGCGGTAGCGTCGGTGTGGACTTTGATGTGCATGAGAACTTCAGCTTCGGTGCTGCTATTACCGCTATGTACGGTAGCATTGATAGCAATGCTGCAGACGTGGGTGATGGTACGCTCAATACGCAGTATGTTACCTTCTTTGCCCGCAGCAATGTCAAGCGCTGGACCCATAGCTTCATTGCAAGCTTTGGCTCATCAGATGCGGACATGGATCGCACTGTTAACTACTTTGGCGGCAAGTATGAGACCAAGGGCAGTACTGATGGCTTTAGCGCAGGTCTGATGTATGAGCTTGGCTACACCATCCCTCTTGATGAGGAGATGAATACCTGCTGGCAGCCTGTATTTAACATCAGCTTTGTCAAGAGCAGCTTGGATGGCTACACGGAGAGAGGCAGCGATGCCGGCCTCAAGGTAGGTGATCAGGATAGCAGCTACGTGACTCTCGGCCTTGGTGGTCGCATTGAGACGGTGGTAGGCACATCGGCATACAACCGCGCCTCGATCCTCTCAGCACGCGCCATGTTCAAGGCCGATATGGGTGATCGTAGCAGCGAGGCTGATGTGAGCTTTGCTAACGCAGCTGGTAGCAGTGTTACCGTTAAGGGTGCTGAGGCAGGTGCTGTTGGTGCGGAGTTTGGCATCGGCCTGACTATTCCTGTCACCTTTGACACAGGTGCCATCTTTATGGATGCGAGTGTGGATCTGCGTGATGGTATGACCAGCGGCAGTGGCTCGGTGGGTTATCGCTTCGCCTTCTAAAGAAATCCGCTAAGTAAATCAATCAGGCGCGCGCCCTCCACGTGAGGGCGCGCGTTTTTTTTGTTTCATCACGCGTATCAGCCACACTTATTCTCGACATGAGAGATGCTGTGTTATATATAAAATAACGTATAAACAAGCCACTATGTTTCTAGGTGTTTGCAACCAATGCATGAATTGATAGCTGATCCACGTTACATTACGCGTGGCAGCTCATTAGTAAAAAGTTCGTTAAGTTAGTTTATTAAGTTATTTGGTTGCCACGTAGTGTTGAGTATCCTGCGTAAGTGAATGATATGGAAGGTGAATGGAAATTAATGTTTTTTAATTAGCCTTGCAAGATGCATGTGTTTGTGCTATAAATCTGTCGAAGAACTGTTTTTATGCTATATGTATAAATGTTTTTCGGGAATTTCTTTTAAAATAGACTCTAGTCATGAAGCTTAAACTCTCACTACGCCGCATTCTATACGCTACCATTCTCTCGATGGCGGCACCTATCTCGACACTCGCGACCGCGACCCTTTCGGTTGGCGCACTAGCCTATACAATTGCGACGCCTCAGGCTGAGGCCGCAGTAGCCACCTGGGATCCAGCCGCAGCCACAGATCTATATATTCATAATATGAATAACTGGACGGGCGATAGCGGTAGTTTTGCGGAATTTTGGGCTGGTACCGCAGCCAATACGATGCGCTTTGATAAGGCCTCTACTACAGCTATTAAACTTGTGCCGAAGTTCAGTACGCTGTCATTTTCAGGTGTTACTGTTGATGTTGGTGCGATAGGGTATACCGTGTCGAATGATGCGGCTCCCCGTGATGTAAACCTTCGCGCGACTAGTGCAGCGGATTATACGACATTGAGCTCCGATTATACGGACGATGTGCTTGCGGCAGGGAAAATTAATTTCATTATCAATGAGAATTTTTCCTATGGCGATACTGATATTCGTTGGAGGACAACATATCTCCATGCCGATATGAATGCGTATATTGCTGTTGGTAAGGAATTCAATTTCGACACGATAAATATCAGTGCGACGGAAGCTCGCAATATTGATATTCATGGTGGAGGCAAGATGAATCTGGCTGTTAATACGATAAGCGACAACGTTAGCTGGACTGTGCGCGGTAGCGCGACGAATAGCACGACATTGGTCGTGACCTCTGTTACTTCCTTGAATTCTGTCAAATTGGGTGGATATGCGATCCTTGATCTTACTTCTGGTGCTGGATTGACAGGATCGCTCGAGGTGTCTGGGCTTGGGAATCAGCTTCTCTTAGGCTCAGCAACAACGCTCGCCAATGACATCAATCTCGCCGCAAATTCCTCATTAACCCTCTCAGGCGCTAGCTCTATTACAGGTAAAATTACTTTGGGTGGTGTCGGTTCAAGCATTTCTGCCGCATCAGGGCAGACTCTTAGCCTAGCTGGCGAGATATCTTTCGTGTCGCTTATTGAGGCAGGTATTCAAGGTGCTGACTTTGCATTCGAGCTTGGCTCTGGTGTGAGTATCGCAGCAGGCGCGACGATTAACTTGACTGGTATTACGTCTGGCACATACACCTTGTTTACTACTACTGGTGGTAATATCGAAGACTTATACGACTGGGCTAATACAACTATTATTGGCTTAGGCGCGCGCGTGACCTCCACATGGATTAACAATGGCAATAGCATCGAATTGGTGCTTGAAGGTGCAGTCGCTGATCTCATTTGGGCAGGTGGCAATGGTGTCTGGTCGACAGATGAGGCCGCAGGCACAGACTGGGACTCCACCGTGGTAAATAAAAACTTCTTCGATGGCGATAACGTGACCTTTAGCGGCAATGGTGGCTCAAGCATTAGCTCAGTGATTGACATCCAAACTTCGGTTTCACCGGGCAAAATCCTTGTTGATGGTAATCAAAACTGGGAATTTTCAGGCTCAGGCAGTATTGACGGCGCTGGCTTTTTAGTTAAATCTGGAACAGGTACGCTGACTATTAATAATAAGAATAACTACTCAGGCGGTACAACAATTACAGGTGGTATACTTGAGGTTGGGATAGCAGGAGCCCTTGGTTCTGGTGCTGTCTCTGTCGAGAGCAATGCTACGCTCTCTCTTACCGTGGCTGGCGCTCTCGATAGCGTTTCTCAGGTTAATATGCAGGGTGGTACACTCCAACTTTCTGGTGGCGCTACGACGATTGATGGCAGCAAGCTTACCATCGTTGGTGATGCTAACTTTAACATTAACCTAGTTGGTGGAATTAATGCATCGTTTACTAATGCTGCATCTATCACCGGTAATCAAAATATTGTCTTAACAGGCAATGGTAGCTTGACTCACTCAGATTGGTCAGGTATTAATAGTGTTAATGTAGCTGCTAATACAAATCTCATCATAACTGGAGGTAATGGGGGGAAAGCTGCTCGCGTGCTTTCTGGTTCTGGTACGATTACCTTTAACATCAACCCAGCGGTAAGCGCCTATAGCTCGCATGTGAACATCGGTGGTAATGTGTTCAACGGAACTATTGATCACTCCGATCAAAATGGGCTTCTTATCACCTTTGCAGGTCAAACTGCAGACTCTAGGTTCTCGCTTATTGCTAATGATAAGACATATGGTACTATTTTGGCAAATTCTGGAACACTTTATCTCAATAGCTTGACTGGTGATGGTCGAGTACGCGCTGATTGGGGTCAATACTCGACGGCTCGCACCATTGACCTTCTCTTGAGTGGAGATAACACATTCTCTGGGGAGTTTCATAACTCTAGCGGCAATCGTATGCACAAGATCATTATCGATAGTGCGTCGGGCACTAAGCGGACGTTTGTTCTTGATGGTAAAGGCTTCACTGCCAATACCTCTACAGCGGGGACGTTGGAAGTGAAAAACGCTGATGTTATTATTTCTAAAACAGCTCAGTGGAATGGCAAGATCAGCCTTTCCGAGAATGCTAATCTTAACTTTTTAAATAGCAGCTATACTCGCTCAGCAGCTGCTGGCGTCATTAGCGGCGCTGGATCAGTTACAGTTTCTGGTAATAGCACGGTGAGCATCGCAGGATCAAATACCTATACAGGTGGAACAACTGTGACAGGTGGCGCCAACCTTGATGTTGTGTCAAAGCTTATTGTTGCAGGTAATGCTGCTCTTGGTACAGGTGCCGTGAGCGCAACTGGCGGCAATGCTCAGGTAGAAATTGCCACAGGCGTAATCATTACCAATGACGTGAGCCTTGCAAATGGCGCCAAGCTAGATACAGGTAATATCACCATCACTAACAATGTTGGTGGTGTCGCAACGCTGACCAATCATGCAGGCAATAAGCAACTTGGTGGAAGCACGCTTAATAATGCTACGCTCAGCAAAGCGAACATTACACTCAAGGCTGGTACTGCTTATAGCTTTGATAAACTTAAGTTGACAGACGGTACGACCTTCTCAGCTGCAGCAGCTGCAGCAGGTTCGACAGGTGTTAACCTCACCCTCAATGACGTGACGATGGCAGCATCGGGTTCAACATTGAGTGGCCCCGTACGCACGGGTGAGTTTACCCTCGATGGAGTTGCTGATGCTACTGTTGGTCCTATCGATATCTACACCATTGATATGATTGGTGAAGGCATTGACTTGACACTCTCCGGCACGCTTACTCTTGATGTTGCATTGTCTAGTCAAGAGGCCTTCGATACCTTTATAGCAAATTACGAAGCGATAATTAATGGCACTAGTGAACTCCACTACATTGGCTTTGTTGTCGATGGCGTTACTGATATTACTGGCCTTGGGGATATCTACGTCAATGTGACTTTTGATGGTTCGGAGAGCATTCATTTGGGTCTCAATGCCGTAAAGCAGGCTGATGGTAGCTACATATTCGTCATCCCTGAGCCTAGCACAGCCACGCTGAGCTTACTTGCTCTGGCTGGTCTTGCCGCACGTCGTCGTCGTCGTAAGCAAGCCTAATCTGAAGTACATAAATTTCAAGAGCGCAGCCCCCTCAATGACGAGGGGCTGCGCTCTTTTTCTATCTCTTCTACTGGGTACTCTCTCTACTATTGAGTATAGGCTGACTTTGTGCTAAACTCAATTAGCACATGATACTTCCCCTCAGCTCAGAGCCTGCAATGCTCGCGCTCATTGACCAGCTCCTGGCTCGCGACTGCGCCTTTGCGCTCTATCGCCTGCCAGGGCGTCTTCATGATTGCCTCTGCATGCAGCTTGATGGGGGGATCCGCGAGCTTGTGAGTCTGTCTGAGCCTGCGATTAGTCAAGCGGGCTTTGTCATAGCTCCCTTTGCCGCTCATGCAGCCCCCCTCTGCTTCATCGCTGATGAGCTAGAGGGATGCCTGCCCTGTGCTAGTGCATTCCCCCCTTTGTCCACCGCTCCACTGCCAGCAATGCTGCAGGGTCGCGCTGCCTATGCCCAACTTTTTGCTGGGTACCACGAGGCTGTTAGTCGTGATGAATCGCTGCGCAAAATTGTCTTAGCGCGAGCGGAGGATGTTGTTGTTGATGCGGCGAGCTTCTCGCTTGCGCGCGCCTATCTCACATCAGCTCAGCGCTCGCCCCATGCCTGCACGGCACTCCTGCACTCAGGCGTGACAGGTAGCTGGCTTTGCAGCAGCCCCGAGATATTGCTACGAGGCGTGTCAGATCATTGGGAGAGCGTGGCTCTAGCAGGTACACAACTTGTAGGTGGATGCTGGGATGAGAAAAATCGCGTCGAGCAAGCCTGTGTCGCGGAGTATAGCCGAGAGGTCATGGATCGTGCGCAGATTAACTACATTGAGCGCCCTGCCGACACTCTGCGAGCAGGTGCTATTGAGCACCTTTGCACACGCTTTGACATCGAGATGCCTGCTGCGCGCGTGGCAGAGCTGGTGAGCAAGCTACACCCCACGCCAGCCATCTCAGGCTACCCAGCTGATGCCGCGCGTTCCTTTTTATCTGCCCATCCCGATCTGGATCGTGCCTACTATAGTGGCTACCTCGGCGCCTATCATGCAGGGATATCCGCGGAGCTCTTTGTGACGCTGCGCTGCATGCAAGTATCATCAGATGTGGCGCGCCTCTATGCTGGTGGCGGTATTCTTGCTCAATCTGAGGAAGAGAACGAGTGGCAAGAGACCCAGCTCAAGATGCAAGGCATGCGCAGCCTCCTCGCATAAATGCTAGCTGCGCTCAATGAATGCTTCTTTTAATTTTTTGGGTACTTGCTGAGCAGGTATTCTTTGTTGCTCAGATTGGGGTAGTGCTCGCGACGATCGAGGCACTCCCAAGGAAGTAAGCCTGTGGAAAACTCATCATCGAGGTAGACGCTGGTGCGTAGGTAGTTTATCGCGAGCGTTGTTACCGTCCGCTGTGCATCGCTTAGTAGGCTTGTTTGCTCTAGCATGGAGTCAAGGGATGTCGCTTCTTGCTCTTGGTCGATGCAGAGACGTGTTGTGAGCTCTAGGCTCCATACGCTCTCACTGTTGCAGAGCTCTGTCTTGATGATGGCGGGAAGTAGGAAGCGGAAGGCCTCGGGGCCGAGATGGGGGATGGCTTCTTTGCAGAGCGATATCAAGCAGCTGCAGATGCTCTCCCAGTTTTGTCGTTGCTCTATATCGATGAGCTCATCTGGGTCGATGCCAGCAGCGATGGCTGCGCAGCAGTAGAGCAAATGGGGCTCGCTGAGGCAGCTTACCCCCTTGAAGGCGCTTTGTACTTTCTCGATGATAGCGGCTAGCTCCTCGGGGATGGGGTCGATGATGGGACTCTCTTCTCGATAGAGCTTGTGGCGCTCGTTTATATCGGCGAGAAAGCCGGCAGCCCCGCTGCTGTCGTAATTGGCAGGGTATTTGAGCTGAAGGTAGTCTTTATTTTGCAGCGCTGGGTAGAGCTCGCGCAACTCAATACATTCCCATGGGAGGAGAGACTTTTCATCAATCCTGTTGGTATGGAGGAAGCTTACTCTCCTGTAGTGGTTGATGAAGCGGGTGACTACGTCGCGTTGGGCTTTGTTGAAGAGCTTGTATTGCTCCAGATGGCTCTCTAGATATTCGTCCTCCGTATTTTGGTGGGTGAGTCGAATTATCAGGTCTATTCCATAGCAATCTTCAGTGAGAATGTACTCTTTGATGAAGGCGGGAAGTAGGAAGCGGTAAGCCTCGGGACCGACGTAGCTTAGGGAGCATCCACAGGCTGAAAGCAGGGAGTAGGGGATGCTCTCCCAGTCGTTGCGGATTTCTTGAGTTGCGAGTTTGTCTAGCGTGTCGGCAGGGAGGTATTCATCAAGGCCTTCACCACAGAGCAGGACGTGGCGCTCATTGAGGCAGCTTACGCCCATGAAGGCGCTGCGCAGCTCCTCGATGATGGCTGCGGCTTCGCGGCTGTATGTCTGACGCAGGCTGTTGTCGGCATCGTATTGGGCACGACGTTCATTGACGCTTGTGATGAATTCTTGGTATTCGCTCATGATGAGGCTCTCAATTTTGCTTTGTCTGCGCAGTGATTGTTCTCTGATGAAGTAGACGATGCTCCAGATGATACCCCAGATGATGATGTTGGTGAAGCCACACGTGATTGTGAGGGATAGGGCTACGTCTATGTTGGCGAAGTTGCTGCTCGATTTGTGCTCTAGCCCGAAGCTGGAGCCACAGCTAAGAATCACGACGAGGCCCCAGATGATGGCTAGTCCTGCGAGGTCGCGTGCGCGCCCTTGAGGGATTAGGATGAGGATGGCAATGAGAGCTGGGAAGGTGCATAGGGCCAGTAGCTGGAAGATTTCGTAGGCTGTGTGCAGGGGTGATTCTCCCGATTCTGGGTATTGGATTTGAATGGTTTTGCAGTTTTCGATTTTGTTTAAACTGTAGTGTACCCAGAGGCGTGGGTAGTCATCGTGGTATTCCTCGCCTGCGCTGGGAAGCACGAGATTGATTGATTCGATGTAGATGGGGTCTGCCGTGGGATGCAGGAGGGCAAATGGTGCTTCGGTGTTAAATCCATCTTCTGTTTTGCTGAGGGGGATTTGGGCTTGGCTAATCATGTGCTCCCACTGGGCGATTTGCTCGTTGCTCAGTTTGATATCGTAGCATTCGGTACCGCCTGTGTCAACGTAGCTGATGAATTGCTGCGGTTCTCCGAAGTAAGGTGCTAATTTGTACCATTCGTTTTTGGGGTTGAATAACTCGAAGTGTGCCCAGATGAGAGAGAGGAGCAGCAGTACGATGGCGATGGGGCGCTTGTAGGTGAGCATGTTAATTTCAGGATAGCTGTTGGACTATTGATTGTCAATTCGTTTTTTGACTCCTGCTGGCGAATTGAGCGCGTTTCTCCTAGGCTGTGGCTGGAGTATGGGGACACACGCAGGGCGAGCAGTGTTGTTGTCCTGCTCGCCCTGCGTGTGTATTGACTATAAATCTATTATGAGTCTATGCTGTTGCTTATTTTAAGGATTCACGCGCTTCTATCAGCTTTTTTGCAGAGGATCGGCCTTTCATCGCAAGGTTGGGTGCAAAGAGGATGAGTCGGTATTCTTCGATCATGTAGCCGTAGTTTAACAAGGCGTGGCTCAGCTCGGGGATTTTGAGTTCTTTGCCGCCGATGCTTGCTTTACATGCGGAGAGTATGGCAGGGTGCAGGTAGTAGTGGCCGATGGCTTCATCAAGTTGTGCGATGCGCTCAAGTTCCTTGATGGGTGCTTGCTGCTGGATGCGTTTGATGCGCTCGACGATGCCTCGCGCATAGCGCTCTAGGTCGATGAGTCGTGTATAGCCGCCACTGCTCATGTAGTGGTGGCGTGTGAGCCAGTTCCATTGGCGTGTGAGCTCAGCTACTATTTGGACGCCAAATCGGTCGGTGGCTGTGAGTTGGTATTGCTTGATGGCTTGCTCTGCCTCGACGAGTTTGTACCAGCATTTTGCAACAGGTCCGCGCAGGGTGTCAAAGAGTTGCTCACGCATCTGTAAGCATGCGCTCTCAAATTGCTCTGCATTGCGGGGGAGTGCTAGTTGTCCTTTGTTGCTGATGGCTCCTTCGATGCCGATGAGGATGAGCTGCATGATGTTCTGCGCTGGCTCAATTCCTAGGCTGCTCATGGCGATGCGTGGCTCCATGCCTTCAATGGGCATTTTCTGCGCGCGGCTTTTCTTGAAGTGGTTGAGGAAGTCACCGTGCCTCAGCCAGATGAGGCGCATGATGCCTGCTCGGTGGGCTTGCTGGGCTTCTGCGGCTGTGGGGTAGACACGCACTTGCACGGCGCGATCGCTTTCTGAGGCGAGGGCTGGGTAGCCGAGACCTGTGCCTACGGGTACTTCAAGGGGGAGTTCTCCGCAGTCCCATCGGCTCATGGGGGTGGTGTTAAAGCGTTGCTTTTGGGTTTTCTGAGCTTTGGTCTCGAAGCGTTTTTCTTGGTAGCTCACGAGGCGTTGGCGCAGCTCGGAGATGTCGGTGCCGTTGGCGAGCTCTCGACCGCTCTCATCGTAAATCCAGATTTTTGTTACGTACTCGGGGAGGAGTTTGTTGGCAAAGCTGGGGGCTCCTTCGAATTGGCTGGCATTGCAGAATTTGCGGGTTTGGCAGCGTCTCATGACGAACTCTGCGAGCGCTTTCTCTAGGGGGCGGTCGGGTTCTTTATCGTACCATTCCTCGGCGAATTCCTCGGCGGCTCCAGGGATGGGGTGGATGAAGAGTCGGATGTCCTTGGGCAGGAGGCGCAGGAGGCACTCGGCACGGTGGGGGAGGTGGGCAGGGACGTTCCATCCTGCAATCCAGTCGGGGGCGTCTGCGAGTTGGTCGATATGGATGCCGATGCTGATGCCATCATCGGGGGCTCCTGGGTCGTGCTTGTAGCTGACTTGGTAGTACTCACCTCCGCAGGCTTCGCCACCTACTTGCATGGGGTAGAGGTCTTCGGATGCATTGTCCTCGCCTTGGTAGCAGCAGTCCTCACGCGGTATGAAGAGGATGTCGCGCTTGGTCTCGGTGATGACCTCCGCGGGTGCTGGTTTGGGTGCTGGTTTGGGGGCTGGTGCTACTTTTTTTACTGGAGCAGTGGCTGTACTGAGCATGCCGAGTGCGGCAAATCCACCTTGAAGGGTTTGCATGCCAGCGCTTTTCTTTTTCTGAGCGGCTTGCTTTTTGGGCTGTTGAGGGCTGGGGGTGTCTGCGAGGGGGGCTGGGACTGTGGCTTTGCTGGGGCTTTCGTTTTTGTCTCGCCATTGGCGCAGGGCGCGTTCGCTGGAGATGTCCTTGGGCAGGATGTTGTCGAAGAAGCCGTAGACGCCCTCGGCACACCAGAGGAGGTCGCGGCGGCGCAGCTTGTGCTCAGCCTTGCGGATTTCCTCGCGCATGGCGATGAGGTGCTGGATGAAGGGGGCGCTCATGTCGCGCAGTTCGCCTGCGATGATGCCGTCTCGGATGAATATGTCACGCGCTGCGGCAGGGTTGACTCGCGCGTAGCTGATGCGCTGACCATCCATGATACAGAGGCCGCCGCAGTTGACGCGCTGCTTGGCATGGACTTGTCCGCTGGCTTTGTCCCAGTGGGGGTCGTAGGCGTGGTAGCTGCAGAGCTGGGGTGCTACTTGCTCGATCCACTTGGGGTCGAGGACGGCGGCACGTCTCATCCAGAGGCGGCTTGTCTCGACGAGCTCGCTGCCCATGATCCAGTCGGGGCGCTTTTTTCTGCGGAAGAGCATGCTGCCGGGGAAGATGGCAAAGTCGCGTCCGCCTGCTCCGCGGTAGCATTTGTCCTCGGGGCGCCAGATGCCAATTTGCAGGGGGGCTCCTGCGAGGAGGCTGCGATGGATGCGCTCAGGCTTTGCCATGTCTCCTTCCTCACCGAGGGTGGGGATGCGCCAGCGTAGGGTCTGGGCGAGGGCTTGGGCGAGGTCGTGGGCGAGGTTGTGCCACTCGATGATGCGCAGGTGGTTGAGGTAGTTTTTACTACACCATTTGCGGAGCTGGTTTCGTTTGAATCCGCGTTTGCCTTCTTTGTAGTCGAGGCTGCTGCGCCAGATGCTGATGAGGGAGAGGAAGTCGCTCTCCTCGTTTTTCCACTGGGCGTGTGCTTGGTCGGCTTGTGCGGCTTTCTCACTAGGACGCTCGCGGGGGTCCATGATGCTGAGGCCTGCGACGATGATGAGTACCTCTGCGAGGGCTTCTTCGTGCTTTGCCTCGAGCAGCATCCGGCCGAGTCGGGGGTCGAGGGGGAGGCGTGCGAGGCTCTCACCTAGCTCGGTGAGGGTTTTGTTGCGGTCGATGGCTCCTATCTCACGCAGGCAGTGGTAGCCCTCGTTGATGAGGCGTGTGTTGGGTGGGTCTGGCAGGGGGAACTCACCCAGAGGGGGGAGCTTGAGGTCGGCCATGCGCAGGATGACGCCAGCTAGGGCGCTGCGCTTGATCTCGGGGTCAGTGAAGTCGTCGCGGTCGTTAAAGTCATCTTCGCTGTAGAGGCGGATGCAGACGCCTTCGCAGACGCGACCGCAGCGACCTGCTCGCTGGCGTGCGCTAGCCTGTGAGATGTCCTCAATTTGCAGGCGCTGGATTTGGCGACCTGGTAGGTAGCGGCTGATGCGCGCTAGTCCGCTGTCGACGACGTAGATGATGCCGGGGATGGTGAGGGATGTCTCAGCGACGTTGGTCGCTAGTACGATGCGGCGGCGCGAGCCTTTGGGCTGGAAGATGCGCTGCTGCTCGCCTAGTCCGAGGCGAGCATGCAGGGGGAGGATGTCAGTGTTGGCCAGCCCCATGTTCTCAAGGGCATCGGCGCAGTCGCGGATCTCGCGCTCTCCGGGAAGAAAGATGAGCACATCGCCATGGTTATCGTAGCCGCTGAGCCAGTCAACCGCACGGCGTACGTGTAGCGAGAGTTCCTCGTCGCTGTTGCGCGCTGGCATGTAGTTCATCTCGACGGGGAATGTGCGACCCTCGGCATGGATGACGGGGGCTCCTGCAAAGAATTCGGAGAAGGCGGCCGCATCCATGGTGGCGGATGAGATGATGAGCTTCATCTCGGGGCGCTTCTCCAGCAGCAGCTTCATGTAGCCGAGCAGGAAGTCGATGTTGAGGCTGCGCTCATGCGCCTCATCCAGTACGATGGTGTGGTAATGGCGCAGCTCGGGGTCTGCTTGTGTCTCGGCGAGCAGGATGCCATCTGTCATGAGCTTGAGCTTGGTCTCGCGACTGCTCCTGTCGTCGAATCGGACTTGGTAGCCAACATAGGCGCCTAGTTCGCAGCCTACCTCCTCGGCGATGCGTCGCGCGACGGTGACGGCGGCGAGTCGTCGTGGCTGGGTACAGCCGAGCTTGCCTCGGCGCTTGCCTGCAACCTCGAGTGCCATCTTGGGCAGCTGGGTTGTTTTACCACTGCCGGTCTCGCCCACAACGATGGTGACTTGGTTGGCAGCGATGGCCTCCATGATCTCTTGGCGATGCCGTGAGATGGGGAGGTCGGGGTACTTGAATTGGGGTTGGGCTGGATCCACGGATGGGGGATGTTGAATTAATGTCCCCAGCGTTTGCTGATTCCACTGTAGCTCTCGATGCGGCGGTCGCGGAAGAAGGGCCAGATGCGGCGGTGGTCTTCCAGCGCATTGAGGTCGAGGTCCGCATAGAGGATACTCTTGCTCTCCACGGGGGCTTTCTGGATGATTTGCCCGCAGTAGTCAGAGATAAAGCTCTGCCCCCAGAAGGTGGTGTCGCCCTCCTTGCCGCAGCGGTTCACCGAGCAGACGTAGCAGCTGTTGGCAACGGCGTGGCCTCGCTGGACGGTCTCCCATGCACAGTGCTGGGCGGCGTGGAGTTCCTCCTCGCCTGGTATCCAGCCAATGGCCGTGGGGTAAAAGATAATCTCAGCACCCTCCATGGCGGTGAGGCGTGCTGCCTCGGGGTACCACTGATCCCAGCAGATGAGTACGCCAATGCGCCCAAAGCGGGTGTCAAAGCACTTGTAGCCGAGGTCTCCGGGGGTGAAGTAGAACTTCTCCTCAAATCCGGGGTCCTGTGGGATGTGCATCTTGCGGTAGAGTCCGAGGAACTTGCCATCAGCATCAATGACCCAAGCGCTGTTGTGGTAGAGGCCTGTGGCGCGCTTTTCAAATCCTGCAGCGATGATGACGACATGGAGCTCGGCAGCGAGCTCACAGAGCTCATCAGTCCAAGGCCCGGGGATGGGGTCGGCATAGTCGAAGAGCTCGCAGTTTTGGGTGCGGCAGAAGTAGAGTGTCGTGCACATCTCCTGCGTGCAGATAATTTGGGCGCCTCCTGCGGCTGCGTCACGGATGGACTGCATCTGCAGGGCTTTGTTCTCTGCAGGGTCCGCTACAGCTTCTTGCTGGATGAGGGCAATCTTGGGCATGCGTGGAATATAGCACGAAGAGGGCAAAAAGAAAAGCGAAAACCAAGCCCCCCAAGCCCCTCTTTGATTTTGCTGACAAGGGGCTTTTGTATTGACAAATTGCCATGGCGTGGGTAGAGTGTTGTTGCGCTTCTGTTAGCTGCTTTTTAATTTTCTTAAACTCTCCTTATAATTTTCATATGAAGCTTGCACTTGACGCCATGGGTGGTGATAACGCCCCGCGTCCCAATATTGAAGGAGCCAAAAAGGCTTTGCTTAATCTCAGTAGCATTGAGATGATTTATCTGGTTGGTGATGAGACTATCCTCAAAAAGGAATGTAAAGAGCTTGGCTTAGCAGGCAATCCACGCATTGAGATTGTGCATGCCACAGAGGTTATTGCTATGGATGAGAGCGGTCTAGTAGCTCTGCGTAAGAAGAAGAACTCCTCGATGAGCATTGCTGTGGATTTGGTGAAGCAAGGTCGCGCCGATGCGGTGCTCAGTGCTGGTAATACAGGCGCTGCGGTGGCTGCGAGCACGATCAAGTTGCGCTTGCTCCCCGGCGTGGAGCGCGCAGGTATTATCTCCCCCATCCCCAGTCAGGATAGTTACATCCTCATCACCGACACTGGGGCAAATCCCGATGCCAAGCCAAGCCACCTGATAGCCTACGCCATCATGGGTAGCCTGATGGCACGCTATATTTACAACCATCCTGCGCCCAAAGTGGCCGTGATGAGCAATGGTACAGAGGATGGCAAGGGCTGCGTGTTCTCGAAGGAATGCCACAAGATGTTTAGTGATCTCAAGGAGAGGGGCAAGCTGCCCTTTGACTACGTGGGTAACTGCGAGGGTCACGATCTCTTTAATGGTGAGGTGCAGGTAGCTCTCACCGATGGTTTTGTGGGCAATGTGATGCTCAAGTCGATTGAGTCGACGGCCAAGGCATTTTCTGGGCAGCTCAAGTCTGCCATCAAGCAGAGCATTGTAAGTATGCTTGGGGCTCTACTGATGAAGTCAGCCTTTGGTATCATTCGCAATCGGATGAGTGCTGATGCCGTGGGCGGTAGCCCCCTCATGGGCGTCAACGGTGTCTCGATCATTGCGCATGGTTCTGCTAATGCGCGTGCTATTTATAATGCTATCCGCATGGCTGAGGGTATGTGCCGCCATGATCTCAATGGCCGCATTGTCGCTGCCATGGCTGAAATTAACGCGGACGACGAGACTGCGGAGAGCTAAAGATCTAGCTATAAATAAGAGTTGCATTTCTCGCGCCTAGGCTCTAGAATATCAGGCATGAAAGACAAGTCGCTCTTCCGTGCTTGGGCTGAGGTTGATACCGCAGCCATGCGTTCCAATCTTGATGTAGTCGCTCGCGCTCTGCCTGGGCATAAGCGCATGCCTATTGTCAAGGCTGAGGCTTATGGTCATGGGCTTGAGGGCGTTGTGCGTGCCTTGGATGATGCTGGCATCTGCTTTTTTGGCGTAGCTACTATTGCAGAGGCAGCTCGCATCCGTGATGCTGGCTGCCAGACGATTCCCTTTATTCTAGGACCCTGTTTCCCTGCGGAGCGCGAGATTATCGTGCAAAATGGTTGGGTCGCGGCTCTATCTAGCCTTGAGGAGCTAGAGCATTTTGAGTCGCTGGGTAAGCTCTATAACAAGCCCGTGCATCTGCACCTCAGTGTGGACACTGGCATGGGGCGTGCAGGTCTGCTGCCCTATGATTTGGGCGGGATTGGTGAGCGTATTCGTGCCTGCGATTTTGTGAAGGTGGAGGGTATCTACTCTCACCTCTCTGCGGCCTCTGAGGACATCTCCTTTACTCATCGGCAGATTGCTTGCTATGAGCTCGCGGTGGCGCATTTGCTTGAGCAGGGCATGGAGCTCACCTACCGACATCTCTGCAGCTCAGCGGCTGTCTTTAACTACGAGGCGCCCAGTACAAATATGCTGCGCCTCGGGCGTGTTCTCTACGGCTTATCTCCGATGCCATCACCCTACAATGCTCAGTTGCAGCCCACCATGACGCTCTATAGTCGAGTGACCCTGCTGCGCACTCTGCCTGAGAACCACGGGGTGTCTTATAATCACACCTATGTGACCACGGCACCGACCAAGGTGGCTACCCTCGGGATTGGCTTTGCAGATGGATTCTCTCATTACCTTTCCAACAACGGATCTCGGATCTACCTCAATGGTAGCTACTGCCCTGTCTTGGGTCGTGTGACGATGGATCAGATCATGGTGGATGTCTCTCATCTCAGCTCCGTTGAGACGGGGGATATTGCTGAGATTATGGGGCCTCATGTACCTTGGCTAGAGCTTACAGATCGCGCCAAGACTATTCCTAGCAATATTGTGACGGGTATATCCTCACGAGTGCCGCGTATCTATTTACCCTAATTTAGCAATCTCCTCTAATGTCAGCGCGAAAGTCTAAGAATGTTGTATTCAACTGCCCTGCTGATTTGCTTGCGCGGGTCGATGAGATTTCGCGTGCGAATATGATGCCGCGTAGTGAGTATACCGTGCTGGCTATTTTTAAGCTCGTCGAGTATCTTGAGTCACAGAGGAATGCTGCCTTTGAGGCACATTCCTTGACGAGTGATGATGAGGCACTTGCTCGCGTGCTCCTCGATGACTTTGATGACGAGGACTGGGCTGCGGAGGATGATTGGAATGAGCAAGATGACGAGCAACTCGGCACGGGGCTCAACTCTCTCTGGAGTAGCTAAGCGAAAGCGCTAAATATTAAACACAAAAAAGGGGGAAGTCCAACGGACTTCCCCCTTTTGGTGAAATGCTATTGAGGCAATTTAGGCTTCGCTGCTAGCAGCTTCGATCTCAACCTTGGCGTTGCGTGCCAGGAGGTCAAGTACCTTGGAGGTCACGATGGAGAGGCGGATGCCTGTCATGCGGTTTTCCTTCTGAAGCTTGGCGATGAACTTGCGAAGGTTCTTTTCCTTTGCTTGCTCGGCCATTTGGTTGATTTGCTCGATCATCTCGCTATCTGTAGCATCGATGTTCTCGCGGCGTGCGATTTCTTGCAGGGTGAAGTAGACGCGCAGGTTGCGTTCAGTCTCAACGCGGGATTCCTCTTGAAGGGACTCCTGGTTGCCGGCGATTTCATAGTTGCCTGCTTGGATAGCGGCGTAGATCTTGCGCTGGACAGTGTTGCTGTTTTCGCGTTCGAGGAGAGCTTCTGGGAGGGGGAAGTCGAGCTTGTCTGCGAGTTGTTCGGAGATTTGATCAGCCTTAGCTTCTTCATTGCTGCGTTCCTTGTTGTTCTTGAGGTTTTCGCGGACGATTTCCTTGATGTCCTCGATGCTCTTGCCTGGGAGGGCCGATGCGAAGAGTTCTTCAGTGATTTCAGGGACGAGCTTTTCGCGTACTTCTGTGACGGAGCAGCTAAAGGTTACTTCCTTGCCGCTGAGTTCAGCGATTGGGAAGTCTTCCTTCATCGTGATAACGATTTCTTTGCTTTCACCCTTGGAGAGACCTACGAGGCCTTCTGCAAGACCGGGCATGAATTGGTCATCTTCCATGGAGACCCAGTGACCTTCACGGCCTTCCATAAAGCCGATTGACTTGTCGCAGTACTCAGCTGTGGGCTTGCCCTCAATGCTGGTTGTGAAGTCAATTACCGTGACGTCGCCCATGGCGGCTGCACGTTCTGTTTCTTCGTACTGTGCGCTGGATTCAGCAAAGCCCTTGAGGGTTTCTTCCACTTCTTCATCGCTTACATCAGTGCTAGGAACGCTGACGCTGAGACCCATGTAGTCGGGGAGGTCGAATTCGGGGACGATTGTCATATCGCTGCTGATGCTGTAGCTGCCGTCTTCTTGGAAGCTGCCTTCAGGTTTGCCAAATTCGAGGACCTTGAGATCAGGGTTCTCGCTGAGAGTTTTTTCTTGGATGTCGCCTTGGAGCTGAGTTTCAGTCTCTTCATCAATGGCACTGGCGTAACGCTTTACGATGACGCTCTTGGGAGCCTTGCCTGGGCGGAAGCCGGGAACTTGAGCAGACTTGATGTAGGAAGCTGCGATTTTACCCTTGATAATGCTGACTTCCTCAGCTGTTGCTGTTGCCTTGAGCGTTGCTTGGCAATCGTTTGTCTTTTCGATGATGATGTCCATATTAATTGAATCTGTAAAGAGGATTACGCGAAAGATACACGCGCGTGGGGCGAGTGTATCTCAATTCTTCATAAAAGGCAAGGATAGAATGCGCCATGTCATATACGTAGAGCTAGTGGTGGAGGGCGTTGTTAGAGCTGAAACATTTTTCTTGTTATTATGTGATAATGTATTAAACTAGTTTTTAAATATGGATTTTCAAGACATTACTCAGTTCCGTGTGAAGACGAAACTCATTTCCTTCATTCACGATTATTTTCGTGTTTTTGATGTGGATGGTAATCTAATTGCTTATGCTCAGAAGAAGGGCTTTCGCCTGCGTGAGGACATGCGCATATTCTCTGATGCGAGTAAGGCGCATGAGTTGCTTTCGATTAAGACGAAGTCCATCATTGATTTTGGTGCGTCTTATGAGCTACACGATAGCCAGACGGGCGAGCTGCTGGGTTCATTTCGTCGCAGTGGTTTCAAGAGCTTACTGCGTGACCACTGGTGTATTATTGCTCCAGGTGGAGAGACTGTTTATGAGCTTCTGGAGGATAGTATGTTGATGTCGATGCTGCGCCGCATGTTGAGTAATTTGATACCTGCGCGCTACCATCTCAAGCAGGAGGGACAGGTGAAGGATTGTCAATTTAAGCAAAACTTCAATCCCTTTCTCCTCCATTACCACTGCTCTATCCCTGAATGGGATAACCGCTACGACAAGCGTCTAGCTCTCGCCATGGTGATACTGCTGCTCTCTATTGAAGGTAAGCAGGGCAATAGTGATTGGTGAGGTTGCTGCGCTGCTTGGCTGATTTTTTGGCAGGCGCGTCAGCTCAATGATGCCTGCATCATTGACTTAATTTAATCCACGATTCCCGCGATGCGAGCCTATGGCTCAATATGTTACTTGCTGGTTAGGCTCCGCCCGATGGTCTCGGGGTTTGCTCATGCAGCAATGCGCGTGCCTTAGTCCTCAATGATGATGCGCAGGCCGACATTGTAGACTGATTGATAGGGCAGGTAGTACTTGCGGCTATGTGCGCGTGAGTATTTGGGGCGCTCGTAGTAGGATCCCCCGCGTACGACTTTGTGTGGGCTTTCTCCCTCGGACTGATAGGGGTAGGGGAGATAGTTTGATCGTGTCCACTCTGCAACGTTGCCATGCATGTTGTGGAGACCAAAGGCGTTTGGCTTGTATTTTTTGCCTCTCGTCGTCACGAGTGCTCCGTCATTGAAGCGCGCGTCCTTGGGGAGGAAGGTGTAGTGCTTGTATTTGGGATGGCTGCTAGGCATGGGCCTAGGGTTCACACCATAGACGGCAAATTTAAGACTTGTTTTGTCGGCAAAGTTTTCTTTGTCTCCAAAGTCGGTATTAAGGTCGCCATACCAGAAGTCTTGATTACTACCGGCGCGGCATGCCCACTCCCACTGAGCTTCTGTGGGGAGAGTGATGTTGAGACCGGTTTTCTTGCTGAGTTTGTGGCAGTATTCCATGGCACGCTGCCAGCTGACGCGGATGGCGGGCTGATGGTGATGGTTGGCTGCGTAGCCTTGCACGACATGGTCTTTCCACATTTGATCGAAGAATTTGCTGTTGTGGTCGGGGAAGACGGCACGCAGCTGCGCATTGTTAAGCTCAAGCTCGGACATCCAAAATCCTTTTTTGATTTGCACGATGGAGGTTGCCTGCACGTCGATTTCTCCGCTGCGGCTGCCCATGATGAAGCTGCCAGCAGGGATGCGTACAAAGTCGATGTTGAGGCCTTTGGCGATATTGATGCTCTTGCGGATTACTCCTTCTTTGGCTTGGAGCGCTTGTGCTTGCTCGGTGCTCAGAGGCCAGTTGGCGAGGCTAGGCTCACTGGATTTACTCTGCGCGATAGCGAGCTGCTGAGGGCAGGTGGCTAGCACTTTGCTCTTGGCTGCTGCAACTTTTGCTGCGTATTGTGCTGTCTCTTCCTTCCAGTCAACACCTGCGCCATTGCCATATTTGTTGGCTAGCTCAATGCGTCGATGGTACTGCTCTCCGCCATTGCGGCAGAAGGGCATCTTTTTGTCTATGACGTTGTGATTAAAGCTACCGCGGTAGGGGGCGTTGTAGTCGATCCAGTTGTAGAGCGTACGCCACTCTTTGTCGCTGAGTGTGACGTCGTGGTGCCCTTTCTTAAGCATGCGCACCAGCTCGCTCGTGTTGGGATGGTACTCATAGGGGGCGAGTACAGCCATGTCGCCTTCGCCACCTTGGCGGCGGACGTAGGGGTGCAGGTTAATGTAGGATGTACCAAAGCCGAGCTTGTCTTTTGTGCCAGCTCGCAGGTCGGGGATTTTGCTCTCACCTTGATGGCAGCTAATGCAGCTACGGTCGAGTATGGGCTGGATTTCTAAATCAAAGGTGAAGGGGCGCACACCTCCCTCAGGGGGAGTCAGGGCTTGGGGTCTCATGCGTGAGGCAGCAACGCGCTTGGGGATGACAATTTGATTTTGACTCTCATGACAGCCTACACAGGAGACCATCTCACCGGGTTGCCCGACAACCCAGCTGCGCATCCACTGCAGAGCAACTCCATCTTTATCGATGGGTTGGATTGAAATTGGCGTGTTAGCAGGGGCTTTGAAGATGACCGAACCATCGGGCTCAACGGGGACAGTGCCAAGACTTCGCTTGATGTCCCAGCCTGATTGGATGCCTTGCCAGTCGTGGTTAGAAGGGGTCTCCAAATATGCGTATTCATAGGAGAAAAGTCGCAGCTCCTTGACGCTGCCACGTGGGATTCCCTTGAGACCTTCGCCTGTGTAAATATCTTGGATGAAGAAAGTCGCTTCCTTGCTGGCTAGATTCACACGGTCGGGGATGATTGGGGGCGTGGGTCGTTGAACGAGAAGATGGGGAGAGATGAAGCCCGAACCCTCAAGTTGCGCAATGAGGGTGAGGTTGTCAAATCGGTCGATGAGGTAGATGCCCCAGAGGGATTGGGGTTTGAGCTTTGCGGCGACGAGGAAGTAGTTCTCATTGATGACAGAGGGGCGGATGAAGAGGGGCCAGATTCCTTTGACAAGGTAATCTATGGTCACGTCTTTGATCTTGCGATTGCGATAGGGCAGCTCTTGGAGCATGCCCGCAGCTCCTTTTCTGTTCTTTTGGGGGTCAAAGATAATGAGTCGACCCGCACGAGTTATGCCGTGATGCCCTGTGATGATACCGATGAATGCAGAAGCCTGCCCAGGGAGGGAGGATATGTCAAAGGTGCTGTTGGGGAACATGCCGCCACTGCCATAGAGAGCTTTGTTAGCACTGCCATCGGGGTTCATATGCATGACGATGCGCGAGTAATAGTGCGTGAGGTCGGTGTACTCCCAGCGCGTGTACATGACGCGGCCGTTGTTCATGATGGTGGGGTTCCAGTTGGCATCTTGGTCGAAGGTGAGGCGTCGCAGTGATTTGTCAGCTGGGTTGTAGCTGACCATGTTGGATACGGAATCTGAACCATTGATGCAGGGGACTCCGTTGTAGCCGATGTTGGAGTTGGCAATGATGCGCCCATCGGGCAGGTAGGTTGCATCAAAGAAGTCCAAATCAGGCTCTTCACACTCAATGAGCTCCTTGACCTTGCCATCCTTGAGGTTGAGCTCATGCACATTGATTAGTGCATCTTTTGCACGAGGCTGGGCAAAAATAACGCGCTGAGCGTCCCAATGGAGACGCATGTCTGATATTGGACCCCCCACGTCTGCGCGGTACACTTCGCGAGTATTTTGCTTGTTGCCAATATCGTTAATCTCTACAATCGAGGCATTGAATCCCTTACGTGGGACATCCCCCTGTGATGACCAGTTTGAGTAAGGAGTCCCCAGTTCCATGCCATATGCTTGGCGGGCTTTCTTGCCCAAGTCGTATCGCGTCGCTATAATGCTTTTGCCAGCAATGAGTGGGTTGCTAAGCAGAATTGCGCGCTTGAGCTCAAGTGCACGTTGAGCACGCTGCTCTCCGGGGATACCCTCAAAGCCTTGCTTGACTAAGTCTTGAAGTTGCGTGTATTGAAGCTTGGCTTCTTCGATAGGGTAGCCCTCCATTTGGGCCATGTCTTGCATTGCAAGCTTGATAGCTTCAAGGTTAATCCAGCGTAGTCGTTCTACTTGGTCGAAGTTGGCAATATTTGCAGACGCTGAGTTTAGCAAGCAAATTAGAGTGAGTAAAAAATAGGGGATTGCTTTCATTGTGTTAATGGATGTTAAAGTTAAAGAGAAAGGACGTACTCGCTGAGCGCCTCGAGCTGCTCATCGCTGATTTTGCCGCGGATTCCGTGCTTGTGTCGGGAGAAGACCTCCTGCATCGTCGCGGCTCGACCATCAAAGAGATAGGGAGCCGTGCGCCAGACCTCGCGCAGGGTGGGGGTATCCCAGCCCTCGGGGAACTCTACATCCGCCCCGATGCGATACCTTTTCAAATCAGTGTAGTAGGGGCCCGCATGACAGCTGGCACAGTTATGCTGCTCATAGACCTTTTTTCCGCGCTGAGCCTTAGGCGAGAGCTCCCCCTTGACGAGATAGGGACTAGGTAGGGGTCGCAGTGATTTGAGATAAGCATCAACACAGCGTGCACGCTCCTCTGTTATCGTTGAGAACTGGATGTGAGTGAAGCCTGCTCGCACCGCAAGCTCTGCCGTTGTGCGGATGCCAGTAATCATGCTCGGTGGGGTCGGGTGGGTGAAGAGTAGGCTCTTGCAATTTTTAGGATTGCCCACACCATCATTCATCAAATCCCAGTTCATGCCATCAGTGCGCCCATCTCCGGGGTGGCAGCCATTGCAACTCTGCCAGCCTTGGAAGCAAAAACTAGCATCATTAAAATATCGTTCGCCTCGCTGCTCATCCGACTCCTTGCGCCGCGGATTGAGATCAATGCTGCGCGACTTCCCAGTGCTCTTATTGACAATATTAAGATCATCGGAGAAGTAGCTTGGGATGAGTACATCCGCATCACGCATCAGAATCAGGCGGGGACCATTTCCCTCCAGCGCTATACGCTTGCGTATCCCGTAGAGGAAGCGCAAATCATAACTCAGAGCCTCCTTGTCTTCGTAGTCACGTAGCTTTTTGATCATCGCTATCTGATCAATGATGCTCATGTCATGCGTCCCTGAGTGCGTCACATAAATCTGCTTTTCATCACTCGCTACATCCCAAGAGCCAGCTGCGCCTCTCTCAGGCTCATCCACGATGACTGCACCCTGATAGCTCAAATCTCTCGCATCAATCACGCTCAGCGCGCTGGTATTCATCCATCCTTGCTGCAGCTGTGAGGTAGGTACCATGAATCGCCCCATATTATGCGCCACGTAGATATAGTTGCCATCTGTGCTCAGGCACATGCCGCGCAGCGCATTGCTGCCATTGGCGAGCATGATATCCTTGATCGAGCAAAATCGCTCAGCGTCCACCACAGAGACGACAGCTGCGACCACATCCCCATCTGCGCGCTGATGGGGGAGAAAGTTCGCTACAAAAATCCGCTTTCCATCCTTGCTGACCACTAGATGCTTTGGCTCGCGCGGCATGGGGAGTAAATGGAGGACCTTGTTTGTCTTGATGTCAATCTTTGCAATACAATTGTCAAACTGGAGGCATACATAGAGATAAAGCCCATCTGGAGATAGGGCAGGCGAGCAGCTCCCCGAGCCCAGCTCCAAGGTTGATAGCCTCTTATTGGTCCCGAGATGATAAATATCAAGCCCACGATGATGCGTCACAAAAGCCCGCTCGCCATCTAGTAAAAGCCCAGTTGGCTCAGTCGAGAGCGCGATGGAACTCTGTTTCTTGAGCCCATCAGCCGAGTATGTCTCCAAGGCCTTGGTCCCTTTTTGTGCAAGGATTAATTCCCCAGAGTCGCTGGCTGCGAAATCAATGGTAAACATTGGCGTCGACCCGTCCGCTTGTGAGAGCATAGAGAGTGACGTGTAGAGAAAGAAAGAAAATGCGCGAATATAAGACACAAAAGGCAGTCTAACATAACGCGCATTTAAAGCAAGTTTCCATTTTTACTTGCACTATAGGAGGCTATGAAGCCTTCTTAACTTTTTCTACGACGTATGAGCAGCAGAGAGAGCGCTGAGAGCATCAGGATTGAGCTACTTGGCTCAGGGACGATTTTGGAGTAGACTACCTTTGCGATGTATTCATGTCCTGCTGTGGTGGGATGCACATCATCGTAGAAGAGGTATTGAGACTGGTCGACATTGGGGTCGGTGTCGTAAGCCTCGGTGAGGGCGTCATCTGTATTTGTGAATCCACCAATTGATGGGTCAGTCAAAAGATCACTAAAGATCGTGAAGGTGTCGATGTAGATGAGGTTCAAATCACCGTGCGTTGCTTCAATATCCGCAATGCGCGTCTCTAAGACAGTATTATAGGTCGTAGAGAAGAGCGTGGCACCATCCTGAGCCGCTTGATTCGATGAGGAGGCATAGCAGGGAGTGGAGCCGATGTCAGGGAGGTTAAACACGATGATATTGCTAGCATTAAGGCTGACGAGCAACTCAATGCTATCGGCAAGCTCATTTGCTGTCTGCGTGGCTTCTTGAGCGTATTGAGCTTTAATGATGACTTGACCAGAGAAGAAGAGATTGTTTGCCCCACCCCAGATGCTCACAAGGTCAGTATTGCTGAAGTTTGTGCCGTAGCGGTTAAATCCGACATAGTTATTCCTCTGTGATCCTTCAATCTGTTGCTTGACGATAGGGATTAGCACACCTGTGGTACCGGCGTCGGTCATGGCTCCAGCGTAGAAAAAGTTAGTGTTGCCAGCTTCGGGGGTCTCCCCGGCTTGGTAGTTTTTGGATTTCGTGGGGACGGGGATATTGAGCATCTTTGCGAGGTACTCATTCCATACAGGACCATTAGAGAATCGCCCCCCATCATTGAGGGCTTCGGTGTTGGCAACATTGCCCGCATCGGAGAGAGAGTCGCCAAAGACATAGAGGCGTTCATAATTGTGCTCAGCTGCATAGGCGAGGGATGAGATGAGCAAGGTGATGCTTAGGATAGTAGATTTCATATTAAGTGTGTGGTGATTACTCTACAATAGGGATGCTATCTCGATATATTAAGTTATAATCACACATTAACTGATTAATCTAACTTATGATATTGATGTTACGTTTTAGCGACATTCGATTATTGAAGCTTTTAAGGCTATTTGTCCTTGGGTTGTCTGGTTTCTGGTTATATTAAGGCTATTTACCCTTGGGTTATCTTGTTCTTGGCTGCAAAAACGTGAACTAGGGATGTTTTTTCCTCAATATTGCAGGCATTGAGCTATGTTTGTCGATTGGTTGATATAATCAATATCAAAAACCCTACAGAATAACAGTCACTTATCTAGTTTTTCAAATAAAAATACAAAAAACATCAAAAAGCTTCTTGACGCGAGGATCTTTTATCTATATAATCAGCGGCACCCCAACACGGGAAAGCCCGAAAGGCTCCGA
>CAMQZC010000018.1 GCA_947039485.1 uncultured Verrucomicrobiales bacterium | reverse complement strand
TCGGAGCCTTTCGGGCTTTCCCGTGTTGGGGTGCCGCTGATTATATAGATAAAAGTCCCTCACGTCAAGAAGCTTTTTGATGTTTTTTGAAAAAAACGTAAAATTAACGCATCACAAGATAGTAACCGAGGAACATAGCCGCGAGACAAAGACTAATACTAAGCAAGCTATAGAAAAACAAATGAAGTATGCCTCCAGAGTGAAAAAGTAACATCCCCTCGTGTGCAAATGTAGAGAAAGTTGTAAAACCACCGCAAAGACCCACAGTAAGGGCTAAACGCCACTCCTCAGGCAAGGTCCAATGACGACTCAAAGCCGCAGAAAGCGCCCCAAGAGCCAAGCAACCCAGCACATTCACGCTCAGAGTAGCCCAAGGATAGCTTCCTCCGAGCATATTTTGCAGCGAGCGACTAAGCACATAGCGTAGCACTCCCCCGAGAAAACTCCCACAGCCAATAAGTAAAATTAATTTCATCCTCTAGATTAAATTTGGTGAGACTTCGCCATGTGGCTCAAGTCCCATGTTCATTCATTCTTGCAGCACAATTAGCGTGCAAGATACCAATCATACATCCGCGCGATGCCTTCCTGCACCTCCACCTGATGCTTCCAGCCAAGAGAATGCAGCTTATCCACATTAGTCAGCTTACGCATTGTTCCATCAGGCTTGCTGCTGTCAAAGGCAAGCTCGCCTTGGAAGCCCACAGCCTCGACAATAAGCTCAGCCAGACCGCGGATGCTAATTTCCTTGCCTGTGCCAATGTTGATATGGCAATTTCGAATCTCAGCCTTATCGCCGTTACCCTGCATCTGAGAGAAATCTATATTCTCCATAATGTAGACGCTCGCATCAGCCATATCCTCACTCCAGAGGAATTCGCGCATTGGGGTACCCGTACCCCAGAGCTCTACCTTAGACTCAGTAATACCGTAGTGAGCGAGGCTATCGACAATCTCTTTTCGAGAGCTCTGCTCATTGACTTCACCAATGGGTAATAGATGCAAATCTCGCAAAATAGCACCCCAATTGCCCTCCATGAGGCACTTGGCGAGATGCACCTTGCGCATCATTGCTGGCAGTACGTGACTCTTCACCAAATCAAAATTATCAAAAGGACCGTAAAGATTGGTAGGCATCACGGCAATATAATTGGTACCGTACTGGATATTGAGGCTCTCGCAGAGTTTCAAACCTGCAATTTTGGCAATCGCATAGGGCTCGTTGGTGTACTCTAAAGTATCTGTAAGTAGTTCGTCCTCTGCGATAGGCTGATGCGCGTCGCGGGGATAGATACAGGTACTGCCCAAGAAGAGCAACTTCTTCACCCCATGCTTGAAGCTCTCACCGATAACATTTTGTTGAATTTGAAGGTTGTTAAAGATAAAATCCGCGCGGTAGGTATTATTCGCCATAATACCACCTACATGGGCTGCGGCGAGAATCACATAATCGGGCTGCTGATCATCAAAGAAGCTCTTGACGGCCGCTCCGTCCATGAGGTCGAGCTCGCGGTGGCTGCGCCCGATGAGATTGTTGTAGCCCTTGCGCTCAAGGTTACGCCAGATGGCGGATCCTACAAGCCCACGATGGCCCGCGATGTAGATTTTGCTGTTTTTTTTCATATGTTAAAGAATGAGTTGTGGGGGGAGTTTTAGCAATTAGTCTTTGTTCGATCAATAAGATGACAAGGTCTTCACGAATTGTAAATTTCAGTCGTAATTTCACTGATTTCACCCAGTTTTACTACAAAAAAACGCTAAATTTACGCGTTTCTAGACCTATTTTCTCCTTTTATTTAGATTTGGTGGCACCGTTCACCGATGCGATAAACGTTTGCATCTTACAGCTATGATATCAAATAAATTGGCTCTTAGTAAGTCAAAAACAACTAAAATCTGAGGGGGGGGCTTATTGCTAGTACTTCCCTTGTAGCCTATCCTAAAATGAGAAAAGCCTGCTTCTGGAGAGAAGCAGGCTTGCTGAAATTAATTAGTTCCGGCGACTGCGGTCTTCGCAGACTTTCTTAATACTGGCCATGTCATGCGTCATCATGATGCGCACAAGCTCCTTGAACGATGTCTGGGTTGGATTCCAGCCTAGCAGCGTACGTGCCTTGGTGGGGTCCCCAAGCAGCTGTTCAACCTCTGTGGGGCGGAAGTACTTGGGATCAATCTCAACCAGCACGCGGCCGGTTGCCTTGTCGATACCCTTTTCATCAACGCCTTTGCCCTTCCACTCAAGCTCGATATCGGCTTGCGCAAAAGAGAGGGTGCAGAACTCACGCACGGTGTGCATCTCGCCTGTTGCAATTACAAAGTCCTCGGGGGTATCGTACTGCAGCATCAACCACATGCACTCCACGTAGTCGCGAGCATAGCCCCAATCACGCAGGGAGTCCATATTGCCCATGTAGAGCTTATCTTGTAAACCTACCGCGATGCGGCTAGCTGCAAGGGTGATTTTGCGTGTGACAAAGTTCTCGCCGCGGCGCTCGCTCTCGTGATTAAAGAGGATGCCATTAACCGCATACATCCCGTAGGACTCGCGGTAGTTCTTAGTGATCCAGAAGCCGTACTGCTTCGCAACACCATAGGGGGAGCGGGGGTAGAATGGCGTTGTCTCGCGCTGAGGCACTTCTTGCACAAGGCCAAAGAGCTCAGAGGTGGAGGCCTGATAGATGCGACACTTGTCGATTAGACCTAGCATGCGCACGGCTTCAAGCATACGCAGGGGACCTACAGCATCGCATTCAGCTGTATACTCAGGCACATCAAAGGAGACCTTTACGTGACTCTGCGCAGCAAGATTATAAATCTCATCTGGCTGGATATCTTGGATAATACGAATCAGGGAGCTCGAGTCCGTCATATCCCCGTAGTGGAGATTAACGAGGCGCTTTTTTTTCATATCTCTCACCCACTCGTCGAGATAGAGGTGCTCGATGCGCTCGGTGTTAAAGGAGGAAGATCGACGGATAATACCGTGGACTTCATAACCTTTTCCGAGAAGAAACTCGGCCAAGAATGACCCATCTTGACCCGTAATGCCTGTAATAAGGGCAACTTTACTCATAATCGTTAAAAAATAGTAGCGACAAGAGAACTATCCTCTTTTGCCATTAGTAAGCAAATGCTACACCAACGCTAGCCAAAAGTCAACTTTTAATAAATTCTCATATGCATCATGTATTACGTGTTACGTGTAACTGGTATTGTTTTTTTTGGAGCCTATTTTGCTCTAAGCAAACGGCACACTCCTCATGCGTAGAGCCCTTAATAAGCCACCCAATGCGAAATATTAAAGCCGCCTATGCGCAACATTCCTCTCTCTACGTAAAAAAAGCTTGAACAAACCCTACGCTTCCGCTACAATCTCTCCACGAGATGTCTCCAAGACATCTATGGATGGGTGGCAGAGCGGTTGAATGCAACGGTCTTGAAAACCGTCGAAGGGGAACTTTCCGTGGGTTCGAATCCCACCCCATCTGCGCAAACAGGAAAACCGCAACAGCTTAACACTGTTGCGGTTTTCCTGTTTAAATAAGGCGTTGATCCAATATTTTTACATCTTGAAGTGCTCGCCAAGATAAATCTGGCGAGTCTTGGGATCATTAGCGATTTCCTCTGCAGTGCCCTGCTTAATGACGCGCCCCTCAAAGAGAATATAGGCGCGATCAACGATGCCGAGAGTCTCACGCACGTTGTGATCAGTAATCAGGATGGAGAGCCCGTCGCTGTCGCGCAGGGAGGCTACAATTTGCTGAATATCCTGCACCGCAATCGGGTCAACACCAGCAAAGGGCTCATCGAGCATCAGTAACTTGGGGTTGGTTGCCAGCGCGCGTGCGATGGTGAGGCGGCGCTTCTCACCTCCAGAGAGTTGAATCGCCTGACTCTTTGCCAGCTTGGCGATATTGAATCGCTCCATGAGCTCCTCAGCTTTTTCCTTTTGCTGCTTGCCATTAAGATCCTTGCGGGTCTCAAGGATGGCCATGAGGTTCTCCATGACGCTGAGCTTGCGGAAGATGGACTCCTCCTGCGGCAGGTAGCCCATACCGAGGCGCGCGC
The DNA here is from genome assembly GCA_947039485.1 of uncultured Verrucomicrobiales bacterium. Classification (GTDB taxonomy): domain Bacteria; phylum Verrucomicrobiota; class Verrucomicrobiia; order Verrucomicrobiales; family Akkermansiaceae; genus Akkermansia. The sequence goes on along the minus strand of CAMQZC010000018.1, from coordinate 54,180 downwards.
GCAGGTGCATAGGAAGGTTGCTGATGTCCTGCCCCATAAAGTTGACGCTACCTGCATCGGGACGGACAAGGCCAGCGACCATGTAGAAGGAGGTTGTCTTGCCTGCACCATTGGGGCCAAGGAGACCGATGATCTCCCCACTCTCAACATGGAGGGTTACTTGGTCGACGACCTTGCGTTCGTTGTAGGACTTACAGAGTCCTTCGGCGTGAAGTAGTGTGCTCATGGTTTCTTGCTTTTTTGACGACTAGTCTTTTCCTTCTTGCTTGTCTGCTTGTCTACCTCAGAGAGGTAGGTGCTTTGCTGCTCGCCAGTGATGCGGACATTGTTATTCTTATCCACGATGACGGCTGCGCCAGCTCCACTTGCTGTATGGATATTGAGGGCATCCTGCATCATGACGCGGGAGCCTGAGAGTCTCTTAACGCCACTGCGCCCATCGACATCCAGGTGCGCCCCACGAGCACGGTAGAATCCGCCATCCTTGCTTCGCATAGCGATACGTACATTGCCTGATGCCGTGGCTGATTCAATCCCTTTGAGTGATTGGTCAGCCACAGGGAGGCTCTCATCGCACATCTGTAGGCTAAAGGGCCCATCGGACTGCATGGAGGCGAGCTCGCTTTGCAGCTGGGCACCAGCAGGACTCGTGGCGCGATGGATGCCAACATAGTTGTAGTGATGCTTGGGATATTTGGCTGGGGCTTTTTTGCTAGCATCACGGCGCAGCAGGAGGCTCAGCGCTGAGGGGCTGCTAAAGATTCCTTGACTGCCACTCATCGTGACATTCTTTCGCAGGATGAGCTCCGCGCGCTCAGCATTGAGCTCAAGGCCCTCACTGCAGCTGAGTAATTGCGGCTTGCCCGACTTATCCTTACTGGGGATACTTGTATTGATTTGATCAGCAGTAGCGAGGATGTCGCCATTGGGCAGAAGCTCCACCTGAGAGACGCGCTGCTCTGACTGAGCCTTGATATCAAAGCCTTGGTAGTTGATATGAGCGAGCTGCCCAGCAAGCGAGGTGAGCTCAACGCTGCCCACGAGGAGGTCGGCGTAGAGGCTATCGCCAGCAAGTGAAAATTGTGGCGATTGTTCGCTATGAGCCTTGACTCCACCTTGCGCCGCAATACTCTGCACATCCAGCCCATTAGTCATCGGAAGCGTAGGCAAGCGAAACACATCACTCTGCTCAACTGGCTTAACAGGTGCTGGGGAAGCAACGAGCTTAATGTCCAGCTTGCCGCGGCAGATGAGCTCACTGAGCTCATCGCGGCTTTCTAAGCCGTAGGGGAAGTGTATGAGCGCAGTCTGGGCATGGTAGTATATCTCCTTCTGGCTGCGGAACTCACCGACAATTTCACGCACAGGGATATCGGGGTTATCTGACTTAATTGTACGCTGGTACTCGCCACTGATTTGCTCGCCTCTCAGCCTGATATCGCCCTCGGGGCTAAGGCTAGCATGGGCATCTCGCTGCAGTGCGACATGATTACCAGCAAATGAAAGCTTGGCATGCTGCTCGGCCTTGAGATCAATAGCACCACTCTGACCATCATAGCAGAGCCAGTCACCTGTCATGAGTATGGGCTCACCATTCGAGTCTTTGCCTTTGAAGATAACCTTATCCTGCGCGCTAATCAGCCCTATGCGATCATAGCGGCGGCGGAGGCGGTCAAAGACCTCTGTTGGAGCCACCTTGGTCTGCTTCAGCGAGGCAAGTAATCCAACGCGCAAGGAGCCAGCGGAGCTCAGATCAACTTGCGAGCTCGTGATTCGCGCCTGCTTCTGGAGTAATAGCGCTCCCATTTGCTGGGAAAAAATGAGAGCCCCCTGCGTTTCAAAATCTGTTTTCTTGCCCTCTGCATCGAGGAAGTTACCGCTGATGTGCTCTGCGAGCAAGCAGACGAATCCCTCATTATCAAGGAGAATTAGGCGTGGGTTGGCCCCCTGCGCGCGCAGGTTGAGCCGCTCATGCAAAAGCTCGATAACCGCCCCCTCGGCAAAGAGAGTCTCTTGGCTCAGATCGAGCACAACCTCCTCAGCTTTGATTATCATGGGGCTTCTTGTAAAGTTGGTCTCCACCTCCTCGGGAGCCTCTGTGTCAGCGGGGGGAGTGCCTCCCGAAACACTCTGTTCAACATTCTGAGCCTCCTTATCAAGTTCCTTGCGCTCAAGGAAAAGATGCAGGTTCGTACAGAGCACATGCATGCTATCGCTACGCAAACGCACATCGCCCAAATAGCTCAGTCGGTTCTCGCTTGGCTCAAAGTAGAGCCCCTTGCTGCATTCAATCACGCTCTCGCCATCCTTGGCGTCTGAGGGCGGTAGTGTGATGATCTCCTCTCGTTGCTCAATCTCAAGGAGCAGCTCACAGGATTCATCATGCAGGGCACGCATCTTGGCCCCACTCTTCTCATAAAAAGTCTTAATTTGCCTAACCATCTCATCCATGGGCTCCTCCTTGAGCAGAGAAGCAGGGATGTTGGCCGAGCTGATGCTGGGGCTGAGCAGCAGAAAAAGAAGAAGTAACTGCAAGCAGCGAGGGGGGCTCATCATGGGGTTTTCTCCTTGGGCTTAGCTTGGATAATACAGCGCACTGGCCCAAGCATGAGGCCACGCTTGCGCTCTGTGTCGTAAATCACGCCATCACCCTGCGCGCGAAAGCGAGGGTCACCGATGCTGGTGAGTCCCAGAGTCTGGAGTCGATTGCTGCTAAAGTCCATCTTGCCGCCCTCAGACTTAATTGAGGTGACATCCGTACCATCACCGTAAAGTGAGGCGGCAAGCTTCTCAATGACAACACTCTTGCGACTAACAACCTTGAGTTTAGATGCCTTAATCAGGTAAATTGGCTTAGCACCCTTGTAGCGCGGCAGGCTGATGCCATAGACCTCACTGCCAACAGGCAAAAACTGCAATGCAGGGAAGTCACCCTCGCCTGTCTTCCCTGGCTCTACGCCAAGCGCACAGCCAAGCGCACCCACCGCCATTAGCGGAAGCAGAAGCTGGGCAGGCAGTCTGTGAAGGATAGGCACGATACTCATCATTTAGCTCATGCGCTTGTAAGCATCACGCATGATTTGCAGATTGGTCAAGACGCGCTTGAGCTCAGAGAGGTGAATCTGGTTAGGTCCGTCGCTCATGGCGTTATCTGGGTCCTTGTGCACCTCCATAAAGATACCGTCAACACCGACTGCCATTGCCGCATTGGCTAGAACTGGGGCAAGGTCACGATCACCGCCCGTTGTGCCGCCAAGGCCACCTGGGCGCTGGACAGAGTGCGTTGCGTCAAAGACGATGGGGCAGCCAAATTCCTTCATCCAGTACATGCCACGCATGTCAACGACGAGGTTGTTGTAGCCAAAGGTGGTACCACGCTCACAGAGCATGTAGTCGGTGCAGCCAAAGGCTTCCATCTTTTCGCAAATGTTCTTGCAATCACCAGCTGCGAGGAATTGACCCTTCTTCACATTGACAGGGCGACCCGTCTTGGCGCAGGCCTCAAGCAAGTCGCTCTGACGGCAGAGAAAGGCTGGGATTTGCAGTAAATCTACATACTCAGCGGCGTATTCAGCTTGCTGTTCGGTATGAATGTCTGTAACGACAGGTATGCCCAGCTCCTTACCAATCTCAGAAAGGATGCGGCAGCCCTCGACGAGGCCTGGACCTCGCTGACTGCTGACGCTGGTGCGGTTGGCCTTGTCAAATGAGCCCTTGAAGATGAAGGGCAGCTTGAGCGCATCGCAAATAGCCTTGATTTCACGAGCCATTTCCCAGGCAAAGGCCTCATTCTCAAGGGAGCAAGGACCGAGGAGGTAGAAGGGCGATTCGCCCCCAATTTCAACATTTTTAATGGTAAAAGACATGGTGTTTTGTATATTAAAGGGTAGGTGTTATTTGATGAGCAACAGACTCACAGGATCATAGAGCAGCGCGCGCAGACGAGCGGCTACACGACTCGCATCCTGACTTGAGAGGCGCGTGGAGACATAGAAGGTATAGGGCAAAATCATACTACTGAGATCAGCTCCGACTCGGATGCCAACCTTGGGGCAGCGCCCGCGGATGACCATCGCAAAATCAGGTCGCTGCTCCATACCAATCATATTTGCCACCTGCTCACGCGTTGTATTGGCATCGCAGATGACAAGTTTGGGGGAAAAGTCATCAGGTGTAACTGGTGGCTGTTGCATATGGCGCGCTATTTGATAGATGCTCATATCGGCAGCGTCGCAGATAGAGTCAATGGTCTGACCATCCGACTCAAAAAGCACGATATCAAGACGTTTCTCCTGCATACACGCAGCAGCAGAACATGACTTAGCCGCAGCCCTTACAATGTAGTCCATCAATGAGTAGCGACTCTCTAAGAGCTTGTCGCACTGAACTGCGATGGGGCGACTAATGCTCGCAAGCGCGCGCATATCAACCTCGCAGTCGTAGACAAAATAGCCAGCTTTCTCGGGGCGAGTGGTAGGGATGAGATCAGCCGCTACAGCGCTCACTCCCTCCCTCGAAGTATTCTTCGTGGAGGGAGATTCGATCTCTCGGCGCACGTCCTGCGCCATGATGCGCCCACGCGGCCCTGTGCCTCGCAGCAACGCGAGGTCCAGCGAGGCTGTTGCAGCCAGCTTCTTTGCAAGGGGACTCGTGAGGGGGCTCTTCATCAGCTGAGGTGAATAATCATTAGGCTTCGTAGCGCAGCTCTCCATCGATGTAGGTCTGCAGAGTGTCAAAGTTACTCTCCAGCACGACCATATCAGCGGTGTAGCCGGGGGCAATCTTGCCCAAGCCAGTCAGACCGAGGGACTCAGCTTGATTGAGTGAGGAGCAGCGTACAATATCGCTCAGGGCAAGGCCTGTGACTTCTTGCACATTTTGTAGACCCTTGGCAAAGTGCAGGGTTGATCCTGCCAGGTTGCCTGATTCGAGACGAGCAACGCCGCCAGAGACAAAGATAGGAAGACCACCCAATGAGCTAGGGCCATCAGGCATCCAAGAGCAAGCCAGAGAGTCAGTCACCAAGAGGAGCTGACGCGCGTCCTTGTTGGCAAAGGTGAGCTTGAGCATGTCTGGGCAGAGATGGATTTTGTCGCAGATGAGCTCAATTTTGATATCGCCATCAACCATACCTGAGCCGACAAGACCGATTTCGCGGTGATGCTGTGCGCTCATCTGGTTGCAGAAGTGCGTGAGGTGCTTAAGTCCTGCAGCCTTGGCCGTCAGGAAGTCATCGTAGCTAGCCGCGGAGTGACCAGCAGAGCAAGTAATGCCCGCAGCGGAGGCCTCAGCGATGAAGTCCATCGCACCAGGAGTCTCAGGCGCAAGAGTGATCAGGGAGACTGGGAAAATATCGGAGAGCATCTGCACCTCTTCCATGTCAGCAGGGCGGACAAAGGCGGGATTCTGCGCTCCACATTGCCTAGGGTTGATGTAGGGTCCCTCAAGGTGAATACCTGGAGTCTTGGCGCCATTGGGCGATGCGGCATATTGCTTGACCGTGCGGCAGACATCAGCAAGCGTATTGGTACCAAGCGTGAGGGTCGTTGGCAGCCAGCTTGTCACGCCCTCCTTCATCTTGCAGTCAGCAATCTTGCGAATGCTCTCGATCTCGCAATCGCAGGTATCACAGCCACCAGCACCATGGGAGTGGATGTCGATAAAGCCTGGTAAAATCATATTACCCTTAATATCAATAATTTTGTCAGACTCTGGCGTCATTCCCGCAGGATAGACACCAGTGATAAGCTTGCCTTCCATGAGGACGGATCCACCAACGATATCGATACCGGGTGAGATGATATGTGCATTTGTAATGAGAGTTTTCATAGCAGATGAATAAAGTTTATTAGGGGTAGAGATTGACCTAGGTCGTATGCAGATGTATTTCTGTATTTGCTTTGCGTATTGTAGACCCTAAGGTTTCTGATTTCAAGTGCAAATATAGCAATCTGACAACATCTCTCAACTATTTTAGCGACCAAACAATAATGTATTCAATTTGATGCTTGCCAAAGCGATCCCAGCATGATATATCTACCTTACAAAAACTACGCATTTTTCTATGAAAGCAGCATACACACACGCAAAACTCAAAGGCGGTTTCACTCTGATTGAACTCATGGTCGTTATCGCTATTCTCGCTACGCTAGCATCCGTCGGCTACCCAGCCATCATGGACCGCATGAATGACGGTGACCGACAAAAGGCCACCTCCAACCTCACTCAGGTAGGCTCAATGCTCATGAAGTTCAAGCAAGACAACGGTCAGTACCCCTGCGACGCGACCGCTGACGACTTTAGCGATGATCCAGCCAAGGCTAGCTACAACTTCGGTGAGCTCAAGGGCAACTACTCCAACGACTACTTCCGCCAATTCTTCTACACCTCAGTTAACAACTCGGAGAAAAACTTCTTCGCCAAGGTTATCTGCGCTGGTAAGACGGCCGACCAAGAAGGTGATGACAAGATTGCCAACGGTCAAGCTCTCCAACCCGGTGAGAATGGCATGGCCTACGTCATGCGCAAGAGCATAGAGGACCCAACAGTCAAGCTGAGCATCTCCGCCACCAACGCCCCGCTCGCAATGTCCTCCATCTACCCCAGCGACACTCCTTACGTCGGAGACCAATTCAACATCGACAACACCTCCTTCAAGGGCCACTTCTTCGTGCTTCGCGCTGATGGTTCAGTTAAGGATCTGGAAAAAGACCTCGTCGAAAACGATGAAGACCCAGAACGCGCCAACATTGTTGAAGGCAAGTCCATCTTCCCTCAAAACAAGCGCGGCCGCAACATGGCTGACCGCTACGTGATCCTCAGCCCTGAGATCTAAGCTAACAGCTAACCTCATTATTTACAAGGCGCCCTTCTCAGCTGAGAGGGGCGCTTTTTACGTAGCGAACAGCGCGCGCCCGCCGTTAGAATCACCCCTACCACAGCGACAAGGCTTGACAAGAGACCTAGGCAGGCGTAATGTCTTGCGCTCAACCTATGAGCGACCGTGCACGATTAACCGAGTTAGAGCAAGCTCCCATCCTCCCCCTGCTGCTCAAGTACTCCCTGCCATCCATCATCGGCATGGCAGCCATGTCACTCTATAACCTCATCGACGCCTACTACATCGGGCTCTGGTGCGGCGCCTACGCCATCACGGGACTTGCGCTGGTATTCCCCATCATGAACATCATGGTCGCGGTCGCCTCCATGACTGGGATTGGCACAGCCGCCAACAGCTCCATTGCATTGGGCAAAGGGGACAAGGCACTCGCCTTTCGCATCCTAGAGCACGGACTCATCCTAGGGCTCATTGGGGGCTGCACCATCGGGGCTATCATCTACTTCAATCTCTGGGACATCCTCCAGCTCTTTGGCGCGCGAGCTCAGAGTGCCCAGGAAGCCTACGACTTCATGTCCATCTGCGCGGTATTTTTCCCCATCAGCGCCACATTCATGAATCTCAACTTCGTGATGCGCTCCACAGGCTACCCCCTCAAAGCCATGTGGAACATGCTCATCACCGTGGGCGCCAACATCATCCTCGCCCCCATCTTTATCTACTACCTCGACTGGGGTATCATCGGCGCATCAACCGCCACCGTCATCTCTCAGGCAATCGGTCTTATCTTTGTGTTCAAGCACTTCTGCAACAGCAAGCACACCGTCCACTTACGCTGGCGCGTCTACAAACTCAGCAAGAACATCGTTAAGAAAATCTACTTCATCGGCCTCGCACCCTGCCTGATGAACGTCTGTAGCTGCATCGTCATCGTCTTTTACAACTTCCTCTTCCTCTCCTATGAGGGCGAGATGGGCGTTGCCGCCTTTGGTATCGTCAACCGCGTGATGTTCCTCTACGTGATGATTGTCATGGGCCTCTCTCAAGGGCTTCAACCCATCATCGGCTTCAACCATGGCATCGGCAACTACGCACGCTGCAAGGCCGCCCTCTGGCGCGGGATGCTTGCAGGATCGGGCGTCACTACACTAGCCTTTGTCATGGCGATGCTCTTTAGCCAGCACATCATGGGACTCTTTGCCGATGCTAATGACCCCAGCGCACAGCGCATCATCACGATTGGTAGTGAGGGCATGCGCATCATTATGATTTTCACCCCCATCGTCGGGGCTCAAATCATCGTTGGTGGATTCTTTCAATCCATCGGCAAGCCCCTCCTGAGCATCTTCTTGAGCATCTCACGTCAGCTCCTCTACCTCGTACCCCTGCTCTACATCATGCCACGCATCTGGGGTGTTCCAGGCATCTGGTGGGCTCCCGCTCTCGCAGATATCCTTGCTGCCATCACCTGCTTCTACCTGCTGCGCCGCTTTATGAAGCACGCCTACAAGCATAACATCCCCCTCAATAGTCACTAAATAAAACCATGACACGCATCCCCCTCATCATCGCCACCCGCAACGCCCACAAAACGCAAGAAATCGCCGCTATCCTGCCCGACATCTACGAGATCAAGAGTCTTGCCGACTACCCCGACGCCCCCGAGGTCATTGAGGATGGTGATAGCTTTGCAGGCAATGCAGCCCTCAAGGCGCTCCAAATCTCAGCACTCATCAACGGTCTCGTCCTCGCGGATGACTCAGGCCTCTGCGTGGACGCGCTGCAAGGAGCCCCAGGCATCAACTCGGCACGCTACGCAGGAGAGCATGGAAATGACAGCGCAAACAACGCCAAGCTCATCCAGCAGCTTAGCCCCCTACCAGCCCCCTACAGCGCGCGCTTCGTCTGCGCCATGTGTCTCGCTAGCGGCGGCAAGCAACTCGCAGCCTTTGAAGGGTATGTCGAGGGCTCAATCAGCCTTGATGCCGCAGGTGCTGGTGGCTTTGGCTATGATCCGCTCTTCATCCCAACCGGCTACAGCGAGAGCTTTGCCATCCTCCCTGCAGATTGCAAAAACAGCATCTCCCACCGAGCCAACGCCCTGAGTATGCTCAGGGTTGAGCTCGAGCAGCTGCAGGCATAAACGCCGACTAAAGCCCACGAAAACAAAAAGCCCACGACTCAGAGAGTCGTGGGCTTAAAAATTGACTTAATCAAGATGCGCTTACTTGCGGATTACCCTCTTAGGAGGCAGGATACGCAGCGTATTAATCTTCACCTTATCCGCCTTGGGATCCTTGAAGACGAGAGAAATCTGAGCCTGACGACTAGAGAAAGCAAAGCGTGAGGACTTCACACGCACAGGCTCCTTGATGCTAGGCACCTTGCAGCTCAGCATAAAGGCCACCTTCTCACCAGATTTACCAGTAAAGGAGCACATGGAGGAGGGCGCAATGTTACGACCCTTGGCGCGTGGAGCAATTTTCACTACCACCGAATCGCTGTAATCACCCTTCTTAGAGGTTTTGAGAGAGAGAGGGTATGGTGAGAGATTAATGATATGCTGACCGCTTAGTGGCAGGCGAGCCTCATCAATAAAGAGCGGCGAGACCAGCAACTTGCCCGACTTCTTAGACTTCTTCAAGGGCTGCAAAATGCAAATGGCTTTTTTAGCCGTCCCTGCTGGTATCTCAATGTCAATGTCGGGAGTGACGAGCTTATCACCCTTGACCTCCTCTGGCATCTCTGCCCATAACTGAATGCGCCCACTCTTGAAATTGATACGCTGCGTGAGCGAGGCACTGCGGATAGATACCTTCGCAAAACCCTTGCCATACTGATAATAGAGGACCGGTGGCAGCGATACCCCCGAGACAGAGCTAGAGGTTAAGCGAACACCGCTCAATGCGGGCTTTGCTGTAACGAGCCCCGTAGACTCCTTCTCCGATTCAGATTCAGCTGACTGAGCCTGCACAGGGCAGGCCAGAACAAGAGCGGTGAGCATTAATGCAAAAAAACGTTTTTTCATGAAAATTATCCTTAATAGCTCATTAATCTACCAAGCCCAGCCTGCCAAAGCAAGCAGAAAATATCAATCCGAGCAAAGCACATCCCCCATACGGTCTCCCTGTCGGGCAAAAAGCTCAAGACCACGAGAAGTTGTGAGCAGCAAATCCTCGCAAAGCTCAACGCGATTTGGCAAGAAGAAAGTCATCACGGTCGAGCCTCCAAAAGCAAAGTAGCCCTGCTCATCACCCATCTCAAGCTCACAATGGGGCTCATACATCTGATAAATCGCCCCCACACCCGTAGCACCCACTGCCAGTAGCAGTACATCACCAGCCTCCTGTGTATGGAGAATAGTTAACTCGCGCTTATTGGTCCAAAGCCATGAGAGCTGGCGTGAGAGAGAGTATGGTGAGACACTCGCCAGAGGGCCATCAATGCGATGGGCAGGCTCAGGCGTGCCAGCCAAGGGGAAGTGAAAGCGGTGATAATCCACGGGACAAAGGCGAGAGAGCACAATGGAGCCTCCAGCATAGCGATCGGCGAGCTCCTTGCTGCCCAAGAGAGCCTCAAGATAAAATTGCTGACCTTTGACAAAGACACCCTCCATTTCAGAAGCATCCTGCCAGCCGCTATGACGGGCATCGGCCGGAAAAGCAACCTCTCCCTTGGCGCAAATTGGGCGAGCGCCAGGCTTGAGCTTGCGATAGAAGAAGTCATTAAAACTTGTAAACGCATCCAGTGACTTCACGGACTCATCCATATTAATCCCGTACTCCTCGACAAAGGAGGGCAGGGACTTCACGCTGGAGGGTCTATCCTTAAGCCAGCCCAATAGACGGGAGAAGAAGGCGCGCTTGATGATCAGATGTAGGCTCAGGCGACCTACGCAGCTGCCGTAAACCCAGCGAATAGCACTCTCACCGAGCACTTTTTCCTTCTCGACCTGAGCCGTATAGCGATTGTAAAAATGGATTCCCTCCTTCATAGATGTAGGATGATTATAACACACAGGGGGGCGGGCCGCAAGAGCGCAGTCGCCGCGCCAAAACAACGCATTAAATTATGCGAGAAGGGGGGGAGCTTCTTAGTTTTTCTCGCGGTAGGCTGTTTGCTGGAGCTTCGCTCGCTTTGCTATCGCCTTCTTTGAAAAGTACTCGGGATTCTTTGACACCCAAGCTTCGTAGAGATCGGGGCGGTTCTGCTTGGTTCGCTCCAGCGATTTCTCCAGCTTCCACTGAGCGATTGCCCCGTGATTGCCTGAGAGAAAGACTGGCGGTACGGCCATATCGCGAAAAATTTTGGGTTTGGTGTAGGCTGGAGCCTCCAACAGCCCATTAGAAAACGACTCCTCCTCCGAGCTACGGGCATCGCCCAGAGCTCCTGGCAGCAGTCGCGCCACGGCGTCAATGAGAATGACGGCCGCAATGGCTCCGTTGGTGAGAATGTAGTCGCCTATGGATATCTCTCGGTGAACAAGGGAATCAATCACACGCTGATCAACGCCCTCATAGTGACCACAGAGGATAATGTAGTGAGCATCCGATCCATCCATGCAGGGGGCTGCGAGTTCCTCAGCCATGGGCTGGTCAAAGCTATGGCCCTGTGGGGTCATCAGGATGACCTGAGTGCTCGGACGTGAGAGCTCCTCAATGGCCGCAAATAGCGGATCGGGCTTGAGCAGCATGCCCTGCCCTCCACCGCAGAGATAGTCATCGGTGCGGTGGTGTTTATCAGTCGTCCAGTCGCGCAAATTATGCGCTCTCACGGCGACCAATCCCCCATCGCTAGCGCGCCCCATGATGCTCTGAGCAAGGGGTGCCGTAACAATCTCGGGAAAAAGCGTGATTACATCAATCTCAAGCATTCTCGTAGTTTCTTCTTAGCCACTTGTGCAAGAAGACCGAGCGCGCATGCTGCGCGGCTCGGTCTTCTCTCTACAAGTTTTTTTAAGCCTGAGTACCGTGACGGAGCATACCCTCGATGTAAGCATCGATGTTACCATCCATCACGTCATGAATATTGCCTGATTCAACCCCCGTGCGGAGGTCCTTTACCATCTGGTAAGGCTGGAAGACGTAGGAGCGAATCTGATTACCCCAAGCGATGTCACCCTTCTCAGAGTACTGGCGATCAGCCTCAGCGCGCTTGCGATCTTCTTCGAGTTGAATGAGCTTAGCCTTGAGCATGCGCATGGCTTCTTCGCGGTTGCGAAGCTGCGAGCGCTGCGTCTGGCAGGCGACGACGAGTCCTGATGGAAGATGGGTCAGTCGTACTGCGGTCTCAACCTTGTTCACGTTCTGACCACCCTTACCGCCTGCGCGATAACTGTCCATCTTTACATCGGCTTCACGCACCTCGAGATCCACATCGTCACTGATGTCAGGAGTTGCATCCAGAGAGGTAAAGGAAGTATGACGCTTGCCTGCTGAGTCAAAGGGACTCATGCGTACAAGGCGGTGGGTACCGCGTTCATTCTTCAGATAACCATAGGCGTACTCTCCCTCAATCTTGATGGTCACGGAGCGGATACCCGCACCATCACCATCAGTACTCTCCATCACCTCGGTCTTGAAGCCATGACGCTCGCAGTATCGCAGATACATGCGCATAAGCATACTGGCCCAGTCGCAAGCCTCGGTACCTCCGGCACCAGCATGGATGGTAATATAGCAGCCCGCGTTATCGTGGGCGCCATTGAGTAGCGTGAGTAATTCAAAATCTTTGAGACGCTTACTCCAAGCATCATATTCAGCCTTGGCCTCGCGAGCCATTTCCATATCATCATCTTCGGCCGCCATCTCAATGGCTACCTCAACATCCTCAATGCCACTCTCAAGCGATCGGAATTTCTCCAGACGTCGTTTGAGAGGATTGAGCTCGCTCATCAAAGCGCGAGCTTTTTCAGGATTATCCCAGAAGTCGGGGGCGGCCATGCCCTCATCGAGCTGGACTACTTTTGATTCAAGGTTAGCGAGGTCAAAGATAGCTCCCGAGCTCGGAAAGACGGCTGCGCATTGCGGCCGTGTCAAGCGTCGAGAGATCAACATTAGTCGTCTGGTTTTCCATACGAGGAGGAGTATAGCAAGCCGCAAGCAAAAGTCAAGCAGCATCACAAAGATGCGCAATCTAGATGCCAGTGGCTGGCTCAGTCGCCCAACAAGGCTTTGCAAAAAAAACCTTATCGGCGGCGACTACGCCCAGAGCGCCAGCCCTTGGTCCGATTACGGCGCTCTTGCGCCTTGCGCAGCTCTTGCTCCTGCTTTATTTTCTCTTGAATCAGCGCGGCATCCTGCTCACTGACATCCTCAGCGCCCAGATCCTCACCCTCAAGCTCACCCAGATCAATATCAATCTGAGCATCACCGCCCTCCAACACAAGCTTCATACTCGTGCTGATGGACTCAAAAAAGGTCTTTACAATAGCCGCCGCCATGCGCCCACCAGCAATACGCTGATGAGGCTCCCCCTCATAGAGGGCCACATAGGCATAGCGGGGCTTATCTGCAGGCATAAAGCCAGCAAACCACGCCAGACGGCAATCATCCGAGGCTCTACCCCACTGGGCCGTACCTGTCTTACCTGCGTTGGAGGTATAACTCAGAGCCGCGCGGCGACCTGTACCACCATTAACTACACCCTGCATACCGCGGCGCACAACCGCAAAGGATGATGCCATGTCAGAGAGATTACTCTGCACCTCAGGGCTAAATTGATAAACCACATTACCATCACGATCCAGCATCTGGCGCACCAGCTGCAGCTTGGGCAGGTAGCGACCATTAGCAATAGCGGCAACGGAGTGTGCAACCTGCAAAGGCGTCGCCAGCAAGGGACCCTGTCCAATTGCCATATTGGCCGCATCCCCCTGCATAAATCCGCGACCATAACTGCGAAACATCCAGTTCTCATCAGGCACATTACCTGCCTTATCAGGCAGTGGGATACCCGAGCGCTGACCATAGCCCATACGGCGAGCCATCGCGCAGAGACGCGCAGCTCCGAGACTATTTGTCGCGCTCGCTGCCGTAATGTACATGAAAGGATTGTTCGAAAGCACCAAGGCGGTCACACAGTTGATTGAGCCGGTGAAACGCGAGTGATTACGAAACTCATGCCCACCAATGCGCACACTGTAGGGGCAAAAAATATAAGTATCCTCCGCAATGACACCATGGCGCAGAGCCGCAGCAATTGTCACCGGCTTAAAGGTTGAGGCTGGGGGGTAAACACCAGCGTAGGCGCGCGAGACCAGCGGCTTTGCTGGGTTCTCACGTAGTGCATCATAGTCCTTTTGTGTGATGAAGGGGATGAACTGATTGGGGTCAAAGTTCGGAATCGTCGCCATCACGACAATCTCACCCGTGTGGCAGTCCAGCATAACAAAGGCACCACGCCCATTGGTGTGATCACGCAGCGCCTCCTCAGCAGCCTTCTGCCATGGGAGATTGAGCGTCGTCACCAGCGTACCACCGGGACGTGGAGTCTGCTGGAGCTCATCGAGAATCTTATCGCCCCGCTCATTAAACATCAGACGCCAGATGCCGTCATTGCCCGTGAGTTGTTGATTAAAGCTTTTCTCCAAGCCTGAGCGACCCTCTTGCCGCTCAAAGATGGGGTCATTGTGATTGATTGGGCCAATAGGCAGCTTTGCCTGCGTACCCGTGTAGCCCAAGATATGACTTGCTAGCCCTGCCTCGGGGTACTTGCGGATGTAGACCGGCAGCAACTCAGAGTAAGGCAGCACCCCTACTTTAGCAAGCAGAGCATCGGCATCATCCTTGCGCAGCACCATGCCCACGGGCAAGGGCAGCCAGCGGCGGTAGCGGTAGTGATTGAGAATGTAGTTCTCCGTGCGCGCAATCATACGCAAATCTAGCTCCGTGTAGCGATCAATCACCCTCTTGGCAATAGCAAGCACTTGCTCATCGCTCCCATTCTTCAACTGACCAAAGCGAATAGCGGGCTGATAAGCTACCTCGGAGTAGGCCATCGCAAGCCCATCGCGGTCAGTAATCATCCCGCGGGGTGCAGGGACAGAGAGAGACATCGTACGCGCATTGCGTCGAGTAGCCGCATAGGCGACACGTGATGGGTCAAGCAAGGAGGGATTAGCTGTCTGCTTATCATCCTTGATCGGGGCTGGAGGCAGGCTGGAGCTAGGTGGGCTTATCTTCACATCCTCCTCATTTCCTACATCCTCCAAGCTCTGAGGCATAGCAACCTGTGGCTCGGCTTCTTGCACGGCACCAGCGGCCTGCTGCTCTAAACCCTCACCGCCGAGCTTCACCGTCTCGACAATACCCTCCTCCTCCTCCTCGCTGAGAGGCTGAGCTAAAACATCATCCTGAGCGAAGCTCATCGAGAGGCTCCAAGTTAAGGAACAAGCAAAGAGCAATAGAAATTTGCGCATCATCACGTAGCTATACTAACGCATTTCTGCATCAGGTGCAACCCCCTATTGCGCCCCACCTAGCCCAATGTCTGCTAATACGTAACTTTAACTTGACTTGTCATTAAGATAGGCGCAAAATAAAACCTGTGAAAAACCTCGTCCGTATCACCAAATCCAGCATCTTGCTTCTCGCATCAGTCTCATGGTCAACAACATCCGCAATCGGCGGCGAGGGTGTACCACTAGCCGAGCAAGCCGCTCAAAACATGCCAACAGCAGCTCCAGAAGCAGCTCCAGAAGCAGCGGCTTCTGAGGTAGAGAAAGCCACACCCGTTGCCAAATCCGCCGATGCCGCAGAGATTGCCAAAGAAGCCTCCCCGCAAGAAAAGCCCAAGGCTCGCCAGCACAAGCAAATTCCTAAACACTACGAGAGCATCGTACGCGTTGAAAACTCAAAGAAAAAGCCCAACTACGCCATCCCATGGCAGGCAGGCAACTTTGCACAGGGCACAGGCACGGCCTTCCTCGTCGCGCCCAATCTTTTCATGACCAACGCCCACGTTGTCGCCAACGCTGAGACCATCTATATCTCCAAGTACGGCGACGCGCGCAAGATACCAGCCAAAGTGCGTCACATCGCCCATGACTGCGACCTCGCCCTCATTGAGATTGATGAAAGTGAGACGAGCTTTGTCAATGTCAAGCAGCTCACCATCAGCGACGAGCTGCCACGCCTAGAAGAAGAGGTGCGCGCGATAGGCTACCCCGTGGGAGGCAGCCGCCTCTCTGTCACACGCGGTATCGTCTCACGTATCGAGACCAACAGCTACGCCCACAGCCGCAATAATGAGCATCTCACCGTCCAAATTGATGCCGCCATCAACCCTGGCAATAGCGGAGGACCCGTGTTCAAAGGCAACGAGGTCATCGGCGTCGCATTCCAAGGCCTCATCAGCGCCAACAGCACAGGCTACATCATCCCAGCACCCGTCATCCAGAGATTCCTCAAGGACGTGAGCGATGGACACTACGACAAATACGTCAACATCGGTGCCGAGTTCTTTCCCATCCAAAACCCCGCCATGCGCAAGCACTACAATCTGCCCAATAACGGGCAAGGAGTCCTCGTAGGCGACATCATCGTGGGAGGCAGTAGCGATGGCATCCTCCAGATAGGCGACGTCGTCCTCGCGATCAATGGACTGCCCGTGGATAGCTCCGCTATGATTGAGCTTGACGGCGAGCGCGTCCCTCTCAGTGAGCTTGCCGAGCGATCCTTTATGGGCGACCAGCTCCAGTTTAGCATCCTGCGCGATGGCAAGCAGCTAGAGCTGATCACCACCCTGCGCCCCCCCCCTCAGCAGGAGCTCACCTCCATGAGCTTTGACAAGATGCCACGCTACGTCGTCTACGGTGGACTCGTCTTCCAGCCCCTCACTCTCAATGAGATTATAGCGCATAAAATCAAACCTCAGAGCGTGCTTGCCGATGTCGAGCACTTCGTCCAGCGCGGTGGCTCCAAGGACAAACAAGACCTCGTCATCCTCACCCAGACCCTCCCCGATGAGGTCAATGCGCGATTCAGCGACTATGGCAACCACATCGTCACCAAGGTCAACGGTGTTGAGGTCTCCGGTCTCAGCCAGCTCTACCAACAGCTCTACGCCCCGAAGGATGATAGCGAGTACTGCATCATCGAGCTCAAAGACGCCGCCCTGCCCCTCATCTTTGAGCGCAAGACCATCGAGGATGCCAACAGACGCATCCATACCAACTACGCCATCCCCGAGCACGCTCGCCTGCATAGCCAACCCTAACCACCCGCTCTACCCCATCATGCGCACATCATCCACACTCCTGCTCAGCGGCATCATCTCAGGCATCATACTCAGCAGCTGCGAGCCAACCCCTCGCACAGCCGTCGACAAAAACGACAAGGAGAAGCAGAGCCAAGAAGCTAACATCGAGGAGCCCACAGAAAAAGAAGACCCAGCCCCCAAGGCAGAGCCAACGCCCAAAGATGAACCTGCAGCCAAAGAGGAGCAAGCAAAGACAGCCCCAGCCATCAAGCCCGCCATCATCACCGACCCCTCGCGCAGCATACTCACGATCCAAGTGAGCGACCAGCCATACAACCGCATGACTCCGTGGGAGAAAGGCAAAGGTAGCAAGCACATGCTCAATGGAATCTACCTCGGTGATGGCAAAGTACTAAGCCTCGGCATGGTGATGAAGGCACCCAGCTTTATCGAAATCAGCCTACCCGACCAATCCCAACGCATCAGCGCCAAGCGAAGCTACCACGACACCGAACTCGGGCTGAGTATCCTTGAGCCAATCCACGAGAAGGACCAGAGCATCTTTGAGAGCCGCTCCCCCCTGAGCCTCGGAGAGCCCCTCAAACTCGGCGACAAGGCAGAGTACTGGTACCTCATCGAGGGAGGCATCCCCAAGAGCACAGAGCTGCAAGTAAAGAGCAGCGGCCTGAGCTCCGCAAAAATGCCACGCCTCCACCTACAAAGCGAGCAGACCCTCACCTCACGCGACAGCTACGGACTACCCATCATCAAGAATGGCAAACTCGCAGGCATATCTGAGGGCTACAATCGCGACAGCCAGAGCCTCTATGGCATCAATGCTGAGACCATCGCAGGCATACTCGCGCAGCGCAGTCAGGAAAGCATCGTGCCCATCATTGGCATCACCACCGTCCCCCTCGACGACCCCGTGCTGAGTCGCTACCTCAATATGCCTGAGGGCAGCCAGGGCATCTATATCAGCGAGCTTACCCCCCATGGCTCCGCCGAGCAAGCAGGGCTGAAAAAAGGCGACGTCATCACCCAAATCGACGGCATGAGCATCGACAACAAAGGGCTCGTCAAACACCCCCTCTACGGCGCCATCAACGCCCGAAGCATCATGCGCCACCAGAGAAAAGTAGGCGATACACTACCCATCCAAATCTGCCGCAACGGCAAGCTCCAGAGCATCGACATCCCCCTGAGCCGCGATACAGAGAGCAAGGGACTGCTCGCGCGCAACCTCCCTGACACCCCCCCCAACTACATCATCCACGGCGGGATCGTCATCCAAGAACTCAGCCTCGACTACCTCCAAGAGTTCAAGAGCAAGAGCAATAACCTCCCCCTCCAACTACTGCAAATCGAAGACCGCCTCAAGGAACTCCAAGCAGCAGGATATGACAAGCTCTGCATCATTAGCCGCATCATCCCCACCCCAGCCACCCTCGGCTACGAGAAACTCGGCTTCAGCCTCATTGAGCAAGTCAACGGGCAACCTGCGCGCAACATCCGCGAGATAGCAAATCTCCTCGATGCGGCCACAGCCAACGGACTCACCAGCATCCGCATCAATAAGGCCCCCTACACCATCTACCTCGACCGCAACAGCGTCGAGAAGAGCAACGACAGCCTGCGCCGACGCGGCATCCCCAAGCTGCGACAGCTCCCCTGTAGCAACAAGGAAAGCAATCCATAAAAGCCCCGCTTTTCCTTTTCGCTAGCTAATTAGCGATAACCTTGCTACAATACTCTCTGAACTATGAAATCTAAAACCCAAGCGCTACTCATGTGCCTCATAGTCCTTCTGACGCTGAGCCTCTCCGTCAGCGCAGAGGACCAGCGCCCAGCGGCACCTCTCGAGCAGCAGCCAGCAGCCAGCAGCGAACAGATAGCGCAGCCGAGCAAGAAAGCAATCAGCGAAAGAGAGCGACTTATCTCCAGCGCCAACGCCGAACTCCCCCCCGTGGAGCAATACATCGGCACCACCCCCGCGTGGAAGCACCCCGAGACAGGAGAGGGAGCGCAGTACAGTCGCTTCCCCCTCCCCCTGCGCCTCTACGCCCCCCACGAGGAGGGCATGAGCCTCGCGCAAAAGCTCAAGCACCGCATGAGCCTCGACCCCTTCAACCTCGCAGCCAGCCTCATCTTCCTCGCAGCCATCCTGCACACCTTCTTCGCACCCGTCTTCCAGCGCATTGCCCATAAGCTCGACGACGAACATAAAGAAAAGCTGCGCCGCGAGAAATTCCGCATCCTCCACCCAGAGCAGCGCGTCCCCGTCTCCTTCATCTCCTCGCTCTTCCACTTTCTTGGCGAGGTAGAGGTCGTCTTTGGTCTCTGGATTATCCCCTTCGCCTTCGTCTGCGAGCACTACTACTCACTGGACGATTTTTTGCGCTACATCGACTACGACACCAGCTTTATTGAGCCCCTCTTTATCGCCGTCATCATGATTATCGCCTCCTCCCGCCCCATCTACCGTCTGGCGGAGAACAGCCTGCGCGGAGCCGCCAGCCTCGGCAAGGGCAGCCCTGCAGCATGGTGGATAGCAGTACTCACCATCGCCCCCATCCTCGGCTCCTTCATCACCGAGCCAGCAGCCATGACACTGGCAGCCATCCTACTGAGCAAGAAATTCTACCTGCTCAAGCCCAGCATGACACTCAGCTACGCCACCATCGCCCTGCTTTTTGTCAACATCTCCGTCGGTGGCACCTTCACCCACTTTGCAGCCCCCCCCATCATCATGGTCGCAAGCAAATGGGACTGGGACACCGCCTTTATGATCTCCAACTTTGGATGGAAGGCCCTCATTGGCATCATCATCGCCAATAGCACCTACTTCGCCTTCTTCCGCAAGGAGTTTGCACGCCTGGGCAAAGTCCAGCAAGCCAACGAAGACTTCGCCGACGCCGTCCCTACCGCGTGGGAGGACCGCCAAGACCACATCCCCATCTGGGTCTACGCCACCGCCATCTTCTTCCTCGGCTGGACCGTCTACTTCGCCCACCACCCAGCCATCTTCATCGGCGGATTCCTCTTCTTCATCGGCTTTGCTACAGCCACGCCGCAGTACCAAAACGCATTCTCCATCAAGATACCCATGCTTGTCGCATTCTTCCTAGCAGGTCTCCTCATCCTCGGAGGCTGCCAAGGCTGGTGGATGCAGCCCGTCCTGCAAACGCTTGCAGAGCTTGGAACAGCCGCCACCATGGGACTCTCTAGCGTCCTCACCGCCTTTAACGACAACGCCGCGGTCACCTTCCTAGCAAGCACCGTGCCCGACCTACCCGAGAATATCCGCTATGCCATCGTAGCAGGAGCCGTCACCGGCGGCGGTCTCACCGTGATAGCCAACGCCCCCAACCCAGCAGGTCAGGCCATCCTAGCCAAGCACTTCAAAGGCATCAGCGCAGCCAAGCTCTTCATCTGGGCTCTCTTTCCCACACTCATCATGTTTATCATGTTCTTTGCACTCTAAATTATGTTTACCGGACTCGTCGAATGTACAGGCGTCATACGCAGCACCCAAGCCATCGAAGGCGGGGCTCGTTATCGCATAGAAACCCCCTTTACCACAGAGCTCGCGCTAGGTGACTCAGTCGCCGTCAACGGCTGCTGCCTCACCGTTGACAGCCTCAGCGATGAATGCGTGGAGTTTGACCTCCTGAGTCAGACCCTGCAAGTCACCTCACTCGGGCAGCTCAAGGAGGGCAGCATCTGCAACCTCGAGAGAGCCATGGGAGGCAACGGCCGCTTTGGCGGACATTTTGTCATGGGACACATCGACACCACAGCCGAGGTCACAAGCATCCGCCCCGTCGGACAGGACCACATGGTGCGCATCCGCATCCCTGCGGACTACAGTCGCTACATCATCGACAAAGGCAGCATCACCATTGATGGCATCTCCCTGACCATCGCCAGCATCATCCAGAGCAACGAGCTTGAGTTCTGGATCACGCCCCACACCTGGCAGCGCACCAACATGCAAGCCTACGGGATTGGCAGCATCGTCAACATTGAAGTCGACATGATTGCCAAATACGTAGAAAAGCTCTTTCCTAAGAGCTAAAAGCAACCCAGCCCAACATGGGCTGCATGCGCAGCAGGAGTGTCCTGCTCGCCAAGGATGCAACAAACTGCTAAGCTCTGGCTATGGGATTTACTACAGCCATGGCCGCCGCTGGCCTAATAACAACAGCCGTCTCCAGCTACAACGAATACAGCAGTGGAAAGAAGCAGAGCAAAGAGCTCAACAAAATTGCCTCAGCGCAGGAGGCCGCAGGCCTCTCGCAATCTGACGCCATGATGGTCACCGCGCGCAGCAATGCCCAGCGCGCAGCACGCAACGCAGAGGGAGAACTGGGAGCCGCACGACTCGACACCGCCTCATCCAACATCGCAGGTGACGGAAGCAGCCACCTGCGCGACCGCGACCTCGCCACCAGACTCCAAGACGAGATCAACAACAACGCCAACAGCGCGCTGCAAAATGCCGACAACGTCCGCAACCAAGCACTCATCGACGCAGCCAACACACGCAACGACGCCTACGCCGCCAAAACCACCGCCAACAGCGCCATCACCAGCGGACTTGGCAGCCTCTTCAAACAATCCGTCGACCTCCATAAATCCATCAACAAAGAAAGCAATAAGAAGCCTTAAAACAAAGCTTCAGCCCATCTCCTTAGGTCGATGCGGCTCTAGCGTCTGCCTGAGAGCCCGCGCAGCAGCCCGCGCAGCAGCCTGCTTATGCAAGAACTCCTGCATCCTAAAAGGCTTGGGCATCACCAAGTTGGGCAACATTGATCTACTGCGCTGCAAAGCCGCCACCGCAGTATAAGAACCATCAGCCATCAACTCATAAGCCTGCGTATTATCACGCAGACAAGCATCCAAAATCCCCAGCGCCCGCTTCGCCAGCTTCGGATCAGAGATAGGCACCATCAACTCCACGCGACGATCTAAATTGCGCGCCATCCAATCCGCACTCGCCAAATAAACAAGCGTCTTGCCATCATTATAAAAACTAATGATACGTGCATGCTCTAAATAAGTATCAACAATACTCACAATACGCGTATTGGCAACCTCATTAGGCGTACTAGGAGCCCAGCAACACACACCGCGAATATTGAGAGAAACCTGCACGCCAGCCTCAGCCGCACGCTGGAGCGCAGCCATCATCTCCATATCATTGAGAGAATTAAGCTTCGCCTTAATCTCCGCGCGCTGCCCCAAAGCAGCTCGCGCAGCCTCCGCATCAATCAACGCCACGAGACGCTGCTTCATCATCACAGGAGAAGGATAAATACGGCGAAAATGCGTTAAACGAGTCAAACCCATCACCGAATTAAAAAACTGCGACGCATCAGCCCCCAGCAACTCATCACAAGTTAGCAAGGACAAATCGCCATACAAGCGAGCCGTTGACTCATTATAATTGCCCGTGCCAAAGTGGCAGTATCGGCGCAGTGAACCCTGCTCACGGCGCACAATGAGCAGCACCTTTGCATGAGTCTTAAAGCCCTTCACCCCATAAACCACCTGCACACCCGAGCGCTGGAGCAACTGTGCCTGTAGCAAATTGCGCTGCTCATCAAAGCGCGCCTTAATCTCCACCAGCACCGTCACCTGCTTGCCAGCCTCAGCCGCACGGCAAAGAGCACGCACAAAACGCGAATCACGAGAAGTCCGATACAGCACCTGCTTAATAGCAATCACATCAGAATCAGCCGCAGCCTCCTCCACCAATCGCAGCACAGGCTCATACCCCTCAAAAGGACTATTAATCAGAATATCGCCCAGAGCCATATTCTCAAACATACTCAGAGTCCGATCCACGCCTGCCGCATCAACAGGCTTCCAAGCAGGCACCTTGAGCGCATCATTACCAGGCTCAAAAGCCAGAGCCATAAAATCAGCCAACCGCAGCGGACCCGCCAGCTCATAAATAGCATCCTCATCAGCATCCACAACCACCGCAATCCTCTTTGTAAAAGACTTTGGCGTATCAGCAGGCAACTCCAAGCGCACACAATCAGAGAACTGACGAGCCACCAGCACCTCCCCCATCTCGCGAGCCATATCGCCCCCCTCCTCCTCAAGGAGAATATCGCCATTGCGAGTCACACGGAACGGACTCTTGTGGAGTACTCGCTCACCCGGAAAAAACTTCTCCACAAAAGCACATACAAGCTCCTCAATCAGCACATAGCCATCACGCCCCGCACCAGGGAAATGAATACGGCGCGGCAGCGAATCAGGCAAAGGAATCGCCACAAAACGCGATGAGCGCTCATCCTCATCATAAAGCTCCAGCCCCACAATCAAATGCAGAGACGGCAGAATCGGAGGCTTCGGCACATCCATCGCCAAAGGAGAGAGAGCCGCCGCAAGCTGATTATCAAAATAAATCTCCATAATCCCACGCTGAGACTCAGTCAAATCAGCCACACGCGTCGGCGCAAGATGAGCCGCTTGCAGCAGAGGCAGCAGCTCACGATTCAGCAAGCGATACTGCTCACGCATCATGCGCTGCGCACGCTTGCGAATAAGACGCAACTGGCGAGAACTACTCAAACCAGCCAACTCAGTAACACCCTTTACAGACCCGCGCAGCAACATCAAGCCACCCACACGCACCTGAAAAAACTCATCCATATTACTCGACGAAATCGCCAAGAACTTCAACCGCTCCAACAGAGGCAAATCC
The DNA here is from genome assembly GCA_947039485.1 of uncultured Verrucomicrobiales bacterium. GTDB lineage: Bacteria > Verrucomicrobiota > Verrucomicrobiia > Verrucomicrobiales > Akkermansiaceae > Akkermansia. The sequence continues at coordinate 30,421 of CAMQZC010000018.1, read as the reverse complement.
GCGCGCATCGCCTGCGCCAGCACACGCTGATTAAACTCCAGCCAAGACAACTCACGATTCACATACATAAGCAAAAAAACTAGAAATCAAATTTCGAACGAAGGCAAAGGCGCCACCACATTACCCGGCAGCGGCATACGGCGCTGCTGAATACCCTGAGCTAACTCAGGAGAACTCTGATAAGCCAAGCGGAACATCTCCATCTTAGCATCCATATCATCCAAGCGATTGAGCAACATAGCCTCCGGAGTCTTAGGCGGCACAGGCGAGCCAAACTGAAGCTCGCCATGATGAGCCGCCACCATATGGAGCAAATGCAAACGCATCGACTCAGAGCTAGGCACACAGAGCGACCACTCAGCCTTGCGCTCAGGCGTATAAACACGCTTCCAAAGCGAATTAATAATCTCAATACCCATAGGAATATGACCCAGTAACTCACCCGGCAACGAATAATCCATCGACAGCCCCTGCTCAGGATAGCAATTCTCCCACATCTTACCCGAATCATGGAATAACGCCCCAGCCAAGAGCAAATCCTCATTCACATCAGCATACACCGTGCAAATCGCCTTCGCAGCGCGCATCATCCCCGCGCTATGCTCCACCAAGCCACCGCGGCGCGCATGGTGATAACTCCGAGCAGCAGCCGCGCGGCGAAAACGAGCGCCAAAAACAGCCATCAACTCCTCACAAAGCAAACGCAAACGCGGATCACGCATCGAGGCCACCATCGAGCAAATAGCATCCCAATCCGCCTGCTGGCGAGCCAAATCATCAGCCGAGCCCTGCAAGAGCAAATTGAGCTCATCAGGCGAGAGCGGCCTCATCTCAAGCGCCGCAAGCTCTAGCCCGTAAGCAGATAGTGACCAGCACCCGCACAACTCCAGCGCTGCATCTGAAGCCAAAGCCGCGCAATCAGCGAACCAAGGCGCATTATCCCAAACCTTCAGAGAGAACATCCCCGTCGTATCAGCGAACTGCAACTCCAAATACGGTTTACCCGACTTCGTCAACTTCTCAAATCGATCTGTTAACTGAACAAAAATGCCCCCCTGAACCGCCTCTTGGGCAGCTGCCTGATTAAGTTGATTGATAGAATCCCAGCGCATCATAAAATAGCCTCCATCCCCATTCTAAGCAGCAGAGTGCCCCCTGTCAAGCAATCTAAAACAATAAGCCCATATTGCCATCATAAAACAAAGGCAAAAACTGCAGACAAGCCCCCCCAACAAGACAAATAAGATGCTTGCCTTAACTCCACAAAGAGCGTAAAATAAGCCCGTGAATGGTATAGCCCCACTTGAGACCCTCCGCGAACCTGCGCTCAAAGCCTACCGAGCCATGGAGCTCGCGAGAGCCTTTGACAACAAAATATCAGCCCTCTACAAAGGAGGTAAAATCATGGGCGGCGTCTTCCTAGGTCGCGGCCATGAAGCGATTGCAGCGAGCCAAGGCGTCTTTCTCACCCAAGGCAAAGATTGCTACGCGCCCTTCATCCGAGAGATGGCAGGTCACTTTGCGTGGGGCGATAGCATCCTTGATGCAGCACGCAGTTACTTTGGCAGCGTAGAAGGCATCACGCGCGGTCGCGACGGCAACGTCCACTGGGGCAAGCCCCATCTGGGCAACCCAGCCCCCATCTCCCACCTCGGCAGCGGCGGAGCAGTCATCGCAGGCATGATGCTCGCCAAGCGACTCCGCGGCGAGAGCGGCAGCGTCGGCGTCATCTGCAGCGGAGATGGCACCACCTCCACAGGAGCCTTTCACGAGGCCGCCAACCTCATCGCCGTTGAGAAGCTACCCATCGTCAGCGTCATCACCAACAACCAATTCGCCTACTCCACCCCCAACAGTCAAGAATTCGCCTGCGAGAGCCTCAACGACCGCGGCAAAGGCTACGGCATGCGCACCCACGAATGCGATGGGCGCAACTTTCTCGACACACTGAGCTGCATGCAGCGCGCCATCGCCGCCGCCCGCGCCGGAGAAGGCCCCCAATGGGTACTCGCCCACACCCTGCGCGCCTGCGGCCACGGTGAGCACGATGATGCAGCCTACATCCCCAGCGAGCTCAAAGAAGACTACCAACAACACAACGCCTTCATCACAGGCAGCCAGCAGCTCCAAGAGCAAGGCTGGATGAGCGCCGAGGAAATCGAGCAGCAACGCCGCGAATGCATCGATGACGTCCAAGCCCAAATCACCCTAGCCCAACGCGAAGCCAGCCCCAACCCCAACAACGAAGACTGGCAAGCCTACTCCTACATCCCCCAATCCTAAGCCGCCCCCCCCCCCCCCCCCCCCCCCCCCCCCATGAGCGTAACCTACATCGATGCCATCCATCAAGCCATGAGCGAACTGCTAGAGCAAGACCCCAGCGTCTTCCTCTACGGGCAAGATATCGCCGGTAACTTTGGCGGCGCCTTCAAAGCCACCAAAGGACTCCACACCCGCTTCCCCGAGCGCGTCATCAACTCCCCCATCAGCGAAGACGCCATGATTGGGCTCGGCATGGGTGCCGCACTCGCAGGAATGAAGCCCATCGTTGAAATGCAATTTGCTGACTTCAGCAGCATCGCCCTCAACCAATTTGCCAACAACTGCGCCTCCCACTACTACCGCACAGGTCAGAGTGTGAACATCACCCTGCGCCTCCCCTGCGGCGGCACCGCAGGCGGTGGACCCTTCCACAGCCAAAGTTTAGAAGCCCTCTTCGCCCACTTCCCCGGGCTGCACGTCTTTTGCCCAGCCTCGGTAGCCGATGCCTACCAAATGCTCAAGGACGCCGTCTCCATCCCCGACCCCGTCGTCTTCATGGAGCACAAATACCTCTACCGCTGGCTCAAGGCCGAGAGCTGGCAGAGCAGCGAAGCACTGCCACCACACAAAGCCCGCATCGCCCGATCAGGCCGCCACGCCACCATCATCACCTACTCCGCCATGCTCCCCGAGTGCCTACGCGCCGCGGACGAGCTCGCCGCGAGCAGTGGCTATGAAATCGAAGTCCTCGACCTGCGCTGCATCAAACCACTCGACAGCGACAGCATCCTCGCCTCCGTCGCCCGCACAGGCCGAGTCCTCGTCGTTAGCGAAGACTTCCCCTACGGAGGTGTTGCCGCCGAAGTGATAGCCCTCATCGCCTCTGAAGGACTCCACCTCCTCGATGCCCCCCCCATGCGACTCAACTCCAAAGACTGCCCCATCCCCCAACACCCCAAACTCTGGGCAGCCCACCGACCCAGCGCTGAGAGCATCCTACCCTCCCTGCGCTACCTCCTCTCCCTCTAAGCCCCCCTTCTAGCCAGCCTAGCAGCCCCTTTACCCCCCCCTTCCCCCATGCCCCAAGTACCCATCATCATGCCCCAACTCGGGGAATCCATCACCGAGGCCACCATCCTCAACATGCTCGTACAACCCGGAGCAAGCATCGAGGCCGACCAAGAAATCATCGAAGTGGAAACCAACAAAGCCGTCATGGGCGTCACCGCCACCTGCGGAGGCACCATCAGCAGCCTCTGCAGCAGCGAAGGCGAAAGCGTCGCCGTAGGCTCCATACTCGGCTACATAGAAGCCAGCGAAGAAGAAATCGAACTCCGAGGCGCCGGCAGCCCCGAGCCCGACGAAAGCCCCGCAGCAGCAGCCCCCAGCAACCCAGCAGAAAGCCAAGCAGGAGCCCACTTCCAAACCATCGGAGAATACCGAGAAAGCAACAAGCAGCACCACGCAGGGCTAGGACTCCCCGTCCCCGTCGCAATCAAAGGAGCGCACTACCTCTCCCCACGCCTCAAATCCCGCATGGACGAAATGGGCATCAACGAAGCCGACCTCGCCTACATCACCGGCACAGGAGTAGGCGGCCGCATCACCATCGAGGACTTTGAGAACTTCATGGACTACGTCGACGGCTGGCCATCACGCCCCGCCTCCCCCATGAGACGCTCCGTCGCCAACAGCATGCAGCGCACCTGGAGACGCCCCATCGCCAGCAGCAGTCGCCCCATCTTCATGGCCCCCATCCTGCTGCACCGCAAGCGCCAAGAGCGCAAACCGGGCATCACCCTCTACTTCCTGAGAGCCCTCGCCCTCGCCCTCGCCGAAGCACCCGAGTGCGCAGGCTACATGGTCGGCGGCCGCATCCTCACCCCCCGCAACATCGACCTTGGCGTCGCCTGCCAAGTAGGAGACGGAGTCATGGTACCCGTCCTGCGACGCGTCAATGAATACACCATGGGAGAACTCATCGAGGAATACAACAAAGTCATCGACCAAGCCCGCCACCGCCGACTCGACAAAAAATACATGGGAGGAGGCATCGCCACCGTCACCAACTTTGGCGGCTTTGGACTCACCAACGCCACCCCCATGCCCCTACCCAGCGAAAGCATCATCCTCGGAGTCGGAGCCGTCGTCAAAGAACCCGTCTGGAGCGACGAAGTAGAATGCTTCATCCCCGTAGAAAAAGCCCAAATCGTCGCCTCCTTTGACCACCGCGTCGTCGATGGCGGAGACATCGGTCGACTCATGCAGCGCATAGCCTACTACCTCGAGCACCCCGACGTCCTCTAAACACCGCTAAGGCTCAGCACAGCTAAGCCCAGCACCGCCCCAGCCAAGCATGAGCCAGCCCAGCAGCCAAGCCCCCCTCTGCATCATCGCCGGCGCAGGAGACTACCCACGCCTCATGGCCCAAGGCGCCAAACGCGCAGGGAGACGCATCATCGGCGTAGGCTTCAAAGGAGCCGTCCAGCCTGACTTCATCGCCCTCTGTGATGAATACAACAGCCAACGCGTCGGATCCATCGATGGGCCCATCCAATTCGCCAAACAACATGGATGCAAAGAACTCATCCTCGTTGGGCAAATCAAGCCAGCCTGCCTCTACACCATGTGGCCAGACGCCACAGCCAGACGCATCATCGGCAGCCTCGACAGACGCAACGCCCACAGCATCTTTGGCGCCATCTGCGACTACATCGAGAGCAAAGGACTCCACGTCCTACCCTCCCACAGCTACATGGACGACCACATCCCTGCAGCAGGACACATCGCAGGCCCAGCCCCCGATGAACAACTCGCACGCATCGCACGCATCGGCAGCAACTATGCACGCGACATCGCAGAGCTCGACATCGGGCAAAGCATCCTCATGCAAGGCGAGCAACTCCTCTGTGTAGAAGGCTTCCAAGGCACCAACAACTGCATCAAAAACGGCAACTACCCAGCCCCTGAGCAACCACGCAAAACCCTGAGCAAAATCTGCAAAAGCCAGCATGACATGCGCTTTGACATCCCCTGCATCGGCATCAACAGCATCCACAACTGCCAAGCATCAGGCGTGAGTAGCATCATCATCGAAGCAGGCCGCTGCATCCTCCTGCAAAAAGACCAAGTCCTAGAGCAATGTAGAGCTAACGGCATCAGCCTCATCGCAATCGAACGAGAAGAAAGCCACAGCCACATCCCAACCCTCCCTCGACAAGCCAACGACAGAGAGCTCGCCAGCAGCATCTGTAAAATCCTACAAGAGCGAGGAATCGGCAACTGCGCCGCAGTCTGTGACGGCGTCATCATCGCCGTAGGCGACAGACAAGGCACAGAGAAATGTATACTCCGAGCCGCAAGCTATATGAAAAACCTGCGAATAGGGCGCATCATCAACTGGATCATAGGACTCATCTTTGGCTATAAGAACAGCCCACCCTGCCCCATCATCCTCGCCTACAACAACGAGCTCAGCGAGCGCGAAGAGCAACTCCTCCGCAAACACCGCATCCAAAGCATCCACACCAGCGCCAGCTAACCAAGCACCGCTCGCCAACACCCCATGCGCCACCCCCTCAAGGGAATCCAAGGGAATCATTCCCTTGGTGGGTGCAGGGTAACACCCTGCTGGGGGCAAGGGGCAACGCCCCTATCAGCAACAATTGCCCTAGCAATTGCCCTCCGAGGAGCCCCTAAAAAACGCCAGCACTGCAGGCCGCCCAAACAAGCCCCTGCACCCTGCCCAGCTACTCGGAGCCCCATCACCCTGCCCGCAGGGCACAAACCCCCTCGCCAGTAGTCGCGACAGCGTCCCAACACCTAGCCAAACCATCACAGGCCAGCGTACACACCAGCGCCAGCAACACCAGCGCCAGCAACACCAGCGCCAGCAACAGCAACGCCAGCAACACCCCCATGCGCGAGCCCCTCAAGGGAATCCAAGGGAATCATTCCCTTGGTGGGTGCAGGGTAACACCCTGCTGGGGGCAAGGGGCAACGCCCCTATCAGCAACAATTGCCCTAGCAATTGCCCTCCGAGGAGCCCCTAAAAAACGCCAGCACTGCAGGCCGCCCAAACAAGCCCCTGCACCCTGCCCAGCTACTCGGAGCCCCATCACCCTGCCCGCAGGGCACAAACCCCCTCGCCAGTAGTCGCGACAGCGTCCCAGACCTAGCCAAGCCATCACAGTCCAGCGCACCCATCACCACCAGCAACGCCACAAAAAAAGCGCTGACACAGCCAGCGCATTGAAATCACCACGCACAAAAACGCAGCTCTACAAATGAAAAGCCCCTACGAGCCACCACTCAGCAAGCGCTTAAAGAACCAAATCATCAGCACAAACAGCAAAAAAGGCCAGATCAACTTAATCGTCAACGCCGAGAGGTAAACCATACCGCCAATAAACATCAGCAAGCAAATCAAGCCCATAATCGCACCCGGCGACATCGAGCGCCAGAGATGCGACCAGAACGAGCGCTTCTGCTCACGCTGCTGCTCCTCCTGCAAATCAACATTCGCCAACTGGCGCCAAGTCGAAGAACTCTCTGCACGCACCCAAGTCTCAGCCGAAATCTCGCCCTGAGCCTGCAAACGCAGCAACTGAGCCCCCGTCACAGGACCCAACTTCTCCTCACCCGTATCGTAAAAAAAACTACGTGACATCACAAAAAAACATTCAATCAAGCATGCAGCGCACAACCATCAGCCGCAAGCACAGCCTCATGAATCGCCTCAGATAGAGTAGGATGAGCCACAATCATCTGATGAATATCCTCATCAGTCAACTCAGACTCCATCGCCAGACCCGGCATCGTCAGCAGCTCCGTCGCATTCTCACCCACAATGTGAGCGCCCAGCAACTCGCCATGCTCCTTGCCAAAAAGCAACTTCACAAAGCCCTCAGTCTCACCAGCCGCAACAGCCTTGCCAAGAGCCTGGAAGGGGAACTTACCCACCTTATACTCCACGCCCTCATCCTTCAACTGCTGCTCACGCTTACCAATACTAGCCACCTGAGGATGACAATACGTGCAGCTAGGCACATTCACCGGCGTACGAGGAGTATGCTCAGCATTAAACATCCCCTCCACAGCCTGCACAGCCTCAAAACTAGCCGTATGAGCCAAGAGAATCCCACCAATGCAATCACCAGCAGCATACACATTAGCAATACTCGTCTCATAACGAGCACCCACCTTGATAAAACCGCGCTCATCAAGCTCAAGCCCCTCAGACTCCGGCACCACAGGCACAACGCCCACAGCCACCAGAGCACAATCAGCACTCAGCTCAACCTGCTTACCCGTCTTAGAAGTAATCACAGCCGTCACAGAATCGCCATGATCCTGCAGAGACTCCACACGAGCCTTCGTCATGCAAGTAATACCCTGCTTCTTAAACGAACGCTCCACCGCAGTACTACTATCCTTATCCTCATTAGGCAAAATAGCAGGCAACGCCTCAACCAGCGTCACCTTCGTACCAAAGCAGTGATACACATAAGAAAGCTCCGTCCCAATCGCACCACTGCCAATCACAATCATACTCTTAGGATGCTGCTCACGCACCAGCGCATCACGACTACCAATAATCGTCTTACCATTAAAAGGGAACACAGGCACCTCACGAGCACGAGCACCCGTTGCAATCAGCACCTTAGCCGCCGAGAGCACAGACACCGAGCCATCAGGAGCCGTCAGCTCAACCGCACCCGAAGCCAAGATGCGAGCCTCGCCCGACATCATCTCAACCTTATTCTTTTTAAAGAGAAACTCAATCCCCTTGCTCAAACGCTCAGAAATAGCACGCGAGCGCGCCACCACAGCCGACCAATCAAAAGACAAGCCATCAACCGCAATCCCAAACTCAGCCGCGCGCTTATCCATCATATGATAAAGCTCAGCATTACGCAGCAGCGCCTTGGTAGGAATACAGCCCCAATTCAGACAAGTACCGCCAGCGCGTTCACGCTCAACGCAGAGAACATTCTTGCCAAGCTGAGCTGCACGAATCGCGCCAACATAACCAGCAGGACCGCCACCAACAATAATCAAGTCATAAGTCATGGCGCTATCATACCGCATCGCCCCAAAGCTGGCAACCATAAAGAAAGGCATACTAACCGAGCCTAATTTGATTTCTGCAAATAATCTCATTTACTGAGCACACAGCAGTTGAGCAACCTTGCCACCACCCAGACTTTGCAAGCCCGCGCCAATAGAATATCAAGGGTGTAACCTCTCTTGAGCTCCCAACTAGGGGTGTAGGGACAGTCCTCATGTCAGCATAATTGCTCCAGCGTCACATGTACAAGGATCTACCACGAAGAGAATCTGCATAAAACAAGTCTAGTCTCTCATTCTAAAAGAATAATAAATACATCTAACAAGAAAATCAACTTGCATTTGCAGGAGTCCCTGTGTACATTAGCTTGATATAACACTATAACAACTCTTATGGAAATGATTGATTTTACAGAACGATTACACAACTTGATACGAAAAACGGCACAAGTATCCGCAACGCTCAGCACAGAAGAAGCCACAAAAAATGCTCTCATCATGCCCTTCTTACACCAAGTGTTGGGTTATGATGTTTTTGACCCTAGCGAAGTAGTCCCAGAATACACTGCCGATACTCCTGGGAAAAGGAATGAAAAGGTAGACTATGCAATTCTAAAGGATGGCGAAGTTCAGATTCTCATTGAGTGCAAAAAATTTGGCGAACCTCTTTCGATTAAACACGCAAGTCAATTATTCCGCTACTTTTCCGTATCGAAGGCACGCATTGGCATCTTAACAAATGGCATGATCTACGAATTCTTCACGGATTTAGACAAGCCCAACGTCATGGATGAATTACCATTCCTCATCCTCAACTTAGCCGACTTGGACAAGAGCATCGTACCAGAGGTTAAGAAATTGACAAAAACATCGTTCAACATTGATTCTGTCGTTGACGCAGCAGGAGAGCTGAAATACTTGAGCCTACTCAAAAAAGCACTTGCCGCTCAGTTCCTCAATCCCGGTGAAGAACTAGTACGCTTTTTAACATCGCTGGTCTACACTGGAATACAGACGCCAAAAATCAAAGCCCAGTTCTCAGCACTCACACAAAAAGCACTCAAGCAGTTCCTCAGCGATAGCGTCAATGCACGCCTCAAATCAGCTATTGGTGACGATGACGATGCTCCTGCACCTATCGTGATGATGAATGCACCCGCAAGCCAAGCCACAGTAGAACCCGAAGGCGAAGTATCACGCGTGGATACCACGCAAGAAGAGCTCGATGGCTTCCATATTGTGCGCGCCATCCTCCGCAAGCGCTTTGATGTATCCAGAATCATGCAGCGCGACACCCAAAGCTATTTCGGTATTCTTTTAGATGATAACAACCGCAAGCCTCTTTGCCGCCTACACTTTAATGCCAAGCAGAAATATATTGGTATTATCGGAGAAGACAAAAAAGAGACCCGTCACCCCATCCAGTCATTGGATGACATCTACGACTACGCTGATGCGTTGTTGGAGAATGCGGCGCGCTTTGAGTAAGCAATAACCACCTATTAACCATCAGCCCATTGGTTCGCATCAAGCAACCAATGCGACTAAAAAGGCTAGAAGCATAATAACTTCTAGCCTTTTTAGCCACACCCAAGAAACGACATTCTGTTAAATATCATCTATCACGACGCAGTTGTATTATGTACGAATGCCGTTTATTTGAGATATCCACCATACAAACTCAGGAATAAGACTCATGAACGCAACTCTCGAGACTCAACAAAAAGAAGCAGCCGCCATCAATATATTTGACCAGAACCCGTATCGCGTCATTGGGGTGCTTGCTGACTGCAAGCCAAGAGAGCTCACGATGAGCTTAAATCGACTCTCTAAATCCATAGATGCCAACATTGAGATAACAGATGATTACTCTTTTGCTTATTTAGGCCACTGGTCTAAAAGAGATTCTGACAACATAGAAAAAGCTCAAGCTGAATTGAGCTCAGAAAAAAGCCGCATTGAACATGGCTCTTTTTGGTTTATCAATGCATACTCCTCTTCGGATTCAGTAGCGCTTAAACGGCTGGAATCAGGGAATATCGAGCAAGCGATTAGTATTTGGTCTGGAGTCATAGCAAGGCACCACGGTGTTGATCAGCGTAGCTTTCCTTCATATCAGAACCTATCAAATTTACTTCTTTGGAAATCGAGCTCCGACTTTGCTGTATTTAAAACTGCCCTTGCGTTAAAAATAGATTTACTACAAAGCCCATATTGGAAATCTCTCAAAGACATCATTGCTGGGGGCCATCCAGAATTAACACAAATACAACTACAATTGATTCATTTGCGAACAATCCGTACAATCGCCTATGAATTAAATTATAACGACCTGAGTTATTTAAGCTGCCTAGCCGAACTCGACTTTGAGGCAAAAGAAGCATACATGAAGGAGTATAGCGTCACGTTCATCGACCAGCTAGAGGAGATATTAACCCAATATAGAAACGAGGGGCAAGCTCATATTAATTCCAGCTTAGAGCTCATAGACAAACTGCAAAATGAGACCCGTTCCAATTTAAATCTACTTGAAATGAGTGCCGGCTGTGACTCCCTGCAATACATGGAAATAGCAGATAAGATAGCATTGCTAATTGTTGCTATTGGTACCGACTACCACAATAAAGGTGGGGCTCAAGATAAAACATCAAGAATAAAACTAGTTAATCACTTAGATAAAGCTAGGCATCTTGCTAGGGGCGCAGCAGCTCAACAACATTGCAATCACAACTTTAATTTAATTCAAAGGCCTCTTGTTAAAAATAGTATAGGAGCGCATATTTCTCAATTGAACTCCTTGACTGATGACTTAAATCAAAGTACTAATGCATTGAGTAGTACGATATCATTTTTAAAAGCCGCTAAACCCATACTCAGCCAAATTTCAAATACAGCAGGTTCATCTAGCCCCGAATATGCAACCGCGTCTAAGTATACAGCCATATCCGCCTATAATAAAATTGCAAGAAGCTTAAACAAAGAAGAAAAACAACCCAACTATAAAGAGGTAGCAGCATTTGCCATGAATGCTCTACTTGTCATCGCGGAAATAGAGCAATTATATATAGATCACGAATTAAAGGCCACATTGAAGCAAGCGACGAGCGACTTCACGTACATTGCCAAATCAGCGGCGATGAAAGAACTAGACCAAAGCGCCCAAAAGCGCCAACCGAAAAGGCATCGTTCCTTATTCATCATCGGCGTCATGTTTTTTGCTGGATTATTCATTTATAACGAATTGATGAAAGAGAGCAGAGATTACCAAAAGATTCAAGGAGCTGATACTAGCTTAATTTCTTGTCAGGTATTCCTCCGCAAATACCCAACAAGTAAATATAAAAACAAATTACTCTCCAATCAATTAAAAAACATCAAATCAGATGGATCAATAAAACAAATTTACGAATTTCATTTAGCATTCCCGAAAACATCACAAGGCAAAAAGGCTTTTGCGATATCTCGAAATAAATCTAATAAACTATACGAAAAAGCTTGTGATCTAAGCAGCATAGCAGAGTGGAGAGATTTCTTGGAAACAGTGCCCCTTAACTTTTGCAAAAATGGATCGGCTATGCTAAAAGAAGCAATTGCCGCGGAAAAACGAAGAAAAGAGCTTGCTGAAACCGAACGAGAAGAAAGGCTTTGGGGCAGCGACTCAAAAGCTTGGGAAACAGCAACGGCCTTGGGCGCCGTTAGTCATTTCAAAAAGTATTTAGACAAATACCCAAATGGGGTATGGGTAGAAGAAGCGGAAAAATCAATAATTGACCTTGAAGTTGACGAGGCTCTCAAAGGTGATTACGAAGCGATGCCAACGATGAGCAAAGTAGGCTCATCTTATGGGTCTACAACAACATCTATCCGTGTATCTAATAATACAGAATATGTATTGGTTATCATGTATAGCGGGTCTGCGAGTAAAAAATTAGTACTGCAACCGCATACCACGAGTTCTATTTCATTACCCAATGACACATACCGCATCGTCGCATCCGTGGCCGTTGGATCCGTAAGAAAATACGCAGGCACCAAATCAATGGATGGAGGTTCATATACTACATCATACTATATAACAACTAGCTACTACTAATTAGTAGCTGCCCATAACAGTAAATAATGGGCGTTTATTTCACGCAGCACCATGAGCTGGGCGGACGCGATGCTTGATGTGCCTGCGTGCGTATATTGATGAGGCGAGTTTTCTTGCCTACGCAAGGGGGCACTATCGCGACGATCGGCTCTAGGTATTTGTGCGCCTACGGCAACATTAGGGGATGGCGGCTCCACATCTTTCCTTGGTGGGCTTTGCCCTCTCCCAGCAGGGCGCGAGCTCCTTGCAGCCCTTGCTTGGAATACAGCCCCCATCCAGACAAGTACCGCCCGCGCGTTCTCGCTCACCACAGAGAACATCTTTACCAAGCTGTGCCGCACAATCACGCTAAAGCGAGTCAAGAGCGTACGCAGTTCAGATATCGATCTTCGAGGCATCGCCCCAAAGCTGGCAACCATAAAGAAAGGCATACAAAGCACGCCTAATTTGATTTCTGCAAATAATCTCAATTACTGAGCACACAGCAGTTGAGCCACCTTGCCGCCACTCAGACTTTGCAAGCCTGCGCCCCCTTGGACAGATCGGATGACAAGCTCCCTAATTTTAAAATACGAATTGCTTATTAAGCTCTTTTACTGAGGGGGGCGATGTGTTAGCATGAGTATTAATATATGAAGACAAGCATAATTGAAATTTATGATACCACGTTGCGTGATGGAGCGCAGTCGGAGGGAATTGCTTTTTCTGCGCAAGATAAGCTGAATATTATTCGAATTTTAGATGATTTGGGGGTGGATTATATTGAAGCTGGCTGGCCAGGGGCGAATCCCAAGGACGTGGAGGTCTTTGAGCTCTTGCGCTCAATCCCTATGAAGAATGCTCAAATTTGTGCTTTTGGCTGCACCAAGCGCGCTGATTGTCGGCCTGAGGATGACAAGGTATTGAGTGAGCTGTTGGCTGCGCAGACTCCGATTGTCACGATTTTTGGCAAGTCATGGGATTTTCAGGTGACGCATGCGCTGGGCGTATCTCTTGAGGAGAATCTGGCAATGATTGCGGATAGTGTGCGTTATCTAAAGGCAGCGGGCAAGCGCGTCTTTTTTGATGCAGAGCATTTTTTTGATGGGTACAAGGCAAATGCCTCTTATGCTATCGAGGCTCTCCGCGCAGCTCATATGGCGGGCGCAGAGCGCATTGTGCTTTGCGATACAAATGGCGGCTCTCTTTATCACGAGATTGATCAGATTACTAGTGCTGTGCGCTTGCTTTTGCCTGATGCGGTGCTGGGTATCCATGCTCACAATGATACCGATATGGCGGTGGCAAACAGCATCGCAGCTGTGGCCGCTGGGGTGTATCAGGTACAGGGTACAATCAATGGTTATGGGGAGCGCTGTGGTAATGCGAACCTGTGCTCAGTGATTGCGAATCTTGAGCTCAAGTTGGGCTATCGTGTGCTGGGGAATCGCTTGAGTTGTTTGGCTCAGGCGGCACAGCATGTCAGCGAGATAGCTAATAAAAAATTGTATGGTGATGCTCCTTTTGTGGGGCGGAGCGCGTTTACACACAAGGGGGGCGTTCATGCAAGTGGCGTGATGAAGCACTCGGCAACGTATGAGCATATCGAGCCAGAGCTTGTGGGTAATACGCGGCGTGTGCTGCTGAGCGATCAAGCAGGGCTGGCGAGTTTTAAGAACAAGCTTGCCAAATTGCGCTTAGGGGCAACGTATCAAGAGGGGCAGCTGCGCGAGGCTCTATTATGCTTGAAGCAGAGGGAGTGGGAAGGCTATAGTTTCGAGGCGGCAGATGCTTCTTTTGAGCTGATGCTCATGGAGGTCTCGGGGCAAAAGCCTAGTTATTTTGAGCTACTGGGCTTTCGCATGATTAGTGATAGTTTGCACCGTGGGGCTGGTGCGGTTGTGGCGGAGTCGTCTATTAAAATGCGGGTAGCCAATGTGGAGTTGCATACGGTGTCTGATGGCAATGGACCAGTTGAGGCCTTGGATCGTGCGATTCGCAAGGCCTTGGCTGATGTGTATCCTCTGATTGATTGTTTTAAGCTTGTTGATTACAAGGTTCGTATTTTGGATGCGAAGCATGCGACGGGAGCTAAGACGAGGGTGCATATCACCACGTCAGATGGTACTCAGAGTTGGGATACGGTGGGTGTGAGTGCGAATATTGATGAGGCGAGTTTTCTGGCCTTGATTGATGCTATTTGCTTTGGATTAATGCTCAAGGGCGTGGCTCCTCGTTGCTAGTCTTTCCTCTTCTTTCCTCTTCTTTAGCTTATTTTAGCTTATTGTTCTTTTGCTACTCTGTAGCGACAAAGAGGCCTCGCAGTTGTTGGAATTGCGGGGCTTGTTCCTTGTTTGCTTGGCTCTATTTTATTCATTATATTGTACCAACAGGACATTTTATTTTGACAAGCCACACGCAATATGCTTAAATACAGCTTATGAGATAGAAGGCATCTATATACCTTCTACTCAATGGCTCTGTCCACATATCACTCTTCTCTCGCCATCGAAAGAGCGCTTATATCTCAATAAGTGAGGCGAAATAAATGAACGACATTATAATCTATTACAAGCCACTCACAACTAGTAGCTTAAGCACCCTAAAAAACACAACAACCATATGTCAATATCACGTATCTACCAAGGTCTCATCAACCTAAAAAACTCAGCATTCGTCAACAAGGAAATCAACATCTCTGTATCTGATGCACTTATGCAAACTCACAGCCTCTACCAAGACGCCGTGAACTACCACATCCTTGCCATGGCAGGGATGGCAAGCTACCAGTCTGAAGCAGACGACAGCATTGGCTCGCGCTTTAGCGAGCGCATCCGCTCAATCTGGACAGAGCACCCCAAGGGCAACCCCAGCGCCACAACACTACAACAATCAATCGCGCGAACTCTTACCCTTCGTAACCCGAGCTTTGACGAGGCCGTCTCCGCGCTCTTTGATGGATGTGCGTGCCCTGAGCATCTACCCCACGTGCTGGAGCTTATCATGCTTGAGACAGAAAAAGGAACGGGAGCTATCCAACAAAAAGGACGCGAACTACTCCCTAAGCTCTGCGACTCTAGCTTTAAAGGCACATTTCTCTTCAGCGACAAGCAAAAACAGGCAGACGAGAAAAAGCGACAACTCATGGAGCTACTCAACAGCGATTTCAGCCAAGAAGAGCTTGAGGATTTCAGCAACGGCATGGATTTAAGCTGGGCTGGCATCAAAACTCAGACAGGGAAGTACAAAGAGGTTAGTGAGAAAACTACTGATATCATAGAAGCACTGGACGAAATAAAAAACAGCGTTACAAACCAAAGTGACGCCCGTATCCTTGAGTTTGTGAATGAGCATTACAGTTCCCACGATGACTTCTATGCCGAGATATCGGATGCGCGAGCTAGACTTGAGTCTATGGATTTATCCACTCCTCTAGCAAGAAACAGCAAGGCAGCAAAGCCGCTTAAATGGGCAGCTATTTTCTTCATCTACTTCCCCAACACGCTTTCTGCTAATTTACTTCGCATCCGATTAGGCAAGCCGAAAAAAGCTAAGACAGTAAGTGACACAACAGGCTTACACTCCCTTGATAATGATCCAATTATACTCTGCCGCGGGGAACGCGGCTATGTCTACCTCGGCTATAGCGCGCTTCCGTGCTGGGAAACAGGCGGTGATGCTAACATGTATTCTAAAGAATGGGATGTTGCAGCCTTCAAAGAGGCACTCAAAGCAGTCCATGGCTTTGAGCTCAAAATGAAAGAGCGAAGAGACGAGCGTGCGCAGCTGGAATCAAAAATTAACTTCATGGAGAGCGGCAAGGGTAACATGCAGAGTAGTGTAGAGGGAGATGATGACGAAGAGTCCTCTCGCCTCCCCATCTTTGCTGGTGATGAACGATTCACCCTCCTCAATCAATTATCAGCCCAGCTCTGTTCTGGGCTTGATAAAGATACTGAGGCCGAGGAGTATAGCATTAGCCGACGCGCGATCAAGGGCATAGGTGTCGTCATGGAGAAATGGAAAAACCTAATTGCAGAAGGCCTCAATAATCAAGAATCCCTCGTAGCTGCCACTCGCGAGGCGCAAGCTGAATTGCAAGATAAATTTGGCTCAGCCCCACTCTTCGAGGCTCTAGCTCATCCTGACTATCACGCCATTTGGGCGGAGAATGAGGAGGCATTGAGCCAACGTCAGGCAGCGGGGCAATCAAAACGGATATTGATTGATTACTGTCAGTATCAATCAATGAAGCAAGACTCAGCTAGCCTTGCAGAGCCTGTACGCATCACTGCCGCGGAGCCCAACTACTCAGCTCGCCTCATGATGTTCTCTGATATTTCAAATCTAGGAGGCTCTGCGGCTAGCGCCTACGGCAAGACAAAAAACGATCAGTTAGACATGATGCTCGTTGTGCTCAACAACCGCGGGCGTTGGGAGGCGCAAAAGGCTGAGATTATCTTTAGCGCGCCTAGAGCAGAGCGAGACCGTCTTGAGATTGGGCGCGTGGGCGCCCCCTGTCTCCAACCGATGATGCGCTCTCTGCTGGGCGATGAGGCAGAGGCATATGCAACGTTAGAACGTGCTGCCGCTGTTTCTCTCTTGATAAAGAGCACTAGCCACGGAAGCATCCATGTATGGTTGAACTTTGCGGCCTCTATTGATGTCGAGCCCTTGCACAAGAAGCTCGGCAAGGCTGAGCTCTGGGCTAGTCAGCACAATGGAGTTGCTAAAGACCTCTCCTCCCTACATTGGCCAGGCACCTACAGCGCCAAGCCAAGCCCATGGTGGGATAACAAGACTACACAACAAAACGGCTTCACCGTCCTTGGTATTGACCTCGGTGTGCGCTATGCTGCCGCATGGTCTCGCATTGCTGTCTCAGCCCATGAGGCTAGCAGCCAACCTACAAAGCCATCTCAACGCTTAGGTACAATTGATCAACTTACTTGGTATGGCAGCCCTATCAAAGATGGTATCATCCGACTAGATGGTGAGGGTAAAAGCACGATGCCAAAGCTCGGCAGAGCATCAGGCATCAGGCAGGCAGACTCTCGCGAGATAGAAGAAGCCAAAGCACTCAGCTGCGCATTTGGGTCTGAGCTCACATGGCTTAATGATGCCTCCGTTGCGAAACATCTCAACATCTTGGAACTCAACCGTGCTCTCGTGGAGAAATTCCATCGCTACCTCTCCCGTTACAGCAGCATGCTCTCTTGGGCATACCGCATCATGGATGAGAACAAGCAAGACGCAACAATGCCGCTGATGGAAGCTTATCTGAGCTATGGAAATCAGGCTCAGCAATATCCATATGTTCAGCCTCTATTGACCGCAATTTCCGACAAAAACATCCACCGAGTTCAAACCCTACTTCTTGACATATGTCAAGAGATGCAATCTAACTTACCCAAGCTGGCAGAGCAAACAATGACGCTGGCATTACCTCGTAAACGCGGCCGCTGGGCTTGGATTCCCGAGAGCTTGGATGGATGGGTCGGCAGTGGTCGCATGACTGTGGTTGATTCGCCAATCAAGGAGAGTCGAAAATGCTACGATGCGGGTGGGCTGAGCATGGGTCGGATTGAATTGCTTGAGAAGCTGCGCCGCACTTTACAATCACTCAATAGGCTGCTCTCTGTCACACCGGGCACAAAGCCTCAAAACGGCCGTGCCGCGGCAGGGCTCAAGGTCACCGACCCATGTGTTGAGCTGCGCGAGAAGATTAATAACATGCGCGACAACAGAGTCCATGAGATTGCTCACCACATTGCAGCCCAAGCACTCGGGCTCAAGCTCATCCCCTCATCGCGGGCAAGCTCTCGCGATGGCAAGGATATTTACCATGGCGAGTATGAGCCCATGTCTGGCATTAAGCCTGTGGACATGGTGGTGATGGAGAATCTAAGCCGCTACCTGACCAGTGTTGACCACTCGCGGAGCGAGAATTCACAGCTCATGCAGTGGTCTCACCGACAAATAGTCACCAAGGTGACGCAGATTCTGACTGAGACCTACGGCATCCCTGTAATCTTTGCACAGCCGATGTATAGCTCCAAGTTCGACAGCTTGAGCTCAAAGCCTGGTTTCCGCGCGGTTGCAGTTAAAGCGCTCTATGAGAAGGAGATCAAAAAATGCGCCGCTCTAGCTAACAAATCACTCCACAAGCTTGAGGAAGCCGAGCTTTTCCTCATCCAAAAAGCTTACTATGCCCAACTCCTTGTAAAACTCCAAGAAAATGGTGAAAAGCTTCCTACAGGCTTTGCTCTCTATGCCCCCCATCCCAGCAATAGTGGCGAATACTTCATCTCGTCTAGCAAGCGGGGGGTCACGCTGCGCAATGCTGATATCAATGCAGCTTGCAATATTGCTTGGCGAGCACTAGCAGCACCAGATGCCTACCACCTCCTGCACCGCATACGTTTGGTTAAAAAGAGTACGGGTATCCAAACCCGAGCCGAAAACAAGCGGGAGAAATCGCTCAAGAAGACCTATAGCCTCCAAACCGACATCAGCAAGGATGATGCCGCTTATCTAGAGATTAAGGAGGGCAATATCTCCGCATTCTACAGTGCGGAGCTCTCAGGGTTGCGGAGTTTTGCTAGTCTCTCATCCGAGACTCGGAGCATAAGCTTCTGCTTAGGTAAGGAGTTCTGGGGGCAGCTAAAACACAATCGTTGGCATTACTGTCATTTACTCAACAAGCAGAGGCTTGAGAAGGCAGGCTTCCTTGCCGAGGCTATGGATATAGAGCAGAGATGGATCAAGTAAATACAGATAGTGACCAGCCTCTTCTCCCTGTGAGACGGCTGCATAATTACGCTTACTGCCCTCGCCTGTTCTATTTGCAATGGGTCGAGGGGGTGTTCGTTGAGAACGCCGATACTGTCCGTGGCTCATCCACCCATAAAAGGGTGGATGAGCCTAGCCTTAGCCGTGAGGATGCGCTGAGTTCGTTGGGGGGCAAGCTTCGCTCTATCGAGCTATCCTCAGAGCTCCTCCATTTGGTAGGCGTGGTTGACCTCCTTGAGGTGGCGGATGATAGTAAATTGCGCGTTGTAGATTACAAAAAAGGTAGTCCTTGGCGAGATAATCAGGGGCAGTACTGCGCAAAGAGTTATGATGCCATTCAGATGGCAGCCTACACCTTGCTGCTGCGTGAGGCAGGTCATGATGTCACGTCTGCAGGCATTTACTATGCTCAGGCTAAGAAGCATGTTGAGGTAGCTCTGACATCTGAGCTACTTGATAATTGTCAATCTATGATTGCTGAGGCTCTACGCCTTGCTTCATCGGCTCGATGTCCCAAACCATTAGACGGGTCTGGCCGCTGTATTTATTGCTCAGCATACCCGATTTGCTTGCCCTATGAGAGCAAGTACTGGACTGATGACTCCAATTGCAAACTACAAGAGGCTCTACGTCCTCCCATGCCGCAGCATGATCAAGGTGAGATTCTTGTCGTGCAGAATAATCAGGCCTATGTCACTCTCCGCGGGGGCAATATTCGGGTCTTGATCAAAGGGGAGGAAATTAGTAAGCACCCCATCAAACAATTGCAAAGTCTCTACCTCTACGGAGCTGTTCAGGTGAGCGCTCAGGCTATGCATACAATGATGGAGCAAGACGTATCTATTTCTTATTTTAGTCCCGCTGGTAGATTTCTTGGCTTATCCCATGGGCTACCTTCAACGGGTGTAGATGCGCGTATCGGACAAGTTCATCTCTGGGAAAATCCAACGGCTCGCCTCAAACTGGCCTCTGAACTCATCCGCTGCAAAATACACAACCAACGCGTCAACCTCATGCGTAATGGTCAAGCAGAGGCTCAACACTTGAAGCAATTAGCCCTTTTACGCGATTCTTGCTCAAATCAGAAGCATCTCGACAGCCTGAGAGGGGTTGAGGGGGCTGCAGCTGCCATTTACTTCGCTCACTTTACATCGATGATTAAGTCTGATTTGCCTGCGTTTCATCTAAAGGGGCGCAACCGAAGACCCCCCAAAGACCCAGTTAACGCCATGCTGTCTTTAGGGTATTCTATTTTGAGTAAAGAGATTACTGGTATTGCTTATAGTGTTGGGCTTGACCCATATTTGGGATTTTTCCACTCACCGCGTTATGGACGACCTGCGCTTGCTCTCGATATGATGGAGGAGTTTCGCCCTCTTATTGTGGATTCTGTGGTCTTATCTCTTATTAATCGAGGGGAGATAGCTGAGGATGATTTTATCTACACGACTCGTGGCTGTCTGATGAGGGACTCTGCTCGGCGCCAGTTTTGGAGAGCATGGACTAGGCGTATGGATACGGAGGTTAGTCACCCAGCCTTTGGGTATCGCATGAGCTACAGACGTATGATGGAGGTGCAGATGAGGCAATTTTGGAGGCTGTGCCGTGGTGATGTCTCTATTTACCGTGGTTTTACAACAAGATAACTTAGGATGAGTAGACGACGTCGATACTTGATATGCTACGATATTGCCGACCCTAAGCGACTCCGTCGTACGGCTCGTATTTGCGAGGCGTATGGCTCACGTATTCAATACTCGGTCTTTGAAGCTACGCTTGATGACTTGCTTTTAGCTCAGCTTCAGACTGAGCTTGATTCAGTGATTCACCACTATGATGATCAGGTGATTTATGTTGATTTAGGATTAGACAATGAGTCTACGCCCTTTAGTATTGAGGCTAGGGGCTACCCTTATATGAAGCGCTCTCGCATTACTATTATTTAATTCAAATAAATGCGCAATTCTACATTGACATCCTCGATACAATATTGTATCTTGAACGTGACTTAGTTCACCTCACGTTACACCTCCGCCTTCGGGGTAACTCGATTATTTGACATAGCGAGAGCAACGATGACGCTCAAATCCCTAGAGCACGCTCGCGGCATCAGAGATGCAGTGAGTTATATACAGTTTTCGTAAATACCCACCCCTTTTCAAGGCTAAGTATTTACAAGCACTCGCAGATGTCATTCGTTCTTACTGCTAATAAGCTAGTTAAGGCACGCGCCGTCGCAAACGCTGAATGTCTATGTAATTGATGGCGGTTGATGTCTAGCGCGTGAGGGACAACAGCAAGGCTAGTCGCAAACGCTGAATGTCTATGTAATTGATGGCGGCACCAGCTGGCGGTGACGGATCAAATCTGGAGAGGGTCGCAAACGCTGAATGTCTATGTAATTGATGGCGGAAAATTGTAGCTCCACGCACCATAATCGTCGCGGGGTCGCAAACGCTGAATGTCTATGTAATTGATGGCGGTCTTACATTCGGGCGAAGCGTAGTATTCTTCGCTTTTGTCGCAAACGCTGAATGTCTATGTAATTGATGGCGGAAGCACTAGAGGCCTGCTTCTGCCTGCCCAATGGGGTCGCAAACGCTGAATGTCTATGTAATTGATGGCGGATCAGCATTTAGTCTCAGCTAAGGTTCCCCTCTAAGTCGCAAACGCTGAATGTCTATGTAATTGATGGCGGTGCGTATTTTATTCTTCCTACCTGAGACACCAAATGTCGCAAACGCTGAATGTCTATGTAATTGATGGCGGAGTCAAGGCGAGTACTTGATGGGTGAGCCATGGGAGGTCGCAAACGCTGAATGTCTATGTAATTGATGGCGGAACTTGCTAGGCTCCACGTGCAGTTTGTTAGCCAAGTCGCAAACGCTGAATGTCTATGTAATTGATGGCGGCACTGTGGCGACAGCACCGACAAGGATACGCTCGCGGTCGCAAACGCTGAATGTCTATTTAAGTAACGACTAACAAACAGCAACTTTAGCAACTTGCATTACACCTCATCAAATCAATTCTACATCATGCAGAACTCTCCAGTTTTTTCTTTCCCTATGCCCTATCACGCTTGCGCGGTAGGGCTTTTTGCATGGGCGCAGGCTGGGGGCGCTATCGCGACTATCAGCTCTAGATGTTTGTGCGCCTGCGGCGCAGGGGGAGGGATGGCGGCTGAGGAACTGCGCTTGGTGACGCTCTTTCTACCAAGGCGCTTGTTGTTTCGGTTTTCCTTGTGGGTTCCTCAGCCTTGCTGTGGCACAGCCACAGCTTTTCTTTGTGGGTTTTGCCCACTCCCAGTCAGGCTTTGCCCGACACCCAGCAGGGAGCTCGCTCCCTGCACCCGGTCGTTGGGGGGCTCTGTGCGGCTCTGTGCTTATTGGGTGGGCACTACTATTATTGCGTTGCTCAGGGGCTGCTCAGGGCGCTTCTGGGGCACAAGAAGACCCCGCTATCCTTGGACGGCGGGGTCTTGTTTGATTGTTTCCTTAGCTTGTTGTTAGCTTAGTGGCTTATTTCTGCTCTTCTTCCTCGATGACTTGGAGTTCACTGATGGAGGCTGAGTCGCCTCCCGTTTGTGAGCTCAGCCCGACGAGGCGCAGGTAGTTTGCGGCAACAGGGGTTGTGAGCAGGATTTGCTGTTTGCCAGCTCCTGCGGTGAGGCTGCCTTTGTGGATGGGCTCTCCCCAGTTCTCTCCATCTTGGCTGATGTAGATGGCGTAGTCCTTGATCTGGGCGTCGCTGATGTCAGCTGCTTGGTAGCTGAGGCCTGCGATCGTGCGGGGCTTGCCGAGCTTGAGGCGTACGTCATGAGGGTAGCTGGCGAGGGTGACGCCTTTCATGCTGTGCCAGTAGCTCTCTACTTTGCCGTCGATCATGTTTTCTCCGGCTCCTGTGTTGGGGAGTTCGGAGCTGACGAATTCGATGCTGATGCTTTCCTTTTGCTGCTCATTGCTGCTCAGTTCCCAGAGTTTGCCTTGGGCTTGGGCTGGGAGCGCGCGGCTGCCGATTGCTGCTTTGTCTGCTCCTGCGGCGAGGGGGCGCAGGCTGATGCTGAACTTGATTGGGACGGCACGGGGGATGTCACGTGCCATGGGGACGGGTCCACAGGATGCGCCGCCGAGTCCAAGTGTGAGCGCGTCGATGCTGAGGTGGGTGCTATCGCTGGGCGTGAGGTCTTGGGGGTGGGAGGCGCGCAGGATGGTGTCGGCGCTAAAGGGCAGTGCTGAGAAGTTGAACTCGTCTCCTGCCGCTGCTGCGACGAGGAGGCCAGCTCCGCTTTCGTTGGTGAGGGCGACCCAGCGGGTGTCCATGCGGTTGCCCATTTCCATGGGTTTGGGGTATTTCTCTACCATGGCGTTGACGCTGCGCTCAAAGATGCCCATGGGGGCTGAGGCTTTGCGGTCAGGGTAGTTTTCTCCCTCGCCACGTCCGTACCATGTGGTGCGGTTGTATTGTTTGGGCAGTTGGAGGGCAAAGCCGAGCTTGGGCAGGATGAGTCCGCTGTTGTTGCTCACGATTTTGCTTTGGATGTTGATGCTGCCATCGGGGAGGATGGTGTAGATGAGCTGGGTGTTGAAGTGGAAGTCGCCTTCTGCTAGTTCACCTGTTTCTACGAGTTGTCCGTCGCCGGAGACGTAGTGATCAAGGCGTTCTTTGTGTGTGCCTTGGCTGCGTACCATGCTGCGTACTCGTACGGCTCCGCTGGGGAGTTCCTCGACTTGCAGGGGGCTCGCACTGTGCTCAAGCTGGCGGAGGCCAGATTGGAGCCATGTGTTCATGATCCACTGGTCATTGGCAAGGGGGGCGCGGAAGGCGTTGATGAGTAGGCTGGGTGTGCTACCGATGAGTTCTTGCTCACCTACTTTGTAGTTGCTCAGGCCTGCTGTGGCTTTGTCGATGTTGACGCTGAAGTTCTTGCCTTTGATGCAGAGGGCGTTGGCTTGGAGGCCGACGCTGAGTTTGCCTCCGCTGATGGCGGGGGCAGTTGCTGCGATTTTGAGGTTGTTGAGTTCAAATTGCTCGGTGGCGATGACGTGGCCTTTTTTGGCCCAGTTGGTGTCGCTCTTGAGCTTGGCATTGACGCTGAGGAAGTAGTCGTATCCTGCTGCGAGGGGGCTCTTGAGGAGTTCGCTCGCGGGGATGTTGACGGTTACGCTCTGCAGGGGGGCTGCTGCGGCGGCGATGGTGCCGCTGCTGATGATTTTGCTGCCATCTTGGCTGAGTGTCCAGCTGATGTCATACTCGTCAAGGTTGGTGAAGAGGTGCTTGTTTTTGATGCTGAGCTCGACGCCGTTTTTGCCGCTGTTTTTGCTGATGCTAAAGGCGACGTTTTGCTGCGCTTTGCGTACTTCTGCATAGACTGGGGAGGGGCTGCGGTCGGAGTAGATGACGCCTTTGATGCAGAAGATGCCGTCATTGGGGTAGTCGCCGTAGTTGCCACCGTAGGCTTGGCGTTTGACTTTGCTTCCATCGGGGAGGGTTACTTCTTGGTCGTAGCTCTGGTAGATCCACTCCCAGATGCCGCCACCGATGATGCTATCGCTGCTATCAAAGGCATCCCAGTAGTCCTGGAGGTTGCCCATGGAGTTGCAGAGGATGTGGGCGTACTCGGAGACGTACCATGGTTTATCGAGTTTCTTAGCGGCGGTGTCGCGGCTCCAGTCGACGCTGGGGTACTGGTTGGAGCGAAGGTCTGCGAGGGAGTTGTTGCGCTCGTATTGGGTGAGGCGTGAGGGGTCACGTTGCTTGACCCAGTCTTGGACGACCTCGAAGTTCTTGCCGGGGCCAGCTTCGTTGCCGTAGGACCAGATGACGATGCTAGGGTGATTCTTGGACTGCTCCACCATGTTGATGTTGCGCCAGAGTGTTTGTGCTTCCCATTCCTTGGGGTGGGAGAGGGATTCTTTGCCGTAGTAGTAGCCGTGTGACTCGATGTTGGCCTCGTCACAGACGTAGATGCCGTACTCGTCGCAGAGGTCGTAGAAGTAGGCAGGCTGTGGGTAGTGGGAGTTGCGGATGTGGTTGATGTTACCGCGCTTCATGAGGAGGATTTCCTCACGGCATTCTGCCTCGGTGACGCTGTGGCCGTTGGCATGGCTGCTCTCGTGGCGGTTGACGCCTTTGAGTTTGACGGGCATGCCGTTGACGAGGAAGCGGCCGTTGAGCAGCTTGATGTCGCGGAAGCCGATGTGCTTGGAGACGATTTCTGTGCTTTCACCTGCTTTGTTTTCCAAGCTGATGATGAGGCGGTAGAGGTTTGGCTTCTCGGCGGACCAGAGGGCGGGGTTCTTGATGTCAGCCTTCAGGCTCACTTGGCTTTCTTTGCCGGGTTCAAGGCTGCCTGCAGCGGGGCTGAGGCTGGCTACTTCTTGCTTGGCGGCGTTGTAGAGTTTGGCGCTGATTTTGTAGTCAGTGCTGATCTTGGCAAGGTTGCGCAGATCGACGTCTACTTTGAGCTGGCTGCTGCTGTAGTCGCTCATACCATCGGCCTTTTGGGGGAAGTTGGTATGGACAAAGAAGTCGCGTACTTGGAGCTTAGGGGTGCTGTAGAGGAAGACGTCGCGGAAGATGCCTGAGAGTCTCCACATGTCTTGGCACTCGAGGTAGGTGCCGTCGCTGTAGCGGTAGACCTCCGCGGCGATGACGTTCTTGCCGGGCTTGAGGTAGGGGCTGATGTTAAAGATGGCTGCGGTGCGGCTGTCCTTGGAGAAGCCTACTTTCTCTCCGTTGACAAAGAGGTAGAAGAAGGAGTCTACTCCATCAAATTGGATGAAGACTTCGCGACCGTCCCAGTCTGTAGGGATGTCGATGTCGCGGCGGTAGGAGCCTACGGCGTTGGGCTCTGCCTTGGGGGTAGAGTAATTCTTCTCATCAGCGTTGCGCGGAGGAGTCATGACATAGGGCCAATTGCGTACGATGGTGTAGCGTTGGTTGCTATAGACTGGGATGCCATATCCGCGCATCTGCCAGTTGGAGGGGACGTCGATTGTGTCCCACTTGCTGACGTCAAAGCTTGGCTTGGCAAAGTCGAGGGGACGTGCCGAGGGCTGAGGAGACCAATGGAATTTCCAGTCTCCGTTGAGGGGGATGACGAAGCTTGAGTCGTCGCGATGCCCCTTGAATGCTTCTTCGTTGCTAGCGTAGGGAACGAAGAATGCGCGGGCTGTTTCGCGGTTTTGGTGAAGGTTTTCTGGGGCTTCCCAGTCCGGATTTGGAGTGTAGGGAGCATCTTGCGCGAGAGCGAAGCTAGCTGACATGGCCACGGCTGTGGTGATGACTTTAAATAAATTCATACAGCGAATAGGTTATCAAACAGGTGGGGGTGATGGCAAGCAAAAAGGGTCAGATGGGCTAATACATACACGATTCATCTCTGTTTATTCTCTTGTTTTCACGGCTTGGGTTGCCCCGAGGCACTGCGGCTAAGTGCTCAGAGATGATAACTATCTAAAATATGGGCGAGGGGAGAGGATTTTGCTAGGGCTTGGTGCTGGGGGGCTCTTATTTGCTTGCGCGGATGCTTTTTGAGCTGGGTGCTTGCGCTTTTATCTTCGTTTTGTTAATATGGGGCTATGCCTTTTCCTTTTCCTACTTTTGTGCTTTTGCTTGGCTGGCTGACTTGCGCGCAGATGCTCTGGGCGGAGACGAAGACGATTGTGGAGGGGGCGACTCCTTTCTCCCAAGAGGCTACCGCGGAGGATGAGATTGAGTTTCTTGAGGCGCATGGAGTGACTCCTGCTCCTGTGATGGCTGATGATATGCAGGCGGAGCTGGCACGCCCAGAGGCGGATGAGAAAAAGCTCAAGGCGCTGCGCGATGCGCTGCAGCAGGATGGGATGCGTCTGCGCCCAGAGGGGAAGCTCAAGCGTCGTCATGAGCTCAGTTCAGAGAGCCGCCGATTCTCGGTGAGTGGGGATGACATGTTGCGCGTGGGGGCGATTGCGATGCGCGCAGATACCATTGCGGCGTCTCTGGACAAGATGCTAGAGCTCAAGGGCGATTCTAGGTACCCGATTAGCATTGAGATATCGGGAGAGCACATGGACTCGCGACGCAAGAATCAGATGTCGATGTCGGTGGATCTGATTGGAGGCTCAGCTGTGCTGCGTCTGGTGATTCATGCGGGTGGTGGCATTGATCTCAATGAGCTGACGCGCTCGATTAGCTCGATCATTCTTTATGAGTATGCGCTGCGCACTGTTGATTTGGATGGTGTGGATCGCAAGCTTGAGCTGCCTTATTGGCTGATCTCGGGTATTGGTCAGGCGGTGCTCTGGCGGGAGGGCAAGCTGGACTCGAGGATGTATCAGAATTTATTTGAGCGATCAGAGTTCCTCTCCCCGAATCAGATTATTGCTTTTAAGCGACCTTGGGATATGGATGCGGCGACGCGCCAGCTCTACAATGCGACCTGCTCGGTGGTGGTGCTAGGGCTACTCAATCAGGCCTCTGGCCCGACTTCTCTCTCTGGGCTGCTCTCTGAGGCGATCCTTGATGAGCGCGAGCCTGAGGAGATGATTCGCCGCCATTTCCACAGCCTTGGAGTGGATAACTCTGCTCTGAGCAAGTGGTGGGTCTTGCAGCTGGCCAATCTCTCGTCGCCCAAGATGACGCATGTCCACAGCCCCATGGAGACGGAGAAGCGTCTGGTGGAGGCTCTTTCCATCAATTATTTGAATCCCGAGTCGGGGCTGCCGACTCAGCTGAGTTTTGATGATGTCTATTCTTTTGTGAAGCTGCCTCAGTGGAGGCGTGCCACAGGCATGCTCGCTAAGCGTCTGGGGGATCTGAGCAATCGCTGCTTCCCGAGCTACCGTGCCTTTATCTTGGAGTACATCAGGGCGATGAATTTGCTACTCGCCTCGGGTGACCCCGATGATGTGCAGAGTGTGCTAGGGCCGCTGCGTGAGCTGCGCGAGGCTTATCTGACAACCTCGATTAGGGCGCGCGATTATCTAGACTGGTATGAAATCACGCATGCAGGCACGACAAAAAAGTCGAGTTTCAATGCTTATTTGGATGCGATGGAGATGCTGCGTGGTCGTCAGGACGCGGTCTCGACGCCCATGAGTCGCTACCTGCGCGATGTGGAGGCACTCTACCAACTGGAGGCTGAGGCCAAGCTGCCTGCACGCATGCGTGGGCTCCCTCGGGAGAAATAATTTTTTGATATGAGTCGTATAAAACAGATTTTTGATTTGCCAGATTGGCCGGATTTACGTTATGAGGATGAGGCACGCTCTGCAGGGCATGCTTTGGTCTGTGGCATTGATGAGGCTGGGCGTGGTCCCTTGGCTGGTGAGGTGGTGGCTGCGGCTGTGATTCTACCAGCTGGCTATGAGCTCGCAGGCCTCCATGACTCCAAGAAGTTGACAGCAAAGCGCCGCGAGTCGCTCTATGAGCAGCTGATGGCTGATGATTCGGTGCTCAAGTCCATTGCCTCGGCAACGGTGGAGGAGGTTGATCGCATCAACATCCTCAAGGCAACGCATCTAGCGATGGGGCGCGCAGCTCGAGGGCTTGGTCTGGATGGGCTTTATTGCCTGATAGATGGTCTTGCGGTGCCGCAATTCCCCTTTGACTCGCAGAATCTTGTCAAGGGTGATGCGCGCAGCCTGAGCATCTCGGCAGCGAGTGTGCTCGCCAAGGTGTGGCGCGATGGTCAGATGAAGCAGCTCGATGAGCTTTATCCGCAGTATGGTTTTGCGCGCCATGCGGGCTATGGCACCAAGGCGCATATGGAGGCTATCGCTAAGTATGGAATTACGCCACATCATCGCCGCTCGTTTGGGCCGGTTGCACAGAGGTGTCTTGCCCTCGAATTTTGATCCGAGCGATCACTCACGCCGCTGGCTGGGTGAGTACGGGGAGCTACTAGCGGCCTCATGGCTGCGTGCCTCGGGGCTCAAGCTGCTGCGGCAGCGCTTTCGCTGGGGGCGCAGTGGTGAGGTCGATATCGTCTACCGAGATGGCAATGTGCTGGTATTTGCAGAAGTGAAGCTCACCAGCCATGAGGATGCGCATCCGGCACGTCAGGTGGATGGAGAGAAGCGCGATCTCATCCGTCAGGGGGCGCGTGACTGGATGATGCTGCTACCTCCGCAAAATCGTCATATCGTGCTGCGATTTGACATCATTGAGCTCTGGTTACGGCCTGCTCAGCTCCCCAAAATTCGACTACTCAAGGATGCCTTTGGGATGGTGGAAGGCCGGGGTCGGCCAATTTACTGAAAATAAATAATGGCAGAGTGAGGCACAGAGGCATGATTTTACTTGACCTTTTGCTCAAAACAGTGTTTCATACTTGTCCGCTTCAAAAGAAGAAGCTTCAGCTCATGTTAGTCTCTCAGCTCAAGTCCAAGATTCATCGCGCCATGGTTACCCGTGGCGACGTCGAATACGAAGGCAGCATCGAAATCCCCAAAGATCTGATGGAGGCCGCTGGTCTCTGGCCTCACGAAAAAGTACTCGTAGCATCAGTAACATCAGGTAACCGCCTTGAAACTTACGTGCTTGTGGGTCCTCCTAATACGGGTCACATCATCATCAACGGTGGTGCTGCTCATCTCATCAAGACTGGTGAGCGAGTTGTCATCATGAGCTTTGCGATGGATGACAAGCCGATCATTCCTACTCGCATTATCTGCAACGAGCTCAACGAAATCATTTCCTAATCACCACTAGTCCTTATGCTTAACGCCTCTATCTACATTATTTTCGCGGTGCTGCTTATTGTCAGCTCCCTCCTCCTCCTCATCATCCTGATGCAACGCCCCAAGCAAGAGGGTCTCGGTGCCTCCTTTGGTGCTCATATGACCGACCAAGCTTTTGGCGCACAGACTTCTGAAGTACTCAAAAAGGGCACCGTCTTCTTTGGTTCTTTCTTCATGATTCTCTGCCTCACGCTCTCCATTCTGATGAACAAGCGCTTCCAAAGCGAGCAGTCCACACTCTCTCTCGATGCTCCTAAGGGCTCCGCTCTCGTGGTTCCTGCTACACCTGCACTCGATACAGAAGCTGTCAAGCTCGCTGAAGAAATGAAGCAGACCGCCGAAGACACAGAGGCTCTTGATATCCTCACTGCTCCTGTTGCTCCTGTTGCACCTGTTGCTGCTCCTGTTGCTGCTCCTGTTGCACCTGTTGTTGCTCCTGTTGTTGCTCCTGTTGTTGCTCCTGTTGTTGCTCCTGTTGCTGCTCCTGTTGCTGCTCCTGTTG
>CAMQZC010000017.1 GCA_947039485.1 uncultured Verrucomicrobiales bacterium | reverse complement strand
TCTACACGTACTGACACACTCTTTCCCTACACGACGCTCTTCCGATCTAAATCCCGTAGCTCCCGGCTACAGCGCCGCAGGTCTTACCATCGTGACAGAATCCGTGCCGGAACCAACAACAGCTACGCTGAGCTTGCTTGCCTTGGCTGGTCTCATGGCTCGCCGCCGTCGATAAATAGACTTTATTTTACGATCAAGCCTCAGCTCCCCATCGGAGTTGGGGCTTTTTTGCAGCCTGCACAAGTGGCGCGATAAGAAGGCTTGCCCTCGGCGCCCGCTGTAATTAAAAATGCGGAATCGCCTCAAGTAGGCGCTTGGTATAGCTGCGCTGGGGGGACGCAAAAATCTGCTCTGCTGGGGCGTACTCCTGTATCTTCCCTCGCTGCATCACTGCAATATTGTCGGCGAGATAGCGCACGACAGAGAGATCGTGTGAGATGAAAATCATCGTCAGCCCAAGCTCCTCACGCAGCTGGAGCAGGAGGTTGAGAATCTGGCTTTGGATGGAGACATCAAGAGCCGACACCGGCTCATCAGCGAGGATGAGAGAGGGCTGAGGCGCGATGGCACGCGCGATGGCGATGCGCTGACGCTGACCGCCTGAGAACTCATGGGGGTATTTGTGCATCAGATCAGCAGAGAGACCGACACGCTCCATGAGTGCTGCTACAGCTCCCTGTGCATCGCTGCGGCTGGGCTTGGTGCTCTTGCGCACAGAGAGAGCCTCTAGTAGGCAGCTGTAGATGCTGTAGCGAGGGTTGAGCGAGGCATAGGGGTCTTGGAAGACCATCTGGAAGTCGAGTCTGCGACGGCGCAGCTCTGTCGCGGGTAGGGCAGAGAGCTCCTCCCCATCCAGCAGGATGCGCCCGCTCTTGATTGGCTGGAGTTGCATGATGGCGCGCGAGAGGGTGGATTTGCCACATCCCGACTCACCCACTAGCCCCAGTATCTCGCCTCTCTCCATGCTCAGGCTCACGTCATCCACCGCGCGCAGAATCTGATGGGGCTTGCCCCAGCCTTGGTCGATGGGGAAGTGGACAGAGATGTGATCGAGATCGAGCAGGGGCATCATTCTATTCTATCATGCTGATGCTCTCAGGGCAAGTGTCAGAACAGCCCCGCGAGCGTGAAAAGTTGCGCATCTTCAAACTAATGCGCTTGTAATCTGTGGGGCTTTGATTTAGTCTGGATGAATGAATGAGCAGCTACGGGCGTTGAAAAAATATTTACTGGAGTTTTACTCAGCCACGGAGTGGCCCTGTCTATTGGCACAGATTGAGGACTGGTCGCGCACTCGCCCTCTGGAGGGGCTGCGCGTGTTGGATAATACGCCTCTCTTTCGCAACACGCTGGCAAAGCATCTGGCCTTGCTGGCGGCTGGTGCGCAGCTGACGGTCTCTGCCGAGCCCGTGATTGCGGGTGATGCGCAGGCTTTGGCGCGTGCTCAGGCTCTGGGGGTGCGCGTGTGCTTGTTGGCGCAGCTGGAGGCGGAGCAGGCGGCTGGTCAGCCGCTGGATCTGATTTTGGACTGTGCAGGGCAGTATGCGAGTTTGCATCCTCTCTATGGTTTTGTGGAGTTGACGCGATCGGGCGTGTCGCGATTTGAGGGCTGCTCTTGTCCTGTGATGGTTGCAGATGCTGGGCGTATCAAGCTCATGGAGACGGCTCTGGGTACGGGGGATGGCTTTGTGCGCGCGATGGCTCAGCTAGGATATGATTCACTGGCTGGCAAGTCTCTCGTGCTGGTGGGCTGTGGCAAGGTGGGGCGTGGTATTTTGACTGAGGTCTTGGCTCGTGGCATGTCGGTGACGGTGGTTGATATTGCTCAGAAGGAGTTGCCTGAAGGGGTTGATTTTATCGCGCTGGATGATAGGGTGGCTTTGCAGTCCGCTGCCGAGGCGGCTTTTTGTGTGGTGACGGTCACAGGTGTGGCTGATGCTCTGGCAGGCAGGCTTGACATGGCGGCACTGGCGGCCTCTCCTGCCCTGCTGGTGAATATGGGGGTGGAGGATGAGTACGGGGCAGGGATGCCTGATGCGCGAGTGCTTGCTGGTAAGATGGCGTTGAACTTTATCCTTGATGAGCCGACGCTGATGCGCTATATGGAGACGACGATGGCGCTGCATAATGAGTGTGCGCTAGAGTTGCTGGCTGGGCGTGTGCCGCAGGGCTGCGTGGAGCCGCCGTCGGAGCTGGAGCAGCGCCTGCTGGAGCTCACGCGTGTGGGCGGCTGCCTGACCGAGGCGCAGTGGACGATGGTGATGGGCACTTAATTTTTTGCTTGGCTGTGCAGGGGCTGCGCTACTTGCTCAGCGCACTCAGGGTGTGCGTGTGTGTGGATATGCCTTTGCGCACATACGCGTTCTTGACAGCGGGGCTGTTAGAGCGTAGACTAGGTTGATGATGGGTGTTCTCACTATTTTACGTTTTTTCTTTGCGCTTTTCTTTGCGCTTGTGTTGCTTTTTACCTTATCGTACCCCGATTTAATTGTTCCATCATCCCCACATTTGGATGGTCAGGAGGCGCTCTCTCTCTACAAACTGCGCTCGCTGCTCTGGCTCTTTCCTCTGCTGGCGATGGAGTTGGTGGCTATTGCTGGTCCTCGCCGTAATCTCGTTTGGTTTACGGCGCTTTTCGGGGCGTTGTTCTTGGGCTTCTTGGCGTATCCTCTGTTGGCGGTGTTTTACCCTGAGTGGGTGAGTCCTACTCTTTTCTATCAGGGGGGGATGCTGGGCTGGGGGCTCTTGATGCTCTTGATTATGACGATGGCTAGTGTGGCTTTTCGTCTGGCTTTCTTGTCGTATTTCTTCACCACACCGCTTGAGGATTATGATGCAAATGAGGTTGAACTTTCGGATTTGGCGCCTGCCACTGGCCGTACAGTGGCTGATATTGCGGCGAATCCTGTGTGCTCGCAGCCGCGCTTCCTCTTTGGCTCTGCTGATATGGCTTTGGTGACGCGTTTTTATGTTGCGGCACGTGTGCTCATTGTGCGGCGGCGCACGTTCTCTTTAGCGCTTGGGCTTTGTCTCTTGGTGTGTGTTGCCTTTTTCTTGCTGTTCCCTCGTGTGGCGACGCCTGCTTTTGAGCGCGAGCGCGATCTTGCTCGGATGTATGATGTGAGTGGCGAACCTGGTGCTCAGGCTAGGTATCTGTCATCGTATTCTGGCTTGCATGCTGCTTATCGTGTGTTCAAGGATGTTGCTCGTTATGATCGTCTCGCGGGGATGTCGGATGCGCAGGCTGAGCGCAGCTTGGGCTTGGAGAGACTGCCTTTGGGCCTGCGCTCGCAGCTGCGCGAGGCTGATGGTCGTTCTTTAGCCGCGTCTGAGGACGCTGTGACGGGGCGCGAGCCTTTCGTGACCTTGACCGATGGGCGCCGGAAGCTGATCTTGTTTGTGCATCGCAACTTGGATGGCTCAAAGATTAATATTTCTGAGTTGTATGATGAGGGCTGGGATGCGTCTGAGGATCGCCGTCGCAAGCGCTTGAGTGCGGACTGGCGTTCGCATGTCTTGAGTCGATAATTTTAAGCTTTTATATCATGTCTGCTTTTATTTACCGGGGGCGTGTGGCTTTTCATGAGACGGATGCTGCGCGGATTGTTCATTTTTCCAATTACCTTCGCTATGCGGAGGAGGCTGAGTTGTATGCATTGGAATCGATAGGTTTTATTGCGATGATGACGCAGCGTGAGTTGATACTACCACGTGTGCATGTGTCGGTGGATTATATGGCTCCTCTGCATTTTTGGGAGGGTTATGAGCTCAGGGCTTCGGTTGCGAAGATTGGAGCCTCGTCTCTGACATGGTCGTTTGAGGTGTATGGAGAGCATGGGCTGTGTGCACGCGTGTCTTGGGTGACCGCTCGGATTGATACTGAGGGGCAGAAGGTGTTTTATGTTGATTCTGAGCGTGCTGCTCTGGCGAGCTTGATGCTGTGATGTTGACTTTTGCTCTGAGGCTTTGCTTGTGTCTGGCTTTGATTTGTTCTGGGATAGCTTTGGCTGGCTCTGATTTGCAGCCGTATCATGTGGCGGTGGTGTATAATTCTCAGTCGCGAGCTAGTCGCGAGTGTGCGGAGTTGTATCAGCGCACGCGTCGGATTCCAGCGGAGAATATGCTCCCGCTCTCTATCCCGATGCAGCCGCGGCTTAAGGATATCTCTCAGGCGCAGTTTGAGACCTTGATTGCGTGCCCGCTCTTGCAGCTGGGCTCCGAGCGTAATTTGCATTTTCCTGCATCACGGCGTTTGGCGCTGTTGCCGATTCGCGCGATGGTGCTGATGCCTGATTTGCCGCTGCGTATCAAGGCGGCGGCTGTGCCAAAGGGGGCGAAAGCAAAGCCATGGCAGCAGACGCTAGCAGCTAGTGTGGATAGTGAGTTGGCGCAGCTTGGATCAGAGTCTTATCCTCGCGATAGGATGTTAGCAAATCCGCTTTTTGGACGCTCTGCGAGTTTGACTGCTTCGATGAGTCGCTATTTGTCGGTGTGTCGTATTGATTCTCCTTCTGTGGCGGTGAGCAAGCGGATGATACTTCGCCCTATTGAGGTGGAGGCACAGGGGGGCTTGCAGGGCTGGACTGTGGTTGATTATCATGGCCCTTATGCGTCGGGTGACAAATGGTTCCGCACGATTGTGGATCGCGCTATTGAGGCTGGTCAGCCGGTATTTGTGGATGGATTACGTAGCTCGCTGCCGGAGCATTTCCCGATGCCTACGCCCACGGTGATGTATTTTGGCTGGTATGAGGGCTCGGCGAATGGGCCTTTTCGCATGCATTATCCTAAGGGTGTGCCTAGGGAGAGCTCGCCATTCCGCTTTGCTCCAGGGGCAGTGGCGATGCATTTACATTCTTTTAGTGCGACGGATGTTACTAATCTCGGCGAGGGCTGGGCTGGGGCTCTGCTGATGAGGGGGGCTGATGTGAGCTCGGGAAATGTTTGGGAGCCGTATTTGGGGGGCGGTTTGCGTCAGGATGTTTTTTATGAGCGGCTTTTACAGGGTTATTGCGTGGCTGAGGCTGCGGCTCATGCCACACCTCAGCTGTCGTGGATGGGGGTGGTGCTGGGTGATCCTTTGTATCGACCTTATCCCTCGCCGCCTGCTGCGGTGGCTCTCAATCCCGGCATGCGGGCTTGCCGCGATTTGGCTCAGGGGCGTTATGATGATGCTCTGGATGGGATGCGTTTTATCCTAAAGCGCTCGGATGATGATGCTGTGTTGATGCGTACGGAGTATGCGGTGATTGAGATTTTACTTCTGCAGGGGAAGCGCGCCGAGGCAAAGGCGTATATGGAGAGGCTGCTGCTTCGCCGTGCCGGATCTGATCATTTATATATGATTCGTCGGATGTTGGCGCAGCATTTCCTAGCCCCTAAGCCTAAGATTCCGGTGATGAGGAAGGGCGAAAAGGTAAAAAAATGAGTATAAACGCAAATTTGGGTTGCCAATTATTTGAAAATAGTGTAAGCTTGCGCACCCGCTCAGGTTGATGAAAGACCTGAAATTGAAAATTTAGTATTAAGAAGGAGACAAGATGAACATTCTCGACAAAATCAATGAAGAACAGCTTAAGAGCGACGTGACACCATTTAACGTAGGTGACACAGTTAAGGTTCACTGCCGCGTTATCGAAGGCGGTAAGGAGCGCGTACAGATCTATCAAGGTATCGTAATCGCTCGTCGCGGTTCCAGCGTGAACGAAGCATTCACTGTCCGTAAGATTTCCTACGGTGAAGGTGTAGAGCGTTCTTTCCCTGTCCATACGCCCAAGATTGCTAAGGTTGAGATCGTTAACCGTGGCAAAGTACGTCGCGCAAAGCTTCATTACCTCCGCGACCGTGTTGGTAAGAGTGCTGTGACTGTTAAGTCCGCTCGCAAGACTGGCTAAGCTCCAATTTTTTAAAAGCGCTTCCTCGCATGAGGGAGCGCTTTTTTTTATGCTTTCTTGAGGGGGGTGGCGCAGTGTGAGTGGTCGCCTTGTGTGTTTGCTGCTGCGTGACTATGCTCAATCTGATGAGCGAGCTTCGCTCGGGCAATGTAGGGCTCAGCGTAGCTGGGCAGGGGCTAGGGGCTTGTTGCCACGGCTCATGACGCTAGAGCTTCTTTAGGAGCTTCGCTGAGGGCAATCACGATGTGGTTGCTGGTGGGCTGTCTGGCCAGACAGGCTAGGGGCTGCTCCCAAACTTTTATGGAAGTTGCCGTTTGTGCTGAGCGCACGCCCATGGCTGCTGCCGCTGCGTGGGACGCTGTCGCGACGATGGCTGCTCCTCTGGATGAGCGAGCTTCGCTCGGGCAGGGTGGGGCTCAGCGTGGCAGATAGCCATGGCTCAATGCGCCAGCTTCTTCTATGAGCTAAGGCTGAGGCTAATCGCTATGCGATTGCAGGGGAGCTGCTCCGACGGGTCTTGCCGGTGGAGCTTTGGTCACGCCCCCACATCTCATCGGAGGTGGGGGGCATGTGTCTTATTGCCCTTTGCTGAGTATGGCACTGAGCTCGCGTTGGAAGATAGAGAGCTCTGCGTGGGATGGTTCCGCACTCAGGTCGCTCCATCCAAATTGACCGCTTTGGTCAAATTGCCAGGCTCCGCGGATGCCTGAGGGGAAGATGGCTTTACCCGATAACATGGTGCCGGGGATTTGGATATCATCAAGCTGGATTTTCATGCCGCCCATGGGGACTTCTGAGGCTGGCTTGGGTGAGTTGGCTACTTCGGCTGCTGGCTCGGCAGCGGCTTCTTCGAGGGGGGCTGGCGTGGCTACGGGTTTTGCTACTTCTATCTCGTGGTCGAGCATGAGGAAGCGCAGTTCCATAAAGCGGATTTGGATGTCTGCGTCCGCGAGGTTTTTCTGGATGCCGTTGAGGTCGATGCCTTGCGCAGCCCAGCCGCGGAGGAGTTCAAGTGTTTCAGGGGATGTGCTCATGATGGTGTTGTGCTTGCTTGTGGTTCGTGGCTTGTTTCGCTTTCGGGCATGGCGGGAGATTCTTGCTTGGGGGCAGTCTCCACGACTTTCTTGACGCGAGGTTGTTTGACTTTTTTGGGATTGTAGAGGTTAGCTGCTGCTTGGAAGTCTTGCTTGATGGAGCAGAGGCTAGCGAGTAGGGCTTGTTCGAGGGATTTCTCGAGGGGCTCTTGTTCCTCAGGGCTGAATCCACCGAGGACATGGCTTGTCATGTCTTTGCTCCCTGCGGCTCCGATGCCGACGCGGATGCGGGGGAACTTCTCGCTGCCGAGGTGGGCGATGAGGCTTTTGACGCCGTTTTGACCTCCTGCGGACCCTGTGGCGCGTAGTTTGATGACGCCTGGATCAAAGGCGACGTCATCATGGATGACGAGTACTTGCTCGGGCTCAAATTTAAAGTAGCGCATCAGGGGGCCTACGCAGGCTCCTGATTCGTTCATGTAGGTTCTGGGCTTGACGAGTAGGATGCCGGGGCCTGTGGCAAAGTCGCCTTTGCGGGGGCGGTCGTGTTTCCACTTGAGCCCTAGCTTGTCGGCGAGCTTGTCAAGTACCATAAACCCGACGTTGTGGCGGGTGGTACGGTATTCGGCCCCGGGGTTACCGAGGCCGACGATGATGCGTATCTGGCTCATGGGTTGAGCTTATAGCTGCTGTTATTTTTGATCACTAATCGCGATGTGGCGATTAACGGCATTGAGGTAGGCGCGTGCGGAGGCTTCAATCACGTCTGTGGCTGAGCCTTTACCCTGCACGGGTTTTTCATCGGGGCAGCTGCTGAATTTCACCATCACAGAGGCTTCACCAAGGGAGTCTTGACCGATGGATGTCGCGCGGACGCTGTAGTCGGTGAGGGTTCCTTTGCTCTTGCTGATGCGGTCGATGGCTTTGAAGCATGCGTTGACAGGGCCGTTGCCGATGGCGCAGTCTGTGTAGATGCGGCCATCTTTATCCATTGTTACAGTGGCGGTGGGCTGTCCTTGGTTGCCTGCAAAGAATTGGAGGTTGACCAGTTTCCATTTGCCTGCGTCGCTGTCGAGGGAGTCGTTGACGAGGGAGGCAAGGTCATCGTCATAGACGAATTTCTTGCGGTCACCAATTTTCTTGAATCGCTCAAAGACGGCGACTACTTCTTCGTTGGAGAGTGTGTAGCCGAGCTTTTCGAGGCGTGCTTTGACGGCTGCGCGACCCGAGTGCTTGGTGAGGGGGAGTTCAGTCTCGCCCCAGCCTACTTCGGCGGGGTCGATAACTTCGTAGGTCTCACGCTTGGCAAGGATGCCGTGTTGATGGATGCCAGAGCTGTGAGCAAAGGCATTTTCACCGACGATTGCTTTAGAGCGTTGGACTTGGAGTCCGCTCATACGAGCGACAACGCGGCTTGTTTTGACGATCTCCTGTGTGATGAGGTTGTAGGGCTTGACGCCCTTCTCAAAGCCGAGTACTTCGGGGCGCGTGGCAAGTGCCATGGCGATTTCTTCGATGGCGGCGTTGCCTGCACGCTCTCCGATACCGTTGATGGTGCCTTCGACTTGGCGTGCTCCAGCGCGAATTGCTGCGAGGGAGTTGGCGCAGGCGAGGCCGATGTCGTTGTGGCAGTGCACCGAGAGGATAGCCTTATCGACATTGGGGACATTTTTCTTCAAGTAGTCGATGATGTTGTAGTACTCATCAGGCGTGGTGAAGCCGACGGTGTCGGGGATGTTCACTGTTGTGGCACCTGCATCAATGACTGCTTCGACGACCTCTGCGAGGTAGTCGAGCTCCGTGCGGCTAGCGTCCTCTGCTGAGAACTCAACGTCCTTGACGAGGGATGCAGCAAGCTTGACGCCCTCTACGGCCATCGCGATGATTTCAGCCTTGCTTTTCTTGAGCTTGAACTCACGGTGCAGGGGGCTGGTTGCGAGGAAGGTGTGGATGCGTGCGCGATCACCAGCAGGGGCGACTGCTTCGGCGCAGCGGCGGATGTCGTTCTCAACGCAGCGTGCGAGGCCTGCGATTTTGCAGGTCTTGACGGTCTCAGCGATTTGATAGACAGCATCAAAGTCTCCATCCGAGATGCAGGGGAAGCCTGCCTCGATGACGTCGATGCCTAGTTTCTCGAGCTGACGGGCTACTTCAAGCTTTTGGCGGAGATTCATGGAGGCTCCGGGACACTGTTCACCATCGCGTAACGTGGTGTCGAAGAACAATACTTTGTCAGTCGTTTTCATAAAATTAGGTTTGAATGAATATATTACACATAATGGGCACAAATAGCAAGCGTGGGCTGTGTCAGAAAACGCGAAGAGCTTCTCGCATTGGGTCTGTGGCTTGGACTTGAGTCTAAGGCCACTCAGCGCTAGCGCATACACGGTATTCTATTCGTTTCTAAAAGAAGTTGCGGCTAGGTGGTGCGGCGCTTTTGGTCGCTAAGCACAAAAAACCCGATGGTCATTGTGACCATCGGGTTGGTAAATTGGAGATGCTTGATCTTTAGCCAAGCAGCTGCTCAAGACGAGCGCAGACTTCAATGACGTTCTCGCGGCTGTTGAAGGCTGAGATGCGGAAGAATCCCTCACCGTGTGAGCCAAAGCCTGCGCCGGGGGTGATGACGACGAGTGCTTCTTGGAGCATCTTGTCAAACATTTCCCAGCTGCCGAGTCCCTCGGGGCATTCGACCCAGACGTAGGGGGCATTCTCACCACCCCAGACCTTGAGGCCTACCTTCTTGCAGCTCTCCCGCAGGAGGGCGGCGTTGCCAAGGTAGTGCTTGATGAGTGCAGCTGTTTGCTGTTTGCCCTCGTCGCTAAAGAGTGCTTCGGCGCCACGCTGGACGATGTAGCTAGCTCCGTTGAATTTGGTGCTGGTGCGGCGGTTCCACAGGGATGCGACGCTG
The DNA here is from genome assembly GCA_947039485.1 of uncultured Verrucomicrobiales bacterium. Lineage (GTDB taxonomy): Bacteria > Verrucomicrobiota > Verrucomicrobiia > Verrucomicrobiales > Akkermansiaceae > Akkermansia. Next base: position 50,784 of record CAMQZC010000017.1, on the reverse strand, counting down.
ATTTCCTTGCCGTTGGCATCCTTGGCTGTAAGTTCTTGGGGTACGACGATGTAGCCGCAGCGTACGCCTGTAAAGCCGCCTTGCTTGGAGAAGCTGCGGAACTCAATAGCGCATTTGCGTGCACCGGGGATGGCGTAGATGGATGTGGGGATACCCTCCTCGGTGATAAAGGCCTCGTAGGCTCCATCAAAGAGGATGATGGTGTCGTTGGCGAGGGCGTAGTCTACCCATGCCTTGAGCTGCTCGTAGCTGGCGCAGGCGCCTGTTGGGTTGTTGGGGAAGCAGAGGTAGGCGAGGTCAACGCGCTGGTTGGGAACCTCTGCGATAAAGCCATTCTCAGGGGTGCAGGGGAGGTAGACGAGGCCCTCGTAGGAGCCATCAGCGCGTGCATCACCTGTGTTGCCAGCCATGACGTTGGTGTCGACGTAGACGGGGTAGACAGGATCGGGTACGGCGATGATGTTGTCCTGACCGAAGATGTCGAGGATGTTGCCGGTGTCGCATTTTGCGCCATCGGAGACGTAGATTTCTCCCGCTGTGATGTCCATGCCGCGATCCTGATAGGAGTTCTTGGCGATGGCTTCTCGCAGCCAGGCGTAGCCTTGCTCTGGACCGTAGCCGTGGAAGCTCTCGCGGCAGGCGAGGTCATCAACCGCTTTGTGCATGGCGATGATGGCTGCTTGGGGCAGGGGCTCGGTGACGTCACCGATGCCACAGCGGATGAGCATGGAGGATTTCTCAGCTTGCTCAGCTGCAAAGGCTGCGACGCGGCGGCCAATTTCGGGGAAGAGGTAGCCCGCTTGGAGCTTGAGGAAGTTGTCGTTGATTCGTGCCATAAGTGTTTAGAATTATGCCAAGCTTAGCTCGCAATTTCAAGTGTAAAGCGCGGCATGGCTTCAAAAAATGCCATGCCGACTCAGTGGCTTGGCTGGATCTCGATGTTAGTTTTTGTTTTCTCCGCGTCGGGGAGGAAGAGGGCGATAAAGCCTAGCAAGGGGGTGTAGGCCCAGTAGTCAAAGATGCGCTCGAGTCCGTAGATGTCGGCGAGGTAGCCGACGAGGGTGGAGGAGATACCCGCTATACCAAAGGCAAATCCAAAGAAGAGTCCTGAGACGAGGCCGATCTTGCGCGGCAGTAGTTTCTGCGCATAGACGACCATGGTGGGGAAGGCTGAGGCGAGGATGAAGCCTGCGATCATACTCAGCACGATGCAGCCTTGCAGTCCTGCGTGGGGGAGCATGAGGGCAAAGGGGGATGCTCCGAGGATGGATATCCAGATCATGCGGCGATGCCCTATGCGGTCGCTAAAGTGCCCCCCTGTGATGGTGCCTGCGGCGGTGGAGATGAGGATGAGGAAGAGGAAGAGGACGAGCTGGGATTGGCTGATGCTGAGATCAAATTTCTCGATGAGGTAGAAGTTGAAGTAGCTACGCAGGCTCTCGACGTAGATGAATTTGCTGCTCATGAGTAACAGGAGTCCTGCTATGATAATGATGGTCTTACGCTTGCTAAATGGGTTACGGATGTTGCTTGCCTTTTGCATGGCTTGATGCAGGGGGCTGGCTTTCTTTGCCCAGTGGGAGATGCGGCTCACGCAGTAGATGCTGATGGCTGAGAGGATGAGGCAGTAGGCGAAGTCCTCGCGCCCTCGCATGGAGAGGATGAAGACGACGATGAGTGGTCCCATGGCGCTGCCGACGTTGCCACCAACTTGGAATAGGGACTGGGAGTAGCCCTCGCGACCCTTGGCGGCGATGCGGGTGAGGCGTGAGGCCTCGGGGTGGAAGATGGAGGATCCCATGCCGAGCAGGCTCACGGCTAGTAGGATGAGGGGGTAGCTCTGCGCCTGCGAGATGATGATGATGCCGATGGCTGAGGCGATGACGCCGGCAATGAGGGCGCGGGGGTTGGGGTGCTTGTCAAAGTAGCCTCCGAGTAGGGGCTGGAGGATGGAGGCGCTGATTTGGTAGAAGAAGGTGATAAAACCAATTTGGCTGAAGCTCAGGGAGAGCTCCTCTTTGATGAGGGGGTAGCTTGCGGTGACGACGGACTGGAGGGTGTCGTTGAGGGCGTGCGCGAGCGAGAGTCACTGAGCAAGCATCATCGAGCGATAAAGCCATGGGTGTCGTTGAGGGCGTGCGCGAGCGAGAGTAGCCAGATGATTTTGACGCTTTTATTCATGAGTGTATATAATGTATCAGAGGCTGCTCGCTATGCGAGGCAGCCTCTGAGAAGATGCAAGTCTAGGAGCTGTGTCTTAGTCGCGTTTGAAGAATCGTGCGATCTCTCCAATCCAGAGGACGATGGAGCTGCCTGCTATGATGAGGATCCAGTCCGTGAGCGAGATGGGGGTGACGCTAAACATCTGACCACCAAAGCTGACGATGAGAATTTGTCCGATGATGATGGTGGCTGCCATGAGGAGGAAAAGTCGCTCCTTGAGGATGCCTGTAAGGGCGGAATTTTTGGTCATGAATGCTTTTGCATTAAAGATATTCCAGAATTGGAGCATGACAAATATGCTAAAGAAGAGGCTGCGCTCATAGGGGCTTAGTCCGTTGCTCATGCCCCAGCTGGCTGTGCCAATCTGGCAGAGGCTGGTGATGTCGGTGTGCTGGAAGTAGGCCAGCAGTCCCATCATGAGGGCAAAGAAGATAGCAGCGATGCTAAAGATGTTCTTTGCCATGCTGGGGCTGATGATGAAGTCGCTGACCTTGCGGGGGCGCTCCTTCATGACCTCGGCTGAGGGGGGGAGGGAGGCGAGTGCGAGTGCCGCAAAGGTGTCCATAATGAGGTTGACCCAGAGCATCTGGGTGACCGTGAGCGGGCTTTGTGTGCCGTTGAAGGCTCCTACAAGCACGATGAGGCTGGCTACGACATTGATGGTGAGCTGGAAGAGGATGAATCGCTGGATGTTCTTATAGAGTGATCGCCCCCACATGACTGCGTTGGAGATGGTGCTAAAGGAGTTGTCCATGATGGTCATGTCGCTGGCTTCCTTGGCGACGGCGGTGCCATCTCCCATTGAGAGACCGACGTTTGCGGCGTTGAGTGCGGGGGCATCGTTGGTGCCATCGCCTGTGACGGCGACAACTTGGTCGAGGCCCTTGAGGGTGCGCACGAGGCGTTCCTTATGGGCTGGCTTGGCGCGTGAGAGGATCTTGAGATCCATGATGCGCGCTTTGAGCTCCTCATCGCTCAGCTCGGCAAATTCGCTGCCTGACATGTGGCTCAATTCGCTATCGTTATCGCTCCAGAGTCCGATTTGACGACCGATTTCCTTGGCGGTACCTGGGGTGTCACCGGTGACAATCTTGACTGCGATACCGGCATTGATGCATTCGCGGATGGCGGCTGGTACGTCACTGCGCACAGGGTCTGAGATGGCGACGATGCCTATGAAGTGGAGCTCATCGACGGCGAGTTTGCCATCGGCGAGTCCGGGTTGATTATCCTCTAAGATTTTGTAGGCAAAGCCAAGGGTGCGCATGGCTTTGTTTTGGTAGCCGAGCAGCTTGTCGAGGGTGGCTGCTTTCTTGTCCTCGCTCAGCACGCTGAGCCCCAGTAGGATTTCGGGGGCTCCCTTGACGAGGGCGATGCGCTTGCCCAGTGCTTGAGACTGGATGATGCTTGCCATGTACTTTCTCTCGGTGGAGAAGGGGATGCGGTCGAGTAGGCTGCAGTTCTCGCGGATGTTGAGGTAGTTTTTCTCCTGCTCATGGAGCCAGAGTAGCAGGGCTCCCTCGGTGGGGTTGCCCACGGTTTGTATTTTGCTTGCGTCGCTGAGGTCGAGGAAGCCTGTGGTGTTCATCGCGATGGCTTCGCTGATGAGCTCTGGGCTGGCATCACTCTCAAAGTCAATTTCATGAACGCGCATTTGGTTCTGTGTGAGGGTGCCTGTCTTGTCGGTGCAGATGACGGAGGTTGCTCCCATGGTTTCGCATGAGTGCATGGTGCGTGGCAGGGTGTTCTCGTCCATGAGCTTTTTCATACTAAAGGCGAGGCTGAGGGTGACGCTCATGGGCAGGCCTTCGGGTACGGAGACGACGATGAGGGTGACGGCAATCATGACGGTGCCAAGGGCGTAGCTGGTGAGCGCGAGCCAGTCGGTTGGTACGCTTACGCCGTAGGCGAAGTAGAGGAAGATGCCAGCAATTGGCAGGATCATAAAGGCTCCGAGCTGCTTGAGCCTGTTATCACCTTGGAGCTTGCCAAGAAGCCATGCGATGACGGCGGCGAGGGCTAGGGCGCTGCCCAGATAGAGGCTGAGGTTGGTGGTGTTGCTGCCATTCATGCTCAGCGCGTAGCTGATGAGGCGACCGATGATGATGATGATGGCGAGCGAGTAGCTAGCGATGGTGATTTTATCGGCGAGCCAATTGAGCTTTTTGTTGAGGGGGGTGGCCTCGGTCTCTACGACCTGCGCTGCTTCAAATACCTTGCCGCTCTCGGTCTTGTCGCCTACGTTAAAGACTTTGGCGATGCAGTTGCCTTCGGTGACGGTGGTTCCTTTGAGAATGTGGTTGCTGGGGTAGGTGGCTTCTTTTTTGAAGTCGGCCTCGATGGTGGTCTTGCTGGCTTGGGGTTCTCCTGTGAGGCCCGATTCGTTGACCATGAGGCTAAGAGACTCAAGTAGCTCTGCGTCGGCTGGGATTTCCTCCCCTGCCTCAAGGATGATGATGTCGCCAACAACGATGTCGCGTCGCATGACTTGGCTGACGTTGCCGCAGCGCATGGTCTTGACGAGTGTGTCGTCATTGACTTCATTGAGGCTTTGGAAGGTTTTCTCATTATTGAGCTCAAGCACAAATCCGACCATGGTAGCAAGCAGGATGGCGAGCAGGATGCCCATGGGCTCAAAGAAGATGCTAAAGCTGTGCCCTGCGTAGAAGTACTCATAGAGGGCGATGCCTACAGAGAGGGCGAGGGCGACTAAGAGGATGCGGATGATGGGGTCGGCAAAGAAGGCGAGAAATTTGATCAAGATGGACTCCTTCTCGGCAGGGGTCAGGACATTGGCTCCATGGAGTTGGCGGCTCTGGATAACGTCTTCGTCGCTAAGCCCTTTGTTCTGTTGTGGTTTGCTCATGTGTTTATTTGTTGATTGGAAGTGGTTAGGCTCTGCTGCTCTCGGCGCGTTGCAGAAGCTTAGATAGCATAGTTTATCTTATTTGTCGATGCTTTTTGGCTTTTCTTTCGACTCTTGTTCTTCTCCGCAGGCGCAAAAGATGCGCTCTTTTGCCTCGACGATGTCGCGCTGCTCAAAGAGCTGGGTTAGGCTGTGACTTTGCTCCCAGCCCTCGGGGAGTTGGAAGTGCTCAAGGCAGCGGTCGTATCGACGGATGATGATGTTCTTGGGCAGCTCCTCAATCCATGCTTTAAAGGTGTCCCAGCACTGGGTCTGCTTGATTTGGGTGTTGGGTCGGCGGCTTGCGAGGTAGTAGCTAATTACACCCTCATCGCTCTGCTCGGAGATGCGCTGGTTGAGGATGAGGTAGGCGTAGTCGTCTAGGTCGTTGAGGATGACGGCGCGGCCTTCCCAGCGGCAGATGCCCACCAGCTTGATGGCTTTGGAGACTTGCCCGCCTGCCTTGATTAGGAGTTCTCTGCGCTCTTGGTTGTCGCTCCAATAGTCTAGCGCGCTATGTCCATCATGGTCGAGGATATCGGGCTGAGCCTTGTGCTTGAGCAGCAGGCTGATGATTGCGGGGTCGTTGTGGTAAAAGAGGGCGTTGCGACCGTGCTTGTCGAGGATGTTGGGGTTGGCCCCGTGCTTGAGTAGTAACTCGAGGTCATCAATGTTATGATGGCTCATCAGGGGGCTGCGGCTGCTGATGGTAGCGATTGCATTGGGGTCACCTCCATTCTTGATGGCGAGCGCGAGGGCTTCTCCTGTAAATTCATGGATTTGGCTGCTGCTCATAATGGGGCTCTTGGCGAGCTTTTGGAGCTGCTGGTAGGTCTGGAGATTGCCCATCTCCCCACAGAGCTCAATCATGGCGGCTGTGGGTTTGAGACCGTTGCGCATCATACCTCTGAGGCAGTTCCAGCTGCGCATGATGATGAGTTGCTCTCCCAGAGTGCGGCTCTCGCTACCAGCATTGATTTGGGGGTTGGCTCCCTTGCGCAGTTCGGGGATGAGCTTGCGTAGCTCATCCCAGTCATCTCCGTGCAGCGCCTCGCTAATCGCCGTGTCTCTCAAATTAATGACGAGGCTAGGGGGGCTAAGCTCTGCTTGGGCTTGGCAGAGGAGTGGGCAGAGGAGGAGCGTGAGGTACTTGCTATTCATCGTGCAGTGGTGGTGCTGAGGAGGCATGGGGCAAAAAAAGCCTACCGCATAGGGTAGGCTTTTTCATGAGAGCGGATGATGGGATTCGAACCCACGACATCAACCTTGGCAAGGTTGCGCTCTACCACTGAGCTACATCCGCGTTTTTTCGTATTTTGACTCACGACTGAGTTTGAGAGCGGATGATGGGATTCGAACCCACGACATCAACCTTGGCAAGGTTGCGCTCTACCACTGAGCTACATCCGCGTTTTGTATTTTGACTCACAACTGAGTTTTTGCTTGGCGTTCGTTCCTCGGTGAGGTTTGTTCACTGTCGCGGGGCATAGTATACAGATTTCTATATGGACAGGCAAGGCTTTTTTTATGTGAAATGTTGTTTTTTTCCAAGCGGTGCAATATAGGCTTGCTGCTGAGAGGGAGCTACGCTACAATAGCGCACGTTATAAAGGCAATGTCAAATACGTTACAATTAGGCTTAGTTGGCTTGGGAACTGTGGGTGCAGGTGTCTATGAGACACTCTGCCGCAACCACAGTCTGCTCGAGGCTCGTGCGCAAATATCTTTTGCTGTAAAGCGTGTAGCTGTGCGCAATCTCTCCCGTCCCCGCGATGTGGAGATTGATGCGTCAATGCTGACGGATGACTGGCGCGAGTTGGTCAATGATCCAACAATTGATATTATCATTGAGCTTATCGGTGGTGTGACTGAGGCCTACGACCTTGTGCTCGCGGCTCTGCGTGCTGGCAAGCCCGTCGTCACTGGTAACAAGGCTCTGCTCGCCGAGCGCGGTAGCGAGCTCTTCAAACTCTCCGCAGAAAAGGGCGTTCCCCTTTACTTTGAGGCTTCTTGTGGTGGTGGTATCCCCATCATTCAAAGCTTGCAAAACTCACTGATTTGCAATCATGTGCTTAGCATAGCTGGTATCATCAATGGTACGAGCAACTACATCCTCTCCTCGATGCAGGATAGCGCTACGAGCTTCCTCGACGCTCTGCTCAAGGCTCAGGAACTGGGATTTGCTGAGGCAGACCCCTCCTTTGATGTCAATGGCTGGGACGCTGCTCATAAGGCTCTTATTTTGGCGATGCTCGCCTATGGCACTCCTCTGGATCCCAGCAAGATTGCGGTCTCTGGTATTGAGCGTGTTGAGGCCGTTGACTTCCAATTTGCTAAGAAGCTCGGCTATGCCATCAAGCTGCTCGTGGTGATTAAGAGGCACGAGGAAATTGACGCCCTTGAGCTGCGCGTGCAGCCTAGCTTTGTGCCGCTCGATCATGTGCTTGCTAATGTCAATGGCGTCTTTAATGCGATTGCTGTGAATGGCGATATTGTCGGTGAGACGATTTTCTACGGTCGTGGTGCGGGGAAGAACCCCACGGCGAGCGCGGTGATTGCCGATGTGGTGATGGCGATGCGCGAGTGTCTCCAGCCAGGCTACCACACAGGCTTCAATCCCTACAGTAAGAATATGACCGTGATTGATCAGGCTGATACGGTCACACCTTACTACGTACGCTTCCGCGTGAAGGACTGCCCGGGCGTGATTGCCCGACTGGCTACGATTCTGGCGAGGCACGAGATTGGTATCTCCGCGACGAGCTCTCTTTCCAATACTGTGAAATCAGCTGATGGAACGACTCGCAATGAGCTTGTCTTCCAAATCCATGCCTGCAAGTGGGGTCTGCTCCAAGCCTCGATTGATGATGCTTCGAAGGAGGACTGCATTGATGCGAACCCTGTGGTCTTCCGCATTGAACAATTTAACGACTGATACAAATTATGGCGCTAATCGTACAGAAATATGGCGGTACCTCCGTTGGTACCATTGATCGCATTCGTAATGTGGCTCGTCGCCTCATCGAGTTGCAGAATGAGGAAAATCAAGTAGTGGCTGTCATCTCCGCAATGAGCGGTGTGACAGATAAGCTCATCGCCCTTGCTCAGCAGGTGATGCCCAATCCCCCAGCTCGTGAGATGGATGTCATCCTCTCTACTGGTGAGCAGCAGTCTATTGCTCTGCTTTGTATGGCAATTACTGCTGAGGGATACAAGGCAAAAAGCTTTACTGGTGCTCAGGCAGGTGTCCGCACTTACGGCTCGCACACACGCGGACGTATTGAGAATATTGAGCCCAAGCTGGTCAAAAGCGCCCTCTCTGAGGGATGCATTGTGGTCTGCGCCGGTTTCCAAGGCGTGGATGCCGATGGCTTTATCCAGACGCTAGGTCGCGGGGGCTCTGACCTCTCTGCCATTGCGATGGCCGCCGCTATTAAGGCCGATCTCTGTCAGATTCTCACCGATGTTGACGGCGTCTACACCTGTGACCCTCGCGTGGTGCCCAACGCCCGCAAAATCGCTAACCTCTGCTACGAGGAGATGCTGGAGATGGCCTCCAGTGGATCCAAGGTCATGCAGTCTCGCTCTGTCGAGTTCGCCAAGAAGTTTGGCGTCGTCTTTGAAGTACGTAATTCAATGAACAATAACCCCGGTACTATTGTGCAAGAAGAAAACCATGCAATGGAGTCCCTCGCTGTGCGCGGAGTCTCTATCGAACGAAATCAGGCCCGCGTCACGCTCTCGGGCATCGACAGCTCTGTAGCCCACTCCGCCCTCATTTTGACGGCGCTGGCACAGGCTGAAATCAATGTTGATATGATTGTGTCTAACACAGCTCATGATGGCATTGCTCGTCAATCATTCACCATGAACATGAGTGATCTCGGCGCTGCGCAGGCTACCCTCAAGACAATTCTCCCCAAGCTGGGTGAGAAGGCTACGATGGAATCCGAAGGCGGTCTCGCCAAGCTCTCTGTCGTCGGTGTTGGTATGCGCTCTTATGCGGGCGTTGCTGCAACGATGTTCCAATCTCTCGCTGATGCAGGTATCCCTACCGGGATGATTGCTACCTCCGAGATCCGCATTACCACGACGGTTGAGGCTGGCGATATCGAGGCTGCGGCTCGTGCCGTGCATACAGCATTCAGCCTCGACGCTGTTTGATTTTTATAGTCCAGCGGATGGGTTCAGAGAGCCTATCCGCTGCCTTTCTTTTTTCTCTATCGGAAGAGTGACCTTACGCGGGTTGCTCTTTGTACTCACTAGATGGCTGGGGTTGCGCCTGTGCAGCGGACTCTCCTCTTTTTGTCATCACCCCCTAGGTCAGTAGACCTCCATCCTTGATTTTTCACTACCTTTAACCGATCACCACCAATACTAATTTTTCTATATGTCAACAATTTATCGCCGCCGCCCACGTCGTCGTGCCACGGCCAGTCATACCTTGCCTCTTTTGGCTATTCTCACCATCATTGCAGCTCTGCTCTGCGGTCTCTACCTGTTGTACGGTAGCAAGGTGAAGGCTATGTTTGTCACGCCTCCTCCGACGATTGTCTACTCTAACAAGCAGGCCAATGATAATTTGGAGAAGCTGCTTGGCGACCTCGCCGGTAACAAGTCTACCCTGCTGCAGCTCACTGATAATTCCCGATCCCGTCTCGGATGGATCAAGGATCCAGTCACGCGCCGCCGCATGCGCTGGATTCTCATGGAGCGCCTCATCGACCTGCATGAGTGGCAGGCTGCTATGCAGATTCTCCCCTCGGTGGAGGAACTTGCCACGGAGGAGCAGCTTGATCGCTTGGCAGTCGCTGCGCTGATGCACAATGACTTGGAGTTGCAGCTGCGACTCGATCGCCGCCTGCAAGAGCTCGCGATGCACTCCCCATCCAAGGTGCGCCTGCAACTGCGCTCCATCCGTCGTACGGTTGAGACTAGTCTGAAACTGAAGCGTGCAGATGAGGCTATCAAGGCGATCGCTCGACTGGAGCTTCCCTCCACGCAGGCTCGCCTCACAGACCCTCTCGATGCCTCTGAGGCGGCATCACTGCTGATGATTTGCGCTGATTTGAGCGAGGTTAAGGAGCCCGTGTTGCAAAAGGTGCGCAATGTGCTTGAGGCTGCCAACTGGCCCTCATGCCCTGCTACCGCAAAGCTCATTATCGAGGAGGTGTCAGGTACAGTGCGTGATAATCCTAGGCTCTCGGAAGTTGCGATGCGCGAGATTGAGGGTAAACTCATCAAGAGTCGTGACTCAATGTTTGACGCGACAGAGGATTCTTACCTGCTGCCCCAGTGCTATAGCTTGCTGGGTGATCTGCGCTACCGTATGAAGGACTATGATGGCTGCGTCAGTGCGCTGGCGATGGCTACGGCTCTCGCTGAGGGCTACGCTACACTCACACCTGAACTTAAGATTCGCCTGACTCGCCTGCGCTCCCGCGCCAATGAGCAGCGCGGCGCGATGGATGAGGCCCTGATGGACTGCCGCATTCTCGCTGAGAGTGACCCTGACCCCAAGGAGCGCCTGCGCAGCCTGATGTTGCTTGCAGCTCATGCTCAAGGTGATGATAAGGTGGCTCGCCTCCAGCAGTGCTGGGAGCTTATAGCCAAAAATGAGAAGCTCTCCCTTGAGCACCTCGAGTACCGCAAGGCTACTTCAATCGAGCTGGCTGCCTACTACAAGGCCAAGGAGGATTATACCCGCGCGGTAAAGTGGATGAAGACGGCATTGGAAATTATTAAGGAACAGGCTCAGCCCCTCAGCAATGGTGACTCTCTGGAGCGCCAGCTTGAGCTCGCGCTAGTCTATCGCAAGGCTAGGAATGACCGTGAGGCTATCCGCCGCCTGCTCACCGTCATCCGTATCATTGAGGCGATGGATGAGGAGCAACGCACTACATTCGACAAGGCAGCTCCGCAACTTTACAAAATGGCCAACCGCGAGCTCGCTCGCACCTACCTACTCACGGGCGATAGCTATACTGCAAGGCAGGTATCGCGCAAGATTAAGGAAGGTTTGCCTAGCAATACTCGCTAACAATGTCCTCGATGCAGGTTAAAAGCTTGATTGCAACGGCAGCGATTTTTTGCTGTCGTTTCACAGGGCTTTTGCGTGAGGTTTGCTTTACGGCTCTCTTTGGCGCTACAGGGCTACTTGATGCCTTTTTGACGGCCTATCGCCTGCCCAACATGCTGCGCGATATGTTCGCAGAGGGAGCTCTCTCACAGAGCTTTACCTCTGTGATGAGCAAGGTTGAGCAGAAGGAAGGGGCTGAGGCTAGTTGGAAGCTGGCAAGTCGCGTGATGACCCAGCTCTCCGCCGTCATGCTTATCATGGTGAGTGCTGGTGTGCTCGCCTCTGGATTTCTGATGCAGCAGCTCTACCCCGAGCGCGCTCACATTGAGCTGCGTCTCGATGCCAGTCTCAATGATTTGGCTCGTTATGATGGGATGCGGCAGCTTGCTGATGGTGCTCATGAGGCTCTGATCACGAGTGGTACTCCTATTGATGAATTCTCCGAGCAGAGCTCTGTTAATTATGCAAAGTTGAGCGCTATCCCAGTTGGGCAAACGCTGCAACTGACGAGCAGGCAGCTCACCCTCCCTGACTCGGGCACAAAGCTGCGTGTGGAATCACGCAATATGATGCAGCTGGCGAGCGATTTATGCCGCATTATGTGGCCCTTTATCATGCTCGCATCGCTCTCTGCTCTCTGCATGGGGGCGCTCAATGTTTTTGGCATCTTTGGTCTGCCCAATCTGGCGAGTGCGGGCTTTAATATCACACTGCTGATTTTTGGCTGCACACTTGGCTGGTGGATTGATCCTAACTTTGGCGCCGATTCGCTCTATGGCTTTGCCATCGCGGTGGTGCTGGGTGGTGTGACTCAGATTATCATCCAGTTGCCCAAGCTCTGGAAGCTGGGCTTTCGCCCACGCTTTGATATTGGTTTGCGCCGCGAGGGTCTCAAGATATCCTTTGCTGATGAGCATGTGCGCAAGGTCTGGATGCTGATGCTGCCAGGGGTGATTGCGGCAGGTGTCACTCAGAGCAATATCTTTGTTAATACCTCTTTTGCTCTCTACCTGCCTTCGGGCTCGGTGACCGCTCTCTCCTGCGCCTTCCATCTCTGGCAGCTGCCAGTTGCGCTCTTTGGTGTGGCGATGGGGATGGTGGTGTTGCCTGCGGTCTCTCGTATGTCGCTCACGCAGGGGAATAGCGATATTGCCGAGCATCTTGCGCGAGCCCTGCGCTTTGTTGCTTTCTTCGCGATGCCCTCAGCGGTCTTTCTCGGGATTTGGGGGGAGCAGATTGTGAGTGTTTTCTTCCAGCGAGGTCGCTTTGATGCCGACTCTTCTATCTTGACAGGGCAGGTGTTGGCGTCTTACTCGCTGGGTCTACTCGGCTATGCTGGGATGAAGGTTTTGCAGCCTGTCTTTCTTGCCTTAGAGCGTCCTTGGGCGCCTGCGGGTCTTGCGGTGCTCTCCTGCGCGATGAGCATTACACTCAATTATATCTTTGTGCATGTATTGCACTTTGGGGTGAACTGGCTGGCTTTAACGACCTCCGTGACGACGACTCTCAATTTCCTCTTCTATTTCTTTCTCCTGCGCTATCTGCTGGGAGGGATGGCAGGTGGTCTGCTGTTTCGCGGCTTGCTGCGCATCTTGCTTGCCTCTGTTCTGCTGGCTGTTATCTGCTACGCGGCTCGCGAGTTCTTGATGCAGGGATTTAACAGCTGGAACTTTATCTCGCGCTTTGCTATGATGGCGGTGGGCGGTACTCTCGCAGGGCTCTTTTATCTGATCGTTAGCTATCTGCTGCGTGTATCAGAGCTGCGCGATCTTTTGGGTAAACTCCGAACTCGATCTCATTAATTTTATGAAGTTATTTTTCCTCGCATCACTTGTTTCTACACTCTTTCTCTCCTCAATTTCGCAGGCTGTTGATGTCATCCTGACGGGTGGTGTTGCACTTAAATCTTGGGAGAAGTACCGCGGAGATGATGCTCATGATAACTGGTGGGCAAATTTTATCCGCGCCTCCACGGTGCAGCTTTACGCGATCAATAAGCGCGATCCTAATGCTAAGATTCTCTGGATTGTCTTCAAACCTTCCTATGTGACGCGCTCCACTGAGGAGGGTAAGCCACTTGTGCAGTGGATTGAGGAGCATTCCAAGAAGTACAAGGCCAAGCTGGTCTGGATTACTACGGATGATGAGGCCTACGCTGCTATCAACGCGGCTCCTAAACTCGGGGGGCTGATCAAGAACTTTACCTTCTTTGGCCATTCGAATGCCTTTGCCTTCATGCTCGATTATAGCAACGACATCATTGGCACTTCTAGCTCATGGATGCATGAGCGCGATCTCGCTGGTCGTTTGAACCCTGCCGCCTTTGCGCGTGATGCGGAGTGCTGGAGCTATGGCTGCTACACAGGCGCGAGCATGAGCAAGAAGTGGCGTGAGGCGATAGGTGTGCCTCTCTGGGGAAATACGAAGGCAACACGCTATCACCCCGTCTCAGAGGGTCGGTTGCCTGAGGGCGTTGGCCGCTGGGTGCGCTAAGATAGCTTCAGCAGAATTTCAATATAACACGACTCTATTCCTTGAGAGTCGTGTTGTTTTTTATCCTCGGTACTGGGCGCGATGATGCAGCCAGATGGCGTAGATGAGACCTAGGATATTGGGCACCCAGAGCACAATGTAGGGGGTGATCCCCGCAGATTCGCGCGTTGTCTCGCAAAAGATGAGTGCGACAAAGTAGATTGCTGCTACGATGATGCCAAGAGCAAAGCCGGTTGAGCTGTCACGGCGGCGTGCTGTGATGGCAAGAGGGACGCCGATGAGGGCAAAGATGATGCAGGCGCAGGAGAAGGAGGCACGCTTGACCCAAGCTGTGCGGAAGGAACGAACCTTCTCCTTGTCCATGCTGTTGATGTAGTAGCCGCTCTCCTGATGAGCGGCGGCCCAGAGGGCGGCGGCTGCAGGATAGGGCTCTTGCTGCCCCATCTGCTTGCTAAGCTTGCCCATAAAGAAGTAATCGAGATCCTTGCAGTCTTCTCGTTTGCGCAGTGTGTCAGAAATCTCCGCATTGGTGAAGCGGTCGGCCTTGAGGCGTCGATGTGTGCTGATGGGGATGTGGATGTGCAGCGGCATGCGGCTGATGAGGGGCATGTCGGTGGCCACTCCTTCATTGCGCTCAAAGAGGACGTCCTTGAGGTCGAGATGGAGATTGCGTGTCTCAGGGTCAAATTCCCCAATGATGGCTTCTCTTGCATGCATGGCGTTGAAGTCGCTTTTCTCCCCTTTTTTGGCGATGGGGTAGACGTGCAGACCACGGATGAGGTCACCTTCACGTTGATTGATATAGAGGTTAATCTTGTCAATCTTGATGGCGACTTGGCTTGAGCCTAGTAGGTTCTTTGGGTTTTCTATCGCGGCATTGGCGATGATGTCAGTCATGGCCTGCTTGCCGCGTGGCGCTACATCGGTGTTGATGTAGTAGCATAGCGCGGAGAGTGCGATGCCTAGCCCTATGGCAGGCGCGCTGAGTCTCCATAGGCTCAAGCCTGCCATGCGGAAGGATGTGAGCTCGTTGTCTGCGGCCAGTCGCCCATAGACGAGTAGAACCGCTGTGAGAAAGCCCCAAGGCAGGGAGAATGTTAGAGAGAAGGGGACGACCTGAGCGATGAACTCAAAGACGATGCTCGGTGGTGCGCCGCTCTCGATGAGGAGTCCTTGGAGTTCCTTAAAGATTTGACCGAGTAGCAACAAGGTCGACAGCGAGACAACACCGATGAGAGTGATGCTTAGGAGCTGGCGCAGGATGTATCGGTCGAGGGTTTTCACGCGTCGATGTTTAGGAAGTTGCGAAGAAGCTGGATACCGAGTTTTTGGCTTTTCTCGGGGTGGAACTGTGTGGCTACGAGCTTGCCTACGCGGATGGCTGCGGCAAAGTCATCACCATAGTTCGTACGCGCTGCGATGATGCTGGGATCAGTGGGGACAGGGTAGTAGGAGTGCACGTAGTAGAGGTGGCTCTCATTGGGGATGTCCTGCCAGATTGGGTCGCTGCTATGGAGCTGCGTCACGTTGTTCCATCCCATGTGGGGGATCTTGAGACCGCGCTCTTCAAAGCGGCGTACCTGCCCCTTGAAGATGCCAAGACCAGTTGCGTTAGGGCTTTCTTCGCTGCTCTCAAAGAGGATTTGATAGCCGATGCATATGCCGAGGAAGGGTTTGTCAGCGGCTATCCAGTTGCGCAGCTCATCAACGAGGCCTTGCTCTTGCAGGGCCTTGGAGCAGTCGCCAAATGCGCCAACACCAGGGAGGACGAGGTGGCTGATGTTCTCTAAGTCGGAGGCGCTGCGGATGAGCTTGCCTTGCACGCCTGCGGCAGCGAGGGAGTTGGCTACGCTTTGCAGGTTGCCTGCGCCGTAGTCGATGATGCCTAGTTGGGTCATGATGATTTTAGAGGCTGCCTTTGGTGGAGGGGATCATGCCGGCTTGGCGTGGGTCCGCTTGCATAGCGATGCGCAGGGCGCGCGCGATGCTCTTAAAGATGGCCTCGATGATGTGGTGACCGTCACGACCGTAGAATACTTCAATGTGCAGGTTACAGCGCAGGTTATTGCAGAGTGCGCGGCAGAATTCCTCACAGAGGGACATGGGCATGTTGGGTGCGCCAACACTGTAGTCAGGCACTCGGAAATCGAGGTAGGGGCGGTTGGAGAGGTCGAGTACGCAGCGGCAGAGTGTCTCATCCATGGGGACGTGGGACATGCCGTAGCGCTCGATGCCGCGCTTGTCACCCAGTGCGCGTGCGATGCAGTCACCTAGAGCGATGGCTGTGTCTTCAATCGTGTGGTGCGCATCTACTTCGAGGTCGCCTTGCACGTTGAGGGTGATATCCATGAGGCTGTGGCGTGCCAGTAGGTGGAGCATGTGATCGAAGAAGGGATGCCCCGTGGCGATGGCTGCACAGCCGCTACCGTCGAGGTTGAGTTCTAAGCTGATGTCTGTTTCGCCAGTTGTGCGCTTGCAAGATGCGGTTCTCATTGATTTGTTGGGAGGGGATTTCGGGGCTATTGTAGCAGAGCTGCTCATGATAAGCAAACGTCAATTCTACGCTCTATTATTTATCTGAGGGGCTGAGCTGCTTAGCAGCTCGGATGATGTCAGCGGTCTTGATTTGCTGGCTGCAGGGGATGCTTGCGTCACATTGATTGAGGTAGCATGGGTGGCATGCGCTGTGATGGTAGAGGCAGAGGCTCTGCTCGCAGAGGGGGGCGTAGCGCGCGGCTTGACGGCTGGCCATGATGCTCACGACAGGTGTGCCATAGCAGGCGGCAAGCTGAGGCATGATGCCATCATGCGCAATCAATACGCTTGAGCTGCCGATGATCTCGCCAAGTTTCTCTGCGGAGCAGATGATGTGCTCGCAGCCAAGCTTGCTAGCAAAGTCCGCGGCTGCTTCTTCCTGCTCGGGCAGGGCGATGAGCTTGGCCTTGGGGAATTCTTGATAAATCGCCAGCCATTGCTCAAGGTTGCAGCTATCAGCCGCCCCTAGCGTCGTT
Source organism: uncultured Verrucomicrobiales bacterium (assembly GCA_947039485.1). Classification (GTDB taxonomy): domain Bacteria; phylum Verrucomicrobiota; class Verrucomicrobiia; order Verrucomicrobiales; family Akkermansiaceae; genus Akkermansia. The sequence continues at coordinate 34,073 of CAMQZC010000017.1, read as the reverse complement.
AGAGGAGCTAGATAGTAGCTCTCATCAGCCTCATTGCCTCTCAGGCTGGGCGCCTTGGTGTCAATCTCATTGGGGACACTATGTCTACCCAGCAGCGCCAGATAGTCTGCTGCGCGGTGACGTGGGGGACCGCAGTGCGTCTCTGTGTATCGTAGGTTGAATTTCTTGGCGAAGGGATGCTCCTCAAAGCCTGTGATGAAGAGGGGACCCTGACTGAGAATTTGCTTGAGGGTGCTCTTTTGCTTGCTGAACATGAAGAGGTAGTCAAAGGGCCCACCTGCATAGATGTCGTCTGCTTCAAGTTGGGTCTCGAGGCTCGTCTGACCATCAGAGCTGAGCACATGACTAGCCATGGGCTTATGCTGGAGCCAGAATTCTTGCTGCGCGCTGGGGCAGATGAGGATGAGCTCGGCATCAAAGCGGCTCGCCTTGATGAGCTTGAGCGCGGGGATTGTCAGGATGGATTCTTCAAAGGACTCGGGCAGAGCGACGATGATTCTAAATGGGAGCTTGGTATGCGCTTTTGCTACCTCGGTGGCGCTCTCGTCTTGGGTAAAGGCAAAGGCGCGTGCTCCCTTCCAGCGGTGGTGCATCCAGAAGCCATCTAGGATGTTCTCTTGCTGGCAAGATTCTAGAGCTTGGTTGATGCTCATCGTATTGGAGGCAACCTGATTGTCCTTGTTCTCGACGATCGGGATCTTGTAATTCAGTATAGCATCCCAGCGTCCTAATCCCGTGTTGCGGGTGAAGACTGCGAAGAGCACCCCCTTGCAGCTGCGGTTGAGGATGGAAGGCAAGGGGGTTGTCCCCGTGACCTTGCCAAAGTAGGGTAGGAAGAGTCCTCTGTTGGTATATTGGTCGCTTAGTACGCCGAGTAGACCGCCTGTGCGAGCCATGCGTAGGACTCCGCGGAGTCCGTTTTTCTTGCTGTGCATCTCGCAGCCATAGTTGGTGCGTGATTTGTAGACGAGTTCTTCTAAGAGGGGGTTGCTGAACTTGCGGTACATTGAGCCAAAGTGCTCGACTCGTGTGAAGAGGGGACGGATGCGCGCGAGAATCTCCCAGTTTCCTGCATGGGGGATGCAGGCGATGGCGGTGTTGCCATGGCAGCCAGCTTCCTCAAAGACATCAGCGCCCTCCAAGCGCACCGATTGCTTGAGCTCACGAGCAGACATCAGCCCTACCTTGAGTGCGCAGGCAAAGTTGCTACAGGTGAGGACGATGTTGCGGCGTATCAGGGGGCGCAGTTGTGCAGCTCGCAGATTGGGGTCAATGACAATGCGCAGATTGCGCTGCACGATGCGTCGGCGCGAGGGCAGTAGCATCCATGCCATGTAGCCTATTGCTCGACCAAGTAGCGCAACTAAGCGCACATCGAAGCATCGCAAGATTAGCTGCAGAAGCTTGTAAGCGTAGTAAGTAAGCTTCTGCTTCCAATCCGCTTTACTAGGGCTATCCTTGGCCATAGGTCGTAAGGGTTTTAGTTAATGGTGTGAATGCGGGGGATGTAGAAGGGCTTGCGTGAGTAGGGGTCCCAGACCTTGTCGCCACCGCTAAATCTTGTGTAGTCGAGCACGTAGTGCGGGGAGTATGGAGAGACCACAATATTGCTAAACTCGGAGGTGAAGCCGTAGGGTGTACCATCGGAGGAATAGCTCACGGTGTTGTCAATGAGACGGCTAGGGGGAGGGAGCAACTCGTTGTCTTTTTTGATCCATTTTTGGAAGGCTGGCTTGCCGCCTGCATCAGCGATGGCCGAGGGGGGGCGTTGGCCTGGGTACTCGTCACGGTACCAGAACTCTACCGCTTGCGATACGATGCAGGAGGGGAGCATGAGGCTGGTGGCAAGGATCACGAGGATGCTTTTTTTAATTTTCATATGACTAATGATTGATTTAGTATTAAATAAAAGAGACTAGAGGGGGCTCAGGATGAGTAGACCTTCTTGTGTGTTCGTAGCTTTTCTAAAGCTGGGAAGATAGCTCCCGTCGAGGACAAGGGTGCTGAAGTCTGGATACAGTGCAGCGAGAGACTCTAGTCCCGGAGTGAGAATCTGCATGTAGCGCTGTGGCAGGGGGAGATGCCCGATATGACCACCACGGGGGAAATGCCCGAGGATGGGCTTGCCTCCGCTCAGTTCAAGCTCAATGACTGGTGTTCCATTGACCACGTGGCGCGAGAAGCTCAGGTACACGCTTACGCTGTGCTTGATGTTGGTGCCCAGCATACGCTCGATAATTAGCTCGCCATAGCCATCGTGACAGCGCAGCGCGACACCGCTAGGCTGGGCTAAAAGGGCGCTAATTCCCTTTTGGCGGATGCGGCAGCTCTCGCCTAAGTAGCTGTTGATCTCGGCCTCTGTGAGGCGAATCTCCTGCTTGCCAGCGTGGCGGATGAATGCGGATAAATCCTTGGCAAGTGTCTTGTCGTGATAGCCAGGCAGGTCGCTCAGCTGCTGAGGTCTCCACATCTCGAAACTGACGAGGAGGATGAGGCTGATGAAACTCAAAAAGATGAGGGCAGCTACAATCTTTAAAGGGTGGAATCCTCCACTTGCTTCGATGATTTGCTCCTCTTCCTCTGCGTATTGCTCAGTATGAAGTATTTTCGATTGCTCCGCTGTGCGTTCGGAGTGTTTGCTCCTGCGTTCAGACTGCGTGATTCTCCTCCAGATGTTGGTCTGTTTGAGCGGTTTGTCGTTGCGTGGTCTGTTGGCGTCTGATGACATAGGGTTATTGAGCTATTATAGCTGAGAGCAAAGCTAATAGGGAAGTAAAAAGTACGTGCGCTTGCTAGTTATGTGGGGAATTGACGTTCAATTTTGCTTTTAAGGCAGTTGAAGGGACCATTTGAGGTATTTTTCTGATTCTCTCCAGATGTTGCGCTTGGCGCTGCCTAGCACGACGACAATCACCGAGCTGTCGTTGTAGGTGCCGCTAGAGATGAGGCAGCGGCCAGCTGCGTTGGTGTAGCCTGTCTTGAGCCCATTGACCCAGCTGTAGTCGCGCATGAGGCGGTTGGTGCTTTTGATGCGTCGAGTTTTGCCACTGTTGAGTAGGAAATAGTATTGGTAGGTGCCGACGCAGCGGCGAATGACGGTGTTGTTGTAAGCCCAGCAAGCGGCAATTGCCATATCGCGCGCGGTTGAGTACTGTGCGCCTGGGAGTCCGTTGGGGTTGACAAAATGAGTGTCGTGCATGCCCATGCGGCGTGCCTTGTCATTCATCTTGTTGACAAAGGCTGGCACTGAGCCTGCGCTGTCACGAGCTAAGGTGTTGGCGACATCGTTGTAGCTCGATGTCAAGAGGGCGCGCAGCAGGTCGATGCGGCGGTAGCGGTCGCCTGTGGATAAGTCCATGCGGATGCGTGGACATTTCTTGTCGCTTGCCTTGATGGTAGCCTCCTCACTGAGTCGTCCAGCCTCGACTACGCAGAGTGCTGTCACGAGCTTTTGCGTGCTCGCCACCTGTCGGCGTGTACGCGCGTTGTATTCAAAGAGGATTTTGCCCGTGCGTGGGTCAATGATGCAGACCGCCTTGCAGTTGGGCGCTGGGGCGGGTGTTGAGGGTTGCGTGAGGGGACGCTTGCCGATGAGAGGGCTGCGCGCCATTTTCTTTTTCTCAAGCTGCTTGGTGTTGCTAGGGATTGGGTTGTAGTCGTAAATCTGATTGCTAGGAGAGCAACTCGCAAGAGCGAGTAAAGAGAGCAAAGTTAAGCAAAACTGAGGCGCGCGCATGCGCGGAATGATATCACAACGAGAGTGCGATATCAAGGATTAATAAGGCCGCTACTTCGTCTTGACTAAGGCGTAGCGAGCCCCATCAAGCGGGCAGATAATGCGATCAATCTGCATGCGCATCAGTAGAGGTGTGAGCTCGTGGGCAGGCTTGCCTAAGCTGCAGCAGAGAGCATCAAGCGTGAGCTGACCTGCGGCTATTGCATCACAGAGAGCCTGCTGCTCAGCGCTCAGCTTGATTGTAGGCTTAGGGTTCTCATTTCCAAAGTTGAGCTCTTGCTGAGTAGCTAAAGCTTTGATGGGCTCAACCCAGCCCATGTCTGAGAGTATCTCATGCGAGCTCGTGCAGAGGACGCCGCCATCGCGGATGAGCTCGTGGCAGCCTGCGCTTGCGCGGCTATCAATGCTGTTGGGTATCGCAAATACGATATTTCCGTAAGAAGAAGAGAGTCCTGCTGTGTGCAGGCTGCCGCTGCGAGGCGGTGCCTCGACGACGAGCGTCGCGCGGCTCCAAGCCGCTACGATGCGATTGCGCTGGGGGAAGCTTGTTTTGCTCGGGCGCATCAGCATGGGGAACTCGGAGACCACGGCCCCCCCGCGAGCTATCATATCCTCGGACAGCTGCGCATTCTCCTCGGGGAAGAATTGAGCCATCCCCGAGCCCAGCACGCCAATCGTGCAGCCCGAGGCATCCAGCGCACCTACATGAGCCATCGTATCGATCCCACGCGCCAGACCTGAGATGATTGTGCAGCCTGCATCCGCTAGCTCGCGGGCAAAGCGACGTGCCACCGTCATTCCGTAGGGGGAGCAGGCGCGAGAGCCTACAATTGAGATTGCTCTCTTGCCATCCTGCGTTGATAAATCGCAGCCACGGACATAAAGCGTGATAGGAGGATCCCCCATGCGTCGCAGAACAGGGGGATACTCATCATCAAAAATGGTCACCAGCCGCACGCCATGGCGTGCGGCTAAATTGAGCTCTGCGTCCAGATTGACGCAGTTGTGCCAATCCCTGATAACCGAGGCTATGCGCTCCCCAATACCAGGAGTAGCGCATAGCATGGAGTTGGGTGCCTGAAGCACCAAATCGGCCGAGCCAAAATACTCTAAGAGTCTGTTGATGCGCACCGAGCCAAGACCCGGCAGCAGGTTCAGAACAATGAGAGACTCGCGAGCGGAGAGAGGCATCGAGTGAAATTAGGACTCGATCGTGAAATCAAGACCGAGGTCAAGGGAGGGTACCGAGTGAGTCAAGCAGCCAAAGCTCATGAAATCAACGCCCGTCTCAGCTGCGGCAGCAGCTGTTTTGGAGGTCAAGCCGCCAGAGGCCTCAAAGTAAGGCTTCGCATGCTCACCGCGCATGGCTACAGCCTCACGCATCTCATCATTGCTCATGTTGTCGAGCAGTACGTGATCCACGCCGCGCAGCTTGAGGAACTCTGCTACCTGCTCCAATGTGTCAGCTTCCAGCTCCACTTCAACTGTGGGGCGGTCAGCCTTGAGGCGGTCGATGGCGCCTTGGAGGTGCTCAAGCTTGCCTCCTGTCATGAGGTGATTGTCCTTGACCATGGCGCGGTCGTAGAGCCCGAGGCGGTGATTTTGTCCACCACCGTGAATGACCGCAGCTTTTTCCATGAGTCGGTAGCCGGGTGTGGTCTTGCGGGTGTCAAGCATGCGGCACTTGGTGTGGGCGATGAGCTGGGCATAGGCGTCAGTCATCGAGGCCACGCCAGAGAGGCGCTGAATGAAGTTGAGGGCTGTGCGTTCAGCTCCGAGGATAGCGCGCGCAGAGCCCGCGATGCTCATGACAACATCGCCAGCCTTGAGGGGGGATCCATCCTCCATTAGCACGGTGACAACGAGGCTGGGGTCAACTGCCTTAAAGACTGCCGCCGCCACGTGGATACCAGAGAGGCGACCATCAGAGCGTGTGCGCATCTGGGCGCTGGCGCGCAGATGCTCATCGACAAAGTAAAGGGAGGTGACATCACCATCGCCAAAATCTTCGGCAAGTGCGAGACGGACAAGGGCATCAATGTTATCTGAAACGACAGCAGTACTCATGCAGATACTATAAGATAGAGCCGCCGGGAAGTAAAGCCCCAATAAATTGATTCTAGGCCCGATCCCCCAATCTCTCGCTAATTGAGCAATCGTCTTATGCTCTTGCTATCATATGTTTAGCTCGAATTAGCTTGTTCTTGCAAAATGGCGCCATGCTAAACTTGTTTGTGTTGAGAAGTGCTTCTGATGTTGTTACTGGATGGCTGGCGGTGCTAAGATGCGAAATGGATTACATTTTAATCCATTGATCAGGCACGATGTCCGTATTTGTATCATCTCTCCCATTAAGCCATTGTTGCGGGGCTATGATGATTTTCTCTGAGTGGGTGTTGAGCCAAGCTCCCCACCAAGAGAATGAAGAGTTTGCTATGATGTTGTGCTTGCAGTTTTTCATCAATTCGAGATCATAGAAGCCGGTATTCTCATCATTAATAGCGACGCATGTGCTGGGGTGGTCGATTTTTAAATTTTGAATGACCCACTCAGGGTCGTTTGAGAATAAATAGAAGTGGGGAGATTCTACACGCTCGGCAATATATTTTATGGCTTTCTTATAATAATCGAGTGAGCAAAGCGTAAAAACTTGGGGGTTGTTGAGGTAGTCGCCACGCCTGATATGGAGGGAAACGGCGTTGGTTTTCTTAATTTGGTCGAGCATTTTTTGATTAGCTTCTGACAGTGGTGTTGTTAAGCTAAACTCTTTTAATATATCCTCTCTGTGTGGTTTGAAATATTGCTCGCATAAGAAATAACCGCTGTAGTATGCTGCTTTTTTAGGATTGAGTAAGTTTTCTTGAAACCGTAGACCATCTTTTTCGACTATGATGATGCTATCGATAGGCGTTTTCTTGAACTTTAGGATTTTCCTGCAAAATTTGACAAAGTTGACTGCAAGACGCAAGCATAAGCAAGGTGGGAATAAAGCCCAAGAGATAGTGTTTAAACTAATGTTAAAGTGCTTTAACTCGAAGCTTCGAGTGCTGGTTAAATTAGATTTGAATACGCAATTGCTAAAATAGCTGTTATCTAAAAGAACGTTGGTTGTTTTTCTTTTAGAGAGAGAAAGGGCGAAGGCGTATTGAAACATTTGGTTTCCTAAGCCTTCTTTGATATTTACGATGCGCATGATTGATGTTTTGAGTTGTGATCCATCTTGTCTATTAAGAGACTCATACTACACTATAATACATTATTTTGTCAAGAGTGTGCGAGATGTTGTTTTATCTACTGGCTAGAAATGAATGTTATTAGATGGATTGCAATTGCATGTTTTTTGTTGTTATGATAATCTGAAGTTCTTATTTGAAGTGAGAGCTAGTTACTCAATTTAAGGCGGGATTTGAAATCGCTTGGAAGTAGCTTCCATGTTAGAGTATGTGATTAGGATATACGAGAGAGATAATGAAAAAAAATATAGTTTATACGATTCTTTTGACGGCATGCATTAAGCCAAACAGTTCTGATATTTTAACTGTTTCGGATCCCGTTGTGAGGGCTAGACAATACGAAGAGGCTCTCCAATGGTATATTGAAAACACAGATATTAATATCGTACTGTGTGAAAATTCAGGTGTTGATCTCTCTGGGAAATTTGCTAACCATAAAGATAGGGTTGAGTTTTTGACTTTTGTTGACCCTCCTGAAATTGAGGACAAGGGGAAGGGTTACAAGGAGGCTAATATCATGAAGTATGCTCATGCGTATTCTAAATTTATTAGCAGGTCTGATTTGATAATTAAGATAACAGGTCGATTAGTTGTTCTTAATATCCAGCAAATTATAGATTTTAATAATTTGCGATATTCTCATAATAGAGCAATTCCTTTTTGTTCTGCAGAGGTTTGCTTGCGAAATAGAGCTAAGGTGTGTGATTCTCAGGCGTTTATTTATAATGAATCTTTTATGAGCTTGCTTCGTCCTCGCTTTGAGGATATTCGATTAGATGTGTATTTTGAGGCGATTTTATTTAGAACGATGTTTAGCTCTAGAGAGGAGAAGGATCATATTTGTTTCATATTCCCGCCTCCTCGTCTGAGAGGGGTCTCTGGGACTTGGGGTAATAATTTGGAGTTATCAAATGCTCGTTATTATCGTACCATAGCGCTTGTGTTAATCAAGTATGTCTTAGTCCTACTGACTCGGCATCATCGGAGTTGAGTTTGTGCCGTTTCTGGGCGAATGCTGCCCTGCTTCGCCTGATTGCGTGGAGGGTGCTGGTTTGGGGCCGCCAGCTGGCGTAGCGTAGCGGCTTAGATTAGCTCGCAGCCAAAAATCTCTGACTCCCGCCCGCTGGATTCGAGCTTTGCAAGCCGCGCTGTTGGTAGGTCTGTGCGCGGCATTTGTTTATAGTTGAGCCTGTCGCGGAAGTAGGCAACGGCACTGCTGGAGAGCGCAAAGAGGCGCTTAAAGCCCATCTCCCTCGCGGTCATTTCCACATAGCTGCACATGGCACGCCCATATCCGTGTCCTTCGTAGTTGTGCTTGATGAAGAGGCAGCCCAGCTCCGCACATTCTTCCTCCTCATAGGGGTAGATGGCAATGCTGCCAACAATACTCTCATCGAGGGTGTAGACGTAGTAGCTCTCGATCTCGGCAAGGATGCTCTCGTAGCTGCGTTGCACGAGCTGTGCATTGGCGACGCTGCGCGAGATCATGCTCAGTAGCTCGGGGATGTCGTCTACTTGCAGCTTGCGCATTTCTTGATAGGAGTCAGCATGCACCATGCTACCGACACCTTCTTCTGAGAAGAGCTCATCGAGTAGGACACCGCGCTGGCGACCATCCAGCATGTGTACTCGAGGTATGCCGAGGCGGCAGATGGCGGCGGCCTTCAGGAGTACCTCGTGGTTGCTACAGCCAGCGGCTGCGGCGACTTCACTTTCAAGCATGGCAAAGATGGGTTGACCATCGCGGCAGGGTACATCTCCGTCTTGCAGGCAGATATATTTGTGCGCTTTGAGTTCCTGAAGCAGTGTGATGATGGGCTGGGCAAAGCGTCCTTCACAGCCAGATGAGACGATGGCTACTTGCCTGCGGTTGATGATTTCCTTGATGCGCGCGATGCTGCTCGCACCAATTCTGAGTTCCTGCTCGGCGAGTGCGGTGTGCATCTCTCCCTGCAGTGCTAGATCTTGGAGTTCTCGGCTTTCGCGGCCTTCGGAGATGATGATGAGGCGTACGCCTATCTCATGCAGGGTGTCGCAGTCGAGCATGCTGTCGACGAGTTCGCGCGCTTCTAGCAGGCTCTTGTCGATGTGGATGACAAAGAGACGGTCCCGGAAGTAGGGGACGTATTCGAGCACAGAGCGTACATTCATGTTGGGCATGGGTGGCTGAGGGGGGGGGAGAGAAAGAAGCAGCGAGGTGTGAGTCACCTGCGCTGCTTCTTCTATTGTGTTGATTTGTTTAGTGCTTGGGCTCTTGAATTTCGAGATGGCTCGGAGGGATGAGTCCCGCGTTCTCTGCGAGGACGGAGGAGTCGATGCTGCCCATGGTCATGCCTGCTTCTTCTTCCTCTGCGAGGATGTCGTCAGGGAGGATGATGGTGTTGCTTGCGGGGCTGCTCTTGAGGTTGCTAATGAATTTCTTTTTGGGGAAGCTAATGGGCTTCTCCACGATCTGTGATGCGATGGGCATCATGGCTGCACTGCTGCTGGTCTCTGCGATGAGATCGTTGCTCTCGCTCTCAATCTCGATGCTATCGTCCAGCTCGGTGTCTAGAGCTGTGCTTTCGCGCAGGGCTGCGAGAAATTCGTTGTTGTCGGCAAAGAGTGAGCCAAAGTCAATGGTCGAGCTTCCCTCGGGGGAATCATCGTCACCACCAGGAAGGCTGGAGAGGAAGTCCTCAAATGAGTTGATGCTGACGCTGCTGCGCAACATCTTGGGGAGGATGTCGTACTCGATGTTGAGCATGAGTGAGGCAAAGATTTCGTAGGCTTCAGCCTTGTACTCGACGAGGGGGTCTTTTTGACCTTGGGCACGCAGGCGTACGCCTTCGCGCAGGGCGTCCATGTCGGTGATGTGCTGCTGCCAGAGATGGTCGATGGATTGGAGCATGATGCTGCGTTCCATGGCTTCGACGCGGTCGGGGCGCTCATCCTTGCGCTTGTCCATGTAGGCTTCCGTGACGCGCTGGATAATTGCGGCACTGACTTCATCGGGGCTCTTTGCCTCAAGCGGAAGTTGCTCCTCGTTCCAGCCGATGGGGAAGCTGTTGTTGAGCCAGTGGTAGAGATCCTCGTGACCTGCAGCGCCTGCGTCGCGGTCGAGGCAGATTGAGCACTTGTGGCTCGTTGCGCTCTCAAGCAGCTCCATGAGCAGCTCTTGGGGGTCCTCTGAGAGTAGGGCGGCGTTGCGCAGTCCGTAGACGATGTTGCGCTGCTGGTTCATGACGTTATCATAGTCCAGCACATGCTTGCGCCACATGTAGTTGCGCTGCTCGACGCGTTTTTGCGCGCCTTCGATGATTTTATTCATCAGGCTGTTTTCGACGGCTTCGCCTTCTTCCATGCCAAAGCGGTCCATCATGCGAGTCATGCGCTCGCTTCCGCCAAAGTTGCGCATGAGGTCATCCTCAAAGGAGAGGAAGAACTGGCTGCCACCTGGGTCACCCTGACGTGAGCAGCGGCCTCGCAGCTGGCGGTCGATGCGGCGGGATTCGTAGCGCTCTGTGCCTAGGACGAAGAGGCCGCCTAGATCGGCAACTCCTGCACCAAGTTTGATGTCGGTACCTCGGCCGGCCATGTTGGTGGAGACGGTGACGGCTCCCTTTTGACCTGCGCTGGAGATAATCTCTGCCTCTCGTTGATGGTTTTTAGCGTTGAGCACTTCATGCTTGACGCCTGCTCGCTTGAGCATGCGAGAGAGTGTCTCGGAGGCGTCAACGCTAGCGGTACCAATGAGGATGGGTTGTCCCTTCTCATTGAGTTCCTTGATTTTGGCGAGTACTGCGTTGTACTTTTCGCGACGGCTCTTGAAGATGAGGTCGTTGAGGTCCTCACGGATGCAGTCGCAGTTGGTGGGGATGGGCAGGACGTCGAGTTTGTAGATGTCGTGGAACTCAGCAGCCTCGGTCTCTGCGGTACCAGTCATGCCTGAGAGGCGTGCGTAGAGTCGGAAGTAGTTTTGGATGGTGATGGTGGCGTAGGTCATGTTCTCCGCCTCGATTTCAACACCTTCTTTGGCCTCTACAGCTTGGTGCAGACCATCGCTCCAGCGACGACCGGGCATCTCGCGACCTGTGTTTTGGTCGATGATGACAACTTTGTCATCCTTGACGACGTACTCGATGTCCTTCTCGTAGATGGCGTAGGCCTTGAGGAGCTGGCTTGTGGTGTGCAGGCGGCTGCCTGTGCTGTCGAGGCGCTGCAGAAGCTGGGCTTTGAGCTTTTCCTTCTCGAACTCGGGCAGTTCAATATTCTCATCAATGGCGATAAGTTCGTTGCCTACATCGGGCAGGACAAAGGCGTCTGGCTGGCCGGGGCTGATGATTTCGCGTCCCATCTCCATGAGTCCTGCGTCGTGGGTTTTCTCATCGATGGTGTAGTAGAGTTCTTCCTTGACCTTGTAGAGTTCCGTCTTGCGGGGGTCTTGGTAGAGGAAGAGCTCGTATTTCTCAAGCATGCGGCGCTGCTCTGGGTCTTGCTGGGAGCGCATGAAGGAGCGGTTGCGGGGCATGCCGAGGCGTACTTTGAAGAGGCAGCGTCCTGCGGCGTCACTGTTGCCATCGGCAACGTGCTTCTCAGAATCGGCCATGAGCTTGTTGCAGAGGTCGGTTTGCTGTTTGACGACGCGCTCGATGAGTTGCTTGAGCTCCTCATATTGATGCTCGCGCTCGATGGGGGCTGGGCCAGAGATGATGAGCGGGGTGCGCGCCTCGTCAATGAGGATGGAGTCAACCTCATCAATGATGGCAAAGTAGTGTCCGCGCTGCACTTGTGCTTCGCGTGTGCTTGCCATGCCGTTGTCGCGCAGGTAGTCAAAGCCAAACTCGGCGTTGGTGCCATAGGTGATGTCATTGAGGTACTGCTGGCGGCGCAGCTCGTTGGGCATTTGGCTCTGGATGCAGCCAATACTCAGACCGAGGAAGTTGAAGAGCGAGCCCATCCACATGGAGTCACGTTGTGCAAGGTAGTCATTGACGGTGACGACGTGGACACCGAGGCCTGTCAGGGCGTTGAGGTAGACGGGCAGGGTGGCAACGAGGGTCTTGCCCTCACCAGTTGCCATCTCCGCGATGAATCCGCGGTGCAGCGCGATGCCGCCGATGAGCTGGACATCAAAGTGAATCATCTCCCACTTCATGGGGGTGTTGCAGACGTTGATTTCACTGCCAAACATGGCCTTAGCGGCGCACTTGACGGCAGCAAAGGCTTCAGGCAGAATCTCTTCAAGGTAGCTCTCGCGAATTTTGGAGAACTTGGGCTCAATCTCAAGGAAGGCTTGTTTGCCTGCATCAATGGATGCGGCATTGGCTTCGACTGTGGGGAGCTTGGGGAAGAGATCTGCGAGGCTTTCAAAGCGCTCGTTGATTTGTAAGGCTACGGCCTCAAGCTGCGATTGGTCGGCGGTTTGGATGCTGCCTTTGCTGGGGAGTTCTAGGGGTGTGAGGCGGTGGAGCTTCTTTTGCCAAGCGCGTGTTTTAGCGACGAGCATTTCCTGTGTGCATTCACCCCAGCTTGTTTCAATATCGAGAATGCGCTGTGCGACGGGACGCAGACGGCGCACTTCGCGTTGGTTTTTATTGCCTACAATTTTATTGAGAATCCACTTGATCATACGGTATTGGGGAAGGAGGGGGGTAGCTGCAACAAGGCAGCGGCGGCTCGTCCGGTATGGGCAAGCGGGTAGGATTTTAGCATGAGCAGCTTGCTTTGGCAAGTCTGTGGCTTATATTGTGCTGTAAATGACACAGCCTTACAGGAAAATAGGCTCATTTTTTGCGCTCGCTGCTCACGCTGCCCTCCTTGGGCTGGGTAGACTTGAGCCTTGGATAGACTTTCCTTCTTGCTCAAATTGGGATTTAATAGCTGCTTATGCAAGATAATCCGATGATACTTGGTTTTACGGCGGGAGAGCTTAGCCCGTGGCTTTCGACGCGTTTTGATCTCTCTCAGCATGCTCAGGGTAGCGCTTTATTAGAAAACTTCCTCGTTGAGCCTTATGGGGGGCTGCGGCGACGTCAGGGGACGCGCTTGGTGGCGACTCTGGCTCACAATGAGGATGCTTGTAAGTTGTTCTCGTTTTTCTATTCCAATAGCGATGCGTTGATGCTGGAGTTTTACCCTAGTGGTCTGCGATTCTATGCTGATGCTAAGCCTGTCCTTGCTGAGGATGGTCAGATTTATCGTGTAGAGACTCCATGGGTGGATAAGAAGATGATTGATAGCCTGAGGCTCGTGCAGGTGAACGATGTAATTTATGCAACTTGCCCTTACTGTCCCGTCATGGAGTTGCACCGCTATGCCAATACGAATTGGACTTGTTCAGAGATGATAATCAAGCCGTTTCCTCGCGCGACGATGATGGCTAGTGACGTGAGTTTGAGGTTTGATTTGGACAGTGATGGAGAGATGGTGATTGAGGCTGAGGATGGCTCAGCTATCTTTACTGAGGAGATGGTGGGTAAGGAGCATCTGATTGTTGATTTTGAAGCGGAGCCGGAGACTCATTTGCTCAATCAACCAGTTAATTTTAACGTGTATCCATTACCCCTGCTCAGCTCAATGTCTTGCAAGAGTGGTAGTCTCTGGTATCAACGTGATGCGTCACGAGGTGATTTTTTCTTTTATGAGTGTATCGCGGACTATACGTATAGCTTGCATTATACGGGCTCTAATAATCCCATTGATTACCCCGCTTACTTCGCTTTGGGTTGCCGCGCGATGTTGAAGTCAGGATTTTGTGATGTGGTGTCGGATTGGGAAATTGTGACCACGGGTACGTGGACGATTAGTTGGGTACTTAAGCGCAGTTATGATGACTATGATGTCGATAGTAATATGCGACTCTGGGATTGGGAGACGGTGAAGAGCTTTGAACAAAATAACTTTCAGACGAGGAAGAACTGGAGTTTGACTGGGTCAGAGCGCATGCCTTGCCGCATGATGCTGCTCTGTACACGTGCTAGCACTGTGCCCTTTGTCTCACCGCTAAGCTTCTCTCTGATGGGGAGAAAAGTGACTTATGCGATGAAAATCACAAGCGTGATATCTTCCTCCAAGGCGACGGCCAAGGTGTACTCCGTGGGGACAGTCAAGACGATGAACTTTCGCTCGAGAAACTGGAGCTTTGGGGCCTTTGGTCCGAGTCATGGGTATCCGTGTTTTGCGGGGTTTCATGAGGGGCGTATCTGGTTTGGTGGTACGCGCATGCAGCCCACGACGCTGCGTGCTAGTATGGTTGATGATTTTAATAATTTTTTCATGGACTCAGAGCCTGATTCAGCGCTGCATCTGACACTGGCCTCGGATGATCAGAGCCGCATCTGCTGGATGAGTACGGCTCGAGGGCTGCTCTTTGGTACGGCTGAGGGTGAGTGGATATTGCAGAGTAGTGACTCGCTGGGCTTGGCTCCGACCAATGCTTCTTTCGTGCGCCAATCATCAGTGGGTAGTGATGACCGTGAGGCTTATAGTATTGAGAATTCTGTCTTTTATGTGCAGCGCGGCGGCAAGCGTCTGCGAGAGATATCCTACAAGCTTGAGTCTGATGGATTCTCCTCCACGGACACGAGTTTGCTCTCGGAGCATTTGTTTGCCTCAGGTGTGCGCGAATGGGTGGTGCAGCGTGGCGGCAACTCTCGTGTCTGGGTGTTGATGAATGATGGCACCCTCGCGGTGCTCACGACGAATGTGGCGCAGCGTGTCACCGCGTGGCAGCGCGTCTCCTTTGCTGGGGCGCGGCCTCTGCACATCTCCTCTCTGCCAAGCTCGACGAGTCTGGAGGATGAAATCTGGCTGGTGATGCGTCGTCGGCGCGAGGGCAAGGATGTGATGTTTCTGGAGTGCATTCGCGAGGGACAGGCGATGATGGACTGCTACTCAGAGTCGGTGTATCGAGATGGTGCGCTGCGCTTTCCCGATTTGTCGGGGCTGCTCGTCTGGATTTATCCACAGGGGCATCCAGAGCTGGCGCATGAGCTAGAACTTGATGCGGATGGTGGTATTCTCATTGATTTGCAGCTCTGGGAGGCGTGCCATCTGCTGGAGTCTGAGTCCATCTTTGCCGCGGGTCTCAAGATTGTCTCACAGGTGGAGACGATGCCCTTTGACTCGGAGTCGAATTTTAACTCTGTCAATCAGCTGGGGCGCGTGACGCTGCGCCTGCTAAGTAGCGATCCTTGCTTTGACTATCGCCCGACGCATGTGGAGCAATGGGAGCGGTATGATGCGAGCCGTGACTGGCGCGAGTATCCCTACTCGGGCTCCGTGCGCCTCAGCCAGATCCCAAGCCCCGGTGTGGGGATGGGCATGGCTATACGCTGCGACTCGCTGCGCGATTTCAATCTGCTCTCGCTCTCCGTTGAGCGAGACTTCCATGGGAAGTAAGCTGGGAATCGGGGCTTAGCGGCCAAAGAAGCCTTTGCGACCGCGAGGTGCTTTAGCCATCTTCATCTTGCCTCCTTTGCCTCCTTGTCCCATCTGGGCCATGAGGGCGTTGATGTCGGGCATCTCGCCATCTGCTGGCAGTTGAGGCATTTGAGGCATGCCTTTACCGCCCTGCATTCCCTGCATTCCTTGCATGGCTTTCATCATGCCGCCCATCTTGCCTTTGCCACCCATCATCTCCTTCATTTCCTTGAAGTTTTTGATGAGGCGGTTGACCTCGATTTCTGTGCGGCCAGATCCTTTGGCGATGCGTCGGCGACGTGCTGGGATGAGGAGTTTGTAGTTGCTGCGCTCAGCCTTGGTCATGGAGAGGACAATGGCCTCCATGTGCTTGATTTTCTTGCTGTCTAGAGCGCCATCGGGCAGTTGTTTCTTGATCTTGCCAAAGCCAGGCAGTAGACCGAGCAGGGCGTCGAGGGGGCCAAGGCTCTGCATCATCTTCATCTGGCTGAGGAAGTCGTTGAAATTGAACTCGCCACTCATCATGCGCTCCATCGCCTTCATGGCTGATTTCTCATCAATGTTGGCGGCTGCTTTTTCGACGAGGCCGACGATGTCGCCCATGCCGAGGATGCGATCAGCCATGCGGTTAGGCACAAAGGGGCTGAGCATGTCGAGTTTTTCCCCATCACCGGTGTACTTGATGGGCTTGCCTGTGACGGCACGCATGGAGAGCGCTGCACCACCGCGGGCATCGCCATCGAGCTTGGTGAGGATGATGCCTGTGAGTCCGACGGCCTTGTCAAATGAGCTGGCGACGCGCACGGCCTGCTGACCTGTGGCGGCATCGGCGACGAGCAGTGATTCTTGAGGATTGAGCAATTTGCTCAGCTTGCGCAGCTCTGCGATGAGGGTGTCATCGACCTCCTGACGACCTGCTGTGTCAAAGATGAGTACGTCATGCTCGATGCCTTGAGCCCATTTGATTGCATCCTTGGCGACGCGAATTACGTCTTTCTCGCTGTTGCTGGGGGTGTAGACGGGGACATCAATTTGCTTGCCTAGTGTGGCGAGCTGGTCGATGGCGGCAGGGCGGATGAGGTCACAGGCGATGAGTAGGGGCTTGCGACCATCCGTCTTGAGGCGGAGTGCTAGCTTGGCGCTGGTGGTGGTCTTACCCGCACCGTTGAGGCCAACGACGAGGATTCGGCCTTGCTCTCCTAGCTGGAGTTGCTCAGCTTCACCACCGAGCAGGGTGGTGAGCTCGTCTTGGAAGATTTTAACGATTTGCTCGCCTGGCTTGACGGTCTTGAGCACGGCTTCGCCCTGTGCCTTTTCCTTGACGATGGCCATGAATTGGCGCGCAACGCTATACTCAACATCGGCATCAAGTAGAGCCATTCGGATGTCGCGCAGTGCCTCTGCGATGTTTGATTCGCTAATTTTGCTCAGGCCGCGTAGTTTGCGGAAGCTGTCGTCTAATTTGTCAGAGAGGATGGAGAACATGGGTGATGGAGCTGGGGGGTAGGGGTTTAGTCTTGGAGGCGTTCTTGGAGCTGGGCAAAGGCGTCTTCACCAACGGCTTCGGGGCTAGCAGCGGCTCCTCGCTGCGTGACGCGCAGTGCCTGACCTTCTTCGTTGTAGTAGATGGTTCTCAGGTACATAGCGTCTTGATTGATGATGGCATAGCCACCCACAGGGGTGGAGCAGTTGGCTTGGAGTGCTGCTAGGAATGCTCGCTCACAGCGCACACATGTCTCGGTGTCGCTGTCGTTGATTTTGCGCAGCATGTCATAGACTCGCTGGTCGCCTTTGCGGCACTCGATAGCGATGGCTCCCTGCCCAAGTGCTGGCATGAAGGAGCTCAATGAGAGGTCGACAAAGAAGAGTTTGCAACCACGAATCTCGATGCTCTCCTGAGGGTAGCCTAGACGATTGAGTCCTGCTCGCGCGAGGATGATGGCATCGAGCTCAACGTTGTCCACGAGCTTGTTGAGGCGTGTGGCGACATTGCCGCGGATGGGTAGGCAGGTGGCGTTGCCACTCCAGTAGCTCTCGGCAAAGCGCATGCGTCTTACGCTGCTGGTGCCGATGCAGGGCTGATTCATTTTGGCGCCTTGCTTGATGATGAGTACATCGCCTTTGGCCTCGCGGGGGAGGACTGCGGCAATCTCAAATCGAGGGTCAAGGATGCCGGGCATGTCCTTGAGGCTGTGGACAGCGCAGTCGATTTCTCCTGCGGCGAGAGCTTCTTCAAGAGCTGCGATAAAGACGCCTTTGTCCTGTGTGTCGGTGGCGCGGTTGACCTGATTGAGGGGGATGTCTTGGCGCATGTCTCCAGCGGTTTGGATGATGCGACGCTCCATCTCTAAATCGTGCTCAACCGCGCTTAAGGCGTCTTCTACGAGTTGGCTTTGCTGCTGCGCGAGCGCGCTGCCGCGCGTACCGATAATCAGGCTGGATTGCATGGCGTTATTGTAGCGTTTTTAGCTCATTCTGCAAGTCCTAAGAGCGACATCTTGAGAATCTAAATCTAAAGGTTATTGAATTGTGCTGTGTTTATTGGCGTCTGAACCGCATGCTTACTCAAAACTTATGGAAGACAGTGGCGCCTCTCTTGCGCAAAATTTGGAATTATACGGGAAGTATTGCTGCTCTATCTTTGATGTTAGGCGTGTTGGGACTATCCATCTATCATCAATGGCTATCTCCAGATGAGGATCTGCGCTCAAGGTTTTACGCGGGCCTCCACAATACGGCTGGCCCCGAGCAGCCCAAGGGGATTGACCCCCTAGCAGGTGACGATGTAGAGAGGGGCTCGCACATGCGATTGGACTATGATGAGCAGGGGCGCATCACCAAGGTGCAGCATGTGAGTGCGCAGGGGCGGTTGCGCAAGCTGCCAGCGAGTCGCGTGGCGGAGCAGCGCATCGACTACGATAAGCAGGGGCGCGTGATTGCTAAGCGGAACTACGATGTCCACGGCGCGCTCGCACCTGACTCTGCGGGGGTGGCGCAGCGTGGATTTAAGTATGATGAGCAGGGGCGGCTGCATGAGAGCAACTTTAAGGGTGTGCATGGGGAGCTGGTGATGCCCTATATGCCCGGCTACGCTCTGAGGCGCGTCAGTTATGATGCCGCCTCGCGCCCTCTGCTCATTGAGCACCTTGATGGGCAGGGCAAGGCTGTGATTAACGCTGATGGCGAGGCGCAGATTAGCTATGACTACGGCAAGGATGGTAGCAGCACACGCAGCAATAAAATGGAAGGTAAGCTTGTCGATAACGCGCTGGGCTATGCCATTGAGCGTCGCTTGGTGAGCAATGGCGGGAGTACCAAGCGTGTGGAATGGTACGATGCCAACTCAGAGCCTGTGGTCAATCGGGATCGAGGATGCGCGGTGTTGCATAGGCAGGTGGAGGGCTCAGGTAAGTTGCGTCGCTGCCTGTATCTCGACGAGCATGGTCAAGCTACAAGTTTGACGCGCGTTCCCGTGGAGCATATGGAGAGGCGCAACGAGAGGGGCGGATTGGAGTGGGAATGCTTCAACGCAGCGGATGGGCTGCCCTGCATCCACCCCAAGCTGGGCTATGCGGAGCGCGCCTGCGAGTATGGCGAGAGTGATGTCTTAGAGCGTGAGTTTTTCCGCAATGAACAGGGACAACCAAGCTCATGTTATGAGAAGCGATACGCCCTAGATGATGGGCAACAGCATGTCATCTCACTCTACCGCGATGGCTCAACCAAGGCTCTTATTCTGCCTTAGTAGGTCAGCTGTGTCGCAGGGGCTTGCGGCTGCGATGCGTCTTTGCTAACATCCTCATCGCTGCGTGTGTAGTAGCGCACGTAGTCGATCTCAAAGCGAGCTGGATAGTCCTCTGCCTTTGGCTGCTCGGGCCACGTGCCCGGGCCACCAATAGCGGTGTTGATGATGAGCCGCTGCGCTGTGTGGAAGGGGTTGGTGCCATTGGGGTATCTCGCCTGATCTATCTTGAAATTGGAAACCTCCACATCATTGAGGTAGACGATGATGCGCTCTTTATCCCACTCCATGGCGTAGCGGTGGAATTTCTCATAGGGGTATTTAATCTGGCGCGTCCATCCTTTTGATTGGGCGCGCTTGCCTCCATTTTTACCCCAGTGGAAGGTGCTATAGCAAAGCCCCGGGTGCTGGCTGAGATGCTCCATGATATCAATCTCACCAGACGTTGGCCATCCCCAGTCTGATGCTCCAACCAACCAGATGGCAGGCCATGCACCTGTGGCCTTGGGTAGGCGCGCTCTGATCTCCATGCGCCCGTAGAGGAAGTTTTTGATGCCTCTCGTTGTCATGGAGCCGCTGGAGTATGGCTGCGTTTGAATTTCGCCTGTCCATCTCTTGTTTTTTTTGTAGTTGCAGTTGGGGGTGTCCTCGCGGCGGCTTGTGATGATGGCCATGCCATCCTTGACGACGATCGCATCTTTGGTATAGGCCTGCGAGGATCCTATGTTGCGTACAACTCCCAGCTCGTAGTTCCACTTGCTGCGGTCGAGTTTGTCTCCGTTGAACTCATCGTGCCACTCAAGTTTCCATTCTCCGGGGAGGGTTTGGGGAGCAGGGCTTGCCACTGATAGATTGAAGCTGCCGAGTACGATTGTTGAGAGAAGTTGTTTAATCATCAGTTAGGGTAGCATAGCACGCATGGCCTCATTGCTCTTGCCGAGAAGGAGGAATGTCTTGAGCTGCTCATTCTCCATGAGCTGGATGAAGTGACCATCCTTGATCATCTTTCGGATGCCGGGGTCGGCAAAGAATTTGAGAAAGCGCGAGGGGTAAGGTAGCTCTTGGTGAGCCAGGCGCTCATTGTAAAACTCACGGTAGGCGTGCTCCTCGAGCGTGGCTCCATAGGCGATGAGGCAGGCGAGATTTGTCAGAGCTCGATCTTCAATAGGATTGATGAGGTCGCTAAACTCCCAGATGCGCTGGTTGAGCTGCGTGAGAGGAGGCAGGGAGGGGATGGCTTGCTTTTGCGACTGCGCAAGGGCGAGCTCATGGTAGTAGCCGATGCGCGAGATGTTGCTCGCGTAGCTCAGGCCGATAAAGAGGGTCCAGAGCATGACGAGACTCATGAGTATGGTTGTGATGAAGCCCGTGACGCCCATCTTTTTTTTGTTCCACGTAAAGAGCATGGAGAACCAGCTCAGACCGTGGAAGAAGACAATGAGAATAATAATGCTCATCCCCCAGCTCAGGGCATCGACCATCCATGGGCTGGGCTCATTGATGAGGAGGCTCACAAAACTTAGACCGTTGCGTTGCAAAAAGAGCCAAGTAGCCGTCGCTGAAATGATGGCGAGTACCACAATAAGCACCTTGATAACCCCCTTGAATAGGGTGCAGAGGAGGATGATCGCAAGGATGCTCGCGAGGCTGAGTAGAGTGATGTGGCTGATATCCATGTGAGATAGCGAGGCGGACAGAGGGGGGGGTGAAGAGAATTGTTGCAGCTTCATGTTAGCAAATTAGGCTCTGCAGGGCAATGAAAACTTAGGGGAATTTTGAGGCGGTTAAGCTGTTGTTTGTTTTCTTTGTGTTTTAATTCAAGGGAAGGCATAATTGCTTGACGAAAACCTGAGAGGGGAGTAACATAGCCGCTCGCATGAATTCTCAATCCGTCAAGAGCACACCCCTGTGTGATAAACACGTGGCATTGGGCGCCAAAATGGTGCCTTTCGCCGGTTGGAACATGCCTGTGCAATACACAGGTATCAAGGATGAACACAATACCGTCCGCACAGCTTGCGGTGTGTTTGATATCTCCCACATGGGTCAGTTCTTTGTAACTGGTGACGGAGCTACGCAGTGGCTCAACACCATGTTCAGCAATAACCTCAACAAGCTTGTTGATGGTATGGGTCAGTACTCTATCATGCTCAATGAGCAGGGTGGCGTGATTGATGACCTTATCATCTACCGCCGTGCTGAGGAGGACTACCTAGTCGTCGTTAACGCCTCCATGATTGAGGTGGATTACGCTTGGCTCATGGAGCGCAAGCCCGAGGGCATCAGCCTCATTGACAAGAGCGACGATTACGTCGGTCTCGCCATCCAAGGCCCCACGAGCTCTGCAGTATTTGCTAAGATGTGCCCCGGCATTGAGCTGCCCGTGCGCAACGGTATCCTTGAGTTCGACTGCGATGGTGACGCGATTGTCATCTGCCGCACTGGCTATACGGGTGAAGACGGCTTTGAGTTCTTCTGCCCCGCCGATCAGGGCGAGAAGTGGATGGACAAGGTGCTCGCTAGCGGTGCTGCTCCAGCAGGTCTTGGTGCACGCGACAGCCTGCGCCTTGAGATGTGCTACTCACTCAACGGCTCTGACCTCTTCCCCGACAAGACCCCAGTTGAAGCAGGCCTCTCATGGTGCTGCGATCTGAGCAAAGATTTCATTGGTGTTGAGGTGCTTCGTCAGCAAAAAGCCGACGGTCGCCCTACCGCACTCGTCGCCATCGAATACACAGGCAAGGGTGCTCCCCCACGCCACGGCTATGAAGTCCAACTGCCCGACGGCACTCCCCTCGGTGAGCTGGGCAGCGGTGTACTATCCCCCTCACTGGGCAAGGGTATCGGCATGCTCTACCTGCCAGCTGAGCACTCCAAGATTGGAACGGCGGTACAGGTTATCATCCGTGGCAAGGCTGCCCCCGCAGTGATCGTCAAAAAGCCTTTCTTGAAGAAATAAACATGGCATCTAAGATGTGCGCCTCATGCAAATTGGGGCAAACATCCCCAAAGCCTTTCTTAAAGAAGTAAAAGTAAATTTCATTAACCCAACAAAAATCAACCCCCTCCTCTAATACTATGAGCAAAAATCCCGCAGAATACCGCTACGCAGAAGAACACGAATGGATCAGCCCCGCCGACAACGGTGTCGTCTCCCTCGGCATCACAGATCACGCCCAATCCGAACTGGGTGAAGTTGTCTACGTCGACCTCCCAGAGGTTGGTACAGAAATCGCTGCTGGCGATAGCATCGCCGCTGTAGAATCCGTCAAAGCCGCTTCTGAAATCTACTCACCTGTCTCTGGTGTAATCGTTGAAGTCAACGAAAACCTCGACGGAGCACCTGATACCGTGAACAGCGACGCCGCAGGCGAAGGCTGGATTTGCAAGATTAAGATTAGCAATCCTAGCGAACTAGACGTCCTCATGGACGCTGACGCTTACACAGCTTTCTGCGAATAATTATTTTTGAAAGCGGCCACGTTCAGCCCTGAGCGTGGCCGTTCTCCTTTCCCCCCATTCCACAGCTGCGGGTCTCCGCGCTGTTGCTTGCCCCCCCCCTCTCTTTTTTTCTTTTCCCCCACTAATCAAAATACATGAACTCCGAATTTGTAGTCCGTCACAACGGCTTGACCGCCGCTGATGAGCAAGAAATGCTTCAAGCAATCGGCTTCTCCTCACTTGAGGAAATGACCGCAGCAATTGTCCCTGCAGACATCCGCCTGACCCAGCCCCTCGACCTCCCAGCCCCCCTTTGCGAGCAAGAAGCACTCAGCACCCTCAAGAGCATCCTCTCTGAGAACAGCACCGTCACCAGCCTCATCGGCCAGGGCTTCTACGGAACCTTCATGCCCCCCGTCATCCAGCGCAACGTCCTTGAGAATCCCTCTTGGTACACCGCCTACACGCCCTACCAGCCCGAGATTGCTCAGGGTCGTCTCGAGATGCTCATAAACTTCCAGTCCATGATTTGCGACCTCACAGGTCTGCCCGTTGCTAACTCCTCTATGCTTGACGAGGCAACATCTGCAGGCGAGGCCATGATTCTAGCCAAGAACAACAAGCCCAAGGGCGACTGCCTCTTTGTCGCTGATAGCTGCTACCCAGCCACCATCGACCACATTCGCACACGCTGCGAGACACAAGCTATTCGCCTCATCGTCGGTGATTGGAAAAGCTTTGACCCCAGCAGCGAGCCTGGTCTCTGCGGCGTGCTCGTCCAATATCCCGATGGACTCGGCTCCATTGAGGACTACAGCGAATTCTTCACAGCAGCTAAGGCTCAAAAGGCACTCTGCATCGTCGCCGCTGACCTCCTTGCGCTCACCCAGCTCAAGGAGCCCGCAAGCTTTGGCGCAGACCTCTGCGTAGGTAGCACACAGCGCTTTGGTATCCCCATGGGCTACGGTGGTCCTGCAGCTGGCTACATGGCCTGCACGGACGCCCTCAAGCGCAAGGTGCCCGGTCGCTTTGTTGGCCTCTCTATCGACGCTGACGGCAAGCCCGCCTATCGCCTCGCCCTGCAAACACGCGAGCAACACATCCGCCGCGAGAAAGCCACCTCCAACATCTGCACCGCGCAGGTTCTCATGGCTATCCTCGCCACCTTCTACGCCATGTATCAAGGCCCCGAGGGTCTTCGTGCCGAGGCAAAGATGATTCACTCACTTGCCAAGTCCCTCGCTACATCCATCGCGAAGAGCAGCAACATGAGCGTCGTCAATGCAAACTATTTTGACACCATCGTCATCAGGCGTGAAGGTCAGGCTAGCGAGCTCGTTGCCGCTGCACTTGAGGCTGGTTACAACATCTACCGCGTCAACGACGACTGCGTCTCCATCGCCATGGACAGCAACAGCAGTCACAAGGACGTAAGCGCCCTCTGCGCCGCCTTTGGCATCGAGAGCAGCGTTGGTGCTGATGGCGAGAGCAGCAGCTGGGATGTTAAGTTCAATCGTGAGAGCAACTTCTGCGAGCAGAAATGCTTCAACAAGTATCACTCCGAGACAGAGATGATGCGTGCTATCCGTCACATGGAGAGCAAGGACTTGGCACTCAATGAGGCCATGATCCCCCTTGGCTCCTGCACCATGAAGGCCAACTGCGCCTCCATCATGACCCCCATCACATGGCCCGAGTTGGGCAATCTCCATCCCTACGCCCCGAAGAATCAGTGCGTAGGTGTGCTCAAAATGCTCAAGCAAGCTGAGGCATGGCTCGCCGTGGTCACAGGCAGTTGTTCTACCTCCCTGCAAGCCCTCTCAGGAGCTGCAGGCGAGTACAACTCCCTGCTCACCATTCATCGCTATCAAGTAGCCCAAGGTGAAGGCCATCGCAACGTATGCCTCATCCCCGCCTCTGCACACGGTACCAACCCAGCATCTGCCACCATGGCTGGCTGGAAGACAATCGTGGTCAAATGCGATGAAATGGGTAACATCGATATGCAGGACATGCAAGCTAAGGCCATCCAATACAAAGACAGCCTTGCCGCAGTCATGGTCACCTACCCCTCCACGCATGGTGTGTATGAGGAAGGCATCAAAGGCCTCTGCGAGATGATCCACGCTAATGGTGGTCAAGTCTTCATGGATGGTGCCAATATGAACGCTCAGGTTGCTCTTACCAACCCCGGCTTCATCGGAGCCGACGTCACCCATCTCAACCTCCACAAGAGCTTTGCACTGCCTCACGGTGGTGGTGGCCCAGGTGTTGGTCCTATCTGCTGTGCAGCCCACCTCGCCCCCTACCTTCCCGGTCACGTCGTACAAGGTGGAGCCCAAACACAATCGGCAGTAGCCTCTGCTGAGTATGGCAACGCCACCCTCAACGCTATCGTCTGGATGTATCTTGCTATGATGGGTGATGCTGGTCTCAAGCGCGCCTCCCAGCTCGCTATCCTCAGCGCCAATTACGTCGCTAAGCAACTCGCTGACTGCTTCCCCGTCCTCTACACAGGTAAGAACGGCTACGTTGCACACGAGTGCATCCTCAACACCAAGCCAGCGCTTGTCAAGAGCGGTATCGCTATCAACGACATGGCAAAGCGCCTCATGGACTATGGCTTCCACGCCCCAACCATGAGCTTCCCTGTGGTCAACACCTTCATGGTAGAGCCCACTGAGTCAGAGAGCAAGACTGAGCTTGATCGCTTCATTACAGCCATGCGCATGATTCATGCTGAGATGGAAGCCGTCGCTGCTGGTGAAGTACCCATTGACAACAACGTACTGGTGAATGCCCCGCACACCGCAGCAGCCTGCTGTGCAGATGAGTGGAGCCACCCCTACAGCCGCAGCGAGGCCGCCTACCCAGTTGATGGCCTCAAGCTGCACAAGTTCTGGCCTGCATGCTCACGCATCAGCGACAGCTACGGGGATCGCAACTTCTGCAGCAGCTGTGACACCATCGCAGCAGCTGAGAACTGCCTCTCACAGAGCTAAAAAGACCTCAAACAACACAAATAACAAGCGCCGCCTCCTGATGGAGTCGGCGCTTGTTGGCGTCCTATACCCCCGAACATCCCCAATCAAACAATATATTTTGCTGATGCGTATCACGTTTGTGGGTATACCTATTAACGGTTATTAGCCCTCACCCTAACCATTAGATGGCATTTCCCTATATGGATAGGGCTTCCTGAGCTTCTTGTTAAGCTGTAACGTCTAATAGTTAGCAAGTTAGATTGATGACTCTGTCAGTTTGTGGCAATCTGTTACTGAGCCCGAACACTAATTGTTCGACAAAATAGAACAAAAACCACACAGACCCATGATCACACAACGCAATATCACCCGCTATACTTACGAGACAACTTCCTTCCAAGGATGGAGACTGAGCATTTGTCGTAAATGGAACCAATTCACCAAATATTTCTCTGACCGCCAATATGGCAGTGAAGAAGAAGCATTTAAAGCTGCCATTGAGATGCGTGATCAAATCTTTGATGCCCTCCAACAATCACCTGAGGACCCACGAGTCGTGTTTGAACAGTTCAAACACGGACTCATTGAGACGGATGAAGAGGCCGAGACCGCAACCGACCCAGCTCATAACTAATCGCCCCCACCACATAACCCAATGATGAAAAAAGGCCAACTACCATGCGGTAGTTGGCCTTTATATTGTCTTGAAATTAGATCGGCGCCTTCAGCGACATGGGGACAAATGCCGCATCGCTAAGGCATCAATTCGTAGCTCAGCTCTTTGCCCTCCGCATGCAGAGCGCGTAGAGAAGGACGAGTAGCGTGCCTATCAAGAGGGGTGCGTTCGTCATTGGCATATTAGCCTGCTGGCAAGGTGGTAGGATAGAGTCCTGCAACGAGGTGAAAAGTGTAGGGATGATCATCGTGCCGATGAGGATTAAGAAACTAAGCCATGAGGTTGCAAGCTTCATCTGCGTATCTGTCAGTCCAGACATCGTATCAGCGTAAATCGTGGGGAACATAATACCCATGCAGAAGCAGGAGAGCATATTAATGATATCAAGCATTGGAAAACTGCCAAGGTAGAGAGGCGTCGATGAGATGCACAGAGCCGCTATGCCACAGAGGATAGCGCCAGTTGAGTAGATCATGAGTAATTTCTTGGGGCTGTGCTTCTTCATCAAGAAAGTACCAAGCCAGCGCCCCAACATCAGACTCGCCATCACCAAGAAAAGGCAGATAAAGCGAGGATCGCGCATCGACTGCACTGTGGCGATATCCTTGATTAGACCCATGCCCACCTGCGCCATCAGAGCCGAGACAATCATCAGTGTGAGTGATCCAAAAATGAAGCGAGGTTTGCGGATGAGCGCAAAGAGGAGCCTGCGGTAGCTCCCCACCAGAAGGAGGAAAATCACATTGCCTAGCATCATCGCAGCGATGCAAACCACCAGAAAGAGGAAAATCACATTGCCAAGCATCATCCTCGCGATGCGAACAAGCGTTGGCGGTATCAGTTCTGAGTGTTCTACCGCTGCAAGGAAGAAGGCCACAAGGAGCGTAGTAGCTGTTGTCACACAGAGCAGATAGACGGGGATCGTCCAGAGGCGTTTGCTCGCTGTATCTTGCAGCTGATCGCCCACGTCCTTATGGCACCAGACACGCTTGCAGAGCATGAGGCTGAATAAAAAGACCAGCGCATAAGGAGCCGACATCAGCAGGATATCAGTCGTGGAGAGTGCGAGATTTATAGGCTGTGAATTGATCGATGGGGACTCTCTATCCAGAGCCGCGGGGAGCGCAGCAAAGAAAATCAGCAAGCAGATAATCCCCGCAAAAGGCGTGAAGCAGTGCGCGAAGTTGAGGCGGCGAATGGCCGTCTTGGGGGAGGCTATCAAGAGCACATTAGGATTGCAGCAGGTACCAAGTAATAAAATTGAGCAGCCAAAGAGAAGCAACACTGACACATAGAGAGTCGAGCTAGCCATCAAGTAAGCAGGCGCGACCAGTAGGGCTGCCAGAGCCATCATTGAGATAGAGGTCATACGAACCGCGCGGAAGGAGAACTCAATCATGATGATGCTCGCCAGCAGCGGGAGGCAAATAGCCGAGCATAGTGCGAGTGCCATGAGTAATACGGGCGCGATGGTCACATGGTGAAAACAATCTTTACCCATGGCTTTGATCGCGAAGCTTTCGAAATCATGATTAAAGCCAT
This sequence comes from uncultured Verrucomicrobiales bacterium, assembly GCA_947039485.1. Lineage (GTDB taxonomy): Bacteria > Verrucomicrobiota > Verrucomicrobiia > Verrucomicrobiales > Akkermansiaceae > Akkermansia. Next base: position 6,316 of record CAMQZC010000017.1, on the reverse strand, counting down.
GGATGAAGAGGCAGGCGGCGGCGGCAATCATGAGGCAGCCCACCAGCATGAAGAAGGTGCTGCGCAGACGCTTGGGGACAACGGGTGTGAGATCGCGGGTAGATTCTTGGCTCATAGGATGAAGTCCACTCTACCACGCACCAAGCCGTCGGGTCAAGCTTGAATCGCGCATGGTACAGTTCTCGGCTACAGTCTGCCTGTATTTAGAATAAAGAGCATCGAGCAGAAAGGGATGTGCTCGCCAAAGAAGAGCCTTATTTGAATGCCGTCTCCAAGTTCTTGAATCCCTCGCGGTAGGCCTTGATGCCTGCGGCGTAGTCGAGGCTACCCGTCTTTTTCTTGTCAAAGTAGGGCTGCATGGCGCTGATGAAGTGATCATAGAGAGCCTTGAGTTCAGGATTGCTCTTAGCGGCCTCGCGGATGAGGCGTAGCTTCTCAAACTCCTCGTAGCCGTCGCGCATCTTCTCAAATCGCAGGGAACTCAGGTTGCCGGGGTAGAGGAGGAAGGCATCACCATCAGGCCAGTTGCCAAACTTAGTTGTCTCGTAGGGGTTGCGGTTCCACGAGTTGTAAGCCCAGCGTAGGAATCCGTCAAAATCATGCAGAGCCGCAAAGATACCCAGCCACTCGGACTCCATCAGGGGGGATGCGGTGAAGTTGTTGGGATGCGCTGGTACCGTGCAGACGTAGAAGGTCGTCATCTTGTTCTGCGCACGACGCTTGGCGAGGGCTTGCTCGTTGAGTGTGGATGTGTGGTAGATAATCGGTGACATATCATCGACAATATCGGTCGTCTTGGAGGGGGCGTTCACCGCGGAGATAATCTTGAAGTTAGGACCGTGCTTCGCGAGAACCTTGCGTGCGGCGCGCACCATGTAGTCAGGACGCTCATCAATGCCGATGCCTGTAATTTTCTCCCAGCCCTTAGCTTTGATATGCTTGCTAAAGTCTTCGAGGAAGGGAGCCCAGATGGCATCAAAGGAGCGATCGCCGGGCTTCATCTCGATGAATTCGTAGCAGCTCGTGGCTTCATTGTAGACGCGCAGCTTCATGGACCATGGCAGCATGGTGTAGCAGGAGATTTGATTCTTGATGCCAACCTCATTCATCATGAAATTAACCCACTTGTCGAAGATGCTGTAGTCCCAGCGCATGCTGCCATCGGGCTGCTTGATCCACTCGACCATCGAGCCAAAGCGGTCGTAAGTCTGGCCGTTCCACGCCTCATCAATGATGGTGGCGGTGATGACCTTTTGACCAGCCTGCGCGAGGCGTTGCATCAGCGGCTTCATGAGGGCAAAGTGCTCATCAGACCACATCTCCACACCGTGCCAGCGGGCCACGGCATCGGGGTGCTGCCAGATATCGAGGTGGATGCCCCAGTCCTGAGGCTTGGGCAGCGTCTGAGACTGGACTTGCAGGCTTACGGGGATGGTTTGGGGGGCGATACCCTCAGCCACGATGCGCAGAAGCCCCTCATAGAGACCGGGCTTGGCGTTGGTTGGGATGTCGAGGCTCACCCAGACGCTGCGGTTGATTCCTGCGGCATTGTCGATCATCTCGCGGCTCTTGTTGCTGATGATATCCGCGGTTGGTGTGCCGTTGGCCTTGGTGAACTTGACAAAATTAGCCTTGATTGCAATGCTGCCATCCACGCCCTTGAGCTTGCCGCCCTGTACCTGCAGCTGACGGATGGCTTGATCGGATTGGATGAGAATTTGAGCGTTAACGCGCTCTCCTCGCCAGCCCGAGAGCGCGATTTTGTTGTCGGGCAGGGGAGCTGCTGTCACATTCCCCGTCCATGGGAGGCGCAGGCTGTCGCTGTAGGCCGTGGCGCGTAGCCTGTTGTCTCGGGCTTTCTCATATCCTTGGATTTCGACGATGTGAGCACCGCTCGTTTTGCCCATCGAGTTGTCGAGGAAGCTGCTGCGTATGTAGCGCACAAGGCTTGGCTTGAAGTTGTAGCTCTGAGCCTCGGCCGTGCCTGAGATTGAGTTAGCACTTTGGTCAACGAGCATTTGCCAATTCTTGCCATCAAGAGAGCCCTCAATGATGTATTTGTAGATGCGCCCATCTTTCCAGTAAGGCCAGATTTTAATGCGCTCAATGGTCTTGGGCAGCCCCAAGTCAACTTGGTGCCATGCGGGCAGCCCCTCACAGCTCCAGTGGGCATCTGGCTCGATGATGCCATCGGTGGCCTTGTTGGGCGTATCGTTGCCCCAGTGCCCAGAGGCGCTAACGTTGGCGTTTAAGAAGATGTTTTTTTCGCTGATGGCGGATTGAGGGTGTTGCCCCCAGAGTCCCATTTCATCTTGCACTTTGCGCTCGATAGATTGCCCCAAGCAGGGTAGAGTAGCAGCGAGCAATAGAAGGCTATGTGGAATCGAGGTCATCTTAGAAGCATAGCACAAGATGCTGATTTGTCAACGACTCGGGCTCACTCGGGTATTGTAAGAGCCGCTCGCCTTGTGTTATGATAAGCTCATGAGCAATGCCGCCCCCACCTCCTGCCAATGGAATCAACTCCTTTCTCCCGTACGCCTTAGTCGAGTGAATTCAGGGAAGGCTGCTTCGCGCTCGGACTTCAATCGCGACTACGGACGCGTACTCTACTCAAGTGCCTTTCGCCGCATGCAGGACAAGACGCAGGTCTTTCCCCTCGGGCGCAATGACTATGTGCGCACACGCCTGACTCATAGCCTAGAGGTCTCCAATGTGGGGCGCGCACTGGGGCAGAGCCTTGCAGGCATGCTGCTGGCGCAGGATACAAGTATCGTGAGCAATCCCCATAGCCTCATCGCGGATATGGGAGAGCTCGTCGCCACAGCCTGCCTCGCCCATGATCTGGGCAATCCCCCCTTTGGTCACAGCGGTGAGGATGCCATATCCGCATCGCTTCAAGGCACCCCCTATCAAGGCTTTATTTTTGAGGGTAATGCGCAGGGTTTTCGCCTCTTGACCAGCACCTGCGACCCCATGCGTAACTGTGGGCTAGATCTCACGGTGGCGAGTCTGGCGGCCTTTAGCAAGTACCCCTGCATTCGCGCGGCTAGCGACTCAGCACGTGAATTGCAGCTGCAGGATAATTCTCTCTATGTGGGTTGCAAGAAGTTTGGCATTTATGACAGCGAGCTTGGTTCCTTTGAGTTGGTGGCAAAGCAGGTCGGACTGCGTACGATGCAGAGCTTGCTCCCTGCATGGTACCGCCATCCCCTCTCCTATCTAATGGAGGCGGCAGATGATATCAGCTACCTCATCGCTGATATTGAGGATGCCTGCGTCTCGCAGGTGATTAGCTATGATGAGGCCTCTGCACAACTGGGGATGCTGGTGGATGACTCCGCCGTTGATTACTGCAATAAGATTCGCCGCGAGGAGGGTGACAAGTCCGCTATCCGCGCGATGCGTGCCATTGCGGTGGGTTGCTGCATTGATGCGATAAATCATTGTATGGTGGATCATCTAGCCGAGCTGCGCGATGGCAATCTCAGCCAGTCGCTCATCAAGATGAGTACCATGGGCGCGGCTCATGCTGCGCTCGAGGATTTTTCCTTCAAATCCATCTACCGCCATGAGCAGGTCGTGAGCGTGGAGCTGGCAGGCTATCAGGTCATCAAAAAACTCATTGATCTCTTCATGGAATGGGTGATAGATCCCACTAGCACTCTGGGCAGTATGCTAGAGTCGCAGCTCAAGCCACTCAAGTCAGGGCCAGAGATGGAGGAGAAGGAGCGCTTCCAGTGCATGCTTGATTATATCTCGGAGATGACGGACTCCAAGTCGCTCCAGACCTACCGTTCTCTCTTTGGGATTAGTTAAGGAGATAAAAGAAATATCCGCGTCATTGCTTAGCCTTATTCTCTTGCTTAGGGGGCTTTTTGTGTTACAATGTCCCACGTTATGGCAGATCGTACACATACTGACCCCGCTCGCATGGAAAAAATTGTGAGCCTTTGCAAACGCCGCGGATTTATCTTTCAAGCCGCTGAGATATACGGCGGTCTCAATGGTTGCTGGGACTACGGTCCATTAGGCGCCGAGCTCAAGCGCAACCTTAAGGATTACTGGTGGCGTCGCCACGTCCAAGAGTGCCCCGATATCGTGGGTATGGACGGCTCAATCCTCACGCATAATTCTGTTCTTGTGGCCTCAGGTCACGTAGGTGGCTTCTCAGACCCTCTCTGCGACTGTCTCCTGAGCAAGGCTCGTCTCCGTGCCGACCAAATTGATCCACAGAGCGGTACAGCTCTTTGGTGGAAGGGTGCTCGCAAGGCTGATGACAGCTGGAGCAGCAGCAAGGAATTCTCCATGTTGGTCCCAACAGGTGATGAAAAAGCTACCAAATCCGCTCGTAAGTCCGCCTTGCAATACTACAGCCAGCTCGCTGGTAAGAACGTGCTGCCCAAGGAACTTGAACTTATTGATGAAAGTGCCGAGGAAGTACGCGATAGCATCCGCTACAACCCCGCCAATGGCTCCCTCGTCAACGAGGCTCGTGAGTTCAACCTCATGTTCAAGACAAAGATTGGCGCGACCTCAGATGACAATGATCCCAACGCTACCGGTTGGTTACGCCCTGAGACCGCTCAGAGCATCTTTTGCCAGTACAAGAACATCTTGGATTCTTCCCGTATGAAGATACCCTTTGGTATCGCTCAGATCGGTAAATCCTTCCGCAATGAGATTAACCCACGTAACTTCACCTTCCGCTCCCGTGAGTTTGAGCAAATGGAGATTGAGTACTTCTGCCGTGAAGAAGACGGTATGCGCCTCACCGATGAATGGCTTGAGCGCTGCCTCTGCTTCTATGAGGAAATCGGTATCCCCCGCAAGAAGATACATATCCTTGATGTGCCCGATGGCGAGCGCGCCTTCTACGCCAAGAAGACCTATGACCTCGAATATGATTTCCCCTTTGGTATTCAGGAACTGCAAGGTATTGCCTACCGCACAGCTTACGACTTGACTGCTCATCAGAGTGGATCAGGCAAGCCAATGGAGTACTTTGACGAGGTGACACGTGAGAAGTTTATCCCGCATGTTGTTGAGCCCTCTGCTGGCTGCGACCGTACGGTGCTGGCTGTGATTTGTGAGGCCTATGACGAGGAAGAACTCGGCAAGAATGGCAAGAGCGATGTCCGCACGGTGATGCACTTCCATCCACGCATGGCACCTATTAAGGTTGCTATCTTCCCCCTTCTCAAGAAGAGCGCAGAGCAAGTCCGCATTGCACATGAAATCGAGGCAGAGCTTCGCCCCTTCATGAATGTCTTCTACGATGAAGGCGGTGCTGTGGGTCGTCGCTATCGTCGTCAAGACGAGGTAGGTACTCCTTTCTGCATCACAGTTGACTTTGAGACACTGGGTGAAGAGGCACCTGAGCTAGCTGGTACAGTGACGTTGCGCCATCGCGATAGCATGGAGCAAGAGCGTGTACCTGTCAAGGACCTGCTTCATTGGTTGCTTAAGCGCATCCACTAAGTTTCTTTTAGTATATTTTACTCAGCCCAGCTTCTCGATTTGCGAGAAGCTGGGCTTGTTTTCTGCAAGGACACCCTGTTGATGGGAAATGTGGCGTTTAGCGGATGTCATCGCGCCTTCTACGCCATGAAGACCTATGAGTGCGATGATGATTCCCCCATCATTATTCAGGAGCTGTAAGGTATTGCCTAGAGCACAGCGTGCGGCCTGCCTGCTCATCAGAGTGGCTCAGGCGAGCTTAGGGGGCACTTGGGCGAGAGGAACTGAGGGAAAGGGTGGCAAGAGTGATGTGGCGGCTGTGCTGCGCTCCCATCCGCGGGCCACATCAAGCTTGTTATCTCCCCCCTTCTCAAGAAGAGCGCAGAGAAAATCCGCATTTCACATGAAATTGAGGCAGCTACTCCTTTCTGCATTACATCTGACTTCGGGAAGTAGGGTGATGAGGCTCCCCAGTTAGTCGCTATAGTGATGTTGAGTCGTCGCGATAGTATGGGGCATGAGCGTGTCCCTGTCAAAAATCGGCTGCACTGCGTCGAGCTAAGTTGCTTCTAGCCTATTTTGCACAGCTTTGCATCTCCATTGTCGAAGAATTTGGCTTTTTTTCGCAAGATTACACAGTCAATGGGAGATGTTGCATTTGGATGAAGTATTCGCGCAGCCCGGTTTTTATTCATGTATAGCGTCTTACGAAATCGTCACAATAAAAATACAAAAAACATCAAAAAGCTTCTTGACGTGAGGGGCTTTTATCTATATAATCAGCGGCACCCCAACACGGGGAAGCCCGAAAGGCTCCGAGCGAAACGAAAGTTAAAAGCGGAACTGGCCAGGCAAC
>CAMQZC010000016.1 GCA_947039485.1 uncultured Verrucomicrobiales bacterium | reverse complement strand
GCATGGTCTTGGCATGGTCTTGGCATGGTCTTGGCATGGTCTTGGCATGGTCTTGATAGGTGTTTTGCATGGTATTGGGGTGGTGTGGGGGTGTTTTTTGGGGATGGGTGGCGTGATCTGGTGGTGGTGGTTGATGGGTGGCTCTTGGGGCTGGTGGCGGTGGCAGGTCGCGGCATTGGGATGTTGAGTGGAGGGTGGATGGAGTGGCAGCTAGGCGTGCTCGGGGGGGCACGGGGTTTGGGGGCTCATGTGCCGCTTTGGCGGATGGCCGCGGCATGGTCGTATGTCAAAATTATGACAATTCGGGAACTGGGTGACATAGGGTAGAGGTGGCTGCAAAAGAAACAGAGTCGGGTCAGATGGCAATAGAGTTTGCGCAGTTGCATGGGTATGCAGCTAGGACGGCTCGTGCTCATCGTGCGCGGAAAAGCGATGAGTGGCTTGCGTTTTTGAGAGGGAAACGGAAGGCATCTGTTATCGCAGTCACTTCACCCGATGTCTTGAGGTCTAGGGAGTTGACGGAGGCTGCCTATTCTCAGTGGAGAGAATTATCTGATAAGCATAGCAATCAGATTGCTATGTCGGGCGATAGGAATATCGCGATTTTGGAACGGGCTGTAGGGATGGCGCAGAAGCGTTATCATGAGGCTGTGCTGAAATATGAGGATCTCCAGAAGGCGCGTGGTCTTATGATCCCTGCGGAGCGAGTTAGAGCGCTCCGCAGGGAGCTTGAGCCCCTTGCGGAGTTAATTTTACAGCTGGAGAGCAATATTGCGGGGCGTTTGCCTGAGCATATGAGGCTTGAGTTTGCGGCCTGCTTTAAGTCGGTTGTTCCTGCGTGGAATGAGGGTATTAAGGCAAAAGATGCTTTTATTGAGGAGTTGCTGGGGTGTTAGGGTCTTTGTTATTTCGCGAGAAGTTGGCTCCTTTTGACTGGGCTCAAGAGCGGTTGACGATTTCGGCACGTGTGAGCGCTGAGCGCCCTGGTCCGTTGTCGCTGGTCGGTTTTGAATACATGCGTGAACCTTTTGAGGCTTTGCGCGATGAGTCGGTACATGAGGTCTTTCTTTGCTGGGCTGCGCAAACGTCAAAAACGACGTTTTGCATGATTTCCGTGGCTTGGTGGAAGGCGATGAGGCCAAGTGCGATGCTCTGGGCTCTCACGACAAAAGAGCTTGCGAAGGCGTTTGTAGAGGAGCGCATGGACTTTTTTGTACGTGCGCAGCCGTGGCTGACAGCTGGGATGCGGCGTGAGGATTTCGGCAATTATGGTTACAAGTTCGCCGATTGCAATTTGCGTTTTGTGGGTGCTCGTGTGAGCGGTGAGCTGTCGTCTCGTGCGGTGTCGCTGGCGATTTTAGATGAGGCATCCAAGTATGAGCATGTGGACAAGCGTGAGGCAGCCCCTGCGGATTTGGTCAAGGTGAGGCAGAAAACGCTTGCCTTCCCTAAGATCATTCATTCATCTACTCCCTCGACCGAAAAGCATCCTTTTTGGCAAAATTGGCTCTTGACGGAGCAAAAACGTTATTTTGTGCCCTGCCCTCACTGCGGCCATATGTTCACACTGGTATTCAGCGCTGATATGCTGTGCTGGTCAGGTGATAAGGCTGATGAGATATTAGCCACTGCTCATATTCGCTGCCCTGAATGCAAGGGGGCGATGTATGATGTGGATAAGCCTGCGATGATGGCTGCTGGTGAGTGGCGGGGCACGGCAAACTGCTCAAATGGCAAGATGGTGGGCTATCACCTTAATGCTCTTTATTCTAATTTTGAGACTTTCGGGAAATGTGCTGTTGCATATTGGGAGGCCTGCGTCAAGCGTGGCGGTGCCCACCTTCTTCAAAATTTTAAAAACTCCTATGAGGCGTTGCCTTGGACTCCTTATTTTGCGCGTGTTGATGAAAATAAAATTCTCAGTTTGCGCAAGGATAGCCACGGGCGCGGTCAGGTGCCTGAGCAGGCGCATTATTTGGCGGCCTGCTATGATGTGGGCTTGGAGCAGCAGCATTGGGTTGTTGTGGCGTTTGTGGGGTCGGGCGAGATGTGGCTTGTGGACTGGGGCACGCTGGTGGCGGTCGAGCAAATCGCAGAGCATGCTAAGAGCTTGTCCTATGATGGCATGCGGCCTGTTGTGGGCTTGGTGGACTCTGGGTATTCTACGCGCAGCGTGTACGCTGAGTGTGCTAAGTTCGGGGAGGTGTTGCAGCCCTCCAAGGGCTCGGGTGCACGGCAAGGGACGCATTATGAGACCTATTTGGCGGAATATGATTCGTACCTGGTAACTTATTCGGATTATCAGTCGAAGCTTGATTTATATGGCCGCCGTGCGCTGGGTCGTGGTGAGGGCTTGGTCTTGCCGCGCGATATTGATAATGAGCTAATTGCTGGGCTGTCTGGGCAGGTGCTTGAGAATAAAGGGCAATCTGCTCAGTGGAAAAAGGTTGATGAGGATCACTACGGTGATGCTCTCAAGTTGGCGTTGATTACTTGGTGGGTTAATGCTGAGGGTGATTTAGAGTCAATGAGAGATATGAGTTATGGAAAGTTTAGTTAAGGCCTTAAAGGTTGATTATAGTTTGGACGCGTTGCGCTCGATGCGCAAGGAGGCTTTGGAAAAGTTGCGAGCTGGTGAGTATATGATCTCGGCTAATACGTCGGGGGTCTCTTTCGCCCGTGGGGAGCGCATCAAGACACGTGAATGGGTGGATGCGCTCCAGCAGGCGATTGAGTCGTTGGAGGGCGCTGATGATGGCTTTTGTGGTCAGGTGACTTCCTTTGTTGTGAGGTATTGATATGGAAGAGGATTTTGAACAGGTTGAGGGCGTTGCTGAGGTGCGGCTGTATGGCGGTATGATGGATGCTGTGAGCCCATCGCCATCATCGGCTCCGATTTGGTGGCCGCTTAATTCGGGTGATCGTGTGGGCTCGTGGGCTCGCACACAGCTGATGTCTGCATCGCGGAGCCTGCACTGGTGCTCTGGGCGCGTGCGCAAGGCGGTGGCTACAATCGTTAACTTGCAGGGCTGGCTGACTCCGCATCCTCAGTCGACTGATGCGGCTTGGAATGCGGAGGCAAGGCGCGTCTGGAAGGCTCGCACGGGACGGGCTGGGGCGTTTGATCGTGCTGGTGTGCTGGATTTTGTGGGGGCGCAGCTGTGGATGGAAAAATGCCGCGTGATAGATGGTGATGTGCTGCTGGTGTGCATGCTTGAGCAGGGTATGGCTCAGTATGCTTTTTATCGCGGTAGCCAGATTTTGAGCGTGCGCAAGGACAGGCGTGGGCGTGTGCTGAGCTATGAATTGTCTGATGATGAGGGCAAGACGCGGTCGCTGCCTGCGGCCTCTGCGTATTTGTATCGTCATGATCCTGATCCGCTGGCTTCGCGTGGTACTGCAGAGTTGGTGGCGGCCATTGCATCGGCTCGCGATCTGGGCGAGATTGTGGGATTTATCAAGAGCTCGCTCAAGATCACGTCCCAGCTGGCCTTGATTGAGACTAAGAAAGAGGGTGATAAACGTGGCGGATCCGCGTCACGCTTTGCTAAGCCTCCAGCATCTGGTGATGCGGAGTCGCGGGCTGAAATCACTCTGGGTGATTCGGTGGTGGCTTCGCTGGGTGAGGGGCGTGATGTCAAAGTCCTCAGCGATAACAGACCCTCTCCCGATGCGCGTGCAATGCTAGATTTCCTTGTCGCAGATTTGGCATATGCGGCTGAGTTGAGCCCCATGGTGGTGTTTGACAGCGGCAAGCTGAGCTCGGCAGCTGCGCGCTTTGAGCTGGAAAAGCTGGGGCGATGGTGCTTAAAAAAGAAGCAGTGGCGGCAGGCTCTGTGCGATCGCATTTGGCTGCATACCATGGCGGCAGAGATAGCCGCTGGTCGCCTCCGCATGCCCTCCGATGGGGCGTGGGATGCGGTTGAGTGGGTGAGCCTGCGTGATATGACGCTGGATCTGGGTCGTGTGGCTACGGCGGCTATCAATTTGGCGCGTGAGGGGATGGCCTCAAGGGAGGATTTTGTCATGTCGGCTTGTGGTCGCACGCAGGAGGATCTCTTTGAGGAGGCCGCGCGGTCTAAGGCTGCGCAGTTTGCGGTTGAGGAGAAGTATGGGCTGCCTCGTGGTAGTCTGACACAGGGGGCTCTCGGGGCTCAGGTGTCGCAGGTGGAGCAGGCTGATAGCCTCGCTCCCCAAAAGCAAAAAACAGAGAAAAAAAATAATGAGTAAGATATATGAATGGGAGACGCTCCCACAGATTTTGGCGATGGGTGATGATCGCGTGCAAGTTAATATTGTGGGGATCATCGGCTCAGAAAAAGGCTGGTCGGAGACGTGGTTTGAGCGATTAGATGAGCTCATCCGCCATAAGAAGGAGCTGGTAATTAGTATCAATTCGCGCGGTGGTGATGCCTTTGTGGCGGCTGAGATTTTTGACCGCTTGATGGCGTTAAAGGGCGTGATCACCATCAAGACGGAGATTTATGGTGTCTGTGCGTCAGCAGCTACCTTGATAGCCCTTGCTGGCGATGAGGTGGCGATGGGCGCAGCGGCTCGCTGGATGGTGCACGAGCCGCAGACTGTGGCCGCTGGTGGGCTCAGCAAGATTGCTAGCACGTTGCAAAATCTTGAGGCTATTTGGCAGCAGATGCTTGGCGTGTATGCCGCAAAGACGGGTAAGACGGTGGAGGAGCTGCGTGCTGCCATTGATGGTGATACTTTTTTCTCAGCCTCGGAGGCTTTGGCTTTCGGCTGGGTGGATCGCGTGATTGGCGCGGCTGTGCAATCGCCTGAGCTTGAGCCTGTGCAGGCTCTGGCGGCTGAGCAGGAGGCTGCGGCTAAGCTGGGTGTAATTGGGCGCGTGAAGGCGCTCTTTGGGCTGAGGGCTGAGGCGGAGGAGACTGAGACGCTGGCACGAGTGGAGGCTTTAATGGTCTCTGAGGCGGATTTGCGTCAGCAAATTGCCTCAGTGGAGGCGGAGCGAGCGGGTATGCTGGCGACGGTGGAGGCTGTGGGCGCGGAGAATGCTGCGGTGCGAGCGTCTCTTGAAAAAGAGGTGGTGCGCCGTGTGGCGGCTCTAGGCTTGGGGGCGGCAGAGTTGCCGTCTGCGGAGCCTGAGGCTGGGCGAGAGAGTGAGCTGGCATCGCTCTCGAATGTGCAGCTGATGGCGGAGGGTGTACGCAACCCTGAGGCTCGTAAAGAGCTTGAAAAGCGCGTAATGACAACAAACAACAATAACAAATAATAGAAAAAAAGATATGGATAAAGAAACTCAATTGAGTAAGTTAGCTTGTTTCCCCGTGCTTGCATCAGTAGATGCGGCTGCACTTGTGGAAATGGGCTTTGAAATGGGCGTTATTGATGAGGTGCGTGCTGCGGCAGCTCCTACAAGCTACGCTAATCTGGGCTACAACGTGGTGGCTGATAAGTCGCTCAAAAACTTTAGCGATAATCTGATTGATTTGAGCAATACCTTTGCTACAAATTTCTCAGGCTCGGCTGTGGTGGCCAAGCGACGCAATGTGCGCCCCACGATTACCGTAGAGCTTGAGGATGACGCAGGCAAGGAGGCTCTCATCAATGCTAGCAAGCTCTCTGATGCTGGAGGCTCCAAGTATGGGGCGGTGACGGTCGAGCTGCAGGAGGCAATGTGGTCGGAAGAAATCAGCATTGGGGATATCGCCAATGGTCATGAGGCTGAGAAGCTGGTGAGCACGTGTATCAACGTGGTTGCTCGCAAGTGTGTCGAGTATGCTTTGAGCGGTCTGACAGAGGCTGCGTTTGATGTGGATGGTGTGGCGATTGCTGTGCCTGACTCCGTGGAGGTTCCTGCTTATGGCAAGGATGCGGTAGGTACGCCTTTTTGCGCTGGCTGGGCAAATACGGAGCTCTCTGAGATCCTGCAGCCGTACACGGATGCGCTCTTGCTCGACAAGGGCTATTATGGCGCAATGAAGCGCAGTAGCACGGATGACCTGCGACTGGGTGACTTGGACTTTGGTGTTATCAAAAAGGTGACAGGTATTGCGGCTCTCGGTAAAAATGTGGTGGGCGTGATTGCGAAAAAAGCTTGCATGGGCATCGCGATGCGTGCTCCGCTGGTGCTGCCCGATACCTATCGCCATGTATCGGTTGTGACGCATGGCACGACCAAGCTGCCTATGGTGATTGTGCAGCATTGGGATGGTGATGAGGGTGTGCTGCGTATTGCGGCTAAGACGCTTATCGGCCGTAAGCGTGGGCATGCTGATGCGGCTCGTCTCTTGGTGTCGGCTCCTGCTGCCGTCCAAGCTTAAAGTGATTGTACGCCTGTGAATGAGTTTGAGAGCTTAATGGCTGATGGTGCTGAGGATTTGCTGGCTGCGGTTGGTGAGCCCGTCACCTTTAATGGGGTGTCGGTGCTGGCGGTTGTGCAGCCGATAAGCTCGGAGTATGCGGTTGAGTTTGATGGGCGCGTTTGCGCCCGTACGGGTGAGCTGCTGGTGCATGCGTCTCGCTGGCCGCTTGAGGGCGATCCTTGTCCTCATATGCGGCTTGTGGTGCGTGGCCGTAGGCTGAGCTCACTGGCGGTCGAGCAGCTCGCAGGCGGCATCTGGAGGGTAGAAATGGGGCGCGGCTAATGGCGAGTGCGAAAAAGGGTGTCAATCTCAAAAGGGCTCAGGCTAAGCTGGAGCGTGCGCAGCGTGTAATGCTGGCGCAGCGCCCAGCGCAGAAGCGAGCTATTGGCCAAGCGGCCGCAAAGATGCTCTTTAAGTGGACTCCGCCCTCGACTGGCTCGGGGCGCAGTCCAGCAGTTGCCATCCGTAACTTGCGCGGTCGGATTGCCGCGGATGTGGGCGGCTCGCCCATCTTTATTCGGGTGCGTGCTCGCAAGGGGACGCACTCCCCTGCCCAGCTGATGCGTGATCAGTCTAGACTTGTCCGCAAGGGGAATCACTACCGCCGTGAGTGGTGGGGTGAGCCTCGTGCGGTGCAAGGCTCTGAGGTGAATAAGCTGGTGCGATTTGTGCAGGGCTCTGCTGGTGATTTAATGTCGGCATGGCTGCCCTTTGCGCAGATGGTGGGGGCTCGTGCTCCTCAGGTGCTGCGCAGTAAGAAGCAGCAGGGCTCGGCGCGTGAGAAAAAGAGCAAGACGGGATTTGTGTTAGTGGCGAAAAATAGGGCTCCGCATGCGGAGGCGCTGCATGTGGGGAGGCTCGTAAAGCATAGTCAAAAGGCTGTGGATCGCATGGCTAAGCTGCAGGAGCGCAGGCTAAAAAAGGAGCTGCGGAAGGTGTGATCATGAAGGAGTTTTTTGAGCAAATGGCGGAGTATTTCCGCGTGCATTGTCCTGGGGCGTTGGTGCGTACGCCTTTTGAGGCGATGGTGGCGGATGAGGAGGCTGATCAGGCTCGGATTTCGCTAGAATTGGAGGTGGCGCAGGAGATGATTCTTGGCAATTGTTCGTATGAACTGGCTGGGGATTTGAAGCTGAGGCTGCATCCAGCGCTGCCAAATGGTGATGATTATTTGGCGGATTTTGAGGATGCTTGCAGGCAGCTAAAAAAGGAGGCTCTAGAGGGCTCTAGCTATCACATTTATGAGGTGGCGATAGAGCCTGTGCAGGCGGAGGCAGATGATGCGTGGCGTGTGTCGCGTGCATCTGCAACGGTATTTATTCAGCTCTAAGTAGCTGGTGTAAAATTAAAAATAGTGAATAGAAAATAGAAATATGGCTGGTGTAGTTAATAGTGTAAATGGTGTCACAAAGCGTGGCAGTGTTGGTGAGTGGGGTCTGGAATCTGCGGAGGATGGGCTTTTTGTTGAGTCTCTGAAGTGGGATGCCTCCTCGGAGATTGTGTGGCAACTTGATGAGCATGGTAACAAGGTGGGGGCTGTGTCGGCTCCTGCTGATATTACCTTTAATATGAGCGGCGAGATGTCGTCTCCTACGGCAGGTGGCATCACGGTGGCGGCGGTGTTGGATCTGAAGTCCTCCCTGCCTCATCTGGTGGGTGACACGGTACAAGGTGCAGGCGTCATCTCGGATAATGTGTCGATTGCTCGCACGCGCGGGGCTTTTGTTAAGATTGATGTGTCGGGCGCTTATGCTCCTTTTGATTTAGGGGCTACGGCGGCCGCGGCTGCGGCTATCAAGGGTGAGGAGGCGCTGGGGGCATGAATATTGCGAGTGCAATCATGGCTGGTGCCAGCTCCGCGCATTGCGAGGAGCTGGCAGCGGTGCTCTTTGCTCTGGATTTTGAGTGTTTATCCTTCGGGCAGCACTTTGCGGGGGATCTCCCACGTGATGGGATTGAGGCATGGTGGTTTGCGGAGAGCTCGCGCTGCGGCCGCTGGACGCAGGCGCAGGTGATTGCGGCTTGGAATGATGAGGCTTGGCTGCTGGGTCAGCAGAGTAGCCCTCTGGCGTATGCGATCACGAGTGTTAAAAATTTGCGTGCGATACGTGAGGAGCTGGCTGAGAAGGTGCCTGCCTTTGTCTGTCGCGCTCACGGCCGTACGGTAATTTTGCGCAAGGACGCGACAGCTGAGCTGCTGCGAAAGGCTGAGCGCTGGGTAGGTTGAGGAGTTAATTATGGCGGATGTAGAGATTAGTTTTGGCGCTGACGCTGCTGGCTTTAGCAAGGGGTTGCTTAAGGTGCAGGGCGAGCTGCGCGGTGCGAGCGGCGGCATGGTGTCGCAGCTTGGCTCGCTGGGCTCGGCTATCACGGGACTGGGCACGCTCATGAATGGTGTGGCGGCCTCGATGAGCGGCTTGGGCTCGCTGGTGCTGGATGGCATGGTGATGCCTGCGGCGCAAATTGAGTCGATGCGGACGGCTTTTGGTGTGCTGATGGGCGATGCTGATCGAGCTAAGGAGCATCTGGCGGAGTTGATTGATTATTCAGCCTCGACTCCTTTTGCTCTGGAGGATATTGCGGCAGCGAGCAAGACGCTGATGGCTTTTGGTATTGATGCGCAGCGCACGCTCTCGATCATCCGCACGATGGGCGATGTGGCAGCTCTTTCGGGCTCGTCTCTGGTGGATATGTCGGCTATCATCGGTAAGGTGGGTTCGATTGGTAAGCTTGATACGGAGGTTGCGAATCAGATGGCTGAGCGTCAGATTGATCTGCGTGGTGAGCTCGCCAAGATGTATGATCTCTCTGGCACGCAGGTGCAGTCGGGCATTGAGGCTGGTGATTTTGGTGTTGAGGATCTCATTCATGTGCTGGAGCGTGTGACCTCGGCTCAGGGGCTTTTCTCTGAGGGTGCCGCAAAGGCGAGCGCGGATTTTCTGGGATTTTGGTCAACGCTCAAGGACAATTTATCGCTTGCAGGTGCTACGATTGGTGAGGGGCTGCTGCCTGCTCTCAAGTCTGTGATGGGGGAGCTGATTGAGTTTCTGGGCGCGATGAAGCCGCTTTTTGCGGATCTGGGGGCTGCGATGGGTACGCAGCTGCTCTCGGTTGGGGAGTGGCTGGGCGGTCTGCTGCGTGATATTGCGTCAAATCGCTTCGAGTGGCAGGCGCGGCTTGAGGTGGGTATTGATTACTTGGCGGCGGTGGTGGAGCGATTGGCGGTGACGGTGGACAAGCTGATGTTTGATCCTGCTGGCGTGGTTAAGGATGCTCTGCTGGCGATTCCGCGCGCGGCTCTCGGGATGGGGCAAAATGACGCGATGATGGAGTTGGCTAATAACAGCAGGTTGATTGACGGGCGGCTGGTGCGTACGTCGCCTGATGTGTCGGGCGGTCTGGCCAAAAATTGGGATGCGGATGTAGCGGAGCGTGCGTCAAGTCTGCGTGCTGAGGCTGAGGGGGGCTCTGTGAGGGCTCCTGCGGCTGCGGCTGGGGCTGATGAGGAGGAGCGAACTGCTGAGGCTGTGGAGCGCACGGGGCTGGCGCTGAGTGAGGCTGTGAAGCAGCAGGGCTATTATGGCAGGCAGGCGGCAAAGGCTCGGGATGAGGTTGAGAAAATCCGTGGGGCGCAGGCACAGGTGGCGCGTGATGCGGCTCTGGCGGCGATGTCGCTGCGTGAGCAGGAGGTGGCGCTGGGTGCAGCGGTGAGGGCGCTGGGTGGCTCGGGCTCGGGTGGTGTGGATGGTAATCTCAGCCAGTTGGCTGCTGCTCTGGGGCAGGCTGGGACGGTGAAGGAGGCTCAGTATATTGGGGCTCTGCTCAAGCGTGGTGAGGCCTTGAGCTCGGCGATGGCTGAGGCGGCCTCGCGCTCGGTGACGCGGGATGCGGAGTTGTCGGCTCTGGAGGCTCAGGCCAAGGGGTACACGTCCAAGGCGCGGGCTATGGAGGCCTCGATAGGGTTGCTGGAGCGTGAGGCGCAGCTGATGGAGGAGGGCTTGGATGCGGCGGATGCGCGTGCGTATGCGATGCGTGAGCTGCGTGCTCAGGCGGCTATCACGGATGCGCAGTCGGCCGCAAAGGTGCCTAATCGGCAGGCTTTGCAGCAGATGGTGCTGCAGCCCTCGGTGCGTATTGGCGGCTCTCGTGGTCGCATGATTGGCTCGGGGCAAACGGAGTTGCAGGAGCTGCGGAGTCAGACTTCTCTGCTCAAAAAAATTGAGTACCATGCTGGCAAGTTGCGTAGTTCGCAGGTTGCCATCATGGTGTGATTAAAAATATAAAAAAACAAGAAAAAGATATGGATACAAGAGATTACCAGAATATGGTGACGGTGACGGGGGCTGACTTCGTCATCGTTGGGGGTTTGAAGTTGCGCAAGCAGGATTTGGAGTCGATGGCGGTTTTGGCGCAGATTGGCTCTCCTTTTGCGGATATGCTGGGGGCTGGCAAGCCTACGCTGGCGGATGTGCTGGTGTTTGTGTGGGTGCATGCTCAGTCGCCTGATGAGCTGCTGGAGCGTGTGGGTGCGCTGGGGCTGTTGGATGCTCGCGCGGTGATGCAGCAGGCGATGCGCTGGGGGCGTGGCCGCGATGTGGAGGAGATCACGGGGATGGTGCAGGCTATCCGCTCTCAGGTGGCTGAGCAGGAGGCTGCGGCTTTTACGGTGGATGAGGGGGGCAAGGGCTCAAAAAAAGCGCAGATGGGCTAAGTTTACCGTACGCGGCCGCGTGCTGCTCTTGGCTCTGTAAAAAGTACGGCTTGGCTCCTGCTCAGGTGCTGCGCATGCCTCTGGCTAAGTTGTATCTGCTGCTAGCGGCCGCGATGCAGAGTGCGGGCTTGTCGCTGCGCTGGGCTGTGGGGACGGAGCATGAGCGTGAGGCGGTTGCGGCTAAGTTTGCGGTGTTTACAAATTATGAAAAACGAGAAAATGATGAAAAAAGTTAATACGAGAATTGGGCGGTGTTATGTGTTGGTTGCAAAAGTGGCCACTGTCGTCACGGCGGAGGTTGGCGGCGAAAAATACACGCTGCTAGCGCACCCTGGTGGGGGTGTTAGTCGCGCGTTTGTGGCGGTGGCTACGACGGCGGAGCTCTCGGGCGATGCGCCATGTGTGGTGACGGAGGTGGCGTCTTTTAGTGCGGCCCTCATCAACTTAGCAGCTGGTGAGGGCGTGCTTGAGGTCGTTGCCTGCGATGGCGTGGGGCTCAATAGAGAGCTGGTGGGTGGCAAGCTCTACAAGCTCTCGGGTCTGACGGATGGCGATATGTCAGGGGCGATATTCCGCGCGCCTGCTGGGGTGTGCTGGACATGCGAAATCGGGCTTGATTTGACGGGGGTAGCCGATGGGATTGTGTGGCCTGCTGGCTGGGTCTGGGTGGATGCTGCGGATGGCTTGCCGCCTGCTAAGCTGGCAGTTGGCAAAGTGCATTATTTTGCGCTGCGCAGCGAGGGGGGTAGGACCTATATTAACAGGAGCTACGAGCTATGACGCTTGGTACCTATCAATTAGCTGGTTGTGCGCAATAAAGGCGAATATATGCTATGATTTTGAATCCGTCCAAATTTGGCGGTGATTAAACAAAATAACATAAACGATAGATAATAATATGATACCAACAAATTTTAAAATGATGGGGGGTAATAGCATTTATGCAACAAATGCTACAATTAGAGCCTTAGTCGATGAGGGTATTGCTCGCGGCGGGAAATTCGCAGACCTTAACTATATCAACACGTCTCAGGTTACGAGTTTGGGGGGTGTTTTTGACTTCAGGTACGGCTCGTTTCATGGGGATATCTCGCGATGGGATACCTCGTCTGTGACCAATCTCAGCTGCGCTTTTCGCATGGCGAGTTATAAGGGTGATATCTCACAATGGGATACCTCAAAGGTGACCAATATGTGGGGCACATTTTGGGCGCTGCTGAATGGCTGGGGCGGCAGGGAGTTGCCGCATGGCTTGGAGACTATGGATGTCTCCAAGGTGACAAATATGAATGAGTGCTTGCTGGATGGAGTCCTGTTCAATTCCCCGCTCAATGAGTGGAGATGCAATGCTTTGGTGACGGCTTGGCGAATGTTTGATGGATGTGCGGCAATGTCTGCTGAGAATATATCATTATTTATTGAGAATAGTCTGCCAAATCGTGCGCCATACGTAGAAAACAAGCACAAAATTGGTTATGACAGAGTGCCAGCTTTAACATTAGCGCACGTAGAGGCAGCTAAAGCCAAAGGCTGGACGATACAATACAAACAGGTAATAACATGACAACATACTATACACAAAAAGAAGACGGCAGCTTTACCGCGGTAAAGCGCGTGCCATATATTAGCAACTGCTCAGAGGCTCAGATTGAGACCTATGCGCGCAGCATCGGCGCTAAGCCTGAGCTTGCCCGTGAGAGGGCTCATATCTACATGACGCAGCAATTGCGAGAGTCGGACAAGCGCATCATTTCGGAGTGGGTTGAGATGCCGCTTGCGGATGCGCAGGTGGCTCACAAGTCGGCCGTCGAGGATGCCAAGGCTCAGGCTTTGGCGGCTCCTGCGCGTGTTGAGGTGGCTGCGCTAGGCTTTGCGGTGCTCTACGACACGGAGGCTCAGGCAAATGTCACGGGGCTGCTGCTGCTTGGTGAGTCTGCCATCTTTATTGATGCGGACGATGTGGCGCATGAGGTCACGCTGGCGGAGCTGCAAACGGTGGGCAAGGCTCTTATGGCTTACAAGAGTGCCATCTACGCGCGTAAGCTGGAGCTCTTTGCTGCGATTGATGCGGCTGCTACGCCTGACGTGGTGGCGGCTATTACTATTAACTTTTAACCAAACAACATAACAACAAAATGAGTACAAACAACAAAATGAAAATAGGGTGGCGAGCTCTGGGGCCTGTGACGGCTCTGCTCGCCAAGTGTGGGATTAGTGACAAGTATGCGGGTATGATCGCAGAGGCTCTGCTGGCGGCCGCGGCTGTGATCATCACCTCGCTGGGGCTGGTGGGCTGTAGTATGAGTGAGGATAAGTGGACGCGCATGTATGATATCTATCAAGTCATCTCGGAGAGTGATTTGTTGGATGACTACGAGCCTGCGCAAATTAACGAGGGTAAGTAAATGGATGCTCTCATGCGCTTAGCCTACCCTCTGGGCTCGCTTTTGGCTGCTGCTCCTAGTGTGGTGCCGCTAGAGAGCTGGGTATCTGCCGTGGGCTCGCTGGGCGGCTTTGGCGTGCTTATTTATGCGGTAAGCTACACGATGAAGTTGCTGCACAAAAAAGACGAGTTGATTGGACAACTTACCAAGCAGCTCATTGATGGCTGCAAACATTGCGAGCTCGCAAAAGCTGCAAACAAATCACTAATAGAACAAGATAAATGAAAATAGCAATTGATATTGGGCAGACGGACGGGACGGGTGCCCGTGGTAATGGTTATAAGTCGCTTATTGATGGAGACTAAACTAGTAAATATAAAAATACAAAAAATATGAAGAAAAAGATTATTGTGGAGATTGGGCACACGGCGGAGACGGGTGCTGTGGGTCATGGCCTCAAGGAGCATGCGGTATGCAGGCTCTTGGGGGCTAAGTTGCTGGGGATTTTTGAGGAGGCTGGCTATGAGGTACGGCTGATTGATACGCCTGTGGGGATGTCTAATTCTCAGGAGCTCCGCTGGGCGGTGGAGGAGGCCAACCGTGACGGGGGTGATTTGCTAATTTCGTTGCATTGTGATGCGTCTGATAATGCGGCTGCTCATGGGGCTCATGTGTGTTATTACTCGACTCTGGGGCAGCGTATTGGGGAGCGGATTATGCTGCAAGGTGGGCTGGCTAGGCTCTGCCCTGGGCGGTCTCAAGCTGTGGTTGAGCGTAGGGGGCTCTATGTGCTGAGGGCAAGCGAAATGCCTGCGGTGCTGGTTGAGGCTGGCTTTATCACGCATGCTGGAGATGCGCGTTTGCTGGCCTCAGAGGCTGGGCTGGGGCAGATTGCGGCCTGCGTGCTGGCTGGGGTTGAGGCGGCTGAGGCTGCTGGCTTGTTGGGGCATTGAGTAGAGGCTGTGATGAGTGATAATATGATTACATACCCCTTGGCGGAGGGTCGCTTGGTGTATGTGGAGTACTTGATGCTGGGGGCGAGTTTGCCAGTGGATGGCTGGCTGCGCATGGTGGGTGAGGCTGGTAATCTAGCGCAGGTGGAGCTCTCGGGGGTGGTTTTTGGCTCCCTCGGGGCTGTGCTGGGGATTTACTCGGCGGATGGGACTCGGCTGCTGGGGCTGGCGGAGGCGGAGGCGCAGCAGCACGCGTGGAGTGATGAGGCCTCTGCGTATCAGAGGCTGCGCTGGGCTGGATTGTCGCTCAATCTTGAGGCGGGCTGGCGGCTCAAGATTGAGCAACAGGATTGGATGGGGGTGTGGATGCATGAGCCGCCAGACGTGGGGAGCTTTGGGCTGGCTGGCTCGTATGGGCTGCGCGCGGCTCCTGAGCCTGAGCGGCCTGCTGGGCTGCGGTGCTTGCAGCCACCCACGCAGAGTAGTGAGCTAACGATGACGTGGGAGTGTGAGGCTCCTGCGGATTTTGAGGGTAATGGTGTTAAGGTTAAAGAGCGCTGGAGCGGCGATTTCTTGGAGATGAGGGCATGGGCTGAGAGGGTTTTTGCGTCATCGGTGGGAGTTATTTGCTCGGTGGAACTGGAGCGGCAGGCGGCTGATTTTGCAGTGGTTACGGTGGAGCGTGAGGGCTTGCGCAAGGTGGATGATGGGGGCGAGGATGGCGGAGGTGGTGGCGGAGGGGAGAATCCTGAGGAAGATGTGGGTGATGAAACGATGTGGCTTGAGTCGGCTGGTGAGGAGCGCTCGCTGCTCTCGCATAGCAGGTATAAGGATCTTGATGAGCGTGCTATTGAGATGCTGTATGCGGTGGCGAATGGAGCGGCTCCGTCGGATATTGTGACCTACTCAGAAAATGGCAAGGTGAAGCGTGGCCGCCCAATTGATAAGCTCTCGGGCTCGGCGCGAGAGGCGATGTGGAAGATTGCTAAGGGGATGACGCACTACATGGATCGCTCGGTTACGCTGAGGACGCGTGAGCGTGCTACGGCAGCGCAGGTGCGTGCGGTGGCCAAGGAGGTGCGCTGCTCTCTGGTGACTCAGGTGCCTCAGGTGGCCACGCCTAAGGGGCGCGATTGGTTGGATCTGGGGACGGAGGCTGAGCTATCGGGTAAGGATGGCTGGATATCGGAGTCTTATGTGCTATCTGGAGATGGTGGTTGGGATAAGGAAATTTATGGATCGCAGGCATGAAGGAGCCTGAGAAAGTAGGTGTTGAGGGGGGCTTGAGCTTCCGCGCTGGGGAGCCTGTGCGTGCGGAGTTGTTGCAAGCTCTGGCGGACAAGGTGGCCTGTCGCGGTGGTGTGCAGCCGCCTGCGGTGGCTCGGGGCTCGGGTCGCAGCTGGAGCTCTGTCACGCCGCGCCCTTTTGAGCTGCGCTGGCTCTCGGATAGCACGGGTGATGGCTGGGTTGTGGGGATAACTGGCGGTCTGCTGTGGCTGCGTGCTGGGGTGTGTGCGGTCATCCCTACCCTGTTGCTGCCTGATGAGGAGCCTATGGCTGGGGCGTGGCCGCCTGAGCTTGCTGGGGGTCATGTGTCAATTAAGTCTGGTCAATGGGTCAGGCTGTCGGTGACGGAGGATGATAAAGGCAAGGTGTCGGCTAAGCTGGTGGCGGCTGATGAGGTGGCGCAGGATGTGGAGCTCAAGGAGGTGCTGGTGGGATGAGTGAGCTGGTGATTGCCCGTGAGGCGCAGGGGATGATGTCGGCTGATGCTCTGCTGGGGTTGAGGCTGGGTGCTGTGGAGCTTGAGGTGTCGGGCTCTGAGATGGGCTTGCTGGATTTGCCGCTGCTGGCTGGCTCGACTCCGTGGATTGTGTCTGGGGCGTGCAGTTTACATGCTGCTACGCCTTATTTGCGCGGGGATGCTGTGGCTGGCAAGCTGGAGATCTTGTGGAGGCTCTCTGATGCTGGAGAGATTGAGCTGGCGATGAGGCCGCAGGGGGAGGTGCAGGCAGGGGCTGCTCTGCTAGATATCCCTCTGGGTCGGGTCGCGGAGGAGCTGGGGCTGGTGGCGCGTGCTGCGGCGGCGGCTGGGGAGCGGCTGCTATTGGGCTCGCATGAGCAGGTTGAGCGGATGTGTGCTGCAGGGATTCCTTCAGGGCTCTATGTGCTGGAGCTGGGGCTTTTTGAGCAGCGCGGTCAGGCGCAGCTTGAGGTGCTGACGGTGACGACTAAGGGTGAGGAGCGCTCGGAGTCAAGCTCGGCACGGTGGGTGGAGCATGCTGGTCATGTGTGGTCGTATTGGCTGCTGAGGCGTGGGCGTGAGTTGTTTTTGCGCTCGCTGCCTGTCTGGGTGGAGGATGAGGGGGGCTCGGTGTGGATGATGGTGGCTAAGCATTATCCTGTGGAGGGTGAGCCTGAGGAGTCTTGGGCTTGGGTGTCGGTGCCGCTGCCGCCGACGGAGGATAATCTGGATGCTGGCCTCGGGGCTCCGTCAAGCCTGCTTGCTGCTGCGGCGCCGCTGGGCTTGTTTGAGGCGGATGCGGCTGAGGCGGCGAGGCTGAGGGAGGCGTGGATGCTGGCGCAGCGTGATGAGGCGGCGGCTCTGTATGCGCTGGGTCTGGGCTCAGCGCAGGGGCTGGCGGCGGCGGATGTGCTGGGACGTGGGGTGATGGCGTTGCATGGCGGCGGTCGCAAGCAAGCTCGGGCTGGCGTGGAGCTATGCTGGGCGTGGGGGAACTCGGTGACTGCCTCGGGGCTTGGGGTGCGCTATGCGGTGTGGGAGGGCTTGGGGCTCGATGCTGGGCGCGGCTGGCTGCGTTGTGACTGGTCGGGCGGCTTGCTGCCAGCGCGGTTTTTTGAGGCTGATAATGTGGTGGCTAAGCTGACGGTGGATGTGACGATTGAGGGGGAGGCTGAGGATGAGCCGCCTCTGCCGCCGCCTGTGATGCCTGATGAGCATGTGGACAAGCGTGAGCCTGTGCCTGTGGGAGGGCATTGTGGGGAGTTATTTGAGTATGAGGCGGATGGGGATGCCCGTCAGCCGCTGCGGATGTCGGGGGGGCGTGATTTGCGTGCTCTGCTGGCTGAGGGCAAGGGGCTGGAGGCGGCGGCGGTGAGCTGGCAGTGGCGGATTGTGGCCACGGACTGGACGCGCTCGCCTGTTATTAGGCTCTCTCTGCAGATGATGGCCTCGGGCTCGGACTCGGGCTATCAGTATGGCGGCCTAGAGTACGCCTGTGTGGTGAGCTCGTTGGCAGTGGTTGAGGAGTTGACTAATGGGGCGCGGCTGCGATTGGATTTGCAGGCGAGTGCTGGGGCGCAGGCACAGGAGGTATCGTGCTCGCTGGCGGATAGCTGGGGGGGTGAGGAGTATGTCTCTGAGGTGTTGATCAATGCTGCGCGCTCTGGCCGCCTGCGCTCGGGTGAGGTGGTGGAGGCGGCTGGTGCGCTGCGCAAGGCGCAGATTTCAAAGGAGCGTGTCAATGTGGGCGAGAGCTGGAGCATGAGCTGGGTTGAGATTAGCTTTCGTGAGGTGTCGCAGGGGCAGCTGGTGCGTGTCTTGACTGAGCAGCGGGGCTTTTATTATAGCCGTGCGGAGGCGCAGGCGGCGGCTGATGCGTTGCTAGCTCGGGGGGTGCAGCTCCATGGGGCGCCTAAGGTGCGGCAGCTGGGCTCGCCTGATTATTATATGCTCACGCGCATCAATTTATGGATTGATTTGGATGCGCTGGCTGAGGCTACTTGTCAAGCGCATGTGTTTGCGGCCAATGTGGCCAATACGCTGCATGTGGATGCGTGGTCGGGGAGTTTTGCGCTGGATGCTACGGCATCTATTGCTGTGAGTTAGGATTAATTATGGCTGATAAAATCAATAATATTAAGGTGAAGATGACAGCGGTGCTGCCTAAGGGTGTACTGGCTGATTTGGAAAAAAACAAGGTGTATACGGTGGCCTGTGAGGAGGTCTGGGAGCATGACGGCGGTGGGCGTGGTACGGCCTCCGTGAGCGGGCAGCTGAGGATTGGTGTGAGGGGTAGTTAGTGTGCCTCGATGCGGAGAAAGAAGAAGCCAGCAGGTCATGTGACTTGCTGGCTTCTTGTGTGGGGGTGAATAAGTTATTTGTGCTGTTGCTTGATGCTCAGCTTAAAAAAATATCTTACGGCTTTTAAGTTCCGCGGTTGGTGAGGACTCTTGGAGCCTTCTGGTTGTAGGGGTAAGAAAAGATTATCTGGCTGCGGCGCAGCTGATGGCGGATAAATATCTATATATTTTTGTGGTGTCGGAGGCGCGATATTATTAGTCGTTTTGTAGATTGTCTGAGGAGCTATGTTATTAGTCGTTAGGTTGATTGTCTGAGGCGCGTTATTATTAGTCGTTAGGTTGATTGTCTGAGGAGCTATGTTATTAGTCGTTAGGTTGATTAGCAATTCGCCACAGGCATTGATCAAAATGAGTAATGCTGTGATCGCTCTTGGGCTTGATCCAAAAAATCGTTTAATTGATGAGGAATTATTAGCGGGTTTTTCTTTTCTTTTCTTTTCTTTGTTCATATTTATGTCTTTTCTTTGATTCTCTGCCGTTTACTGCTTTTGTTTTTCATCGGCTACTCCTATGCTATTTATCATTTATTTTCATCTATTTTCATCTATTTCATTTTTTTTATTGAAGTTTCTTCGGATGGCTTGAGAATAGACTAATGTCGTTAAGCCTACGAAGTTACTTTTCACACATCAAAAATCAGCAAGACTCCACAAGTCGCTTATTCTTTTTAAGTTGCTTCCAAGGCTGAGTTGAAGTTATTCACCTCGTGAGGGAAAGAAGAAGCCAGCAGGTCGTATGACTTGCTGGCTTCTGGGGGTGGGAGAGGTTGGTTAGGGCTGAATAGAGTTAGTCCTGAAGGGGGGCTTTTTTGTCAGCTGCAGCAATGTGGCTGAAGCTATATTCATAGCGCGTGCGGTCGGATTGCTTCTTTTTGCCGATGCGGAAAGCTGAGCCGTTGTCGGTTTGGTATTCACGGCTTTTGTACTTGAAGAGGCTTTGGCCTAGGCTTTTGCGTGGGTCAACGCCAAAGGCGACCTCGGTCTCAAGCCCGTGATATTTGGCTATTTCTAAAAAGTCATCGGTGGTGAGCATGTTGGGCTTGGCGGTCTGACGGCCGCGCAAGAGGGCATGAGCTCCCTCGATGATGAGTTTTTCGATGGCATCGCCAAAGGCGTTGCCGCCAAATCCTGCGTTTTTGCGTGGAGCAAAGGGGCTGCCAAATCCTAGGTTGACTACCATGCTGCCCACGGTCTCAGCGTAGGCTTCAAAGCTGGGTTTGTCGCTGCCTTTGCAGTGCTTGGGGCAGCCTGCCTGTGCCCAGAGTAAAACGATGGAGTGGAGGATGTGCAAGAGGTCGGCGCGGAAGGCTGCGTTGTCAAGGGTGTAGGCTGAGAGGGGGCTATCAATCTCGCGCTCGATGGCGCTAGCTCCAAAAAAGAGGTCGATGATGTCGCTGCGGCGGCTGATGTCTGCGGAGGTTTTGAGGTCGTTGCCCGTGGCGATGATTTGCATTTTATTCTCCACGGTGAGCACGGTGTTGCTGCCAAGCAAGCGGTCGGTGATCTTGGCGGCGGTGGCGTACATCGCCCAGATGGGCTCGGTGATGCTGGGCACGTCATCACAGAAGCAGTAAGGCTCACCTGCGATGAGGCGTGAGAAGAGGATTTTTTGAATTTCCTCGGGTTTGCGGCTCGTGGGGGCGAGGTTGGCGGTGCCATAGACGGCGGCCAAGCCAAGTGAGCCAAGCAGGGT
This sequence comes from uncultured Verrucomicrobiales bacterium, assembly GCA_947039485.1. Taxonomy (GTDB): domain Bacteria; phylum Verrucomicrobiota; class Verrucomicrobiia; order Verrucomicrobiales; family Akkermansiaceae; genus Akkermansia. Next base: position 41,807 of record CAMQZC010000016.1, on the reverse strand, counting down.
TTTGCCTGTGCCTGGTTGGTTGGCGCTGAAGATGGTGAGGGGGGCTTTGATGAAGAGGTTGCGGCAGTAGGTTTTGAGCAGGTAGGCGATGTAGCAGCTCACGCTGCGGCTCTGCATCCATCTGGCCATTTGTTCTTCTGGCGTGCTTTGCGCGGTTGGCTGGGGGTTGTCCTCATCATCGGCGAGCTCGCCCCAAGGGAAGGCTTTGAGGAGGTTGTAGAGGTTGGCGAGGATGAGGCTTTTGGGCATCGCGTCGGTGGGGTAAGGTAGGGTTTCGAGGGTGAGGGCTTGGGTCTTGGCGTTGTAGCCTGCCTCGGCTAGGGTGGGCTGGTTGTTGCATCCCCAGACGGGCAGGCGTGTGGGGAAGATTTGCTTGACGACGGGGAGGCGGCGCTTGAAGCTGTCTGCAGCGAGGATGCGTGCGCAGAGCTGGGGCGATGGGGTGACGAGCTCATCAACGAGTTCTTTGCCGTCACGCTTTGGCTGGACGTAGTACACGCCTGCTACGTCGTTGATCCACGAGCTGAAGCGCTCGGAGGTCATGGGGATGATTTCTGTGGTGGTGTAGGCGGTGTTGTCGCTTGAGGTTTTTTGCTCAACCTCGATGGTGACGACGGTGCCGTTGAGCAGGTAGAGGAGCTCGGGGGGCAGCTGGTCGGAGGTTTGCCGTGCGATGGCGGAGACGGTTGTGTTGACTAGGATGGGCTTGTGCTTTGGCTTGGAGGTGCTCAGCGGCTGCTTGCCTGTGATTTGGTCGGATGTCATTGTGCTTGTCATTGTGTTGGGGGTGTTGGTTGTAATGTTTTTGAGAGGGTTAAGATGCGTCTGTTGCTGGGGGTGATGGGGCTGATGTGCTCGGAGATGTCGATGAGCTCGGATGAGATGATGATGAGCTGGAGTCGCTGGATCTGGCGGTCTGCTGCGAGGCGTGCTGGCGGCTGGCTGAGCTGGTGTAGTAGCTCGTGCTGGAGCTTGTCTCGGGCTTGGATGAGCTTGTAGATTGGGAGGGGGATGTAGGGGATCATGGCTTAGGGGCTTAGTTGTTGGAGGAGGGTCTTGGCGATGGCCTCGATGACGGGTTGTGCCACGGAGTTGCCAAGCAGGTTGTAGCTGCGGCTGTCGCTGCAGGGGAGCTGAAAGCTGTCCTGCAGGCCTTGGAGGCGTGCGCACTCACGGGGCGTGAGTTTGCGTGGGCGTGCTGCCCTGCCCTGCTCGATGAGGATGTCTCGGGCGTGTTTGTCGATGTCGCAGGCGGCTACGGTGCGGCAGCCATGTGAGAGGAATGGGAGGGAGAGTCCACCGATACCGCAAAATAGGTCAAGGAGCTTCATGCTGGGGCTGGGGGTGGATTTTTGCGAGGGCGTGTTTCAGGGTGCCTTGGTTGCTGGGGGCGTTGAGCCACAGGAGTTCTTGACGCTGGCCTGTGCTCTCTCGGTATGCGCCTGGTAGGCGACTGAGGCGGATGGCTGAGAGTGCCTTGTGGTCTGCTCCTACGGGGCGGAGACGGTGGGCGAGGGAGTATTTGACGGTGGCAAAATTGTCCAGTGTGTCGGGGAGGACGCTGATGAGTGCGTGGATGGATTTTGAGCCGCTGAGGTAGATGGCTTGGATGCGGTCTTCGAGCTGGGCGAGGATTCGCAGCCATGTGGCGGCTGGGAGGCAGTCGCTCTCGATGAGTGCATAGGGGTATCGGGTGGCGCAGGTGCCGCAGCGGCGGCTTGGCTTGGCGTTTTCTCGGCTGCGCCATCGGCCTGTAACGGGGCTGATGAGGTAGTACATGCCATTTGCGGCGCTCATGGGGAGGCTGGAGATGGGGCTTGCTTTTTTGTTTGGCTGGGGGGCGAGTTGGTAGAGTTGTTGGTTGAGACCGCGCCAGATGTAGTCTCCTTGGCTGAGGGGGTTGGTGAAGATGAGGATGTTGTCAGTGGATCCGTAGGAGTGGGAGAAGAACTTGAGGGCTTGAGCTTGGGGGTCGCTTGGGATGCTGATGGGGCTGCAGGCTCTCAGGTCATCGTAGCTGATGTTGTGGGGGTAGCCTGCGGCGATGCGCTCGGCGAGCTCAGCGTTGAAGGGCTCGGGGCTGGTGGGGGCGTGCTTGATGGGGCGTGGCGAGTGGTAGGAGCTGGCGAGGTCTTCGGGGCGCAGTGTGCTACGGCGGATGCGGTTGAGCTCACTGTAAAGGCGGCTTATATACTCGCTGAGGGCATCGGAGCAGGAGCTATGGAGGCAGTGGCAATGGGGCTTGCTGTCCTCAAAGTACCATTGGCAGTCGGTGGCGCGGCTGGGCGATGTGTGCCACTCTCGGCAGGGGCAGTGGCTTGTGTTGGTTGCGCTGAGGGCTGTGCCTAGTTTGCGCTCGATGATTTGTTTGTGGCTGAGGTGTTGCATATGCTGTCTGCGGTTGTGTGGAGGGCTTGGCTGAGGGCTTCGGGGCTGAGGGCTTGGGGATGCTGCATCATGTGGCGCAGGAGGTGCTGGAGCTGGTGGGTGATGTTGGTTTTGCGTGTGCCTAGGGCTAGGGCTAGGTGCTGATGGGGACAGCAGGGCGAGAGGCCTAGGGCGTGGGTGAGTAGGTGGACGTTCGCGCCTATTTGGGCGAGTGTGGGGGTGGGGCTGGGGCTGCGGATGAGGTGGTGTAGCAGGTGCTGGGCGAGGGTGAGGAGCCTGCGATGATAGTAGTGCTCTAGCTCGTCAAGCTGGTCATCGCTAAATGAGGCTCTGGGGAAGTCAGGGGGTAGGCTGCTGCCTGCTGCGGCTGGGGCGTGGTCTGGGTATAAGTCCATGTGCGAGGGTTGCTGGGATGTTGACATATTGGGTGCCAAATATTGTATCGGTGATGATGCGGCCTTGTGTGCACCAGCGGTAGAGGGTGCGGATGCTTCGGGGCTTTTGGTCGGTTGGCCATAGGCGAGGCTCGCTGAAAAAGTCGGAGAGGAGGCAGTGCCTGCGCTGGGGGTCGGGGGTCATGACTGGCCAAGGGTGGTGATGGTGGTGATGGCTTGGATGCCGCGGTCAAATTGAGAGGATTTGTAGCGGATGATGCGCCCGATTCGCATTTTCTCCACGGGGTAGCCTGCTGCGGCCATGTCGTGGACTAGGTTTTCTACGTGGTTTTTGCTGATGTCGTATCGGGCAGCTAAGGTGGCTATACGTGCCCATTCTGTAGGCTCGGATGGTGTGGTGAGTGCCTCAACGCGCTTCTGGAGCGCGTTGAGGTCAGAGCTGATGGTTTCAATGATTCCCATGTTTGTTTAGGTTACTATAACCTTGGGTTAAATTTTTACTTTGCCAAAGATTCGAGCTTCTAATTCTAAATCTTTTTCTAGGTTACTATAACCTCTTTCTAAAAAAAGGTTCACGAGCTGAGAGCGTGAACGATGGGTTTCTGCCGCCATGCTGGAGAGCTTTAAAAAAAGCTCACAGGGGACGCTTACGGTAATCTGTTTTTTTTGCGCTTTTTGCATTACGGATTTCATTTGCAATTGTTTCATAATCTTCTGGGGTTAATTCAATGTCTCGTACTTCGCGCTCTATCATGATGGATAATAGCTTAGTCATGCTAATACTATGTTTCTCAGCAAGTCTTTTGACTTGATAATATCTTTCTCTTGACAGGTATACTGCAAGCGAGCGTTTGGCTGGGTCATGCTGATTGGGCATGGCTGTAGTCTATCGGTTACTATAACCCACGTCAACCCTTTTTTTCATCCATTTTATATATTTAAAATTGCTGCGTTTTAATTGCTGCGTGTAAGTTGTTGTGATATCATTAGCTTATGTACTACTACATGCAAGGTGAAAATGTGCGCGGCCCACTGCCTCTCGCTCAGCTGAAACAGATGGCTATTGCTGGCTCTATTGATGCTCGTGTGCTCGTGAGACCAGCGAGCGCGGATGAGTGGCTGCCTTTGCTTAATCACATGAAGGGTAGAAATGGTGCTAGTGGTAGCCTCATGATGCCCACTGTGATAGCTATTGTTGGTCTTGTGCTTGGCTTTGTGATAGGGCATAGGATCGCACAGGTTGAGGTGGCAGAGGCGGCTCAGGAGTTTGCTGAGAAGAAGACTAAGTACGTAGAGCGCATCCAAGTGCTGAGTAACCAAAAAAGGGATTTGTCTTATAGGAATAATGAGCTAGCTAATCTGAATAAAGAGCAGGCGGATAGATGTCAATTCCTTGGGGAGCAGATTCAAAGAAAGTGGATTCAGTTGAGGAAATTTCGGGTAGAGAAAGAAGCTCGTGCTCAAATTGACATTGAAAAACAGGCCGCATCAACATTGAAGGTACTCAAGTGGGCTTGCAATCAGCTTGATGAGAACTCTATGGCCGTCATTGAGGACTTATATAGAAGCTCAATGATTGATACTCTGCTAATCTGGGAGGATATTGAGCGGCTGCTAGAGTAAAGTACAGGAGGGCGATGACAAAGATAATTTAGCCCTTAAAAATTACAGAAAAATTACAGATTTTTATTAGTTGTTGATTTTTAGTATCATTTATCCCTCCCTGTCTGTAAGAAAAGGATTAAGATGAAAGTCTTAATCCTTTTTTTGTCTTAATTACTCATAACGAGGATGCCGCTTGGTTTGGAGCAAGATACTCCTAGATAAAATTGTCGGAATTAACTATCATCATCACGATCTCCATGATGACTCTTTTATTCGCCGCTCAATCCTTCACGCCCCCTCCCCTACTCCGCTCGTGAAACAACCCTTGCGCGATCCGACTATTTCTATTAATAAGGACCTGAAGTCTCCGCGCTTGTTTGCCGCCTTTATCTCAGCTGATGGCTAGCAGCGACATCAGAGTACAAAGGCGCCTGTATCGGGCGGTATGTTTAGAGACACGATGCCCCCTCTATCACAATCACTCACGAATGATAAGCGACGACATCGGGCAAAACAGGCTCAGGTAAGACTACGCGGAGACTAGGGCTATCGCCAGCCATGGCGGCATAGCTCGCACTAGCCAATGTAATATCTAAGGGCATATGCTGCAAATCAAGTCATATGCAGGCATCTTACAACCTAAGGATGGCTCGATCAATTGAGATGGTATAGGGCTGCGAATTAGCGCCCCGTCAAATGACTCAGCTTGCCCTCTCCATGCTGCCACCTTGCAAATCGCCTAGGTGGTTTGTTGTATCGTCAGAATATTTCGCATCAAATCCTCAAAAGCGATTTTGGCGCTGAGCCAAAAAAAAGTGACCTAGGCTTTAACCTAGGTCACTTTTTTAGTGCCCCCTCGCGGACTCGAACCGCGGACAAAAAGATTAAGAGTCTTCTGCTCTAACCAACTGAGCTAAGGAGGCGTTACTCTCACACTTCGGTATTCACAGACTGGTGCCCCCTCGCGGACTCGAACCGCGGACAAAAAGATTAAGAGTCTTCTGCTCTAACCAACTGAGCTAAGGAGGCACTGTGTCTGTGAACACGTACAGCTTGCGTTATTACCACTATATCTCTTAAGTAGAGTGAGAGCCACTGGTCAGAATTGAACTGACGACCCACGCATTACGAATGCGTTGCTCTACCCCTGAGCTACAGTGGCGGTGCTAACTGTGTGCGGCAATATTTTAGCTGATTTCCTCTACGCTTGCAAGCATTATTTTGCTTTTTTCGTGATTTTCTATTTACTAGATTCAATGAGTGACAGATGGTGAATAGTCTAGCAGCTACCCTACCCTAGGCTATGTGCAGGATTTTTACGATCTGAGGCGTGATTTTCATGCCCGATGAGGCTTTTTTGTCCTTAGCCATAATTTAATGTTGATTTTCATAGCCCCTAGTATAAAATAAGCTCACCATGACATACGAAGTATTTGCCACTCCTCAGGATGCAGCCAAGCAATTGGCCGCTGAAGTTGCTGAATTGATCCGCAGCCGCGCAGCCGCTGCTCAAGGTGCTGTTCTCGGTCTCGCGACTGGCGCAACTCCCCTCCCCTTCTACGCTGAGCTCATCCGCCTCCACAAGGAAGAAGGTCTCTCCTTTGCTAACGTAACGAGCTTTAACCTCGATGAATACTCGGGTCTCAGCAATGATCACCCCGAGTCTTACTGGTACTTCATGCACCAGAATCTCTTTAACCACATTGATATTGCTCCTGAAAACGTCAATCTCCCCTGCGGCACCTGCGCCCCTGAGGAAGTTGACGCTCAGTGCCAAGCTTATGAGGACAAGATTGCTGCATGCGGTGGCCTCGACCTCCAGATTCTCGGCATTGGCCGCACTGGTCACATCGGCTTCAACGAGCCAGGCTCTGATGACACGACTCTCACACGTCTTGTCCACCTCGACGAGCTTACAATCAAAGATGCTGCTCCATCCTTTGGCGGTGCAGCAGGCGTGCCCAAGACAGCGATCACCATGGGTGTTGCTACAATCATGGCCGCTAAGCAAGTGCGTCTCATGGCTTGGAGCAGCAGCAAGGCTTCCATCGTAAAGAAGGCTATCGAAGGCCCAGTCACGATTGATGTTGCTGCCTCCTACCTGCAGAACCACTCTGATGCAAAGTACTACCTCGACGCGCCTGCCGCAGCCGAGCTGTAAATTGTCGCTCTATTAACTTTTTTCATGGACTGAGGCTTGTTTGACAGGCCTCAGTCTTTTTTCTCAATCGCAGCCAGCTACTTTCATGCATCTCTATATTCATATTCCCTTCTGCCACCGTGTCTGCCCTTACTGCGCGTTCTTCAAGCACACGCCTGGGGCGACTGATATGCGGGCATTTATTGAGTCCTTGATTCGTGAAGCTGTGCTACGTCTACCCTCGGGAGGCTATGCCCCTGAGACAATTTTCATAGGAGGAGGCACGCCTAGCATGCTCTCCCCTATCTACTTCCGCCGCTTGATGGAGGGGCTACGTGATCGCGCTGGTCTGGATCTGTCGCGACTCAAGGAGTTCTCCATTGAGGCTAACCCCGCTACTTTCAACCTCAGCAAGGCGCAACTCTGGCGCGAGATGGGCGTGACGCGCGTCTCGATGGGGGTGCAGTCCTTTGATGCGGATTTACTCAAACTACTTGGCCGCGAGCACAGCCCTGATGAGGCTGCTGCCAGTGTTGCTATCCTACGCGAGGCTGGTATCCCTCAGGTGAATCTTGATTTGATGTTCTCCCTGCCTGGGCAGACGATCGAGCAGTGGCGCGATAGCCTAGCGCGTGCGATTGAGCTCAAGCTCGACCATATCTCAGCCTACAATCTCAGCTATGAAGAGGATACGGAATTTTACCGCACCTATGGCGCCAATGCCAATAATGAGGAGGAGGATGTGGCGATGTTTTGCCTAGCCGATGAGATGCTCAGCTCCGCAGGCTATCGGCACTACGAGATATCCAACTACGCCAAGGAGGGCTGCGTCTCTCATCACAATATTGCCTACTGGACGGGGCAGGATTACTACGGCCTTGGCCCCGGTGCCTTTGGGACGATTGATGGCATCCGCTACGAGAATGTGGGCGATACACGCGCCTACAGCCTCGCTCTAGCGGGGGATCTCAAGCAAGGTGGCAAGCCTATGGAGGAGGCGATCCTACCAGCTGGCTCACAGGAAGATCTGCGCGGAGATACGCAGGCTCGCCGTACAGAGCTCCTCGGTCTGTCTCTGCGAATGGATACAGGCCTGCCAGCGGATTTGATACGCGAGCAGGATGCTGGCTTTATAGCAGCTCTCTGTGAGGAAGGTCTGGCATGGAGGGAGGCGCAGTCTGGCGCAGTCTGCCTAACTCTGCGCGGTCGCTTACTCGTTGATGAGATTGCGACGCAGTTGATGTGAGGCTAGCTCTTTTGCATGTCTTCTTAGTCACATTCATGCCACTTTTTTGACTTGTATGAGCGGCTCAATGCCATTACACTATGCGCATATGAAATCCGCCGTCTATCTTGCCCCTCTCTGCTGTTGTGTTGCTGCGGCTTCACTTCAGGCAGCCAGCCTTTCACCCTCGCCTGACGATCACGCCACGGCATACAAAGCATTCTCTGCTAAGTTGGACGAGCAGCTCAAGAGCAATGAGGCTAGCTACCTGCCAGCCATGGAGATCGTTTTCAGCGCGACGCAGGATGAGCTAGCTGGGGATGCATGGATGGAAAAAGCAGCTGCTAGTGCCCACCCTGTCGCCACACTCTACTGCGCAGAGCGCAAGCTCAACAGCACCACGCCAGAGGAGCTGACACCAGCCATCGCCAAGAATATCTTTGCCCAATTCAAGAAGTCAGCTGATGCTGATTTTGTCCCAGCCATGGTGATGGTCGCTCGCTGCCAACACAGCGGCATGGGCTGCAAAGCCGACCCTACCGCCGCTAAAAGCAGTCTCATCAAGGGCGTCAAGATGGGCAACTCCATCGCGCGCTTCAAGCTACTACAGATGATGGGGCGACTTAAAAAGCCCGCCGACCTCGACCGCAAGGAGGTGATCCATGAAATGCAGGAGGATAACGTGCATGTCCTTTACGTGGCGGCTATTATTGAGAAAGACCCAGCCAAACGAGTTGCCTACCTACGCAGGGCCGCTGAGCTGGGTAACGCTGAGGCTCTCTACCTACTCAGCTCCATTGTCGCCAAGAATAACGCCAGTGATAGCTACACTCTGCTTGTTGAAGCAGCACGTAAGAGTCATCCCATGGCGATGGCTACCGTCGGAGCTGCCATGATTGACCCTAAAGGCATCGGCCCAATCGCTAAGAACATCCACATCACCAAGGATGAGGTCAAGGGCATGAAGCTACTCAAGCTCTCCACCATGCTTGACAGCTCACTGGGTAGTATGCTCATGGGGCAGTACTACTATCGTGGGGAGAAGGGATTGAGCAAGGACATGGAGCGCTCCTACACACAGTTCAAGCGTGCCGCCTACATCGGCGACCAGAGGTCCATGGTCGCCTACGCCTTTATGCTCATGCAGGGCATGGGTTGTGAGAAAAACCCTGCCGCCGCGGAGAATCTGCTCAAGCAACTCGCCAACAGAGGCATGCCACAGGCCACACTCATGCTTGCCTATGGTTACTACAAGGGATTCTTTGGTACAGGTAATCTCAATGAGGCTATCCTCTACCTCAAGGATGCTGCCGCCAACCGCATGCCCATCGCCTACCTCTACATCGCGCTCATCTATGAAAAGGGCGGCAAAGACTTCCCAGCCAATCCAAAAGAAGCGGCTCACTACGTACGTCTTGCATCCCTCACCATGGACGTGAATAAAAAGGGACTGGCTCAAAAAATCTTTGACGATCTCGTCAAGCAAGGTGACTGGACTCCCAACATCTAAGACCCCTGCTGAGCCCCTATTCTCACAGAGCTTATTCTGTGAGAATTAAGCTTTACCATGAGGCTCACTGAGTCATGGCGGAGGGTATGACTTGACATCGTCAAATAAATTAGTATAATAGGGGCTGCGTCCTCATCGATAGATGACTTAAACGCATCACCATAATCCAATATTAATGAGCTATTTTATGACTAAAGCCCTGAGGTCAACCCTCATGCTTCTCATCTCCGCTTGGGCGATTACCTCCCAAGCCTGCGCATCAAGCAATGACTTTGTCCGTCCTGCTGCGCCCTCCCCATCCGCTCGCCCCTCAAGCAAGCTCCCCAATCTCGGCCGTGACAAACACGGTATGCCATTCTATCATCCCAAGCAACTCAACCGCGTTGTCCGCACAACGGCTTACACGCACTCAGAGGGCGATCACCTCGTCTACGGCCGCAAGAATGCCGTGGGTACTAGACTGCTCTACAGCAAGAATCAGCGCAGTGCCGCTGCCGACTGGTCAGTCTACCCTCTGGGAACGAAGTTCAAGGTCAAGGGTCAGCCCTACACCTACGTCGTTGATGACTACGGTAGTGCCCTCGTTGGCACGGGTACGGTGGACATCTACCAACCCAGCCGCAGGCTGATGAACAAGTGGGGTCGCCGCATCGTGGAGATTGAGGTTGTCCAATGGGGATCCTCAGCCCAAAGCATGAAGACACTTGCAGCTCGCACAGGCTATAGGCACTGCGCTCGCATGCAAAAAGCTCTCAAGAAGCAGGCTCAGCACAAGCAAACCACACAACGCTAAGCAGCAGCTGCGGAACAAGCAATTTTATCGCAAGCGCCACGCTCCTCGGAGCGTGGCGCTTTTTGTATGCTAAAAGCGCGACCTAGCTCGGTTGTCAGCGGCCGCGAGGAGAGAAAGAAACTGCGCTAGGGAGAAGCCCCCAGAGCAGCCTTTAAACTAATTTTGCACGCTCTAATTGGACTCCTCGCCGAGAAGCTCCTTGATACTCACAGCTCGGAAGACGATCTGAGCGCGGCTACCCTCCCAGAGCACGCCGATGCGATCATCATTGATGGAGGTGATGCAGCTATAACCATAGCTGTGTCCCTTGTCGAGCAGCACGCTCTTCTTCCAAGTCCGTCCATCATCAAGGCTGTATTGCAGAGTCATACTATGACGCCCGTTCTTGGTATTAGGGTTACAAAATATTAAGATTGTCTTGCCCTTGTAGTCATGACGATGTAGGGAGGCCATACAGACGGACTCAATGAGTGCGCTATTGGAGCAGACATGACACTGCCATGTCTCTCCTAAATCCTTAGTGGTGTAGATGGCACGGCCATTCTTATCACCTTTCTCACGCCCATTACGATTATCGCGCATGTTGAGCATCAATCTACCATCGCTAAGCTCGACCACAGCGCACTCCGACGTATTTGTGTGGGCTGGATTGGAGCTAACCCAGCTTTTGCCGCGATCCTTGCTGTAGGTGATGTTGGAGAAGGGTTCGCCCTTGGCATCTCGACCCTGCGTTGGCATCACGAGTGTGCCATCCTTCATCGTAATACCTGCACCAGGAGCTGGGGCAAAGAGCCACCATTGCTCACGCTTGGCTGAGGTGATGTTGATAGGCTCTGACCACGTCTCACCATCATCATCGCTATAGGCGAGGAGGAACTGTGAGGTCTGCTTAGGGCTGAAGCCCGGCTGCGAGCCACGAGCATGCCACTGATGCACCCAGTTCTTTCTCTCCAGAGTAAGGCCTTTTATCCATTTACCCTTGCCATCGAGAAGACCGTGCATCCAGAGTCCAGCGACCCAAATACGACCAGTCACGCGATCCACAGTGACGGAGGCATCACTCACTCCATTAAACTTCTCAGGCAAGCTGCCCCATTCCTTCATATCGAGCACTGTCTGCATAGGCAGCCAGCTCTTGCCCCCATCAAGGCTACGGCAGAGCCCGATGTCAATATCTCCCTGCAGGTCTCGAGCAGAGTCAATGCGATTATCCCAGACAGCCAGTAGAGTTCCATTGTTGGAGCAATTGAGACCAGGGATACGGTAGGTATCAACACCATCCTGCGTGGACATACGCACAGCAACCTCAGCAGATGCTAGCGAGGAGGAATCAATGAGAGCTGATGCGCTCAGGGAGAGCAAGGCAGACATAGCTACAATAAGTATGTTGAGTGTCATAAGTAAATATTAAGGAGAGATTAAGTTAGAGACCGAGATAAATATAGCATGCGGGATGTAGGAGGTCAATCATATTCAACACTTTCAATCATCAGCACAGAGCAAAATCATCGCGCAAAATCATCACATTCTCAGCAAGTAAAATGATAGCATTCCAGCGGTGGAGTACTCTGAGATATCCATGATGAGGAGGAAGCATACCTTGCCTTGACCTTCCTTCGGTTAACTGCTACACTCTGAATCACACGTGCTCAAGACCCTGACAGATATCGTAGCCGCCAGCCCGCCCTTCAAGGCCGAGCTCTCGCTACTGCACAGCCGCGACACCCGCAAGAACCCCCTCATTTTTGACCACGTCGCGCCTGCTAGCTTTGCCCTGATTGCCGCCCTGATTGCTGCGCAGGTGAAGCCCAAGCAACCTAAGCGTATCTGGATGATTGCCGATGAGCTCCCCTTGCAAGAGCGCCTTGCCACAGAGTTTCCCCTCTGGTCCAAGCTGCCCATGCTCTACCTGCCCGAGCAAGAGATTCACATCAACAACGGGCTCAACGACCCGGAGCTAGCCGCAGAGCGCCTTGATGCCCTGAGACAAATAGCTGGACAGCCTGATGGGGCTCAACTCATCATCATCACCACGGCCGCGCTCAAGCAGTTTGTCCCGCAGTTCAAGGCAGGAGATGACGAGAGCAAGTGCCACCTCGCGCTAGGTGAGAGCTACCCCCTTGACCAGCTGATTTCCAAGCTAGATCGCTACGAATTTGAGCGCATTGATCAAGTCACCGCCCGCGGTGAGTGGAGTATGCGCGGGGGCATTGTCGATATCTTCCCCCTGCAGTCCGCATGGCCACTGCGACTTGAGTTCTTTGGCGATGAGCTGGAGAGCATCCGCGCTTTTGATGTGGATAGTCAACTCTCCTTCAAAAAGATGGAGTCCGCAGACATCCTCTTTGATGAGCCCCCAGCTGGCAGCCTGCTAGAGGATTGGATTGACTCTGATGACTGGGTCATCGCCTGTCCCGGCTGCACGCACCCCGGTAATGTACTGCTCTTTGAGACGCCACCGGATATCGACATCGCGCCCGAGCCGCAGGATATTGACCAGCTCAACAGCAGCGACGAACTCGCTATCTTTGGTAGCCCTCTGGGCAACTTTGACTCGGGCGACTTTGTGATGCAGGAGGCTCGTCGCGAGCTCGCGCGTCAAAGTCTGCTACGATGGAAGGCCGAGAAGTGGCGCGTGCTGATGTACTTCCCTCACAAGGGCGAAAAAGCGCGATTTGAGGAGATTTGTGCAGATGATGCAGCATGGTCTGCTGTCCAGCACCGCGATGGCGACCTGCCCCGGGGATTCTCCATCCCCAGCGCAAAGATTGCCGTCCTCTCGGCCGCAGAGATATTTGGTCGCTACACCTCCCCCCACGCACGCCGTGCTGCTGACCGCGAGGAGCGCGCACGCCGCGAACGCGCACAAGCCCCCCTGCGCGAAATCGTTGAGAGAGATCTAGTCATCCATGCCTCACATGGTCTCGGTCGCTTTGTCGGCATCGTGAAGGATGAGAAGAGCGGAGAGGAGGAGATGCACATTCAGTACGCCAATGAGATTTTGCTGCGCATCCCACTCAACCAGAGCCACCTCGTCTCTAAATACATCGGCATGGGAGGCAAGACCCCCGAGCTGAGCCGCATCGGTGATGCACGCTGGCAGCGCGCCTGTAAGGCCGCTGAAAAGGCAGTCCTCGACTACGCCGCCCAGCTGCTTGAGGTGCAGGCAGAGCGCGACAGCAATAGCGGCTACGCTCACGCGGCTGACTCTAGCTGGATGTGGCAGTTTGAATCGAGCTTCCCTTACCGCGAGACACCTGACCAGCTACGCGCCATCAATCAGGCCAAGGCTGATATGGAGTCAAATAAGCCTATGGATCGCCTCATCTGTGGTGATGTAGGCTTTGGCAAGACTGAAGTCGCCATCCGCGCAGCCTTCAAATGCGTCACTGGCGGCAAGCAGGCTGCCATCATGGCACCCACAACCGTGCTCGCAGACCAGCACTGGCGCACCTTCCGCGCGCGCATGAGTGAGTATCCCATCCGCATTGAGCTGCTCAGCCGCTTCACCAAACCAGCAAAGGCTCGCGAGGTCGTCGAGGGACTCAAGAATGGCTCTGTAGACATCGTCATTGGCACGCATCGACTCGTATCCAAGGACATGGCATTCTCAAATCTCGGTCTCGTGGTTATTGATGAAGAGCAGCGCTTTGGCGTACGCCACAAAGAGCAGTTCAAGCGATACTTCCGCATGGTGGATATGCTCACCCTCTCAGCCACCCCCATCCCTCGCACCCTCTATGTCGCCCTCATGGGAGCACGCGACATGAGCACAATTGAGACAGCGCCGCTCAACCGCCTCCCTGTGCAGACTGCAGTCTGCCCCTACGATGAGCAAATCATCAAGAAAGCCATCGAGCGCGAGATTGCCCGAGGTGGTCAGGTCTTCTTCCTTCACAACCGCGTCGCAAGCATCCAGCAGATGCAGGCAACACTCCAACAGCTCGTCCCCACAGCGCGCATCGTCGTCGGTCACGGGCAGATGGACAAGGGCGACTTGGAAATTGTCATGCGCGACTTTGTCGGCGGAGCCGCAGATATCCTACTCTCCACCACCATCATTGAGAGCGGCATTGACATACCCAATGCCAACACCATCATCATCGACCGAGCTGACCGATTTGGCCTCGCTGACCTCTACCAACTGCGCGGACGTGTCGGTCGTGGTGGTCACCGCGCCTACGCCTACCTCATGCTGCCGCGTCAAGCACTCTGCACCAGTGACGCGCGCAAGCGAGTCAACGCCATCAAGCAGTATACGGAGCTTGGCAGCGGCTTCAAGATTGCGATGCGAGACCTTGAGATACGCGGAGCAGGCAATCTGCTGGGCACCCAGCAGAGCGGACACATTGCCGCCATCGGCTTTGAGCTCTACTGCCAGTTACTACGCCAATCTATCGAGCGTCTACAAGGCAACATACCCAGCATGCGAGCTGATGCAAAGATTAAGGCCGACTTCCTCTCACTCAGCGAGGCCAATCACAAGAGCCGCAGCGATGCCGCCAGCAGCATTGGCGCCTACATCCCTGCCAGCTACATGGAGAGCACAAGCCTGCGCATGGCCGCCTACACACAGCTAGCACGCGTCAGCAACACAGATGAAATTGATGAGATTGAGCACGGATGGAACGACCGATTTAGCAAGCTGCCAGCCGAGGCGCGCCACCTGCTGCTCATGCACAAGGTACGCGTCATCGCCTCAGCAGCACGCATCTCACAAGTCGAGATAAGCGCGCAAAAGCTCATGCTCACGCGCAACAACGACTACATTCTCATCGACAAGCGATTCCCACGCCTGAGCAAGACCAAGCCCGGCGACAAGCTCCGTGAAGCACTCCAAATGCTCCAGCGACTCTAAGGCGCCCCCAGCCCACCCCCTTTCACGTCATCATAAAAAAGGCCGTCCTTGACAAAATCAAGGACGGCCTTTAAATCTATAAATCTATTAGCGTATGGCAGCAGCAGCAGCAGCAGCAGCAGCAGGTGCAATAGGGGCAATAGGGGCAATAGGTGCAATAGGGGCAATAGGGGCAGCAGATGCTTGAGCAACTTCCCCCTTGAGCAGCGCTACAGCATCTTGATGACCAACGTCACGAGTCTTGCTGTAGATCATTGAATAAATAATGCCTGAACTCTTTGCGTAGGCGAGCATCTTCTCCTCAGCCCGATCAAGAGCGGTCTTGCCTAACTTGTTCTTCATATTAAGATTGGCACCATTCTCAAGAAGAAGAGCAATTACCTCCTTGTTGCCGCGCAGAGCCGCAAGCATCAGAGGGGTGTTATCCAGATTATCAACCTGATTCACATCAATGCCAGCATGAATCAGAGCCTTAGACACCTCGGGCATGCCACTCCAGGAAGCCCAGTGCAGAGCCGTAAAGCCATGCTTATCAACCGCCTGAACATCCACCCCAGCGCGAGAGAGCATATCCTGCACAAAGCGCAAACGCAGCTTATCAGCCTTCAAATCCTCATCAGCGTCATTGTAGTTGACATGGCACACTCGCATCAGTGGAGTCACCTGATTATCATCACACATGTTGATATAGTCAGGATTCTCAGCAGACTTAGTATCAATTTCGTTAGTATAATCATCAAATTGATCCTTCGAGACTAAAGAAATTAAGTTATCGCTGGGGCTCACTCGCTCAAACTGCATCATCCCCATCTTGAAGAGCACTCCAATACCACACATGACTATCATCAAGATAGCCATGTCAGCAATGACGGCGGTCCAGTTCATCTGGACATCGCCTTCTTGTTCTGCAGCAGTCTTTTCTTCTGTATTATTATCAGACATTTTCGTCATTCTTTCTAGTTAAAATTTATGCAGTAGTAGATTTACCCTTCTCATCAGACTCATCAGACTCATCAGACTCATCAGACTCATTGGACTCATTGGACTCATTGGACTCACCCATATTATCATCAGCCGTCACAAAGACACCGCGCATCATGTAAATAGAGATCGGAGACACAATAGCCATGAAGAGATAGATGAACCACATGAACTCTGGCGATTGCCAAAAACCAATATGACCGGCATCCATCTTGGCGGCAATACCATCGTAGCAGAGGTAGGAGACCAGCAGACCGCCAATCACACCGTTGAAAGGCTTTGCGATGAACATAGGCAAACCGGAGAGGGACATATATGAGGCTACCTTATCCTTCGGCGCTGCACGAGCCACAAACTCAGAGAATCGGGGGCTAAAGAGCAACTCACCAAAGGCGAAGACCACAATCTGCGTGACAATCGCAATAAAGTAAGCCTGACCCATCGTGTTAATACCTGGGACAAGGAGATACCACTCTGCAGGCACCGCCATGAAGACGAGCGAGAAAGCAGAAATAGACATACCGTAAATCATCAAATCAACCGTTTTGAAGCGATTGAGCACAGGGATAATAGCAATCAGACCCAGCACAATAATCGTAGGATTAATCGCCTGAATCGTACCAAGACCAAAGTCATCACCAATCGTACGGGTGTAGTAATGAGGCATCACAAGGAACTGCAATGTGAATACAAGACGCACACCAAGAGTGAGCAAGAGGAAGAGCAGCAACTTCTGGAAGGGACGCTCACGCACCACCTCACCCAGCAACTGCAGCGGGCGACGATTGCTCATCTGAGCCTTTGTCATGCGCTCCTCAGGCACAGCATAAGCATCCTCATCAATGAAGCGAGTAATGATATAGCCAACAACAAAGAAGCAAGTACCTATATTGATAATCCACTTGAGCCCAATTGTATCACCAAAGACGGTACGTAACGGATCCACAAAGGCAACACCCGCAAGAATTGCGGCAATATTCATGAAGAGGTAGTAGAAATTAAAGCCCGTTGGACGCGCACGCAGCGTAGTGAATCGTCGAATAGAGGTACTAATACAAGGGCTCATAAAAGCCGTACCAAAGGCCATCAGGCAAATACCCGCATAAATAACATAAACAGACTGAGACTGCGAGAGCCCCAGCAGCCGCTCTCCGATATCATTGGAGAAGCCCAACATAAGGCGCCCTGAAATCAGAACAGAAAACCCAATCGTGTAGGTGCGCTTCAGTCCGATAATATCGCAAATTGAGCCCACGGCGAGCACGAACATTGAGAGGAAGAGCGTAAACATCCCCACCCAAAAAGTCGAATTACCATCGGTGAAACCACAGTACCTAGTCAGGTAAATGGTAAACACGTGAATCATGGTAAAATACCCTAGACCCTCACAGAACTGAATTAAGTTCGTGAGCCAGAAGCTCTTCTTGCAGTCTTTTAGAACCCCGAACGCGGAGAAATAATTAGCTAAAAAATTTTGTTTGTTGTTATCCATAATGATTATGTTGAGGGAGCTGTCAAGCAACTCCCTCAATGATATGATTAAATCTTACTCGAGTATCCCTCCCTTACTTGCATTCGTCGCCAGCTTGCGGTAGCGCTTGAGCCACTTACCGGGTGCAGGCTTGAGATTTGGAGCCCAGTAAGCACGGCGCTCCGACACAACAGCAGCAGATATCTTAGCTGTGATACTACGATTAGGAATATCAATGGTGATCATATCACCCGGCTCAAGCAAGCCGATGAGCCCACCCTCAGCAGCCTCCGGAGAGACGTGACCGATGCAAGCTCCGTGAGTCGCCCCAGAGAAGCGACCATCCGTGATGAGAGCCACTGAGTTACCAAGACCCTTGCCCATGATATAACTCGTAGGCGCGAGCATCTCCTGCATACCAGGTCCACCCTTGGGGCCCTCGTTGCGGATGACAACTACATCGCCAGCCTTCACCTCATCCGCAAGGATGCCTACGCAGGCTTCCTCTTGGCTTTCGAAAATCACAGCAGGTCCCGTGTGCACCAGCATCTCGGGCAGCACGCCAGCCTTCTTCACCACAGCACCCTGTGTCGCAAGATTGCCAAAGAGCACCGCCAAGCCACCATCGAGAGAGTAAGCATTTTCCAATCGGCGAATCACCGCATCATCCTGCGTCTCCAAACCATCAATCTGCCCAGCGAGCGTCTCACCACTCACCATCAGCACATCGGTATGCAGAGTACCAGGCTTCTTATCCAGCTCGGCAAGAATTGTCATGATACCGCCAGCCCTGAGCACATCCTCCATATGGTACTTCGAGCTAGGAGCCACCTTGCAGAGATTAGGTGTCAGCTTAGAAATCTCATCAATACGCTCCATGCTATAAGCAACATTGGCCTCTTGAGCAATTGCCAGCGTGTGCAGTACCGTGTTGGTCGAGCCACCCATCGCCATATCGCAGGCAAAGGCATTATCAATGCTCTTCACAGTCACGAGATCAGATGGAAGGGGGCCTTGAGCCTTTGCAAGCTCAACCGCGCGACGAGCCGAGGCGCGCCAGAACACCTCACGCTCGGGGGAAGTCGCAAGAATCGTGCCATTACCAGGCAGGGAAAGACCCAACACCTCGGTGAGGCAATTCATTGAGTTCGCCGTAAACATACCGGAGCAAGAACCAGCACCGGGGCAAGCATTGCACTCAACATCGTGCAGCTCCTCCTCAGTAATCTTGCCTGCCTTGCAAGCAGCCACAGCCTCAAAGACGCTGTTCAAGTCAAGTACCTCACCCTTGCTGCTACGACCAGCAGCCATGGGGCCACCGGAGCAGAAAATCGAAGGAATATTGCAGCGAATAGCACCCATAATCATACCAGGAACCACCTTGTCGCAGTTAGGGATAAAAATACAGGCATCAAAGGCGTGAGCCATCAGCATCGTTTCAACACTATCCGCAATCAGCTCACGGCTAGCCAGTGAGTACTTCATGCCCTTGTGAGCCATGGCAATGCCATCACAGACGCCAATCATGTTAAACTCAACAGGAGTACCGCCAGCAAGGCGCACCTCCTCTTTGATTAGATCAGCCACCTTATTGAGATGCACGTGACCAGGAATCACTTCATTAAAAGAATTACAAACTGCAATGAATGGTTTTTTCAAATCTTCATCATTCATGCCGCAAGCACGCATCAAACTGCGATGAGGGGCACGCTCCATACCAAATTTCGTACGATCAGATAACATAACAGCCATCACTCTATCATATTGCACCCCACAAAGCGAGCAAATTCCCCACTCACCAAAGCAGATCAATACATCAATAGGCTCTCCAAATCCCAAAGTCACAGCGATCCAAATACCGACAGAGCTCCATGAAGCGATTAAAAAACAAACAAGATACCATCCCCCAGTAGGCCTATCCCCCTGCCCCACACAAAACAAAAAAACACCACATCAAAAAAACATCTTGCAATCAGAACCTGCATCTACTATAATCTCCCCGCACACAAGAAGCCAAGGCGACGAGTGAGCAACAAACAAATCGGGGTATTAGCTCAGTTGGTAGAGCACTTCAATGGCATTGAAGGGGTCAGCGGTTCGAATCCGCTATGCTCCAGATTAAATAAAAGCTTAACAGTTACATGTTAAGCTTTTATTTTTGTTTTAATGAGTCAAGACAAAATCGGTATTTAGAGGAACCACGTTCATTTGAGTGGCAACATTTAAAGCTCCCACACTCCACGCGCACCCGAAGACGGTAATTTGCAAAATTGCGAAATCCATACGCTCGCCGTTGAATCAACTTTATCTTGCGATGGAAGCCCTCGGTGATGCCATTACTTTTTGAGAATCGCCCATTCTCGATATCGGCTCCAGCCATTTATCAATTGTCACGCCAACCCTTTACAGCTCACAGGGCGCATCTCTTAGCAACTCAAGCATAGAGAGTGAGCCGTAATCGTCAATTGTTAGACTTTTGCTTTCAAGGCTAGGGCTCAGTTAGCTCATGCTGCTTTTTTGTACGCGGCGCAGGGGCTCACCTGCAGGTCTGGCAGATACACCGTATAGAATGTTAGAATGTGATGTCGGCTGCTAGCCTATTGAAAAAAAAGTCCACAGACTCAGGCCCCAATTCCTCAAGCTGCCACGCTCCATCCAAATAGAGGTAGTTCATCTTTCTCTGGTAATCGGTACTAGTCAAGACGGCTCTCCACATCCAGCGCGAGTCATAGACTAGCCCTAGCTCTAACAACAACCCCTTCTCCTCAACCAGATCGAGCAGCGACAGCTTGATATTGTCCAAGGGCACATACTGCTCACGAATCTTGCCTAGCTCCTGCACATTAGCAAGGCTCATGTAGGCGCTAAGATCAAAGCTAAGATACCGAGTTGGCTCTTCTGCAATATCTATTCTATTCAATGCAAGAGAATAAGGCGAGACAGAGCCAATCGCAAAGAGATGGCAATCACTAAGGCTAGTAAAGCGCATATAGCACAACACAGAGCCATAAGACTTCGTCCCCTCCTCAAGGCTATCCAAGAGTCGTTGTGCCTTATCTCGATTGGCGGATGCCCATGGTTGCTTCTGAGAGCCTTTTTTCATCAGAGCCTTATGATGCAATCGAAGTTTTCCTTCATCTTCATAAGCAATTCTACAAGCCTTGATATGACCCGTTAAGCTGGGTGGGTTGTGAGAGATGCTAGGCCACATAGGCCCTTTGAAGTAGTCAGCATAGCTATTTTCTAGAGAGAAAAATAGCTCTTGGTGCAACGTTGCGATGGCGGCTTCCAGTTCATCGAGGCTCTCAAATATGGAGCAATCTTCAAGACTCGGTTTCTTCTGCCTATTTTCTTGCTCTTGCTGCTCTATATAGTCCAACTCATGTAGGAGCAGAGCATAGCGCATATCCCCATCAATCTGAAGCTGAAAGAGATAAAGAATCGGCGTGCTTCCCTTTGGGGGTAGGTATCTCAAGAGGCTTGGGCAGGTCAAGCTGGCTGGCGACGCTTGCTGCTGCTGCTGCTGTGGGGGCGTGGCTGCGGCTGTGACTTGTGATAGACCTGTGCTGAGCACAGCTGTGTAGAGCGCTGCGGGGAGCCAACGCAGGCTGCGCATTTTGCGGGAGTCGGGCATAGTTGTGATGAGTTGCTTTCTCTTTGTTCGTCAGCTAATCTAGGATATTGAGTTGACACATAAAGGGGTAAAAGACCTTGTTTTTCATGTTGTCATTTTCATGAGGCTTTACAAGTCTTGATTCCCACCTCGATACCATAATCATAGACCCACAGCATCATCAAACCAAAACGACAAGCTCGACGCATCAGCCATCACACACGCCTCATAATCATCTTTCCCTATCGAGAGCCCCCGCCCTAAATGCTCGTTCAAAGCTTGCTGCTGAGGCTGACGAGGCTGACGAGGCTGACGAGGCTGACGAGGCTGACGGGGCTGCCGAGGCTGCTCGGGCTGCCGGGGCTGCTCGGGTTGACGAGGCTGCTGCTGTAGAGGAGTGGCTGCTGTGACTTGTGATAGACTTGTGCAGAGCATAGCTGTGCTGAGCATGGCTGTGTAGAGAGCTGCGGGGAGCCAACGCAGGCTGCGCATTTTGCGGGAGTCGGGCATATTTGTAATGAGTTGCTTTCACTTTGTTGGTCAGCTAATCTAGGATATTGAGTTGACACATAAAGGGGTAAAAGACCTTGTTTTCATGTTATCATTTTCATGTGGCTTTACAAGTCTTTAATTTCCATCTTGACGCATCAGCCATCAATCCAAGCGAATCACGACATCAGTACCACGCCAAGAAGGATGCTGCCACGCACGCTTGATAAGGATACGATTCTCATCAACCAGCTTACCAATGACCCAATCGCCCAACACACACCAAGCCGAGCCATCTGCAAAACGATGCATACGCAGACAAATATCCTCACGCTCTCCACTCCTGCGAATCAACACCGCATCACGCATCACGCCATCGTCCAAGTGAAACTCTCGCTCCACAATATCACAACCTTGCAAGCCCTCCCAAAATCGCTCCAAAGCCGCCTCGTTAAAAGGCCCCACGCCATCCTCAAACCAAAATGACAAGCTCGACGCATCAGCCATCACACACGCCACATAATCATCCGCCCCTATCGAGAGCCCACGCCCTAATCGCTCGATCAAATCTCCACCCCAAAGTAAAGCCCCCCTCTCAGCATCCGCATCCTCAGCCTGCAAGACAACGCCCGAGCCTGCAACAATACGCCCACGCTCCCCCTGCGTCATCTCCCAGAGGGGAAAAGCCGCCGCCTTGCTATACGCCGCCGCAAAAGGCGTCGTAAAATGAGCCCCCTGCCTCTCCACCAACTCCCAATCACCGCGCATCCGCAGCAAGCTCAAACTCGCAAAATCAGGCTCCCTATCAGACCTCAGCAAATTAACTGCCATAGCAAGCGACATCATCACAGCCATAGCCCAATACAACATCCGCCATCGTGATTCTCTGAGCAATACGGAAAGCAACAGAGAGTACGCCAACATCGCCACCGCATAAAGAGAGAACCGAGATCCCCCATCAACCACCATCCGCAGCAGCATCTGAGCCGTCGGACGTGAAAGCGCAAAGTTTGCAAACAACGTACTATCACCAAAGAGAACCACCGAGCCAAGCCCCTGAGCCGACGTCAAAGCAATAGGAAACAGCCCCGCCTCATCCTCCCCCGAGACCTGCAAATCAGAGAAAAAAGAATGCCCACCATAATCAACGCGCTCAGAGTATCCCAACTGCCAGAGCCAAGGCTCGCCTCGCCCAGCAAAACTATTTGCAGTGAGCCCCAAATAACACCCCCAAGGACGCCCTGCAAAACGATAGCGCCCCCCCGGATAGCCCTCCTCGATGATACAATTCTTGCGTGATTCTAAACCAAATACACCCAACAAGGGATTAATCGCCGAGCTATGGCCAAACAAATCTGTATGATCTGAGATAATCACCAAGCGTCCCCCACGCCAGACCCAGCTGCGCAGCCGACGGGCATCATCCGCAGAGAGCGCCCTTGTCGGTGTAACCATCCACAACTCGTCAAAAGCATCCAGCCCTGATAAATCAGCAACCTCACGCCCACGAATAAAACGAGCCAGCAAACTATATGAATACTGAGACTTAATATCCAGCCCATTCTCATGCGATCCGACGCGCCCCCATGCCCCCTGCCCCAGCAGAGCCACACGCGACGCCCCCGCAGACGCATACAACTGCACCAGCAGCGGGCTCATCAACAACGAGCCCAGCAGCCCCAGACCCAACGCCCAACGCAAACAATAAGCGCGCCGCGTCGCCGAGATAAGCCTACGTAGCAACACCGCCCCAAGCAGCACACCTGCCACAGCGTACAATGGCAACACATCCATACAATACGACACATCCCACAGCACACAAAGAAACAGCAAGGTGAGCCCTCCCCATAGCAAAGCTCCAGCGCGCAGCCTCATAGCCTGCGACAACATGAGAGAGAGCAGCGAGCCAAGCAACAGCATAGAGAGCCAATCATGCAAAAGTGCAGCAGAAAGCATGCACAGCCCCGCAGCCGCAGCCGCCAGTACAACAAAAAACCTAAACATAAGCAAACGCATCATCGCAAATAAACCTCATCAAGCTGTCCCGCAGGACTCCCCGTACCAATAATCACACGCCCCGCAGGAGAAACCCAGCTACAGCCGCCCGACGCCCGACCATCAATCATAAGCTCTCGCCCATCTTTAATACCATCAGCCATCCCCAGAGGCAGCCGCGCCGCCGCCACACAATAGCCCTCAAGCTCAACCGAAGCCCCAGACTCTAAGAAAACCAAACGCTCTGATTCCTGCACAGTACCTCGCCTCCCCGCCGCCACAGCCAAAACACGCGCCCCCCGATCAGCAAAAACCACCATCTCACCCGCCACCTGCATACGCCGCAGCAGCCCCTCAGATAAAGAAGAATGAGGCCATCCATAGCGCCCCCCCAGCAAGCGAACATCCCCCTGCCGAGGCCAATAACATAAACATAAATACAACAACAAGCCCAAAGCCAGCCCCATCAACTGCCCCCAGCGAGGCAACACCATAAAGAACAACAATAGCGCAGACGCGAAAAGATGGAAGCACATAAATCCGACATCGACACCGGCCATCCGTCGAATCAAATGCCACTGATAGGGCGCGAGCGAATCCACCACATAATCAGAATCAGACAACAACAAACGCCCACCATAGCGCAGCGCTAATGGCTGCAGGCGCAGGCCTCGCAATTGACCATAGAGCAAACGCCCCTCAGAGAGAAGCAAGCTCGCGCCCCAATTCATCACCAAGCCCCCATCACGACGCGCCGCCATCCGTATAGGCTCTGAGGCAATCAACACCTGCGCTCCCCAGGGGCGAGGCTGACGATCATCCCCCGAATCCAACACCGTGCGCGCGTCATGATCAAGATAGAGAGCCCCATCAGCAGGCAGCGACCTCTCCTCTGGGGAATCAAAAATCACATGTCCACCATCAGGCACCGCATCGCCCAACACACGCGACAAACTCGCCCCAATACCAAAGCCAGCCTTAGACTCATCATCTGCCACCCCCTGCCACAATACACCCTGTAGAGAAACAATCATCAAGAGCACCGCATAAAGCCAAGGCAAACAACACAGCAGCCGCCCCAGCCAGCAGCGGCGAAGCAGTACAAACAAAATAACAAAAATAGCCCCAGCCAGCCAAGGCGAGCACAGCACAAATGGCAAAGGCAACAAGGCCCCCACAAGCACACACAACTGCGAGCCCAAAAACACCTGTGCCAAGCCACGCTCGCCCACAAGGAAAAGCCC
Organism: uncultured Verrucomicrobiales bacterium; assembly: GCA_947039485.1. GTDB lineage: Bacteria > Verrucomicrobiota > Verrucomicrobiia > Verrucomicrobiales > Akkermansiaceae > Akkermansia. The sequence continues at coordinate 17,100 of CAMQZC010000016.1, read as the reverse complement.
GCAAGCGATAAAACAAGCTGACCACACAATCGACGGAGCCAGCAACACAAGCACAGCATAGAGAGCCAGAACAATAAGCCCCCCCCAAGCACGCTCGACAAATGCCAAGCGCAGCAGCAACATCACAACACAAACAAAAGCACCATCATACAACAGAGCAAGCCCTGCCCCACTCAAGGAGAGCACAAACAATAACGCTGTCAGTAACCAATACATCATCAAAATAAGGCCCAGCGACCAAAATCGCTGAGCCCCGAGGATATCGATTATTGATTTTAGCTACGGCAGCCAACCGAGCAACCCATTGAGCAACCCGTTGAGCAACCAGTTGAGCAGCCAACCGAGCAACCAACCGAGCAGCCAGTTGAGCGAGCCGTGTACTGCTCGCTCAGCTTAAGCTCAATAGCATCAGCCTGCTCACTATCCTTCTGCATTTCGTCCATATCACCAGACGAGACATAGGATTGCTGAGCTGCCGGAGAAGCAAACTCACCATTGACAGGGCTAAATTGTGTAGTAGCAGCAATAGCAATACTAGTAACAAGCGACATCATAAATAATATAGTCTTCATAATAACTGAGTTATGTTTTTGTAAAATCCCCATCGGAACAGCCGACGAACACTTAACAACAGAATCATAGCGCATTGTGAATGCGCCAATGCCGCTCTGGGCTTGTTATGCTTTGCTGTTAATATGTTATGCTTCATGTCTGATTTAGGTTTTACTATATATCAGAGACATGATAACTACAATAAATCCACACAAACAATTATTTAGCTTGCGTGCGCATTCACAATGCGCACAAAACAATCAAGCTCAAGCCGCAATACATCTATTAAAAGGCAGCGGGCTAAGCCTCCTTGATGCCGCGCGCCTCACCCTAGAACTCATCGAAGCAACGGGAAGCCAGCGACACGACCGCGCGCGCCTACACCAAGCCATCCAAGCAGGAGCCCAGCAACTACGACTCAGCGAGCGAAGCGTAAGCTTTGCCTCAGCCCTGCGCAGTTGCCTCACCGCAAAAGCGCAGCGATCACCACGCACCCTGCGTGACATCAATCAAACCATGAGCAAACTACAGCAGCACAGCCCCGAGCTCGGAGAGTGCAGCATCCGTAGCCTAGATAGCGCCCAATGTGAGGAAATACTCAAGCGCAGCTACGGACACTCAGCATCACGATTTATCAAAGCACGCGCAAACCTCTCAGGCGTATTCACCCACGCAGAGAGAAAAGGCTGGTGCGACAAAAACCCCATCAGGCAAATTCCCATTCCAAAACTACAGGAGAGAGAAATCAGAGCCCTAAGCTACCCCGAAATCAAGAAACTCCTCAAGACAGCCCAGCAGCCCATGCACCGCGCCTGTCTCCCAGCACTCGGGCTCATGCTCTACGCAGGAGTCCGACCAGAGGAGGTCAAGCGCCTGAGTTGGGGTGACATCGACTGGGAGGAGAGAGAGCTCATCATCGCCCCTCGGCACAGCAAAACAGGAGGCGGGCGCCACATCCCACTAGCCGCCCCCCTACTCCAAATACTCAGCAAGAGCCATCGTATCAACAGAGAGGACAAACAGAGCCATTCCAAATTTTGCCCTACACAGTGGGAAGCACGCTGGCAGCATCTCCGCCAGAGTGCAGGCTTTAGCCACTGGGTACCAGACGTCCTGCGGCACAGCTACGCAAGCTACCACGCCAAGCACTATCGAGACCTGCCCGCACTCCAGCTAAGCATGGGGCACCGCGATATACGTCTCCTACTCACTCGCTATGTGAATCTCAGAGGCATATCACGCAGCGATGCCAAGATGTTTTGGGCATCATAACTTCAAATGCAAGGTACATGGGATGACAATGAGAAGCCCCCTATATTCAAACATGACAATTTAGAGGATGTTGAGGACAGGAGTTCAACAGAGGAGCCTATAAACGGTTTCTGATTGTACGCAGCTAAACATGGGTTTGAACTTACTCAGCACAATAATCAAGCTCTGCGGTGCTTCAATCCGATGCGCTGAGCGCAGCGGCTCGATGATGACGCTGCCGCGGCGGCAGGATGAAATAGGCAGGAAGTTTGCTTCACTGGTAAAATTATATACGATTGATGGAGCTTACCTTCTTGTGTTGGTTTACCTAAGAGTTTTGCGGACAAGAGCCACAACAAAATACGACATCAAAAACAAGCCAAAAAATCCCTCGACGGCAGCAACTGCAGCGGTGATTTCATTTTTGGGGCTTAAATCACCGTAACCTATCGTCAAAAAAGTGATTACGCTAAAGTAAATACTTTCAAAAAAGCAATTCTCCGATACCTTAACGTCAATATCCCCCCCTAGCATATAAAAAAGGGAAGACAACACGATGATAACAGCCATAGTCCCTGCAACGCGCCAAGGATTTGTCCCATAAGCACCAATCCAATCAAGGAGATAAAGTAAAAACTTTTTACCCATATTCTTTGTTTTTCTGTCATATCGCATATATTCTACAAAGGCTTCATCTTCACAATCATATTCTTGAATTCTATTGAAATTCTCTTTTAGTAATTTCATTTGATTTGCTTTGCTTTCTTGTGAAGAATCTTCTCCATAATTCTTTATTGCATTCTTCGCTGTATCCCAATCAATGTATATGGCGCCTAAATTTCGTGTATCTTGGAACGATAGCTCTGCTATATTCACTTTGTTATTTTCGGTGCTATTTAAAAGCATTGTTTTTTCAATCGTACAATCTAGTATTTCTAATTTCTTAATATCCTGAAATCGCAAATTGTCATGGTTAGCGAATTTGCATCCTTTAAAACGCACAGTTGCTTTGGTAGCTAGGCTATTTTTAAAATTTAAATTTGTGCGCGTAAAATCAATCTCAATAAAAACAAGATTTCCGCTAAATTGAGCGCCCTGAAAATCAACTTTACCTTCGCCGAACATGGCATAGCTAAAATCCACAGCTCCGTTAAAATTTGCATTACAAAAAGAAACGTCACCTTCTCCAAAATTCGCACGTGCAAATGAAACTTTATCTTTGCCAAATTTAGCATCACGAAAACACACTTCACCTTCGCCGAATACGGCATAGCTAAAATCCACAGCTCCGTTAAAATTTGCATTACAAAAAGAAACGCCACCTTCTCCAAAATTCGTGCGAGCAAAAGAAACTTTATCTTCTCCAAATCTGGCATCGCGAAAATCTACAGCTCCGTTAAATTCAGCTGCTCGAAAATCTACAACTTCACTAAATTGAGCTCTTAGAAAAGAAACTTCACCTTCTCCAAAATTCACCTCCCTAAAAGAAACTTCACCTTCTCCAAATCTAGCATCACGAAAATCTACAGTTCCGTTAAATTCAGCATAGTGAAAATTTACAGCTCCGTTAAAATTGGTCGACCAAAAAGAAACTCCTCCTTCTCTAAATTTGGCACTGGCAAAATCTACAGCTCCGTTAAATTCGGCACCATTAAAATATACAGCTCCGTTAAAATTGGCACCGCTAAAATCTACAGTTCCATCAAAAAATGCATATCGAGCAGAGAAGTTGTTTAAAACAACCCAGTTTTCGCATTTTTTTTCTATTGCCTTATAACTAAAATCCTTGATGTAGCAATTATCTAAATTGACTGCACCTTCCTCTACCATTTTACAAATACTAGAAAATTCAACTTCCCTGTACGTCTTTTCGTCAATTTTACCGCTTTTGTATTTACTTTTTATAATAATAAAATCAGTTGAATTGGCTTTAGCTCTTATTGTATAAGATATTCTCTTATCCACTTTCATATCTGATAGAATAACATAAACGCCCTCATAAACAAGCTAGATTTATTGATGTTACACACGTTTCAATCTAGCTCAAAGAGAATGACTTCTATCTCATCATTTCTCTACTTAGATGCTGAGTTGATTTAGCGTCTTAGACTCATATCCTCTGTTGATGGGGTTTGCTTTCATTTCACGATAGGCTCTAGAGTCGTCAGCAGCGATTGTTTTTTGCTATTTCTCTTTTCTTTTTTGAGTTGACTAAGCATTTTCATCTAGATACTATTAGCATTACTCCTCATGAGAGCATCCTTATTTATGTAATGATGGGTATTGTCTCTTCCCTTTCAGTAGTGTGAGGGGGGTGGTGTTAAATAAGCAAAGAAGGAATATGAAAAAAATATTACAACAGATAAAAGAAGACGGTTTGATATGGATATTACCTCTTTTCTTATTATTTATTCAAACTCTGATTTGTACGATGAGCGGCCGTGTGCGTACGGAAGATTTCTGTGCCTATTCTTTGACATTTTTAATGTTATCTTACCCCGTTTTGTTTTTTGCGTGGTTTAGAATAACATTGCAAAATAAGTGTGGTCGGAAATTATGGATTTTATCCACGATTATTTATATTTTCGCGGCAAGTCAAATATATTTATTAAACCATTTATACACGGAGCTTTATCACAATCAAATCTCTACCCAGAATATTTCAGATGAATAATTCATTTACCAAAGAAGAGAAAATATCAGTTTATTACCTTCCTCTCACAATAACTTTTTTAAGCCTCATCAAGGGAGTTGTGTTGGAGTTAGGTATACGTTCTTCTTTTGATGAAACTAAACTTTTGTGGTTGAATGCAGATGTTTTATTTTATTTTATTTGTTGGTCTTACTTTATCAACTGTTCAAATAAGCCATTATCCACTAAAATCGCTACTAGTATATACTTTATCGTCCTCTTATCCATAGGGGTAGCTCAGCAAATAGGGATAAAGCCTAGCTAGATGCCCCATCTTTTACTAGTAACTTCCCTAACTACTAGGGGAGTTTGGAGGTTCTGATATGTGCCTGCACTCAATTAAAGGAGGTTTTTCTCAATAACCGCTTTTCTATATCTGTGTGTGACTCGTGCCTCTGGAGCATCGTCACCTAGCGCCTTGGCAAATGGGGTTCAGGGAGCTTCCTGAGACGAGCGATAAAAATAATGGGGCTCGTCTCCCCCTCAAAGGGCTGCTCGTAAAAGCACACGCGCGCCCCCTGCTCCGCTAAGCGCGCGGAGCAGTTCCCATGACCACGGGCGATGTAGGGCAGCTATTCATCAGGGCGGAGCTCAAGCAGAGCCTCGCGATGAGGGGCGCAGGATAGAGCGATGAAGGTCGGTCACCGCCTCTCATGCGCTCAGTCCGCGGTCATTTATCGTCCGCTACGCTTGCTGTAATCTACCTGCTGATCCTCGCCAATCTCGCCCACGCGGAAGTACTCCGCGGCTGGGTGGTTGAAGAGTAGTGCGCAGATGGAGGCCTGAGGGCGCATCATGTAGCTCTCCGTCAGGCTAGCGCCTGTATTCTGCGCGACATCGAGCAGATCAAAGACGGCGAGCTTCTCCGCATGGTCAGGCTGGCTGGGGTAGCCGCAGGCTGGGCGAATCAGCTTGGAGTTGCCAGACTCTGGCCAGTAGCTCAGCACGCGCTCATGGATGCACTCAGCCATGGACTCAGCGAGCATGTTGCTCAGGGCTGCGAGCAGGATAGCCTTGTAGCTATCATGCTGCGCCTCTAGCTCAGCCGCCCAGTCATCAGAGCCTTGAATCGAGAGTTGCATGGCGCCCACATAGCCTTGATGGGGTGCAGGAGCCACAAAGTCAGCGAGTGCGAGACGCGGTTTTGCGCTCGCGCTCTGCTGACGCATGGAGTGCAGCACGCGGCCACCCTCCACAACAATATCATCGGCCTGCGCCTGCGCTGACCAAATACCAAAGCAGCCGCGAGCCTGTAAACGCCCTGCTGCAATCCCCTCCTCTAGCAGGGCATGCGCCTCCGCCATGAGTAGGATTGCCTCCTTCGCCTTAGCCTCATTGGCATCAGGGTGGAAGGATCGCTTGGCTGGGTTCCAGATGTCGCTCATCTCAAAGCTACGCAGCAGGATAGACCACTCGGCGCGCTCCATGAGCTCCGACCATTCCAGCGACATATCGGGCTGCTTATGGCAGCACTTACAGGCATCGCTAGGAGTAGCCACGCTAAAGACACCCTGACGCAGGGGGCTGGGCTGGGGCTGGCTCTGCCAATCCCAGTTGAGACCCAGCCCTTGGGCGCGAGCATCGCTGAGGCTCATGAGAGACTTCTTGCTCTGGGCTCGCTGCTCATAGGCATGAGCGGCCTCGACTTGCTGCGCCTTGTGCTGCTCGATAAATGTATCTTGATTTGCCGACATAAGCGCGGCAGCTGCTGGCACAATTGTCGAGGCATCAGAGGCATGCATCACGGTACCAGAGGGATAGACAGGGGCCATCTTGAGGGCTGTATGCAGGGCGCTCGTTGTCGCACCGCCCACCATGAGAGGCAGGCTCATCTCAGCAGATTCAAGAGCGGTGGCCACATTGATCATCTCCTCAAGTGAGGGTGTAATCAAGCCTGAGAGCGCGACTAGATCAGCATTCTCACGTACGATGGAGGCGAGAATATCCTCGCTGGTCACCATCACACCGAGATCGACGACGCGGAAGCCATTGCAGGCGAGCACGACGCCTACGATATTCTTGCCAATATCGTGCACGTCACCGCGCACCGTTGCCAGCACGACCGTACCTGAGCTAGCGGATGCACCGCCTCGGCTCTCCTCGATCAGGGGGCTGAGCCAAGCCACGGATTGCTTCATCACGCGAGCGCTCTTCACCACCTGAGGTAGGAACATCTTGCCCTCGCCAAAAAGCTCGCCCACCTGACGCATACCATCCATTAGCGGCCCCTCAATCACGGAGAGGGCTGAGCCGCAGACCTCCACGGCCTCGGCTGTATCAGCATCGATGAACTCGGTAATCCCCTTCACCAGCGCGTAGGAGAGGCGCTGCTGCACAGGCAGGGCTCGCCACGCGAGCACGGGAGCCTTGGCTGCATCGGGATTGGCCTCCTTAGCAGCGGCAATCTCCTGAGCATAGCTTATGAGTAGATCCGTCGCCTCCTCGTGGCGATTAAAGAGCACATCCTCTACCAGCTTCAGACGATCGGCTGGGATATTATCATAGACCTCCAGCATACCAGCATTCACAATGGAGACATCAAGTCCCTGTTGCTGTGCATGGTAGAGGAAGGAGCTATGCATTGCTTCGCGCACGGGGTTGATACCGCGGAAGGCAAAGGAGACATTGGACACGCCGCCCGAGATATGGCAGTTGGGGAAGCGTCTGTGTATCTCACCAGCCGCAGCAAAGAAGTCGCAGGCATGATTTGCATGCGCCGCAATCCCTGTGCCAACGGTGAGTACATTGGGGTCAAAGATGATATCCTCCTCGGGGAAGCCAATCTTATTGACTAGCAAATCATAGACTCGAGAGGCAATGCGCACGCGGTCATCGACGCCGGCGGCCTGACCGTCCTCGTCAAAGCCCATCACCACTACAGCAGCACCGTAGCGGCGAATCAAGCGCGCACGGCGGAGGAATTCTTCTTCACCGCCCTTGAGCGAGATTGAGTTGACGATACCCTTGCCTTGCAAGCACTGCAAGCCAGCCTCAAGTACTTCCCACTTGGAGGAGTCCACCATGAAGGGCACACGGGCAATATCGGGCTCTGCACTCACGAGGTTGAGGAAGCGTACCATTGCCGCCACACCATCTATCATGCCGTCATCAAAGCAGAAGTCGAGCACCGAGGCGCCATTCTCCACCTGCTTGCGGGCTACCTCTACAGCGCGCTCAAACTCCCCGGCGCGAATCAGCTTGGCAAAGAGGGGTGAGCCAGCCACGTTGCAGCGCTCTCCGATAAAGAGGGTATTGCGACTGCTGTCGTGATTGTAGGGTTCTAAGCCAGAGAGTCTCATCTGGCCGGGGACTAATTTGCTGCAAATAGCGCGCGGGGCATAGCTCTGCACAGCGGCGAGCATCGCCGCCATATGAGCTGGCGTGCTGCCGCAGCAACCGCCCATGATATTGAGCAGTCCCTCCTGCGCGTATTGCCCCATGATGGTGGCCATATGCGCAGGGTCATGCTCATAGCCACTCTCAGAGAGCGGATCGGGCATCCCTGCATTGGGGTACATGCTAATGGCGCAGTCTGCCAGCTTTGAGAGATCGCGAGCAAAGGGCAGCATCTGGTCAGCACCCAGCGCGCAGTTGATCCCCACAGAGAGTGGGCGCACGTGGCGAATGGAGTTCCAAAAGGCCTCGACCGTCTGCCCTGAGAGCGTACGTCCGGCGCGATCGGTGATGGTGAAGCTAATCATCACATCGGGCAAATTGAGTCCCTCATCGCGCAGCTCCTCGATAGCAAAGAGAGCGGCCTTGGCATTGAGCGTGTCAAAGATGGTCTCTAGCAGTAGCACATCAACGCCGCCCTCATGCAGTGCAAGCACTTGCTCGCGATAGGCGCGGCGCAGCTGGTCAAAGTTGACCGCACGATAGCCGGGGTCATTCACATCGGGGGAGAGCGAGGCGGTCACCGCCATCGGTCCAATTGAGCCAGCTACAAAACGGGCTTTCCCATCCGCGGCCTCTGCACGATTAGCCGCCTGACGTGCCAGTGTGCAGGCCGCTAAGTTAAACTCGCGCACAAGCTTTTTCAGCGCCTCATCTGCAAGCACTCCTTCAAAATATTCCTGCCCATGCTTGCCGGGGCTAGCCTGATGGAAGTACTCATGCTGACCAATACTTGTGGCTGAGAATGTGCAGGTCGAGGCAAAATCACAGCCAACGGCAAAGTACTGCTCATGCACACCCATCACCAGATCAGGGCGCGTAAGTAGCAAGCATTCGTTATTATTGCGCAGATCTCGTGGGTAACGAGAGACGCACGCAAACAAATCACCGCGATAATCGGCCTCCTGCAAATTGTGCTTTTGAAACATGGTGCCTTGGGCACCATCGAGAATGAGAATACGATGCGCGAGCGCATCCTTGAGAAAATCTTGACCCTGTGTTGTCTTACTCATAATGGATGAAAATAGTCTAGCAGAGAGCTAGGAATTGTCAAATGCAATCCCAGTCAACAGAGCCAAAGTCACGCCCACCTCAATCTTAGATTGACAAGATGGGCAACGATACGTTACCATGAGACACCTAATCTATTCAAATTATGAAAAAACACCTCATCATCACTTCAGCGCTGAGTGCCCTCATCCTCAGCTCCTGCAGCAGCAAATGCTACGATAAAAGCTTTGCAGAATCCATGATTGGATCCAGCAGCAGCGAACTCACAGAAGCGATGGGCTTCCCCGCAACTGCCATCAAAGAAGAAGGCAAGAGCAAAATCTATGCTTGGGAAATTGATGAGTCCTTTGTCTCAATCTTTGAGAGCCCAGCCAAATATAATGAATGGCGCGACTTGAGAGGCCGCGTACACGTCAGCATCAAGGGCGGCACCGCAGACGCCACCATCACAGAGAAGCGCACGGGCATGATCTTCTCCCTCGACAATGACAAGGTTGTCGACTTCCGCACATTTGCCGATGACGACATGTGCAACAAGCTCGTCCCCCCTAGCTACATCCTCAAGCAGGAAGCTCAATAAGACTTATAAAAACATGAATAGAAAACATACCTTTCTAGCTCTCGCAACGGGGATCGGTCTACTGAGTCTCAGCTCCTGCGTCACCTGTTACAATGAGCAGTTTGCCGCTAGCATGATGGGTCGCAGCAGCGACGAGCTCGTCGCCTCCATCGGTCTGATGCCCTCATCAGTCAACAAGACAGGCAACACTGAGATTATAAGCTGGGAGATGGATAATTCCTATGTATCCTCCTATATCACCCCTTCGAGCACAGTCAAATCGCGTGATCATGATGGGACCCGCATCATCACTCATCACCCAGCTGAGTATAGAGAAAGCTTCAGCTCTCGCAAGTCAGGTATGATTTTCACTCTGCAAAACAACCGTGTCGTCAACTACCGCAGCTACTCCGATGACGGTGAGTGCAACAACTTCGTACCTCGCTCATTTATCAACATGATGGAGGCTCAAGAAAAAGCACAATAAACACAACGACAAGATTCAACAAAAACGGGCAGCATCACCGATACTGCCCGTTTTTTTATGGAATTGAACATTGACAAAAAACACCTATCTGACAAAATAGACTCTCAACACAAGAACTGCGTACCCCTACTCTAAACCCAGACCAATAGCAATAAGTCCCCAAGACCAATGAACACGATAACACCGCCTCTCTCCCGTCGCATCCTCCCCACCATCAGCCTCTTCTTCTACGGCGTGGCAGCCTACAGCGTTGCCCTGATTCCCATAGTAATATTTCAGATTCAAGGATTCCCCTTAATAGCTCTATTAGCGCTACTCATCGGAATCATACTATTCACCATCAGCTTCATCTTCTTCTCCATCAACACTTACAGAGTCTGGAGAGAGATCAATTCGCTCAAGCCATGGCTCAGCCCAGAAGATGCAAAAAAAGTCCCAAGCCCTGGTACCGCTATTGCTTTCTTATTTATCCCTTTGTTTAACTTCTACTGGATATTCATCGCCGTCGGCAAGATTCCCTATTACTTCAATAAGGCCTACCAAGGAGAGCAAAAAATTAGCAGCGTTCCCTTCAAGCTGTTCAGTCATGCCCATGTCATCGCTAACCTCTACATCCCAATCATCGAGACAATAACAATCATATTGGTAACCATCTATGACACAAGATTAGTTGAAAACCTTATTTCTTCTAACCCTACCTCGATAATAAGGAGAAGCCTCTACGACATAAACGCAGATGAACTTAGTTGCTACTTCAGCCCGATATATATTGGTGCCATAATTGTCTCCATCATTTTTTGGGTTCAATCCCAACGCCTCTACAAGCGCATCATGGCGATACGTGAGCAAGGCGACCCCAGCCGTGATTTAACATCATAAGCTCCATCAGACCACAAGATTCCACAAAAAACATCTATCTGACAAAATAGACTCTCAACACAAGATCTGCGTACCCCAACTCTAAACCCAGACCAATAACAACAAGCCCCCACTACCCATGAACACGATAACACCGCCTCTCTCCCGTCGCATCCTCCCTGCCATCAGCCTCTTTTTCTACGGCTTGCTAACCTACATCGTTGCCATTATTTTCATGGTAGTCTTTCAGAATCAAGGATACGCCTTAATAGCTCTATTACCGCTATTCATCGGAGCCATACTACTTACCATCAGTGGTGTCTTCTACTGCATCAACACTTATAGAGTCTGGAGAGAGATCAACTCGCTCAAGCCATGGCTCAGCCCAGAAGATGCAAAAAAAGTCCCTAGCCCTGGTACCGCTATCGCTTTCTTATTTATACCCTTCTTTAACATATACTGGATATTCATCGCCGTTGGCAAGATCCCCTATTACTACAATAAGGCCTACCAAGGAGAGCAGGAAATCAATGCCTTCCCCTTCAAGCAATTCTGCAATTGCACTGTCATCTATTATATCCTCTATATCCTCGATATCCTCTTTATCCTCTATAACATCACACCATTGCCACTTGAGCTTATATTCATTTCAATATATATTGTCTTAGCAATTGCCAGCCTCATTTTTTATATTCAATACCAACTCCTCTACAAGCGCATCATGGCGATACGTGAGCAAGGCGACCCCAGCCGTGATTTAACATCATAAGCTCCACCAGATTCAACAAAAACGGGCAGCATCACCGATGCCGCCCGTTTTTTTATGGAATCGAACATTGACAAAAAACACCTATCTGACAAAATAGATTCTCAACACAAGCGCGGCGTCCCCCAACTCTCAACACTGACCAACGACAAGTAAAGAAGCCCCCACGACCCATGAACACGATAACGCCTCCTCCCTCCCGTCGCATCCTCCCCTCCATCAGCCTCTTCTTCTACGGCATGGCAGCCTACATCGTTGCGCTGATTTCCTTTATTGCCTTTCATATTCTAGGATTGAACTTCTTAATAGCGCTATTAGCGCTATTAGCGCTATTCATCGGAGCCATACTACTTATCATCAGTAGTGTCTTTTACTACATCAACACTTACAGAGTCTGGAGAGAGATCAACTCGCTCAAGCCATGGCTCAGCCCAGAAGATGCAAAAAAAGTCCCTAGCCCGGGTACCGCTATCGCTTTATTATTTATACCCTTGTTTAACTTCTACTGGATATTCATCGCAGTCGGCAAGATTCCCTATTACTTCAACAAAGCCTACCAAGGAGAGCAAGAAATCAACCCCAGCCCCTTCAAGAAATTCTGCATTTGCTTGGTCTCCTTTTTTCTCATCAATCTTCTCTCCGAGGTAATCATACCCGTTCTATTGGGATTTATTGATCCACTACAATTTGGCTTAATATTTGGCTTACCAATATTTGGCTTACTAATTACCCTCATCATCTTTTTTGGCTTACTAATTGCCCTCTGCATCTTTTTTGTTAAACACCAACTCCTCTACAAGCGCATCATGGCTATACGTGAGCAAGGCGACCCCAGCCGTGATTTAACATCATAAGCTCCACCAGATTCAACAAAAACGGGCAGCATCACCCATGCTGCCCGTTTTTTTATGGAATTGAACATTGACAAAAAACACCTATCTGACAAAATAGACGATCAACACAAGCGCGGTGTCCCCCAACTCTCAACACTGACCAACGACAAGTAAACAAGCCCCCACGACCCATGAACACGATAACGCCTCCTCTCTCCCGTCGCATCCTCCCCGCCATCAGCCTCTTCTTCTACTGCATGGCAGCCTACATCGCTTCTAATATCATCCTGACTACCATGTACTTCTGTCAGATTCATGAATACTGGGTAGCCGCTAAATACGCGCGATACACCAGCAACGTCATCGGCGACATACTACTTATCATCAGTTGCGTCTTCTACTGCATCAACACTTACAGAGTCTGGAGAGAGATCAACTCGCTCAAGCCATGGCTCAGCCCAGAAGATGCAAATAAAATTCCTAGCCCGGGTAAAGCTATCGCTTTCTTATTTATCCCCTTGTTTAACTTCTACTGGATATTCATCGCCGTCGGCAAGATTCCCTATTACTTCAACAAAGCCTACCAAGGAGAGCAAGAAATCAACCCCAGCCCCTTCAAGAAATTCTGCATTTGCTTGGTCTCCTTTTTTCTCATCAATCTTCTCTCCGAGGTAATCATACCCGTTCTATTGGGATTTATTGATCCACTACAATTTGGCTTAATATTTGGCTTACCAATATTTGGCTTACTAATTACCCTCATCATCTTTTTTGGCTTACTAATTGCCCTCTGCATCTTTTTTGTTAAACACCAACTCCTCTACAAGCGCATCATGGCTATACGTGAGCAAGGCGACCCCAGCCGTGATTTAACATCATAAGCTCCACCAGATTCAACAAAAACGGGCAGCATCACCGATGCCGCCCGTTTTTTTATGGAATCGAACATTGACAAAAAACACCTATCTGACAAAATAGATTCTCAACACAAGCTCGGCGTCCCCCAACTCTCAACACTCAACACTGAGCAACGACAAGTAAACAAGCCACCACGACCAATGAACACGATAACGCCTCCTCTCTCCCGTCGCATCCTCCCCTCCATCAGCAGCGGATACTGCGGCATCTCATTGCTCATCATCTATATTTGCATAAGGGAATTCACAAATCACGAACAACATATAGCAGTTCAATTAGCACTATGAATAGGCATCATACTACTTACCATCTCTGGCGTATTCTTCTGCATCAACACTTACAGAGTCTGGGGAGAAATCAACGCGCTCAAGCCATGGCTCAGCCCAGAAGATGCAAAAAAAGTCCCTAGCCCAAGTAAAGCTATCGCTTTCTTATTTATCCCCTTGTTTAACTTCTACTGGATATTCATCGCCGTTGGCAAAATACCCTATTACTTCAACAAAGCCTACCCAGAAGAGCTAGACGACCAAGGCGATTACAAAATCAAGCCCGCTACCTTCAAGGATTGCTGCACTATTGTCGCCTGTTATCCCATCTTTACTCTCTTCCAAATAATCTTGATGATAAACTTCCCAGGTGCTGATTCGGATTTACGTATAATAGATAACATAACCTATGCATTGTTAGCATTGGTATTTTTCTTAACTATCCAAGAACTCTACAAGCTCATCATGGCGAGACGTGAGCAAGGCGACCCCAGCCGCTCCATCAGCGATCAAGCCTCATAAGTGGCGGTGGCCCGCGATCTGAGCACTAGCATTGGCTTCATTTATTTAAAACAAGCCCGTCTCGACTCATGATAAAAAGATAAGGAATCTAAAGCAAAACAAGAGCTGCATTAATTAGCAACGCTTGCGGCGAGGCCTATTTTGTGATAGAATGTGCGCAGCCGTGAAGCACCTCGCCCTCATTCTCCTGCCAATCCTAAGTCTCCTGCTGCTCATCAGCTGCTCGGAGCAGGAAAGCTCTGCGCAAAAAGCAGCGCGTGATGGCATCCTGCTCATCGGTAACAACAGTGAGCCTCAGAGTCTTGACCCCCACAAGGCCACAGCCATCGCCGATGGTCGCATCATTAGCAGCCTCTTTGAAGGGCTCGTGCGACCATCCCCCGAGCAGAGTAGTATCATGCTGCCCGGTGTCGCGCAGAGCTGGCAGCACAATGAGGAGGCTAGCATCTGGACATTCAACCTGCGCCCCGAGGCGCGATGGAGTGATGGACGCCCCGTGACCGCCTCCGACTTTGCCTACGCCTACAGGCGACTGCTGCACCCCGAGTTTGGCGGCAAGTATGCAGAGATGCTCTATCCGCTCAAAGGAGCCGCCAGCTACAACCAAGGCCACGCGCCATGGGAGCAAGTAGGAGTCAAGGTCATCAACTCGCAGACTCTACAACTGAGCACAGATGGGCCCTGCCCTCACCTCCTCCAGCTAATGCTGCATCACATCTGGTACCCCCTGCCTGCACACGTCGTTGAGGCTCATGGCGGCATGCTCGATCGACGCAGTCGCTGGACAGATGTCGACAACTGGGTGAGCAATGGTGCCTACACACTCAAGGAGCATCGCTACAACAACTTCCTTGAGGTCGCAGCCTCCCCCAGCTACTGGCGCAAGCAGCAGCTGCGCAACCGCGGCATCCGCTTCCTGCCCATTGTCAATGGCTTTACCGAGACGCGCATGTTCTTTGATGGCAAGCTGCACATCAGCAACAATGTCCCCCCCGAGATGATTAGCTACGCGCGCGCACAGGGTGGTAGCCAGTTCAAGCAGACCCCCTATTACAACTGCATCTTCTACCGCATCAACTGCACATCCCCCCCTCTCAATGACCTGCGCGTCAGACGCGCGCTCTCATTAGCCATCAACCGTGACGCACTCGTCAACAAGGTTGTGCGCGGAGCGGGGCGTGTCACCAACAGCTTTACCC
The DNA here is from genome assembly GCA_947039485.1 of uncultured Verrucomicrobiales bacterium. Taxonomy (GTDB): domain Bacteria; phylum Verrucomicrobiota; class Verrucomicrobiia; order Verrucomicrobiales; family Akkermansiaceae; genus Akkermansia. The sequence goes on along the minus strand of CAMQZC010000016.1, from coordinate 1,793 downwards.
CACCCAGCAGCGGCTATCACGTCGAGACGCCTAAACAACCAGCCACACAGGCCGAGCGCGAGGAGCTCGCGCGCGAGCTTCTCGCTGAGGCGGGCTACCCTGAGGGCAAGGACTTCCCCAGCATTGAGATCATGAGCTCATCTCGCGAGGTGCAGCGCATCATGGCGGAGAGCGTGCAGGCATTTTGGCTCAAAGCTCTAGGTATCCGCGTTGATATCCGCAGCTACGAATGGACAGCCTACAAGGCCGCGCAGCAAAACAGGGATTATCAAATCTCATCCTCCGCATGGAGTGGTGACTTCCTTGACCCCGCCACCTTTGTCGAACTCTGGCGCAGCGGTGGTGGCAACAACAACACAGGCTGGGGCGACCCCGAGCTCGACGCAGCACTCAATGCCGCAAGGCGCAGCCAGCAGCGCGAGACGCGCATGAGCCAACTCGCCCAAGCCGAGCAAATCATGCTACGTGCCCAGCCCATCATCCCACTCTACTGGAGTGAGCGCTGCTACCTCGTATCCCCCATGGTCAGCGGACTCTACCCCAGCCCCATGGAGAGCCAGCCGCTTGACGCCGTCAAGCTCAACCCCGAGCCCCCCAGCAACAAGCCATGATCAAGACCATCCTCCAGCGACTCCTGCAGGGCATGCTCGTTATCTTCGTGCTCGTCACCATCACCTTCTTTCTCGTGCGACTCCTGCCCGGGCACCCCTTCCTCGGGGAGCGCAAGCTGCCCGATCACATCATCGCGCAGCTCAATGAGCACTACGGACTCAACCAAGGAGCAGGCATCCAGTACCTCCAGTATTGGAAAAACATCTTACTCCACGGCGACTTTGGCCCCTCCCTTGTCAAGGAGAGCCTGCAGGTGAGCGACATCATCGCACAAGCCTTTCCCGTCTCCCTCCTCCTAGGTGTGCTCGGCATGGGCCTCGCCATCTGCATTGGCATCCCAGCAGGCATGATAGCTGCCTACAAGCGAGGCTGCGGCACCGACAGCCTCATCATGCTCTTTGCCATGCTCGGCATCTGCCTACCCGCCTTTGTCATCGCGCCGCTGCTAGGCATCAGCCTCGGCAAGCATATCCCGGGGCTGAGCGTGGCTGGCTGGGACAATCCCCTCTGCGTCGTCCTGCCTGCCCTCACACTCGGGCTCATCAACGCCGCCTACATCGCGCGCCTCAGCCGTGGCGGCATGCTTGAGGTACTCAGTCAGGACTTCATCCGCACGGCACGAGCCAAGGGACTAAGCAGCAGCCGTATCCTCCGCGTGCATGCTCTACGCGGTGGACTACTCCCAGCCATCAGCTACCTTGGACCCGCCTTTGCAGCCCTCATTACAGGCTCATTTGTTGTCGAGAGCTGCTTCCAAATACCGGGCATGGGACTACATTTTGTCAACGCCACCACCGACCGCGACTACTTCCTCATCCAAGGTCTCGTCTTCTTCTACGGTGTCCTCATCGTGCTTGCCAACCTCGCAGTTGACATCGCTCTCATCATCCTCAACCCCCGGCTGCGCTCGCAGAGCAGCCAATAAGCCCCATGGACCAGCCTAGCCCTATCATCCAAGGACAATCCCTCTGGCAGCAATCGCTGCAGCGCCTCCTGCGCCGCCCCTCATCTGTGGCAGCCATCATCATTCTCGCGCTGATCTTTGCCGCCTGCTTCCTGCTGCCCCTCCACTCCCTCATCGCAGCACCCAACGAGACCAATCTCAATCTCATCTTTGCCGCCCCCAGTTGGCAGCACCCCAGATCGGAAGAGCACACGTCTGAACTCCAGTCACTCCGGAG
>CAMQZC010000015.1 GCA_947039485.1 uncultured Verrucomicrobiales bacterium | reverse complement strand
GAGTTCAGACGTGTGCTCTTCCGATCTCCTCGTTGCCCTCAAGCTATTACAGAGTGACCACCCCCTGCTACTCAGCCACGGCATCACGGGCGAAAAGCACATCTTTATCGAGAAGCAAATCCTCGCGACAGAGACCGCAGAGAGCGATGACATCGCCTCCATCATCGCATCTGAGCGCTACGCCGCCATCGAGAAACTGCTTGATGGCAAGCTCCAAAAGAGCGAAACAACGCCCAACATGAGCAGCAAGATTGACTCCCTACTCACACACCGCTTCTTTGGCTTCTTCATCTTTGCCGCCATCATGTGGTGCATCTACACAATCGCCATCAGCAGCGTAGGTGACTGGGCTACTGGCTGGGCAAATGATGTCGTCTTTGGAGGCATCGTCATGGAGTGGCTCGGCGGCTTCCTCGGCACAGGACACGTCTCAATCGAGGCACTGACAATGCTTAGCGCATTGCTGAGCATGTGCCTGCTCTTCCCCTCAACCCTGCGTCGTCTACATGACCTTAACTTGAATGGCTCATGGCTCTACCTCGCCCTTGCCCCCTTCTTGCTGGAGTACATGTGCCCCCCCCTCCCAGGAGCTCTCCATAGCATCGTGATGTATGCACTCTATGCTGCTAATGCTATTATCCTTGCACTCTGCATCTTTGCCCCTGGCAAAAAGAAGACAAACGACTACGGTCAGTCACCTACACGCATCTACCTGAGCCCCATGCGACTGATGCGCCGCAGCAACCGCCGCGAATACATCCTCAACCTCATCATCATGTCCGCACTCGCAACAGGCATCGCCATGCTGGGGAGGCTCGGACTTAATTGTAGTGAGCAGCTCCAAAGCCTCTTTGCTGACGGTATCGTCGGCGGTGTTGGTGCTGTGCTCGGCTTCTTGCCACAGATGGCGATTCTCTTCCTACTCCTCTCCATTCTGGAGGACTGTGGCTACATGGCTCGCGTCGCCTTCATGATGGATCGCATCTTCCGCACGATTGGTCTCTCAGGCAAATCCTTCATCCCCCTGCTCATCTCCATGGGCTGTGGTATCCCCGGGGTCATGGCCACCCGTACCATTGAGAATGAGCGCGACCGCCGCATGACCATCATGCTCACCACCTTCATGCCCTGTGGCGCCAAGCTGCCCATCATCGCCCTCTTTGCCATGCTGCTGGGTGATGCCAGCATCGCGACAATTGCCTACTTTGCCAGCATTGGTTCCGTCATCCTCGGTGGTGTCATCCTGCGCAAATCGCACTTATTTGCAGGTGGCTACACACCCTTTGTCATGGAGCTGCCACCCTACCACATGCCTGTGGCTGGCAACATCAACCTCCGCGCAATGGAGCGATGCAAAGCCTTCGTTCAAAAAGCAGGCAGCGTCATCTTTGTCTCCTCCGCCCTCATCTGGTTCACCAGCAGCTATAGCTGGAAGATGGACTACCTCGCTGGCGAGAAAATTGAGCAGAGCATGCTCGCAGACATCGGCGGCATCATCGCCCCCATCTTTAGCCCTCTAGGCTGGGGTGACTGGAAGCCCGCTGTAGCAAGCGTCACTGGCCTCGTCGCCAAGGAGCAAGTATTAGGTACTTTTGGTGTGCTCTACCCTGCCCCTGCCAAGCCAAACACAATCAGCGAAGAAGCCTCTAGCGACGAGGAAGAATCCGGACTCACTCGCACCGCATCCCTTCCCAAGTACAACGCCCTCACCGCCCCTAGCATGCTCTTCTGGCAATTTGACAGCGAAGTCCAAGCCCCCATCCCTGCAGCAGCAGAAGAGGCGGAGGAAGAAGATGAGACCATCGGCGTCGTTGCAGGCATCCTCGCAGCCAACGCTTTCCCAAGCTTTGCCGCCGCACTCTCCTTCATGCTCTTCAACCTCCTCTGCGCTCCCTGCTTCGCCGCCTGCGGTGCTATCCGACGTGAGATGAACAGCGCACGCTGGACAGGACTTGCCATCGGCTTTATGTGCACATGGGCTTACATGATTGCCTTCCTCTTCTACCAATTTGGCAGCTGGATTGCAGGCGCTACATTTGCCACAGGTCAAGCCGTCGCATGCGTCATCGCACTAGGCCTGATCTACCGCCTACTCAAGCGCCCAAGCAGCGAAAAAGACTAATCACAACTTAAACACAAATACTCACATGAGCGACCTCATCATACTCATCCCCCTTGTCGGCTTCATCTTATTTATCATCCTGCGCGCCCTGCGCAAGTCCTCCTCCTGCGGAGGCGGATGCGCTGGATGCGCCAGCAAATGTGGGAAAAAAACCAAGCCCTAAAAAATTAATCACAAGTTAGACTAAACTAATCCAATAAAAAACCCAAGCTAGGGACCTACCGAAACCATATCATGAAAAAAACACACATCATAGCAGCAGCGCTCTGTACTCTAAACAGCATGAGCCTCCACGCGAAAACGGAAACACCGACAACAACAGTTGCAACAGAGAGCGTCTCTAGCATTCTGGAAGGCATCAACATGTTCACACCATGTGAACATATTGACCCAGCTTACAAGCTGACCCCATCCAAGAACTACGGTACAGAGTGGGCAGTAGACATGGCATATGGCTTCTGGTCCACCAACAACGGCGACCCAGCAGCAAACGACGTAGCTAACCTCTACCTCCTCCACGCGCAGCTCAACCAGCGAATCTTCCAAGACGACAAAAACGGTGGCACATGGCTGCGCCTCGAACTCTCCGGATCAGTCGCACTGGACTCACGCAGCAAGGATAGCGATCCAGACTTCGTCTCCGCAATGGGCACAGGCACAGACATCCATGGTGACTACTTTGGTACCAACGACTTCGTTCTCCCCGAAATCGCCATCATGCAGTACTTTGACAACAAGAAATATAGCCTCATCTTTGGTGTTGTCAACCTCACCAACTACTTTGACGGAGTAGGCATCGCAAACGACTCCTTCTGCAGCTTCGCCAACACTGGCTTCATGAACTCCACCGTCCTGCCTCTCGTTGACAGCAACCTCGGCGCTATCTTCCAAGCTGAGCTTGCACCTAACCAACACGGTATGATTGCAATCTCGCGCACATGCACATCCAGCGGTTACAACCCATTCGGTTCCGGTCGTGGCTACGCAGTTGTTGGTGAGTACGCTTACTACACAGCTGATGAAAAGACCGTCCTGCGCCTCAACCCCTTCATCGACAGCGTAGCTGGTAGTGATGCCAAGGGCAGCGACTGCTCCCGCATCAACTACGGCCTCGCTGGTAGCATTGAATACGCCGCATGCGACAAGGTTGATCTCTTCCTGCGCTCAGGATTCGGAGCCAAGCAAGAACTCGGAGCATCCTTCGACGTCAGCGTCGGCACCAACATCCGTCCATTCAGCAGCCGCGAAGACGACTTCCTGGGTATCGCATACGGCGTATTCAAAGCAGCTAACTCTGAGAGCGACGCTACCGAAAACAGCCGCCAAGGCGTGCTCGAAGTCATCTACAGCTTCCAAATCAACGATTACGTGAAAATTGTACCTCACTGCCAGTACATCCACAACCCATCATACGCCGCTACATCTGACCAGACAGTCATTGGTGTTCAGACGGTATTCTCCTTCTAATGTTTAGAGGGCACTGCTAAATTGCCCCTTAAGCATCACAAGACAAAGTCATGTATCTTCGTCGGTACCTGCAATCATAACATAACGTGTATAACTCTGAGGGTAGGAAGGTCGTGCTTCCTACCCTCTCTTGTGTGTTAAATTCTAGGGAGCGCGCAAGCCATGGGCGGCACAGAGAGCGTATAAGGTCGAGAGAATAACAGACACAGAAGTATCAGCTCCTTTTAATTTCAACATTGACAATCCATGAGACCATTGCTAATCTGTTGGATGATTAGATTCTCCGCAGCCCTCCTCATTCTTGCCGCAGTCTGCATCCACCCCCTGCTTGCAAATCAAGCAAGCGAGAGCCGCGATGAGATTAGCACAAGCAAGCCCAAACGCCCCGCCATCATCAAGCACATCAACCAGCACATGGCCGCTGAGTACGGGCGCAGCCTCGCTGACTACATCAACCGCTGCACACCGATGGATGGGGATAACGTCATCAAAATCTCAGCCCATGAGAAGCTCGGTACCGAGTGGCAACTTGAGATGGCCTACGGCTACTGGGGATCCAAACACAACTATGACCTCGCCCACAACGAGGCAAATATCTTTCTCATCCACGCGCGACTCACCCAGCAACTCATCGAGGATGAGAAAGATGGTGGCACATTCCTACGCGTCAAGATGACAGGATCGGTAGGGCTGGATAAAAAGACCCGCCACAGCGAGCCCAACTTCATCCAGTCCATAGGCAGCGCCTCATCCATCCATGGCGACTACTTTGGCCCCCATGATTTCGCGCTACCCGAGGTGTCGATCATGCAATACTTTGATAGAAAAAAGCATCTCATCATCGCAGGCGTCGTTGACCTGAGCAACTACTTCGACATCGTCGGTATCGCCAACAACAGCTTCAGTGGATTCACCAACGGCGGCTTCTGTAACTCACGTGTGCTCCCCATCATCGACAGCAACTTTGGCGCCATCTACCAATACGCCATCAGTGACAACCAGCATAGCATGATTGCCGTCACGCGCACGCACAACTACAAGGGAGGCAACCCCTTCCGCTCGGGGCGTGGCATGGCTATTGTTGGTGAGTGGAGCCAACGATTCAACAACGAGCGCAGCATCATACGCCTCAACCCCTTCTACCGAGGCGTCGAGGGATCAAAAGACGGGCACTCCTGCACACGAGGTAACTGGGGGCTCACAGGCAGCGCGGAGTATGACCCAACCGACAACATCAGCCTCTACACGCGTGCAGGCTGGGGTGCTCGCGAGGAGCTAGGCTTCAAATCTGAGCTGAGCTTTGGCACGCAATTTAGGCTCTTCAAGAGCCGTCCCCGCGATTACGCAGGTGCTGCCTTTGGTGTTTTCAAGGGTCAGGACAATGAGGAGAACCCACGCGTCAACAGCTGGGAGAAGCCCATTGAGCTCATCTACATCTTCCAAGTCAACGACTACATCCGCATCACGCCCCACTTCCAGTACATCTTTGACACAGCCTACAGCGGCCGCTCTGAGGAGATGGTCTGGGGTATCCAGAGCGTCTTCATGTTCTAAGCAACGTGCATCCCACCGCCCAGCCTCTGTGGGCAGAGGCCTCAATCAAAGCCGAATTTTCCACCATGGGAACTAGCGGTCATTTTGCGGCATTCTTTTTGAGATTATCGATATCGGAGGGTAGGGTCTCAAGGGGTGAAGAGCTCCGCGACTTGGGCACATAGCGAGTACCACCGAGATGATAGAACGCCATCTTGCGGAGGCTACGCCAACAATCAGCATCGATAACACGCTTATCATCAGGCTGAGAGAAGCTACTTTTTGGCAGGTCGCAATATTCATCAGCAGACGAGGATGTACAATCAGACCGCCAAAGCAAACCAAGAACATCCTCACGGCTAAAAACATGTTGGGCAACTAGTCCATAGCAAAGCTTATCATCATGATCCAACTCAATCTTGATACTACGCCCAAGCTGCCACTGATTGGCCATGATAAAGAGCTTTATTGGCTCACTCGAGCCAGAGTAATCAGGAGGGTGGCGAAAAGGCAGACTGATTAGCTCGGCTGATGCAAGCTGCGATTTGGTACTTACGGGATAGTAGGCGAGCCAGGCGAGCTGGGCTAACAAGAGGGAGAGGAGGAGGATCGTGCGCTTTATCGAATTTTTCTTTCTTGATTATTCTTAAGATAGAGCTAGCTCATCGCGAGGCTAACGACCCAGAGCAGCCCTGCCTACGCCCGCGCCTTTGCCAAAACGCTCAGCGCATAACGACTCACAAAGCAGAGCAGAATTGCCTCAGCTACAAGTACCAATACGACAGCCACCCATGACAAGGAAAACATCAGTTGCCCCGTTGCAGCAACAAGCATGATGAGAGCCATAATTGCCCAAAAACGGTGTCCACCCTGCAAAACTGCGTAATAGAAGAGCAACATACTAAAAGCACCAAGCGCAAAAGCCATCATCATATTCTCACTAGAGGAGCTGAAGCTATCACCCACCACAACCGCATACACACTCATCCAAAGAGGTGAAAAACAAAGCAGCGCACGCCAGTACCAACTAGACTCACGTCCCTCCATGCGCTCACGCGCCAATCTCGCGAGGTAAAGCGCGACACTGGCACAGGCAAGAGGAATGACTAGCCAAGCAAAGAAAGATTCAAAAGAATCAAAAGAATCAATAGTGTGTACAAGTGGCAGATAAAAAACACAAAGACCAAACCAACCAATACCCGACAAAAGCCCCAACTTGCGATAGCGCTGCCAGCGAGAATGAGCCGCATAATCAATGAGCGCAATCAGCAATACAAGCAGGGATAAGTACAGGCTACACTCAGCATCCGAGTCAACCATATCTCCCAATCCCAAGAAGCTCCTCTCAGGGTATGTATTCATCACGCTAAAGAGAAGACTCAGTAGAGATATCGCGCTAGCCAAGCCAAAGCTGAGCAGAGGACGCCAGAGCGTGAGCAACACCATGAGCACGCTATAGAGCGCGATCGTCTCCACAAAAGGCATGTCCCAATCATCAAAACGAATACTTATATTAATCATCAAGAGCAAAGCCACAAGAATGCCGCAAATCTCCACGAGCAGCGGTTTTTGCTTACAATAGGCTATGAGCAGCCCAGCAAAGCTGAGCAGCAGCGGAATAATAATCATGAGCTCGCGCGCGATGCTTCCTAATTTATCCCAATACTCATCAGACAAGATGAGGAGAGAGATGCCGAAAAAGGCAGCAGCAGAAATCCCCATGAGGATGCCTGCAGCGCGATCAAAGCTGGATTTTTTGGTATGAGGGCTAGCGTTCATTTTGCGGTGTTCTTTTTGAGGTTATCGATATCGGGGAGGAGAGGCTCAAGCGGCAGGCGGCTCAGCGCCTTGGGCACATAGCGACCGCCACCGAGATGATAGAGATCTAGATTGTAAGGGAGACTGCTGCTATTCTCCCCTGAGATTGAAGGATTCTTATCATAGAACGGCCAAGTGGGGGCGTTATAGCCGAGGGTGATGCGCAATTGCAGGCTCTCTTTACCCTCAGCATCGCGGAGGATGTAGTGACGCATATCAAGGTGATCGCCCAGAGCCACGATATACTCACCAGCTAGAGCCTCGGGAGCGGTACTGTATTCGATGCGACTCAGCTCAAGTAGCTCTCCCTGACCTTTCTTATAATAGGCAAAGAAACACTTTAGATTCGCCTCAGAGCTGGAGTTCTTCGGCCTCTTTATGCTCGGATAAGATGACGGGCTATACTCGATGATGACTGCATCAGCGGCCTTATCATCAGGCTGAGCGAAGCTGCTGCATGGCGGATGGCTAGCGGCCTCATCACTCTCTTCATACCGCCAGTAGCGATTCTTCAAAAGCTTATCAAAAACAACATCAGCTCTATCATCATGATGGATAACAGGTCCACGTCTAAGCTCATCATCAAACTCATCATCAAACTCAATCTTGATACTGCGACCAAGCTGCCACTGATTTGCCATAATCATGGTTTGCACTGGCACTCTGGTGTCATCGGTATCAGGATAGCCGTCAGGCAGGCTAACAGGCAGACTGATTATCTCAGCTGACGCAAGCCGCGATTGGGTACTTTTGGCATTGTAAGCGAAAAAGGCGAGCTGGGCTAACAAGAGGAATAGAAGGAGAATCGGGCGTTTCACAGGCTTTTGCTTTCTTTTTGAGGCTTAAGATAGAGGTAGCTCATCGCGAGGCTAAAGAGCCCAAGCGCGGCTACAATAGCAGCTTCTTGCCATTGAGGGATATCCGCATGACTATTAAACCAGCTAGGGCACATGGAAAGGAAGCACACGCCCCCGATCAACCAGACCCATTGGCGTATCTGCCATGCGTACAAGCAGACCGCAACACTGTAACTAAAGATGAGAGCCCCAAGACAGGGTAGCAGGCAGACTTGATAGCGAGTGAGCAGCAGCAACAGCGTGGGAGCAATGACAATGAGGAGGCGCGGCAGGGAGAGCGCGATGCCATCACGCTGGCGCAGGCTGGCGTAGCCAGCGGCCCCGATGATTGCGGCAACGCCCAGCCATACAAGCCAAATGCCCATGGCAGGCGTAGCCTCATGACCATCGAGCTCAAAGCAGCTGCCAAGGCAGAGCATCCCCGATACAACCCAAGCGAGCGGCACGAGTAGCGCATAGCCTTGATAGATGGCTTTGCGGCTGAGCTGCTGGAGGATGATCGCCCAAAGCATGCCGAGCAGGGATGGCGCGAGCAGGTGACAGAACTCCGGATCAATAGGACTCAATAAGACGAAGTCAGCCACGGCCAAGGGGCTGATGTAACCAGCGCTGCTCACAGATTCGAAACAGGAACCTAAGCTCAGAGCAACCACGAAGATCATCACGCCACGCAGGGGCAGGATAAAGGGAAGTGGCAGGATACCCAAGAGGATGAGAACGAGCCCCTCAATGCTGGGATTTTGAGAATTAAACAAGTAGCCCTGTAGGGCAATATTGCCTGCCCAGCAGGCGCAGACAGCAATGCCGAGCAGCTCGCTCGTCCAAGGCATCTGACGACGCTGGGCAAGAAGAAGACCCAAGAAGCTACCAATGAGCAGGAGAATACCGCAGAGTTGCTTGATACTATCAGGTATGACGCCCCAGTTCTTGTCGATACTGTAGGCGGCGGCGGACAGCAGGAGGGCGGCAGCGGCAATCCGCATTAGCAAGGGGATGAGCGGGGGGGAGGCCTTGATTTCGTTCGTGTTCATTCTTAGTTATGCTTGATGCTGATAATGGGGCGAGGCTCAGGGCGAGGATACGGCCTGTGGGGGCGGTAGAATGGGCGCACAGGGACGTAGCGCACAGGGTTGTTGATGATGACCTTACGCGGCTCCTTTTCTCTCGTAGCCTCAGCTTGCAGCTGGGCGATTTGCGCACGCAGCGCGGCATTCTGCTCAGTGAGTTTCTTATTCTCCGCCTCAAGCTCGGCTGGCTCTTCTTGGCTCTCGCGCAGGCGCTCAAAGGCTGGGGCCTTCTCGTGGCGCAGGTCGCGGTACTCGGCAGCTTCATCCTTGAGGTTGAGGCGCAGGAACTCGCGGCGATTCCAGTCGGCGACAAGGTATTCGCTCGCCGCGCGTGGTAGCTCCATGTATGGCTCAATTATGCTTTGCAACTCTTTGGCATTGAGATGACGTGGCTTGCTCTTGCTGGCATTGATGATAGCGAGGTGCTTCTCATGGGCGGTATTAGCGCGAGCGCGAGCGGCCGCCTTCTTTTCCTTCGTTATTTCGAGGCGAGACTCCACCTGCTCCGGGGTCATTTTGAATCGCGTTTGCAACTCCGGGCTGAGTTCTTTTGCAGCAACACGCTGCACACCGCCTGCGTGACTAATAATGACAAAGTCACTCCCTGAGCGACTCACAGAGGCCTCCTTGAGGATGCTCTTATCAAGGAGGGTAAAGTCCTCAGCGTGCAGTAAACTGGCGTGAGTGAGGGCTAGGGCGAGGATGATGGCTAATTTCATGATTGAGGATTAATGGGTGGTACTGGTGGTAGAGAGGGGACGCCTTGGGGCTGAGCCTCAGGCTGGGGTTGGGGTGTGGGGATGGGGGCTCGATGACGAGCCTGCAGGTAGATGCGCCCGAGCAGTAAGATGATGAGGGCCTCAGCGACAAGGATCATGCAGCGGTAGAGCCAACCATTGGCAAAAGCCTCGTTACCATTGAAATTAATGATCAGAAAGCCGTTTGATATCATGAGGATTAGGATTGAGACCGCAATCCAGATGGGGCGTCCGTTGTTGCGCAGGCTATGCCAGTAATAGAGCAGGCTCATAGCACACAAAGCGATGACAATGACAACCCAATCCTCTGGGAGACATATCAGTGAGAGCAGGACACAGGCGAGAGGCGAGAGGCAGATGAGCAGGCGCGTGATGGAGAATCCCCAGCCCTCGCGCACACAAAGACCGATATAGAGCAAGGGGATTGGAGCTATGGTAATGAGATAGTTGCTCAGCGTGTAATCTTCGGTATCAATGTACAAAATGAGGCCAATACTCACGAGAGGGATGCAGTACCAAGCCAGCGTGGCAAATCCCTGCCAGCTCTGGTAGCGGCTACGCAGCTGCGAGGCCATATCACCGATAGAGGCAACGAGCATGATGGTCGCCAAGATGATAAAATTGCCCATTCCATCAGGTAGCGTCTCGCTCAGCCCCATCCAATGACACTCTAAGGATGTAAGCCCCTTGAGAAAAGCGACTGAGCAGATGAAGAAAGCATAGCTGAGCACTCGCAGGGGAAGGAAGAGCACGAGGAGCAGTGAGGCTAGCCAGACGAGGCTCATGTAATCGAGGACATGCAGGTCAAGCTCACGCAAATCATCCTGCAAGACAAGGTTGGCGTTGAGGAAGGCTAGGGTCGCAATGGCGCAGCCGTTGGCGAGCAGCGGGGCTTTCCTACGATAGAACATGATGCAACCCAGCAAGCTTAGCAACAGCAGAGCAGCAACACCTAACTGCGGGATAATATCCCCCATCTGATCCCAGTAGCTCGATATGACAAGGCAGATGGCAACGATAATCTGGAGGATGGCAACCATGCCTAAGACGCGGCCAGCCCAGAGGGCATAGAAGCGGGGCCCAAGCTGCTTGATTTGGCTTACTTGATCGGGGTTGAGGAGTCCTTGCTCGACGAGTTTGGAGATTTCGGCTTTATTCATGGCTTTCTTGAAGACTGGTTTCCGTGGCTGGACTAAGTGTATGAATTTCGGGGAGAATACGCAGAGGCGTGAGTTGTCGATTCATGATAGCAAACTCGACCATAAAGGACTCATCATACCCAAGCTCGGGTAAGGAGCTCGCCTCCTTGCTTGGGCTATAGTTCCATTCACGAGCGGACTGAGGGACAATAGATAGCTTGATCTTATCTTGATGAACAAAGGGTTTGATCAATAGAGAACCTTGGTAACCTTGGTGAAGCATCACAGCATACTCACCGGACAAGGGGGCAGCTTGGCGACTTTCATCGAGGCGGGTGAATCGCCCGGACTGATTAAAATAGGCATAGACACCAAGCCTTTGATGGTATGTAAAGAACCAGTGGGACTCTCCTCGACCACCATACAGAGAAAACACATGGGCGTCCTTGCGCTTCTTGCTAGGCTGGGAGAAGCTAGGTAGAGGCTTCGCATCGTCTTTCTTATAGAATTGATAGGGGCGCGTGGAGCACGGCTGCTTGTAGCCCGTCTCAAAAAGCGCCTCGCGTTGATAAGCGAGAAGCTCATCTGACTCAACGAGCATGAGATCGTCTGCATCCCAAAAATTAGAGTAAGGCTCAACGCGCATACCCTCTCCCATGTCCCATTGAGAGGCAACAAAGAATAGAGAAAGCTTGCCCGATGTTGATTGAGAATTTATCGGCTCATATTTGCAGGGCAGCAGTAGCTTAGGTGCCTCCGCGAGGCGGCGAGGAATATCGAGATAGCTGTAGCCAATCCAGGCAAACTGCAGGAGCAAGACGCAGATAAGGGCTAGGGAGCGCATCATTGGGCAGCCCCTTCTACATGGAGCTTACCTGCCCTGCGCAGGGAGGCATAGGCGATGAGAGCTGTTAGTAACCCAAAGAAGCCGAGCAAGGGAGCTTTATCCAAGTCGGCAATGCTTCGATTGAAGCTCATCAAGAAGACAAAGGAAGTAAAGACGAGGACGATGGAGCCACAGAGCCACAGCGCGCTGCGCGTGGCGAGGGCATAGCCCATGGCAGTGAGGCTGAAGCAGGCGAGAGCCGCATAAAGGATACGGATATCATCGTAACCCTCAAGATAGTAGGCGAGACTCAGGCTGGGGGCAAAGCTGAGTAAGAAGAGGCAGCACTGGCCGGTCTTGCTGATGCCACGCCCCATGCTCGCCCATGCAAAGAGACCTAGCAGAATGCAGGGCAGATAGTAGATGGGCGTTATCATTGATTGGTAGGTATCATATCCACGAAAACGGCAGTCTGCCAGCAGGAAAAAACAAAGCAGCGAGAGTACCCAGCAGAGAGGCGAGATCAAGCCATAATGGCGATACTCACCCTTACTCTGCCCAAAAATCTGACTGACAGCCGCCCAAAAGAGCAAAGCCAAGCCCGCAACTAAATAGCCCCAAGCCTTCATGTCCGAGGTGTTTGACTCCGCAGGGAGCAGTCCCAAGACACTCTCGTCGCTGGGTGTAGTATAGAGCAATGTCACCCAAAAGGTGGATAAGCAAACAAGGAGCACAAAGCAGAGGCGCAGGGGGAAGATCAGAGGGAGGAGCAAAACACCAGCTATGACGAGGGGGAGGCCATCGACCGCAGGCGGCGTCATGTTAAATAGATACGTTTGGAGCATGAGATTGAGTATCCACATGCCGCAACCAGCGAGGGCAAAGAGTTCGCTGATCCAGACAGCCTTGCGCCAGCGCGCGATGGCAAATCCGAGCCAGCAGAGCAGCAGCAGGAGAGCCGCGCCAATCTGCTTGCAGATATCAGCGATCTGCCCCCAGTTCTCATTGATGAAGATACTGGCGGCGGCGAGGAGGAGCAGGCAAGCAATCAGGCTCATGAGAGGGCGCAGGATGCGGCCGCGCTGCATGGGCTCCACTCCGCAGGCATTGCGGATGTCCTCCGCTCCAGCAGAGCAGATGATGCCCTGCGTTTGCCAGAGCTTAAGTTGTTTTTCGGTCATGGCTTGGGGGGGGCTTGAGGAGTTTGAGGATGCGATCTAGGGAGCTAAAGCTGCGGGCATCGTAGCCATCCTTGTTGCAGAGGCTTGGATTAGCTCCATGCTGCATGAGCAGCTTGATGAGGTTCTCATTTGAGGCGATGACGGCGAGGATGAGGGGGCTATTGCCTGTCTCGTCCTGCTGGTTGACATTTGCCCCTGCTTGGAGGAGTTTTCCCACCACGGGGATATCATTCTTGTTGATCGCGGCAGCTAGCAGACTAGTCCCCTGCCAGACGCTATTCGCTGAGACGCCGGAGTCGAGCAGCTCGCTCAATAATGAGAGCTGAGCATAATCAATAGCAATGACCGCCGCGGCCGCGGCGAGCTCTGAGTCAGGCTGGAGATTTGAGCGCAAGATGTCTTGCTCCCCTCGTGCCACACTGAGGAGCAGCTCCTCACTCCCCTCGGGGAGGCTATCAACATCCCAGCTCGACCCATCAACGGGCATATTTTTCATACTCCCCGCTGTTGTGGTTACCACGGTAGCTGTTGAGCCTAGGCAGAGAAATAGAATCGCCCAGCAGGCAGGCTGGAGAAAGGAGCGCGCAGAGAGCGCTCGCGCAAGTCCGAGAGCAGCATTGCTAACAACAGCCACAAACCCAAGGGTGAGCAGCACAGAGAGCAGCATATCAGCCAAGCTATCAGACATCGTATGCCCGCTGACACTCTGCCAGATAGCCAGAGCAATAAACACAAATAAAACAACCAGATTAATCAGACTCAAGAGCACGCTTTTTTATAGCAAAAAGAAGAAGGGCTGTCAAGAGAAGAGCTGAGAAAGAGCTTGATTCCTAGCATTGATGGCGTATATTAGAGGCATGGAAAGAATTGCTATCCCCCAATACGCTATGGCGCTTGCGCATGTGGCAGCCCTGCGCTCCGAAGATCCCTACCGCAAGGTTGGAGCAGCCGCTCTCGATGCAGATAACCGCGTGATTGGCACCGCCTACAATGGGCTCTACCCCGGCTTTTGTGCGCCTGTGGGGTTTTGGGATGACCGTGACGGTCGCCAGAAGTTCATGCTGCATGCTGAGATTAACCTCTGTAGCCTCATCTCCAAGGGGCAGGCAAAGATTGTCGCCTGCACCACCATGCCCTGCACATCCTGCATGCAAGCACTCTGTGCGCATGGGGTCAAGACGATCTACTACGGCGAGGCTTATACCAAGTCCGAAGCCCCCCAAATTGCCCAGATGTATGGTGTGGCGCTCATCGAGGTGAGCGAGTACCCCCTCAGCGCGCAGTTCCCCTTAGTCAAGGGCTGAGTCTATCGGGCTTGATTCGTTGGAATAAAAGCGAGGCAAGCGCGAGCCTAACCCCGTGAGCACCTCCCACGGGATGGTTCCCGCGAGACGCGCCACATCTACCACCGACTGCTCGGGGCAGATGAGATAGGCTATATCGCCTGACTTAACCTCTGAGAGCTCACTGACGTCAGCCATAATTTGATCCATCGTCACGCGCCCAATCATGGGACAGAGTCTGCCATTGATGCAGAGCTGCACTCCTGAGTCTGAGAGCTTGCGACTCCAGCCATCCGCATAGCCGATGCCCACCGTTGCCACGCGCATGGGTTTACTCGCGCGGTAACTGCTGCCATAGGATACGCCCTGCCCTGTGGGCAGATCGCGCACCAGTGTCACACGCGCCGCAAGCTTGAGCGGCTGGCGCAGCAGAGTATCGTAAATTGAAGCCATCGGAGCCACCCCATAGAGTAGCAGACCTGGTCGGATGAGATTAGCCGCTGGAATATCATAGCCCAGCAGCCCAGCACTCGCAGCCACATGGCGGTAGCGCAAGTTAAATGATGATGAGAGCTCATTGACACAGTCGCTAAAAAGCGCAATCTGAGACTGCGTACTCGATACATCCTCATCAGCAGAGGGGAAGTGAGACATCAGCCCATCGACCTCCAGATGCGGCAGCTGCTTGAGCTTCTCCTTGAGAGCGCCCAGATCACTAGGCAAAAAACCCTCGCGCCCCATCCCTATATCAACAGCTAGATGCAGCTGAAACTTGCGCTCATAGAGCCCCGCCCAGTGATTGAGCTGCTCCGCCTCCTCCATCGAAGAGAGGCTGCAGGTCCAATTATTGAGCACAAGCTCCTCGTGCTCCTCGGGAAAGGAGGGCCCGAGAATAAAAGGACGACTATTGCCGCCCATGCGCTTGATGCGGCGCGCCTCGCCCACATTGGCAACACCGAGGAAGCTGATACCATCATGATTCAAGCGCCGAGCCACAGGCTCTAGCCCATGACCATAGGCGCCAGCCTTGATGACAGGCATGAGATGAGCTCCTCCCACCGCCTGATGAGCAATGTCTAAATTGTGAGCTATCGCTTCGAGATCCACCTCGACCCAGGCGCGTGGGGGGCTTTGTGCAGGCATGGAGACAGTCTAGCAATAAAGAGCCATGCTATCAAGCGTAAATGCAGCAACAACAACAGCAATAACAATTATTACTTGACAATTATTTAATCTTATCGCATAACATATCCATGATAAATGCGAACACCTCCTATTACCATCTCAACACTCTCATCGAAGAACTACGTCACAGAACATTTTGCGAGAGCGATGAGAGCCATCAGCGCAAGCTCACGGGTCTCACCGTACGCCAAGCTGCGGCCATCCGCCGTCTCCGAGACATCACGAGCATTGAGCCTGAGGGCGTCTCTCTCAAGAAGCTCGCTACACATCTCCAAATGACCGTGCCGGCCACCTCCCTACTCGTGGAGTCCATGAGCACGCGCGGCTTCTTTGAGCGTCGCCCCAACCCCTCAGACCGCCGCGCCGTCCTCATCCGACTCGCAGCCAAGGGAAGTTCAATTTGCGACACCTTTGTCAACAATCATTGCAGCCGATTCAACGAGATTGCCTCCGTCCTCACCATGGAAGAAAAAGAACAATTCGCCGCCATCGTCAACAAGCTCCACACCGAGCTGCAATCTCAGACAAAATAAGCAGTTAGCCACAGCGTTATCAGCCCATTGCATCAACACTTGCCATCAGCACCAACACTTGATAGAATAGCACCAGCATGAAAGCCATCCACTCAGCTAGTATCCTCATGAGCCTCCTCATAGCCTCCTGCAGCCAGCCTCTGTCCGACACCGTCGTTGAGACCAATGCAAATAGGCAAAACATCCCCGGCACAGGTGGAACAGGCGGGGGCAGCAGCTTTTTACACAACCCCGATGCTGCCTTTGACCATCAGGCCACAGCCTACGGAGCCCAGCAGCTTAGTGGCCGCTCCATCATCAACCCCAGCCCTCTCTACATCGCCAACCCTATCCCCGCGACACAGGACGACTACATCACACAGATTCCCATCTCCGCGCTGCACAACCAGATGACCCAGCAGCCCGAGCAACTTGGCATCCACAGCCCTGCCCCCTCACAGCCGCAGCATCAGATTGCCCCCAGCCCGTCCCCTGTAGTAGAAAGCTATCAGAACATGCCCGATGAGAATGTCGGCAACATGAGCTATCAGATCAAAATCACCAATGCGACCCCCAGTCGCATCTTTGTCGAGGCGCAAGATGCCAATGAGACCATCTATCCCTGCGGATTCATGCAAAAGGGCCAGAGTTTTAGCACACCCATCAAGAACGGCAAGCCCATCGCAGGACCCATCCTCGTCGTGCTGCGCGACCCCGACCAACCAGGAGCCCCCGAGCTGCGTCGCTACCGCATCCCCAGCCCCATGCAGTCCTACAACAATCGCATCATCAACATCAAGCTCATACCCGGCGGCAGCTACCAAGCAGCCATTGACGATCAGGTCTACCACCAAAAAAATCCCGTACTCTAATACCAGAGAGCTACCATCTTCTGAGCAGCCAGCCCGTCATGGGCTGGCTGCTTTTCTCGATCTAGCATTATTGACAAAAATCGCATCATAGATTAAATATCAATCATGTGCAAACCATTCAATGACTACCTAAGCCTCCTGCGAGAATACACACGAGAGGTCATCACCTTTGGCGGATTCTGCCTCATGTGCTTCGTCTACTCCGACTTCCGCCAAATCGCGCAAGACCAAGCCAGTACTGCCGCTCAAACCGTCGAGCTCCTACGCTCCGTCGACCTACGGCTCAGCAAACTCGAAAACTAGCAGCGCAACAGCTATAGAACAGCAGGCGCGAGGGTTTCAATACTCATCGCGACGTTGCTTCTTTTTTTTGAGGGGGCGATCAATGAGCCGCTCATCTCTAATGCCCTTGTATCCGCAGGCTCTAGCTTGTGCGCGTTTCTTCCACCACGGGATTTTCTCCACCTTTGTCTCCTTTGGCGCCACAGGATGTCGGCGCTGCTGCGCGCGCTCCCCATCAAGGCGCTGTTGTATCAACCTATCCTCACGCTGGCGAATTTTAGAGCTTTTCACCCCTCTAGATAGCTCGATACTCCAAGGAGCGTAGCTGCCAGACTGCGTGATGGGCAGGCAGATCATATAGGGATCAATGAAGCGCATCTGCCGATAGAGCAGATCGCGGATGGTGGAGAGCATGCTGCACGGCGGGAAAAGACCTGTGCGCCCAAGCTCAATGGTGAAGGCGAGGCGTATACTGCGCGCCTCTAGACTCATGCGAGCCATGTCACGCAGAGAGATACCCTCCTCTGGGTATTCCTCAGGAGCGCAGAGGGCAGCGGTGCGAAGCAAAAAGAGGCAGTCCCGCACCTTGCGGCAGAGTTTACCCACGAGCTCACCCACCTTGGGGCGAGTGTTGAATCGATAGTCCTTGACCTCGATGAGCCAGAGTTCTTGCCGCGCAGGGTTGTAGAGGACAAAGTCCATTTCCTTGCAACTGTTGCAGAAATTCTGAGCCTGATGCGAGTAGAAACTTGAACACTCAAAGCGACAGACGTAGTAACCGGCTTCAAAGTTGAAGCAGTACTCACCCTCGACACAACTGATTCCCTCTGGCTGCTCCACTGCTTAATCCATGGGCTGGTGGTTCATCATCATGTAGCGATCAGCTTGCTCAATCTCAGCTTGAAGGCTGTCGAGTTGCTCAAGCTCCACGAGCTCTTGACCGCAGGAGACGCGCACGCCATCACCTTGCGTGGGTTCAAGCCCGAGGTAGTATCGGCTCAGCTTAGCGTTTTGCGGCTCATTGAGCTGGATGACTAGCTCGCGCAGCAGGAAGAGGCTATGCGTGCTGAGCACAACTTGCACATCTGCGCGGCAGAGGCTGAGCATGATGGATACGAGGTCTGGGAGGTGGGCGGCGTTGATATTCATCTCAGGCTCATCCCAAAAGAGGACGGTACCGCGACGTACGCTGCCATTGGCGAGGAGGAGTCCTAGGGTGCCTAGGCGTTTGAAGCCCTCGGCGATGAGGTTGAATTGGATGGGGCTTTGCCCTTTGCTCTGGAGGTAGAACTTCCCCTGCTGACGATAGATGCGACCGCCGAGCAACTCCTCAATGAGGCTCAGAGTGCAACCCAGCTCGGGGCTGAGCTCATGAGGGTCTAGGCTAGGCTGGGCGAGGGCGCGGCAGAGCCCCCAGCTGGCACCATCGAGCAAGGCAGGGTAATTTTTGCCAGCTTGGACGTAGTAAGGGTAGATGGAGAGCTGCTCGCGGGGGACGATGAAGATGCTATTCTCACGAACAAAGCGCTGGGGCATCTGCTGGATACCCAACTGAGAAGCAGACTCACCAGCACGGAAGCTAAAATTGAGTTTGGCACAGCCCTCGGGCACACCCTCGCCCATCATGCTTGCGCGGATGTGCGCGCTGCTGTTGCTGCTGTTTTGCGAGATGAGCTCCTCAATATCGTGGATGCCAAAGACGCGCTGCAGCTGCTGGAGCAGGCGCTGCTCCTCCCCCCTGAGCTCTGGGAGCTCGCGCTCACCCCCCTCACTCATCCAGCGAGTGATGGCGTAGCAGAGTTTCATGAGGTGACTCTTGCCGCTACCGTTGCCACCCACAATGATATTCATCCCCGGGACAAAGGAGAATAGCTCCTTGTTTGGAAACACCGTGACACCCTCTATCTCGAGCTCTCTTAACATGCATCAGTGATAACATAATTGTTATGGCTAGGGCAAGCTTACATTGCTTCCTTGACACAATGTTTTGCCTTGATACAATAGTGGCATGACAGAAGTACCCTGCTTAGATGACCAGATTGCCGCCATTGATGATTTTGCCAAGTCCTCCGGGACAGCGCTACAACTCATGCCGAGCGAGGCTGGTGGCTGGATTTTCAACCTGCATGATGCTGATCTCATCGACTACATCTGCGGTACGCCCGATTTACTCAACGCCATGAGTCAGCTCTATGACCTGCGTGTGGGCATGTGCCTCGGTAGCTCCATCATCTCAAGCACAGAGGAATTGGTCGCATGGCTGGACAGTGACGCGGCTATTGAGGCTGAGGAGGGTAGCGAGCAGGACAGTCTCTGCCTCTACTCCGCTGATGGCCTCAAAGCTCTGCTTGAGAAGGTCTCTCGATTCCTCTCCGACAACTACGATGAGGAAGACGAAGAGGCCGAGGAGGGTAGCTAAGCTATCCTGCTTAGCACCAAGATTACCGCAGGCTTGAGCCCCCCTTTTTCCTTGCTTCAGAGCCATTCTCACACTATACTATTCAACATGAAATATCCAGCCATCGCAACCCTCATCCTCAGTTGCACTCTGCTCTCCTGCACCAGCAGCACCAAGGAGCTCTCTATCTTTACCTCGGTCCCCGATGCTAAGATCCAAATCAATGGGAAAGAAATTGAAGGACGCACACCTCTTACCACCGAGGTGGATCAGCACACGGATATCTCCATCATCGCAACCAAGCCGGGCTATGAGGCCGCTAACGCAACATTAGAGACCAGCACTAGTTTCTGGTGGGGTCTCATCTGGACGCAGCGTGACCCCCGAGCTCAGTACCTCGATCAAGATGTAGTCGAGCTCGACCTCGTCCCTATCCCTGCTCTAAAGAACTACATCCCCAAGCCCCTCCCCCGCTTTGCCCCTCCGCATGCAGCGCCACATTCAGCTCACCGTTCTGCTCCAGGGCTGCGCGAGATGCCTGACGGGCTCTAAAAGCTAAGCCCCACTTAGCCGAGAAACCCAAAATTACCCAAAGAAGTAATTTTCGACCTATTTTACTTGCGCAATATTCAAAAGCGAGTATACTTCTCGCACAGCGTTCTCTCATTACGAGTAGGACACACATAAATCAAGAACATAAAAAGCATTATGGCACGTCTTTTAGGTATCGAAATACCAAACGAAAAGCGCATCGAGGCTTCACTTTGCTATATTTACGGCATTGGACCCAACATCGCTAAGAAAGTGCTCGAGCAGTCCGGAGTTTCTCCAGACCTGCGCGCGGGCACGCTTTCCGATGATCAGCTCACCAAGCTTGTACAAGCAATCACGAGCAACAACATCATCATTGAAGGTGACCTGCGTCGTGAGAAGCAAATCACTCTCAAGCGTCTCTCAAGCATCGGTTGCCTCCGTGGCATCCGTCACCGCAAGGGTCTCCCTGTCCGCGGTCAGCGCACTCGTACCAACGCTCGTACCCGTAAGGGCAAGCGTAAGACGGTCGGTGGCAAGAAGTAAGTAATTGGATAAACACATAGAAACATACAAAATGTCTGAAGAAATCATCCAAGACGAAGTCGTCGAAACAGTTGCTCCAGTAGCAGTTGAAACAGTTGAAACAGCTGCTCCCGTAGCCGTTGAAGCAGTTGAAGTAGTAGTAGTAGAAGCCGTTGAAGCTCCAGCAACTACAGAAACACCCGCAGCCCCCGCCGAAGCTAAGAAGCCAGAAGCACGCCGCGACATCTTCGCCGAACTCGGCCTCTCAGAGGACGACGACAAGGTCAAGATTCTCAAAGCCAAGGGCAGCAAGAACATCTCCTCCGGTATCGTTCACATCTCCTCCACATTCAATAACACTGTGGTAAGCGTGACTGATAAGAAGGGCAACGTCATAGGCTGGTCCTCAGCTGGTAAGCTCAATTTCAAGGGCAGCCGTAAGAGCACCGCTTATGCTGGTCAGGTCGTATGCCAAGACGCTTGCCGTCAGGCAATGGGTCATGGCCTCAAGGACGTCGAAGTTCGCGTAAAGGGCCCAGGCTCCGGTCGTGAATCAGCAGTCCGTGCCGTCCAAACAATCGGTCTCGAAATCACATCCATCAAGGACGTGACTCCTATTCCTCACAACGGTTGCCGCGCCCCTAAGGCTCGTCGTGCCTAATCATTAACTCAATTAGAAATTAGAACAATATGGCTCGTTATACAGGTCCTACCGCTAAGATCAGCCGCCGTTTTGGCGTTGAGCTCTTCGGCGCAAGCAAGGCATTCGCACGCCGTCCCTTCCCCCCCGGTCAGCACGGTATCCGCGCAGGTCGCAAAAAGAAGTCCGACTACGGTGTGATGCTTGCTGAAAAGCAAAAACTCCGTTTCATGTACGGTGTCCTCGAAAGTCAGTTCCGCAAGTACTATGAAGAAGCAAGCCGTCGCCGTGGTGTGGCTGGTGATATTCTTCTCCAACTTCTCGAAACTCGCCTCGACAACGTTATCTATCGTCTCAACTTCGCCAACACACGTGCCGGTGCACGTCAAATGGTGAACCACGGTCACGTCACAGTGAACGGCACGAAGGTAGACATCGCATCCTACTGCTGCAAGCCCGGCGACACAGTCGTCGTAGCTAGCAAGGCTCGCTCCCAAGCTCTCGCTAACCGCTTCCTCGAAATCGGTACAGAAGGCGTCGTTCCTGCATGGATCGAAGCTGACGCAGCAAAGCTCACAGGCAAGATCAGCCGCATCCCCACGACAGAAGAAATTGCTCCTATCGTGAATGTACAGCTCATCGTTGAACTTTACTCCCGCTAATAGCGAGACTAAAATCCAACAACACAAAAAACCTCAAGGCCTCAGGCCTTGGGGTTTTTTTGCATGCCAAGAATGAGCGCGGCAGAGCAGCAGCCGTGCTTGTCTCAGAGCCCAACGGCAGCTCGCCGCAAACGGAGCTCAGCTAGCTGCGCGCCCATCGGGCGAAAGTCAAGGGTAATCCTACGCTGCAACTTACTTGTGAGATTAAATTGGATGCGAGCCTTGAGTCGCTCCGTCCAGCAGTCACCATAGAGTATAATTTGCTGCGGGGCGAGGATGCAGACAAGCATTTGCAACAGGCGCGCGACCATCTCCTCAACAAGGGTATGGTCACTATAGTCGAGCCCCAACCAGCTACTGGGCAGCGGCAGCTGGGAGAGATCTGCAGCTGGCATGAAGCGCCCAGCGCTATAGAGAATAGCCTCGGCCATCTCACCGCGCTGGATGCAGATACTCAAGGAACCCTCACGACTCTCGGCCAAAGCCGCCACGAGCTGCAGATCGAGAAAATCACAGCCATATCGCTGCCGAAGCTGCTCCCTGAGCCCAGGTACTGCAGCAATGCGGCTCCCCCTCACCACAACAATGCGCGACAAGCTGCGCAGCGCAAGCGCATCGAGCATCGAATCAAAACTACCAGCCTCAAGGTGAGCAAATCGGCCCTCGCGCACCGTGATAATCTCACCCTCAAGATTGAGCAGCTCAAGCCGAAGCAAAATTAAAGCCCCATGCAAACGCAAGCTCAGCATCACCACCGAGGCGTACTGCGCTCGATAGCTATAGAGACGCGCTGGGCGACCGCCACCAGAGGCGATCAGCTCGCCCTCGCTCAGCTCACCAGCGGCAAGCAAACGCGCAACAATTTGATTAACACTCACCTTGCTCAGCCCCGTGAGCATGGCTAATTTGGGTCTCGTTGCGCTGCCTTCTTGTCGGATGATGAGGCGTAGGCGCTGCTCTGCACTTTGTAAAGTCACTTAACTAAGTATAGCGATATTTTTCGCTATGACAAGAACTATCGCTAAGCTCTTACCTAGCAATCTATAAAATCGCGTAAAACATCTCAATAATGTTATTCTCAGGCATCAAATAATTACTTTAACTGGACGCGCAGCCTATGCTTTGATAGTCTTAACTCAACAGAATATCCCATTGAACAATTTATGAAATACATCTTTGTAACAGGCGGCGTCGTCTCCTCCCTCGGTAAAGGCCTTGCAGCTGCCTCCATTGGCACCCTTCTTGAGAACTGCGGTCTTGACGTGACCATGCAGAAGTTTGACCCCTATCTCAACATTGACCCGGGCACAATGAGCCCCTACCAGCATGGCGAGGTTTATGTCCTCAATGATGGTGCTGAGACCGATCTCGATTTAGGTCACTATGAGCGCTTCATCCACTGCCAGCTCTCTCGCCTCAACAACCTCACCAGCGGCAAGGTCTTTGAACAGGTGCTGGGCAAAGAACGCCGCGGCGACTATCTGGGCAAGACTGTACAGTACATCCCCCATGTCACCGATGAAATCAAGCAGCGCCTCTACGACCTCACCGAGGCCAACAAAGAATGCGATGTCATCATCACTGAGATTGGTGGTACGGTAGGCGATATTGAGGGCTATCTCTTCCTTGAAGCTTTGCGTCAGTTTGCCTTTGAGGTAGGTCGCAACAATTGCTGCTTCATCCACGTCACCCTCCTTCCCTACATCGCAGCTGCTGGCGAGACCAAGACTAAGCCTACACAGCAAAGTGTTGCGAAGCTGCGTGAGATTGGCATCCAACCCGATATCATCGTCTGCCGCACCGAGCGCGACAACCTCGCCGATGAGGAAAAGCAAAAAATTGGCATGTTCTGCAACGTGGCACCTCGCAATGTCGTGGCCTTCCGCGATGTGAAGCACAGCATTTATGAGTGCCCCCTTGATCTGGGTCGCGATGGCATCGACCGCATTGTAACGCAAGTACTTGGTATCACCGTACCCAAGCCCAAGATGGACGCATGGCAAAAGTTTGTCGGTCGCGTCATCCACCCAGCCCACAGTGTCAAGATTGCGGTGGTTGGTAAGTACATCTCCTTGCAGGATGCCTACAAGTCCATTTACGAGAGCTTCACCCACGCGGGTGCTGCCAACGACTGCCGCGTCGAGATTGTACGCGTCGATGCAGAGGTGATCACAGCAGCAAATGCTGCGGAGCAACTCGCAGGCATCGACGGTCTGCTCGTGCCCGGTGGCTTTGGCGACCGTGGTATTGAGGGCAAGATTGCCGCTGTGCAGTATGTGCGCGAAAACAACATCCCCTTCATGGGCATCTGCCTCGGTATGCAGGTAGCTGTCATTGAGTTTGCACGCAATGTGCTGGGCCTCACAGATGCGAACTCCACCGAGTTCAACACAAAGTCAGCTGACCCAGTCATCTGCCTGCAGGAAGAGCAGAAGAAAATTGACACCATGGGTGCAACCATGCGCCTTGGCGCCTACCCTGCAACCATCAAGCCCGGCACACTCTGCTCCAAGCTCTATAACGAGAAAACGAGCATCTTGGAGCGTCACCGCCACCGCTATGAGTTCAACGCTGACTACCGCGAGGCATGTGAGAAGGCTGGCCTTGTCATCTCCGCCACCAACGACCAGCACGGTCTTGTGGAGGTAGTTGAGCTGCCAGGACTCAACTTCTACATCGCCTGCCAATACCATCCTGAGTTCCAAAGCCGCCCCAATGATGCCCATCCGCTCTTCTCAGGTCTCGTAGCGGCCGCCCTTGAGGGCAAGCAAAACAACTAACACACGCTTATGGACGGGGCGGAGGATAATTACCATCCTCCGCCCCTCACCCATTTTTGCCCAGCCCCATCTCTCTGCCCACACATCGCCATGACCGCCGACTGCATCGTCATCCTCCTCTATTTCTGCGCAATCTTTGGCATAGGGCTCTACGTGGGTCGCAAGCAAAAGAGCCTTGAAAGCTACGCCTTGGGGGATCGCAACCTGCCTTGGTGGGCGATTGTCGCCTCCATCATCGCGGCAGAAATCAGTGCCGCTACCTTTCTCGGGGCACCCGGCGAGGGCTACGCGCTGCGCAATTTCACCTACGCCCAACTTGCCATAGGTACCATCCTTGGGCGCATCATCGTCGGCAAGCTCTTCCTACGTCCCTACTACGACTACAACGTCATCTCCATCTATGAGTATCTGGAGAAGCGCTTTGGCATCGCCACACGACGCTGGGCGAGTGCTACCTTTCTCATCAGCCGTGTACTAGCTAGTGGCACGCGACTCTTCTTTGCAGGCATCCTGCTCGTCATCGCCTACATGTTTGTCACAGGTGAGACCATCACCGACCCCAAGCAGACGGTGATTATCTACATCATCGCGCTGAGCTTTATCACCACCGCCACCGCCATCTACACCACACTGGGTGGGCTCAAGGCCGTCGTCTGGACAGACGTCCTACAGGCAAGCATCCTCGCCATTGCCATCACCAGCACCATCGGGGTACTCTTCTTCACCATCATGGGAGATGGCTCCCCTAGCGAGGCATGGGCAACCATCGATAGCAGCCTAAGCAACACAGCAAACAACCCACGAGACATTGCCAATCTCAAGCCATGGGCCTTCTTTGACTTCGGCATCACAGGTGAGGGATTCATCGCAGATGTGAAAAACATCCTCGCCAGCGAATACACCATCTGGTCAGCCCTGCTGGGTGCTACCTTCCTCACCATGGCAACGCATGGCACCGACCAAGACATGGTACAGCGCATGCTCGCCGCCAAGGACAGCAAGACAGGCTCACGCGCCGTCATCCTCTCTGGCATCATTGATTTGCCAGTCGTGCTCATCTTCCTCTTCTGCGGCATGCTGCTCTTTGTCTTCTTTGACACCACGGGCTACCAAGTCCCAGAGAAGCAGATTGAGATTTTCCCCCACTTCATCATCCACTACCTGCCAACAGGCATCCGTGGTCTACTCGTAGCTGCGCTGCTCGCCACCGCCATGGGCTCCCTCTCCACCGCCCTCAACGCGCTGGCCACCACCGCCACCAAGGACTGGTACCGCGACATCTTCCGCCCCAAGGCCAGTGATGAGGAGATCCTGCGCGCCGTGCGCTGGATGACCGTCCTCTTTGCTAGCCTGCTCATTGCTGTTGGGGCCATCACCGCCTACTATGCCGTGCTGCGCCCCGATGTGCGTATCCTCCCCATTGCGCTTGGCATCTTTGGCTACACCTACGGCTCTCTGCTCGGTGTATTCCTACTGGGTATGATCTGCAAAAGTCGCGGCAGCGACAGGGGCAATGTCATCGCGATGATTGCGGGATTTGTGAGCATCATTGGCCTTGAGATAGCCAAGAGCTACGAAATTATCCCACCGATAGCCTTCCCATGGCGCGTGACAATCGGCACCCTTGTGACCCTCATGGTCGGTGCATGCTTCCGCACACCATCAAGCAAGCAAAAGCAATCAGCGCAGGACGCGCTGAAGTTTAGCAACGATGATTAACGCACCGTGCGCAGCGCCAGCTCAAAGGCATGGCGCGTGCTCGCGGAGCTAGCAATACCCTTGCCCGCGATACTAAATGCCGTGCCGTGGTCGGGGCTCATGCGCAGACGCGGCAGCCCCAGAGTGACATTCACCGCATTATCAAAGTCGAGCAACTTGAGCGGGATGAGAGCCTGATCATGGTAAGGTGCCACAATCCCATCGTAGTGCCCCATCATCATATCTCGATACACAACATCAGGAACCACAGGCCCAGAGTAGCGCAGCGAGGCCGGCGCTGAGGCCTGCAACAACCTAAGCGCAGGAAGGATGATGCGAGACTCCTCATCACCAAATGCGCCATGCTCCCCATTATGAGGATTGAGTCCAGCGAGAGCCAGATGTAAATCAGACTTGCCACGCAGCAAAAAATCAGCTAGTAAACGAGCCACGCGCGCCAGCTCCTCAGCACTGAGCAACGCAGGCACATCGCGCAGCGCGACATGAGTCGTCGCCAGCGCCACCGTCAGATGCTTCCCCGTCAGGCACATCGCAAAATCACGCACACCGAGACGATCAGCAAAAAACTCGGTCTGCCCAGGATAATCAAAGCCCAAGTCATGGAGCCCCTCCTTGCAGATAGGAGCCGTCACCACAGCATCAATACTGCCCTCCTTAAGGCAGGACGCGGCGAGCTCTAGATGATCCCAAGCAGCACGCGCCGTAGCCGCACTCGGCACACCGAGCGTGCAATTGATACGCTCACCAAGCAGCACATAATGAGCACTCTGAGGACAAAGCCCGCAAAGAGCTGCTTCAACCACCTCGGGGCCAACCCCAGCTTGATCACCAAGTGTATAGCCAATAATTGGACGTCGGGACATAATTAAAAAATATTAAGACGGCTGCTCAAGCTTCATAATCTGCTCAAGCTGCTCAGGAGTAAGCTCCTCGGCGAGCGGTTCATTATTACTAGGCAACGCCCTGACCGTCGGCACCTTGCTAGGCTTCCTCTTCTCGCTAACCTGAGGGCGATAGGAGCGGCGCGTATTGATATACTCCGACTGCTGATCCTTGGGCTCAAAACCCAAGGAGCTATTAATCACGAGATTATAGGAAATAGTCGTCGCTAAAATCATGGCGGCAAAAATCATGATAACAATTGACAGGCAGGATCTCATCGCGCTATCCTACACCAAGTTAAAGCCAAGGTCAAGAGGCTTGACACAGGAGGAAGCTTTTTGCAAAATCAGGCCCCGAGGATTCCCACGCTCATTGTCCTATCAGGCAATGGAGAGTGCCACGAATAGCTCAGAGCCCAGCACGATTCAAAAGGCTCAATTTTTCAGTTGATCGGCGCATTTTAAGCTCGCCAGTAGCAAGTCAATTATGATAGGCTACTGAGCAATTAACATAGACATGAGCGACTACCTTTATAATACCATTCATCCCTACCTGGAGCTTGGCAAGAGCATCAACAGCCCCCAAATCTACCTCAACCCAGGCTATCAAGCTCACTGGATGGCGCACGCCACCCTCAGCCCCGTCACAGCTGAGGCAGGCTGCCTCACAGAGGAGCACACCAAGAACATCCTCAAAGACTGTGCCCCAGCCGAACAACTCGCAATGCTCGAGACCAACGGCAGCTGCGACTTCATCATCAATAGCCCCACAGGCAAGCAGCACATCTACGCCTACGCGCAGGAGAGCGGCCCGCTCGTCATCGCGCTGAGCCTGCATGTTGACGCCTACCTCCAACAGGGTCTCGACTGCCGCGCATCCGACATCCACCTTGCGGTGCAAAGCCCCCCCTCCTGGCGACACAACGGCAGCCTCGAAGCCATCTGGGCAGGTGCGCCAAAACTCACCGCAGAAGACACCAACATTCTCAAGGACAGCTTCCTTGAAGAGGCCGACCTCCAGCGACTCAAAGAGCGCGGTGACATCGACTTCGCCTACCAAAATGAGCATGGTCGCTACCGCAGCTCCGTGGTCAACCAACGCCTCGGCTTTGACCTCTGCTTCCGCATCATCAACAGCCGCGTCATGACCATGGAGGAGATCAACCTCTCCAAAGAACACATCGTCCCCCTCACCCGCTTCACCAACGGCATCATCCTCGTAACAGGAGCTATCGGCACAGGCAAATCAACCACCCTCGCCTCCATCATCGACTTCATCAACAAAGATCGACGCGACCACATCATCACACTAGAGGACCCCATCGAGACCATCTTCACCAGTGAAAGCTGCCAAATCAACCAGCGAGAAGTACACAAGCACACCCAATCCTTTGCACGTGCGCTACGCGCCGCACTCCGCGAAGATCCAGACGTCATCATGGTCGGTGAAATGCGCGACCTTGAGACCATGTCCCTCGCCCTCACCGCCGCTGAGACAGGTCACTTGGTACTAGGCACCCTCCAGACAGGCTCCGCCTCTCGTACCATCGACCGTATCTTGGACTCATTCCCCATCAAAGAGCAAGAGCACATCCGAGTCATGGTCTCTGAATCCCTGCGTGGCATCCTCTCCCAACAGCTCATCCCCAAGAAAGATGGCAGCGGCCGCGTCATGGCGATGGAAATGCTCGTCAACACAGCCGCTATTGCCAACTGCATCCGTGAGGGCAAAACCTTCATGATCCCCGGCCTCATCCAAACAGGCAAGGCGCAGGGCATGCGCCTCATGGACGATGCACTGCAATCCCTCTACCTCGAAGGAACCATCGCAGGCGAAGAATGCATCAACCGAGCCACCGACACCACCCTCATGAGGAAATTCCTCGATGAGCACCCAGAGCCCAAAGCCCCAGCTGAGCCAGCTAACCCATCAGCCCTTAAAATCCACGCCTAATAGAGCGCGCACCCACCCCTTTCCCCCATACATTAGATATGAATCATACAATTGACCAATACTTCGAAGTACTCATCGAGAGTGGCGGCTCTGACCTGCATCTCTCCGAAGGAGAACTGCCCAAGATCCGCGTACACGGTGAAATCGCCCCCATCGGCGACGACATCCTCACACACGAAGACATGCTTGAGCTCATGGAGCCCATCTGCCCCCCCGCACTTTGGGAAAGCTATGTCGAAGGCGGCGACGCCGACTTTGCCTACGAGATGAACGCCCAATCTCGCTTCCGCTGCAACTTCCTCAAGCAACAACGAGGCTACTGCTGCATCTTCCGCCTCATCCCCACCAAAATCCTCACCCTTGAGCAGCTCAACGTCCCTGAGCAAATCAAACGCTTTGCAGAGATGCGTGCAGGACTCGTGCTGGTGACAGGCCCCACAGGCTCTGGTAAATCAACCACCCTCGCCGCCCTCATCAACCACATCAACGAGAACAGCTCGCGCCACATCATCACCATTGAAGAGCCAATCGAGTTCGTCCACCCCTCCAAACGCAGCATCCTCACGCAGCGCGAAGTCCCAGAAAACACCCCCTCCTTTGCCGATGGCCTACGCGCCTCGCTGCGCGAAGACTCCGACATCGTCCTCGTGGGGGAAATGCGCGACCTTGAGACCATATCACTCGCACTCACCGCCGCAGAAACAGGACTCCTCGTCTTTGGCACCCTGCACACCAACAACGCACGCAAAACCATTGACCGTATCATCGACGTCTTCCCCGCCGACCAGCAGCCCCAAGCTCGCACAATGCTCGCAGGCTCCCTGCGCGGCGTCGTCGCCCAGCTGCTCATGAAACGTCATGACAAACCAGGCCGCGTTGCCGTCAATGAAATCCTCTTTGCCACCCCAGCCGTAAGCGCCATCATCCGCGAAGGCGCCACCCAAAAGCTCTCTGACGTCATCACAGGCGGCAAAGCACTGGGCATGCAATTCATGGATGACGCCATCTGGCAAAAACTCCAAGCAGGACTCGTCTCACCACAAGAAGCCTACATGAAAGCCATCGACAAGGGTCGATTCAAGAACTTCCTCCCCCCCGAGGCCGCAGCCATGGCCAACGCTGGAGGAGCCTAACCACACAAAAAAAGCCGCCCTGAACAATAGGGCGGCTTTTTTTTCAACACACATAATCATGCCTTGAAAGAACCGCGGCACAAGGTATAATAACTGCACGCATGAGAATTAGCAGCAGCTTCGCCACCCTTTATCTACTCGGCATGACTGCCGTAATAGAGGCTAGCAACGCAGCTACAATCCCGCCGCAAAACCCACAAGAGACTAGCCCTCAAAGCCAAAAACTCCAGCAACACTGCAACGAACTCTGCGAGCGCATCCACAAGCAAAGCACCACACTCTGGACACTCATCGCAGGCATCCGCAGCCGTGAAGACGCCGATAAAAACGTCGCCATCTTTCGTGAAATCAGCGCTGAGCTCGCCCAACTCGACATCGAGCTCTCGGAAATAGAACTCAGCGAAGAAGGCACCGGAATCCTCGACCCCGAACTCAGCCTACGCATCCTGCAAGCCTACAGCAACCTCGACGCCGAATTTAGCAGTCTCTATCAGGCCAACTGCCTCGACTCCAAAGCCATGCAAATAGCCGTCACAGACGCCCTGAGAGCAGGATTCTTTGACGCATCGCGCCTACCCAGCCCCGAGAGTGAGCACATCCAGCTCAACGACCAAGAAGCGAAAGTCGAGCTAAACCGCATGCGCAATCTACTGGAGCCCGACAGCCACATCCTACGCGACCTTTCCTGCGTCAACGGCCCCGAGACAGCCCTACCAGCCAAGCAACGCCTCAAACCCAACATCCAAGCACTCCACAAGCTGAGCCCTAAAGGCAACATGCTCAAACGACGCTTCAAAGACACCGAGGATGAGCAATACCGCAGCATCTACCTAAGCATCGAGCGCATCCTCTGGGACATCCGCAGCGAGTACGTCCGCATCGCCGCACTGCCCCACCACGAGACAGAGAACTTCCGCGACCTCTCCAACAGCCTTGATGAACTCTATCTCAGCCTCGAGGAGACACACCAACTTTGGTTTAGCATCATCTTTGACGACTCCTTTCTCAGCGACATGGACAACGCCTTTGAAGAAGGCCATGCCGCAGCCAGAGAAAAGGCTCCGCAATAAACTCCAAGGAGAGCCCGAGCATAGCCATGCCCTAGCAACAATCCACACTTGCAAAAACCCCAAAACTCAGCTATAATCCACCCATGCCCATTTCTGACTATCTCGTTACCATCGGCCTTGAGGTACACTGCCAAATCAAGACCAACACCAAGATGTTCTGCAGCTGCCAAGCAGGATTTGGCTACGACCCCAACACCAACGTCTGCCCCACCTGCCTCGGCATGCCTGGAGCCCTGCCCGTACTCAATGAATTTGCAATCGAGCGCACACTACTCACCGGACTCATGCTCGGCTGCGGCAACCCTGAAATCTCCCAATGGGACCGCAAAAACTACTTCTACGCAGACATGCCCAAGAACTACCAAACCACACAGATGGACTTCCCCCTCTGCCTTGGTGGTAAAGTACCCCTCTATAGCTGGGCCTTCCCAACCGACGCCAAAGTCAAAAGTGAAAGCGCCATCGTCCGCATGGTCGAGCTCGAGCACATCCATCTAGAAGAAGACGCAGGCAAACTCACCCACTACAACAACTACTCCCTCGTCGACTACAACCGAGGCGGCACCCCCCTCATGGAGATTGTCTCAGCCCCCGACATCACCAGCCCAGAGGAATGCTACGCCTACCTCAAAAGCCTGCAACAAATCCTCATCTGCGGAGGCATCTCTGATGCCGACATGGAGAAAGGGCAAATGCGCTGTGACGTCAACGTCTCCCTGCGCCCCCACGGCCAAGACAAACTCGGTGAGCGCACCGAGATGAAAAACGTCAACTCCATGTCCGCCGCTCGCCGCAGCCTCGTCTATGAGATTGCGCGCCAAGCCGGTGAGCTCGACCGCGGCATCCCCCAAGTCCAATCAACACGTCGCTGGGACGATGACCGAGGAGAAAGCATCGTCATGCGCAGCAAGGAAAACGCGCATGACTACCGCTACCACACCTGCCCCGACCTCATCCCCGTGCACACCGCCCCCCTGCTCGCACGCGTCATCGACCTCGTCCCAGAGCTCCCCGACGCCCTGCAAGCACGCCTCATCCAGCAATACGCACTCGCTGAGGCAGACGCCAACACCCTCGTAGCAGACAGCGCCACCTGCGCCTACTTTGAAGCAGCAGCAGAGCAAAGCACATCCCCCCGCAAAGTCGCCAACTGGACCATCAACAACCTCAGCGCCATGCTCAGTGAGAAAGACATCAGCATCGCTCAATGCCCCCTGAGCCCTACCGCACTCGCCGGCCTCGTCAACATCGTAGAGGAAGACATCGTCTCCGTCAACCAAGCCATGGAAGTGCTAGCCCTCCTCTGGGAGCAGCCCGAGCTCACCGCCACAGCAGCCGCAGCTAGCCTCGGCTATAAGAAAACCGACACAGGAGCCCTTGAAAGCCTCGTAGAGAAAGTACTCGCGGAGAACCCCGATAAAGTAGAACTCATCAAAAACGGAAACACCAAACTCATCAATGCCCTCACAGGACAAGTCATGAAAGCGGGCAACCCCAAGCCCAACCCGAAGATCGTCACCGAGATCATCACCGCCAAGCTTGGACTCTAAAGCAGCGCAACACCAACGCAGCACCAGAGCAAACCCAACACCACCACACCCACAAGAGGATCCAAGGGCATCATGCCCTTGGTAGGTGTCGGGCAAGGCCTGACTGAGTCAAGGGCCACGCCCTTGCAGGAGTGGACAGAGTCCACACCCCCCCAGCAGCCGCGTAGCGGCTGCCCTCAGTGTAGCCCCAAAAAGAAGCACGCAAAAAAGCGTGTCAGGAACAACCGCGTCCACCCAGCCCAGCTACACTGAGCCCCCCAGACCGAGTGAAGCTCGCTCTAACCCTCGCCCGTAGTCGCGCCAGCGTCAAAGAGTTCCGCCACCAGCCAAAACCACTCAGCCCACCAAAACCAAAGCCATGTACCTGCTCTTTGACTGCAACAACTTCTTTGCCAGCTGCGAGCAAATCTTTCGCCCAGACTGGCGTGGGCGCCCCCTCGTCGTCCTCTCCAACAACGACGGCTGCGTCATCGCGCGCTCCGCCGAAGCCAAAGCCGCAGGCATCGCCATGGCCGAGCCCTACTTCAAATGCCGCGAGCGACTCGAGCACATCGGCGGCATCGTCTGCTCAGCCAACTTTGCCCTCTACAGCGACTTCTCCGAGCGCGTCATCAGCATCCTAGAGCAAAGCCTCCCCAGCGTCGAGCAATACAGCATCGACGAAGCCTTTGCCAAACTAGGCGATGAGAACCTCAACGACTGGGAAGCCGAAGGCCGCGCCCTGCGCCGCCGCATCAAACGCTGGACAGGCATCAGCGTCAGCGTCGGACTCGCCCCCAGCAAAACCCTCGCCAAACTCGCCAACGAACTCGCCAAAAAATCCCCCGAAGCCCGCGGCATGATCTCCCTGCGCAGCGAGAGCGACTGGCGCCCCATCCTCGAGCGCACACCCATCAGCAACATCTGGGGAATCGGGCGCCGCCTCGCCCCACGCATGCAAGGACTAGGCATCCGCACAGCCGCGCAACTCGCCGATAGCAGCCTAGAACTACTGCGGCGCAACTTTGGCGTAAGCGGAGAGCGCATCGCCCTCGAGCTCCGCGGCAGCAGCTGCATCGAGGACAACTGCCCCAACCCCCGAGGGCAAATCATGGTCAGCCGCAGCCTCAAAGAAGGCGTCAAAGACTGGGAGCAACTCCGCGCCACCCTCTGCCGCTTCGTCGAAAAAGCCACACGCAACCTGCGCGACGAGAAAATGATGGCACGCAGCATCCTCGTCATCCTGCGCACCTCCGCCTTTGAAAGCGAGGAGCAAAGCCACGCCAGCAGCCTCTCCATCAACCTCAGCCACCACAGCGACGACACACGAGAAATCACAGCCGCCGCCATCACCCTGCTCAAGCAAGCCTACCGCAGCGGCTACAACTACAAAAAAGTAGGCATCCTCCTCTCCGAGCTCCAGCCCATCGCCAACCTGCACCCCAGCTTTGAGCGCCCCCGCATCGAGACAAGCCCCCTGATGAGCACCCTTGACACCCTCCAACGCGCAGGGCACAACATCCACTTTGCCAACCAAGGCCAAGGAGAGACCTGGCACCGCGCCTTTAGCAGCCCCTGCTACACCAGCGACTGGGAAAGCCTCCCCGAAGCCCACTAATGCACAAGCCCTTGTGGGACAAGAACCACAAGTATCCGCCCGCCCAAAAGAGCCTCGCATCTGCACGAGACCCCCCACGTAAGCTCACATAACTAGTCAAGAGTAAGCGATAAGCTCGATGCCCCATCGCCAGCTGCAAAGCTGGTAAATCTCTATAAAACTTGGCATGATAACTCGTATAGCTGTGGCGCAACACATCAGGCACCCAAAAGCTAAAACCAGCAGCCTGCCGCAAATCATACTACCGCTCGCGCCAACGAGCGGGGCAAATATGACCCTGCCCACCCTCCGCAGCCTGCTGCTTGAGCAAACGCAGCAGAGGCAACCCTAGCGGTACATGCCGCGCGCCCCCAGTCTTGCTATGACGAGGCGAGATACAAAGCTGCGCCTCCTCCCAGTCAATATCCTGCCAAATCAAACGCAGCATCTCATCAGGGCGCACACCCGCATAAAGCATCAAGCCCACAGCAGGCAAGCAATCACGATGAGCAGAGTGCATTGCCATGCCCATCAGCCTGCGCACCTCAGCTAGAGAGAGCACAAATCTCACGCTCACGCAGCACTGGAATCGGAATGTGGGTGACAGCATTCTCCGAGCACCAGCCGAGACGCAGCGCGTGATTAAAAAGTCCCAAGAGATTTGCGCGTGCCTTGATAAACCGCGCAGCCGAGTGAGAGAACCAGTGTTTTAGCATCTTCTCACACTCCTGCCTATCAAGACTACGCATCAAGCGCACAGCCAACTCAGGATACTGCCGCATTAGAGCCTTCATATTCTGTCGTATGTCCTGCAAAGTGCGAAGCGAGCGATGAGCCTTTGTCTCTAGGCAGGACTCTAGCGCCTCCGCAAAGCTCACGCTACACACAGCGAGCCTCAGCTGCGCCGCACCAGCAACAATAGCTGCGCGCATACGCCCTAAATCACGGCCACCTCCCGTGGTCTCTTGGAGCTCAAGCCACTGCCACGGAGAATCAACTTGGCTGCTTCTGTTCTGTCGACATCTTCTACGCATTGTAAATCGGCAGGCAAGAATAAAAATTGTTTTTTGTTGGCTTTCATTATATTACTGTCTTAATCTTCAAGTTAACCCTAAATTCTTACGGCTAGCAAAACGTTAAGAGTGGATGAATACCAAACCCCCAATAATACCGACGTAAAGCATCCCCCTAGCCAAGCGAACTAACTACAAGCTTCTCAAAACAACAGCTCTCACCTCACCCTTCTACCATGCAATCAATACTTCGATCAAGAACCACCCGCAGCACCTTTTTCTTTGCACTGCTATTTTTCATCACCAAAACCCTCCCCCAGCAGCCACTTTTTGTCACCACCGCAACCAGCATTACACTCGCACTGCTCATCTCCATATGGTGGATCTACAGCCTCATTATTAGCAACGAACTCCAGATACCCCAATCCAAAAGAAGATTTAAACAAAAAATTTTCATAACGGGGCACACCCAATTCACAGCAATCTCCGAACTGAAAATATTAATAAACGGAAGATTTTTCAACTACCTCATCGGCATCATCGCAGGCTGCGTTTTAGCCTTTATCTCACTCATCCAATTATCCTATCTCAGCGAGAAGCAATGGCTCTATCTATGCGGCATCATTCCTCTCTACGTTCTCTGCCGCCATCTCCTCACAATTTTTTTCAAAAAAAGGTTCACAGACAGGAGCCTCGAAAAGAAAATAGGTAACTGGAGCATCTTCATCACCAGCATCCTCATGCTGCTCATCTACTCTGCACTTGAGCAGTCTTTCAACCCAGAAAGCTACAGCATTAGCAGCATTGAAGCGGTCAGAAACAACAAAACCAACCCCTTCTCTGAGACCAACGCGCCACTCTTCCACGAGCTAGTAAATTGGAGTAATAGCCTCGGGAGCTACAAAACAAATCTGCTTGGCTACATCAGCCAAATCATTACTCGACTCTCCCTCTTCATCAGCATATGCAGCGTCTTCAGCTGCATTCATCTCCCCAAGCATGAGCTCATTCGCATCATTTCCGACATGAGGCACCATCAAGAAAAGCAAGTCGTCAAAAGAAAACTCATCGGCCATCTCATCATCTATGTTCTACTGAGCATATTGGGACACAGCTACCTGATTTATCAGCTACAGTAACATATTGCTTGAGACAATACCGACAAAAAGAGGAGATAGGAAAAGAGAGAATAATCTTCAACCTTGATCAACACGATAAAGAATTCCTTAGCCGTGTCAAACCGCGGCGCCAGCGTTTTACTGAGAAAACGGACAAGCCAGCTCAATGAATATTCGCTGCCATATCTATTTTTGAATTAAGCCGCGCTCTCTTCCCCATTACTCTTGGATTGGGCGTCTCTATTGACTAGCTCTCTATAAGTCAGCACAACAAATTTCCGCTCATAGGCCGTAGCTAAGGCACGGCAAATGAACGCGTCAAGGGATCGCCTTGGCATACAAGCTTATGGGGAGGCTCCTCGGGAATTCCTTCTAGGACGAATCCTCTTTTACTTGCTTTTGGGCGAGAGTGCTTTTTTGGCACGCTGTGAGCCGTAGTGACTCGCGCGCTGCATCAAGCGCAGGGCAAGCTCACCATTGCGGTGGCAGCCTTCACCTTGGAGGTAGCAGCGTGCTAGCTCATACATCCCCTCTGGATAATTAGCCACCGAACTCCGCTCATACCAAGTAAAGGCTTCATCCAGCTCGCCAATCGAGCTCATGTAGGCGCCAAGGGTAAACATCGCCTCCGCATCTCCACTCAGCGCCAACTCCTCAAGCAGGCGCAAGGCCATCTTGGGGTCGCGCTGGCAGCCCTGCCCCTCAAAGAGGAGGTTGGAGAGGATCAGCTTACCGAGTTCAGAGCCACCATCCGCGGATTGCTTGGCGTAGATGTATGCCTCTTTAAAGTTCTTTTGCTCAATGAGAATATTGGCATGGAGTGCTGAGGCCTTGGGCTCTTTTTGCGCGAGGGCTCGCTGGAGGTATTTGATTGATTTCTCAAGCTCGTCATATTTGCGGGTGATGAGCATGGACT
Source organism: uncultured Verrucomicrobiales bacterium (assembly GCA_947039485.1). Classification (GTDB taxonomy): domain Bacteria; phylum Verrucomicrobiota; class Verrucomicrobiia; order Verrucomicrobiales; family Akkermansiaceae; genus Akkermansia. Next base: position 27,028 of record CAMQZC010000015.1, on the reverse strand, counting down.
CATAGAGGGCATCGCCATCTTCTGCGTCAATCTCAGGCTGGAGTTGCTTGAGTCGAGCTTGGTAGTACTCAATCGTTTTGAGTCCACCGCTCGATTGGAGCAGGCTGATGATTTGAGCATCATCGGCAAAGTCGCGAGGCGTCTTTTCTGGGAGATTGAGCACATTTGTGGCTACCTTAAAGGGAGGCTCGGCGGCCATTTGGTTTGGATCCACGCCTGCATCTAGCAGCTGCTTGACGATATCGGCATGCTTGCCATCGGCAGCGTAGTGGATGGGCCTAAATCCATCCTTGCTGGGCATATCGAGCTTTGCGCCTTTCTTAATGAGCATCTCAAGCATATGGGGCTCAGCGAGCATGACCGCAAGACTCAGCGCGCTTAATCCCGCCTGGGTGGTCTCATTGGGTTTGATACCCTCATCAATCAACCATGAGGCAAAGCGGCTGTTGATCTCCGCCATCTCAGAGCCCCTAGGGGTATCTCGGGCGAGGAATATAAGTAGATTGGCATCTGCCACGCTACGGTGATCTAGATTGGCCCCAGCTGCACACAGGGCCCGAACCATTTGTTTGCACGACTCCTCACCGCTCGAGGCTGGGCGGCAGAGCAGGATGGGGGTGAGGCCGCTCTTGTCGGCTTTATTGGAGTCAGCCCCCATCTTGAGCATTTGCTCAACGAGCGGCAGCATCCCATTTGCAGAGGCCTTGTGCAGGGCGATTTGCCCTAATTTCTTTGTTGTGATGCCCTGCAGTGCACCTGCTTCCATCAGAGCAAGAGCGATATCTTCATCCTTGAGCGCGCAGGCTTGGTAGAGTAGAGACTCGCCCTTCTCATTGCAACTGTTGGGATCAAGTCCTGCGGTGAGCTGAGCCTTGAGCTCCGCCACATTCTTAGCATTGAGCTCAGCGATAGGGGAGCCTAGGCTCCAGCCCTGCTTGCGCATCAGCTCCAGTGGCGTCTCGTAGCCGGGGGCATCGTGATTGAGGTCAGCACCGGCATCAATGAGCTGCTTTACGATGGACTCTTGTCCATCGCGAGCAGCAAGGTAGAGAGCAGTTTGCCCTGTAGGCGTAGCTGCGTCAATGTCCACACCTGCATCAATCAGAGATTTAAGTGCGGTAGGCAGCGCCTTGAGGGTCGCAAGGTGGATTGCTTGATAGCTTGGTGATGGCTCTACAAGTTGTGCGGTAGCAGCAATCTGAGCAACGGCCCCTTTCTCATCTCCAGCTCTCAGGGCATCCATTAGGGGAGAGGCCATGAGGTAGCTTGAGCTAAGAAGGAGGAGTGTGGTGACTGTGGTTTTCATCAGGATATTGCTTGGCGCCGCAAGAATCAAATAATTGATTTTAAGATAATTTATCTTGCCAGAAGGCGATGCGACGCGCGGTGTTATCAGGGTTAGGTGCCCCTGGGTTTGTGCGCAGCTCAAAGGCGCGATCGAGATTAAAGACCTCATGCACGTCAGCGCCGTACTCATCAGAGATGGCAACATACTGCTCAAGACTCAACTCGCTCAGAGGCGTCTTGCTGGTCACGGCGAGGGCTACTGCCTGTCCAACAAGATCATGAGCCGAGCGGAAGGGCACACCCTTGCGCACGAGGTAGTCCGCGAGATCGGTAGCAAGCAGGAGGGGGTCAGAGACAGCAGCTGCGCAGGCATCCTCATTGATGCGCATGGCGGCGACCATCTCAGCATTCACACGCAGGGCGAGGCTGATGGTCTCAAAGGAGTCAAAGAGAGGCTCTTTGTCCTCTTGTAAGTCGCGGTTGTAGGTCAGGGGCAAGCCCTTGACGGCTACCATGACGGCGAGCAGGTTGCCATAGAGGCGTCCGCTCTTGCCGCGCGTTATTTCTGAGACATCGGGATTCTTCTTCTGAGGCATGAGGCTAGAGCCTGTTGTATGCGCGTCAGAGAGCGTGCAAAAGCCAAACTCAGCAGTACTCCAGAGCACCAGATCCTCACTCATGCGAGAGAGATGGGTACCGATGAGGGAGAGGCAGAAGAGCGTCTCCATGATATAGTCGCGATCAGCGATGGCGTCCATGCTATTCTCACTCACGCCATCAAATCCGAGCTCCTCGGCAATGCCGACGCGGTCAAGATTGATGGTAGAGCCAGCGATGGCACCTGAGCCGAGTGGGGATATATTGATACGGCGGCGGCAGTCGTGTAGACGATCCAAGTCACGCGCAAACATCTCGACATAGGCGAGCAGGTGATGACCTATGGTGACGGGCTGGGCACGCTGAAGATGGGTGTAGCCGGGGATGCGCAGCTCTGCGTACTCAACAATTTTGACAAGTAGGGCGCGCTGCATGTCGCGCAGCAGCATAAGCGTCTCATCCAGAGTCTCTCGGCAATAGAGTCGAGTATCGGTGGCAACTTGGTCGTTGCGCGAGCGCGCGGTGTGCAACTTGGCCCCGGGGGCCCCGATGCGGCGCGTGAGCTCGCTCTCGATATTCATATGAACATCCTCGAGCTCGATGCTCCACTTAAAATTACCCGCCTCAATGTCGGTAAGAATGCTCTTGAGTCCGCCCTCGATGGCATCAAACTCCTCCTGAGTGAGGATGCCTGCACGCACTTGTGCACGTGCGTGAGCGATGGAGCCTGCCACATCGTGGCGATAAAGCTTCCAATCGTAGGATACGGACTCACCGTATTGAAGCACTAAATCTGCTGTAGCTTGAGAAAATCTGCCTTTCCACATAAGATGGGCAGCTTACACCAAATAGAGAGGCACTGCAAGGCAAGAGCTTGACAGGAGAGAAAATTCTTGAAATAGCCCACACACTCTGCTAATCTCAATTCACATAATATGCCCATGATTGAGAACGAATTCATCGCCATTGACGTCCAGAAGGCAGGCCGCCGCCTTGCCTCTGTCACCATCCAAGATAAAATTAACGGACGCAGCTACGCGCTCAGCGATGATATCTTTGCCCTCACCCTGCAGGATGAGGATACGGACGAGGCCTGCTCCAAAAAGGAGTTCAAGCAGAGCACGCATCAGCTCTGCGCGCGTGACATGCAGTGCATGTCACTGAGCAGCGAGCGCATCGAGGGCGACCCCAACGCGATGTGCCTCGCAGCGCGTCGTAACACACAGCGCATCAATGCAGTTTTTGCAATCCCATCCAACGGCAACTCAATTAGCTGGTGGATTGAACTGCGCGAGGGCGCAAGCTACTGCCGCGTGGGCATTAATTTACTCCCCCAGCAGGGCGTGATGCCCCTGCGCAAGATTACGCTACTCAATATCGCCGCCCCTGAGGCTCGTGTTGAGGGTAGTGTCAAGGGCTCCCCCATCGTCGCCGCTGGCAACCGTCTCTTTGCAGGCTTTGAGAGCCCCCTCTCCCTAAGTGAGGTCGTGGAGGATCGCTTCCTCTGCTCGCTGGTCCGCAGCACCAACCTACCCAACCGAGTGCGCACAAGCTTTAGCGCCATCCTCGGCTTCTGCCATGCTAGCCAGCTGCGCCGCAGCTTCCAGCTCGGCTACCTCAATGAGGAGCGCGCACGCCCCTACGCCCCCTATCTCAACTACAACAGCTGGTATGACATCGGCTACTTCACCCGCTACAGCGAACAAGAAGCCGCCGATACGGTCAAAATCTTTGGTGAAGAACTCGTCAACAAGCGCGGCGCCATCATCGACAACTTCCTCTTTGATGACGGATGGGACAATCTGGAGACTATGTGGGAGTTCCACGAGGGGATGCCCAACGGCTTTAAGAGCCTGAGTGACCTTTGTATATCCTACAAGTCCACCGCTGGCTGCTGGTTCTCCCCATGGGGTGGCTACGGCGAGCCCAAGCTCCAGCGCATCGCAGCCTGCTCGGGCGCCTATGAGACCAATGAGCGCGGCTTTGCCCTCTCGGGTCCTGTGTACTACGAGCGCTTCCGCGAGATGTGCTTGGAGATGGTCAATAATCACGGCATCAAGCACTTCAAGTTTGACGGCACCTCAGCAGAGACGCCCCCTGCCCCTGGCTCACAATTTGGCTCCGACTTTGAGGCGATTATCTCACTCATTGACGAGCTGCGCGAAGCGCAGCCTGAGCTCTTTATTAACCTCACCACCGGCACTTGGGCTTCACCCTTCTGGTTTGGCATCGCAGACTCCATCTGGCGCGGCAACTGGGACCACGACTTCTGCGGTGAGGGCAGCGAGCGCAATCAGTGGATGACCTTCCGCGATGGCATGATTTACGAGAAAAACGTAAAGCTCTCCCCACTCTTCCCCATCAACTCACTCATGACCCACGGTGTCATCTACAACAAAGGAGCACGCGGCCTCATGACCAAAGAGGGCGATGACCTCTGCAATGAGATATGGAGCGGCCTTGGTCTGGGTACCCAGATGCAAGAGCTCTACATCACCCCATCCATGATGGACTCCAAGGACTGGGATGATCTCGCAGCTGCGGCCAAGTGGTCGCGCAAGCATGGTGACATCATGGCTGACACCCACTGGGTGGGCGGCAACCCCATCGACCTAGTCGTCTACGGCTGGGCTAGCTGGTCAGCAGACAAGGCTGTGCTTACCCTGCGCAACCCGTCCGCCAGCCAACAGGACTTCAGCTTCGACCCAGCCGCGGTCTTTGAGCTCCCCCTAGGCGCCCCCCTCAACTACACAATTAGCTCGCCTAAAGGAGACCAACTCCCCGTCGAGCAAATCAGCGTAGGCAAGGTCCTTAGCCTCAAACTCAAGCCATTTGAGGTACTCGTCATCGACGCAACCCCTATCAACTAAGTTTCCCAACCTCTCTATCTATGGCGCCCTGCTCCTATGAGCAAGGCGCCATACTTGTATCAACTGCAGCGTTTATTTTAACAGATAGGCATTTTTGGCTTTATTTACACCCGCAATACGTGTATAAGAAAAGCAGTCATTACGTTAAACTCGTATTCTACTATACTTAAATATACCACTACCATGTCCGAATCTTTCCTTCCGGCTCAGTACGCGCACCCCTACGAAATTGATCCTAAATACGGCAAATCTACTGCATACTTCTGCATGGAATATGCCATTGACAACCTTTTCAAAATCTACTCAGGCGGCCTCGGTTACCTTGCAGGATCACACATGCGCTCCGCAGGTGCCCTGCGCCAAAACCTCGTTGGTGTCGGCATCCTCTGGTCCTACGGCTACTACAACCAAATCCGTGCTGAGGACGGTGATATGGCCTCTCAGTTCATCCGCAAAGACTACAGCTTCCTTGAGGATCATAACATTAAGTTCCTCATCCGTATCTGCGGGGCACCAGTTTGGGTCAAAGCCCTCTACCTCAATGCATCAACCTTTGGTACAGCTCCCATGTTCTTCCTGACTACGGACATTCCAGAGAATGACGAGATAAGCCGCTCCATCACACGCCGCCTCTACGACTCAAATGCCATGACTCGCCTCTCTCAGTACATCGTACTGGGTCAAGGTGGTGCTCGCCTCTTTGAAGAACTCGGTGTTGAGCCTGATATCTACCACATGAACGAAGCCCACGCTGTCGGCGCGGCCTTCAACATGCTCGCTCGCAACGGAGGCAATGTAGAAGAAGTCAAGAAGCGCTTCGTCTTCACCACCCACACACCCGAAGAAGCAGGTAATGAAAAGATGGACATCAACCAGATGGCCAACTTCTCCTTCTTTGACGGCCTCAGCCTTGAATCCGTCCGTGAAATGCTCAAGCTCGACCCCCATGAGCAGACATTCAACTACTCCCTGGCAGCCCTCCGCCTCAGCCACATCTCAAACGGTGTCTCCAAGCTGCACGGCGAAGTATCCCGTCAAATGTGGTCTGGCTACAGCGACATCTGCCCCATCACCCACGTCACCAACGCGCAAAACCTCGATTACTGGCAAGATCCTGAGCTCGCAGAAGCCTTTGCCGCACGTGACAAGAAGGCCTTCCGCCGTCGCAAGCTTGCGCTCAAGAAGGAACTCTTCCGCATCGTTGGTGAGCAGACAGGTCAGCTCTTTGACCCAGAAGTTCTCACCATCGTTTGGGCCCGTCGTTTTGCCGCGTACAAGCGTCCTGACCTCATCACCCAAAACCCTGTCATGTTTGAGCGCATGCTCAAGCGCACCAACCGCCCTGTGCAAATGATTTGGGCTGGCAAGCCATACCCAACAGACTTTGCAGCTGTTGAAATCTTCAACAAGCTCAACAGCATGAGTAAGTCTCACGCACGATGCGCCGTCCTCACTGGCTACGAGCTCTCACTCTCTCGCGCACTCAAGAACGGCTCTGACCTCTGGCTCAACAACCCAGTCGTCACTCGCGAAGCATCCGGCACATCTGGTATGTCTGCCGCCATGAACGGCTCGGTGAATATCTCCACCGATGACGGCTGGGTCTGCGAATTCAAGGAAGATGGGGTCAACAGCTTCATCATCCCAACAGCTAAGGAGGGCCTCGCCCCGGAAGCACGCAATCGCTCCGACCGTGACAACTTCTACGATATCATCGAGAACAAGGTACTGCCACTCTACTACGATCATCCTGAATCTTGGTCTGATCTCGTCTTCCAATCCATGGAGGACGTCAGCCCAGCCTTCAACTCTGACCGCATGGCAGAGGAGTACTACAGCAAAATGTACAACAACTAATTTTAGTTCAAATCAATCTCAAAGCTCCTATCATCATCTTGATAGGAGCTTTTTGCTACCCTTGACTAGCAGAGCATGGTAGGGCATACTTTACACTTGCAGTGATGGGGCTTGAGAGGTAAACTAGAGTGACACAATTGCATGAAGGACTTTAAGGACAGCTATCAAGACGATTTCTTCGAGGATGAGTATGAGGATGACTACAACCCCATGATCCATGGTATGCCCTCAGCTCCTCGCAAGCCCCGACTCTGGCTGCGACGCCTCATCGCCATCCTCCTCTTCTTACTCAGCCTAGCCATGATGCTGAGCCTCATCAGCTATAACAACGCTGAGATAGGCTGGAGCCTGCTCAACAGCCAGTCCGAGGCAGCCGCCGACATCCCCACGAGCAACATCTTGGGTGTCGTCGGGCTCTACACCGCTGGCTGTATCCTACACCTCATCGGCGCAACAAGCTACTGGCTCTTCCTACTCATCGCCTACATCGCAGTCTCTCGCATCACCAAGCCGCTCTGGGACTGGCAACTCTCATGGATCTGCCTCCCCCTGCTCATCCTCTTTACCGCCAACAGCCTCGCCATCCAACCATGGCTCATGCAGAGCTGGATAGCAGAGCAGCAACTGCGCGGAGCTGGTGGCCTGCTAGGCTACTTCATCGGCACCCGCGTCATCGAGCAGCACATGGGGCTCACCATGGGGCTCTGCATCTCGCTGCTCGCCCACGCAGCCTGCCTCATCCCCTTTACCCAACTCAAACTGAGAGAATCGGCACACCAGCTCTACAGCGACATCAAAAGCATCACCGCGATGCTCCTTGCGCGCATCCGCGCAGTTCGCATCAAGCGGCGCGTCTGGAAGGCCAGCGAAACCCAAGGAGAGACCATCGCTGATGTCAGCGCTAGCCTCTACGAGGATAAGCCCATCTTGCGCCCCAGTGCTCCAGCCCCCGTCCCAGCAAGCGAAAGCCGCCAACAGCCGCCAACATCACGCAGCCGTGGCATCCGCAGCGAGAGCAGCAGCTTCACCCAAGTAGAGCAAGCCCCCACACCAGCACCAGCACCAGCACCAGCACCAGCGCCAGCGCCAGCGCCTCGACCTGCGTCTAAACGACCTGCGCCTGCTGCTAGCCCTGCGCCTCGCACAGCAGCATCAACGCGCCCACTGAGCAGCAATACATCCAAGCGCCCCCCCCTGCAGGTTGATAGCAACTACTCCATGCCCCCCTATGATTTGCTGGAGTTCAAGCCTGAGCCCCAAGAGCTCAATGACGCCATCCGCGAGGAGCTCATCAGCACGCAGAGCATCATTATTGAGACCCTGCAGGCCTTTGGCATCGATGCAGAGTCTGGCGCCATCACACGAGGCCCCACCATCACACGCTACGAGGTCTACCCACCCCGAGGCATGCGAGTCAACCGCATCGCCAATCTGCGCAACGATCTGATGCTTGCCACCAGCTCTGAGTCGATCAACATCCTCGCGCCCATCCCAGGCAAGAACACCGTAGGCATCGAGATAGCCAACCAGCACAAGACCCCCGTCTACCTACGCGAGCTGCTGGAGGATGAGGACTTCCTGAGCCCCGAATACCGCATACCAGTCGCACTAGGCAAGGATGTCTATGGACGCACCGTCATCGGAGACCTTGCAGCCATGCCCCACACCCTCGTCGCGGGCACAACAGGCTCTGGTAAATCTGTCTGCATCAACAGCATGATCATCTCCATGCTCTACAAGTTCAGCCCCGAGGAGCTCAAGCTCGTACTGGTTGACCCCAAGGTTGTCGAGATGCAGCCCTACCGCCGTCTGCCCCACCTCGCCTGCCCTGTCGTCACCGACCCGGGACGTGTCATTGGCGCACTGCGCTGGGCGGTCAACGAGATGGAGCATCGCTACAAACTTTTCAGCAAGATGGGTGTTCGCAACTTTAGCGACTACAACAAATTGCCCCAAGGCTACAGCCCCGAGCCCGATGAGGATGAGGACATGAATGCGAATGCGCCCGTGGACTACGCCGCCATTGAGGCCTTTGCCAGCGAGATTGAGCGCCAAGCCGAGGATGAGCTTGATCTGGGTATGGAGGAGCAAGACGAGCTTGACGACCACGACGAGGAGGACATCCCCGACAAACTGCCCTATATCGTCATCATCATCGATGAGCTCGCCGACCTCATGATGGTCGTTAAGGATGATCTAGAAGCCTACATCGCACGACTCACACAAAAGGCACGTGCCGCAGGCATCCACCTCGTGGTTGCAACCCAGACACCACGCTCCAATGTCATCACAGGCGTCATCAAGGCCAATATCCCCAGCCGCATCGCCTTCAAGGTGAGCAGCCCCTTGGACAGCCGCATCATCCTCGACACAGATGGAGCTGACAACCTACTGGGCAAGGGCGACTTCCTCTTCCTCCCCCCCAGTGGGCAGACCAGCATGACACGTGCACAGGGCGCCTTTGTCTCTGATGAGGAGGTCACCGCCATCGTCAAACACTGCGCCAGCCACGCCAAGCAGCACTTTGTCCAAGGCATCGCCAAGGAGATGAATGAAGCGACGGGCGAGGGCGATGGAGGCGGACGCATCGGAGGCAAATCCATGAGTGATGAAGATTCTGAGCTCTACACGCGCTGCGTGAGTCTTGTGATTAGCCAGCGCAAGGCCAGCACCTCGATGCTACAGCGACACTTTAGCATCGGCTATGGACGAGCCGCCAAGATGATGGACCACATGGAATCCCATGGAATCATCTCACCGCCAGGCAACACGAGCCAAGCACGGGAGGTACTCGTCGCGCCGAAGGATGAGGGCTAACCCCCCCCACCACCACTTTTTTCTTGCCAGTACCCTTTCTCTTTCGTATAATGCCAGACGAACATGTGACGCCTCTGTCACACAACCAAGATTCCTCTTTGAAATCATGAAAACGCTCAAGCGATTTGTCCTCGTCGGTGCCCCTGCCTCTGGTAAGGGCACTCAATCATCCTTCCTCTCAGAAACCTACAGTCTCAAGCCCCTGAGTACTGGAGCCCTGCTACGCGCAGAGATTGCAGAGGAATCAGCTCTCGGACTCGAAGCAAAAAAATACATGGACGCAGCAATGTTTGTCCCCGACGAAGTAGTCAACGGAATCGTTGCTAAGTGGCTCGTGGAGAACAAAGACAGCGGCTGCCTCCTCGACGGTTACCCACGCACATTGGCACAGGCGGAGACGCTTGATGTGAATCTCAATGCGATGGATCTTGAGGTAGACATCGTTGTTTATCTCAATGTTGCGCTCGAGCTCATCCAAGCTCGCATGCTCAAGCGCAAGGCCTGCAACGCCTGCGGTGAGACAACTCGCAATGGTGAGACCATCTGCCCCAAATGCGGAGAACCGATGGTTGTACGCTCTGATGACAATCCCGAAGCCTTTGCAAAGCGCTGGAAGGACTATGAGACCCTCACCGTCCCCATCATTGAGCATTATAGCAAGCACGGTAAAGTCGTACAAGTTAACGTGAACGAAGAGGTCGAGCCTCAGGATGTATCCGCACGCATCGCTGCGGCTATCCGCGCCTACTCCGAGAAGTAAAAGCATAAGCATCTCAATTCCCTGAAGCAGCTCAGCAGTCTATACTGCTGAGCTGCTTCTTTTTTAAGATAATTACGCCATAACGCATTATTTACTTTACCTCAGAGGCCTAACATCATATAAAGCAGTATAGTTTATGAAAAAATCACAGCTTCTCGCACTTTCAGGCTGCCTAGCACTCGCTACGGCAAGCACCCTCGTCTCTTGCAAGCAGGAGGAATCATGCAACATCACCTGCAGCCAAACAGATCAGCAGATTGCAGCACGCGCAGCGGTATTCCCCGCGCTAGCTCAAATTCCTGCGGACGTAGAGTATTTCCACGCAGCCAGCGATCTACGCAGCTTGATGTCCAAATTTGAGAAAACACCTATGAGCACGGAGCTGGGTCTATCAGCCATGGGCATTAGCGCCCAGCTGCCCATCAGCAGCATCGCCATCGGTGGTGGTGCAGGTAGCGCCGATTTCCTCACAGCGATAAACAGCCTCCTGAGTATCATCCAAAATGCAGACTATCTCACCATGTTACTCGACAATTCCCCTGCTATAAGTCAGCAGATTATTGATGAATATCAGAGCAAGGTCGCAACAGCTCTACTCGCCAACCTGCAAATCCCCAAGATCCCCAGCTTATACATTGCCATAGAAAACCACCCTGGCAGCGAAGCTCAACTTGATGAGTTTGAGAAAGCCATCCAAAAGCACTTCAACGATTTTACGAGTGAAGGCATCGAGATTGCTGAGATTAACGGCTACAAGGGCATCCTCGCCAAAGGCAAGTTACTTTCCGAGCTCGTGACCAAGCAATATGCAGACTTAGACGATGATCAGATGGCCAAGCTTCAGCAACTTCTCCCCCTCATGGAGAAGCACAACCTCTACCTCCTCTATAAGCGCGATGGCCTCAAGCTCAACATTGTACTTTGCGAAGACACTGAGAAGATGGCCTTTGCAAGCAGTCCTAAACAATCCATACTCGCCAGCTCTAAGGCCGCCTTTATGGACAGCAAGTTGGCTAACAATCTCGCATTCTGCTCCTTTGTCGATGAAAAGGTAAACTTACTCTTCCACAGTCCGAAGGAGTTAAAGAATAGTGCCGTATTCTTCGCCAATCTTTTCGGAGAATTTATCGCAGCTCAGCCTGAGAATAAAGAGATTTATGAGAAAGCTGCTACAAGCCTCCTCAAGATTACAGAGACTATTGTGACGGTTCTCCCCGAGAGCAAGGGCGACGCATCGACACTCATCTGGCATGACAGCAACCTCCATATGGAGGCCGATATCGGCATAGCCAACTACAGCTATAAGCCGGGCAAGGTAAAGCTGCAATCCGCAGCCCAGAGCCCTAATACCATCGCCTACTATGAGACGACAGGGGTCAACACGCCCAGCGTTAATCTAGATGCTTTTGAGCTCTTCTACAGCGCACTCGATGTGGCCAATGCAGTAGCCCATATCACAGACAATGACTGGAGTGAGCAACTCAACGAATTGAGCGACCTGCAAAAGAAGTTTGAGAAGGAAGATCTGCTGGCCATCGAGGCATACAAGAACACGACAAATGGTCTAGGCTTACCCAAAGGACTCATCATCGCTAAGGCTAGCATGCCCCCAGTTCCCGTCACCGCTACCTTCTTTAGCGCAGTGCAGGATCGCAAGATGCTGGCTAAGGGATGGGATGGTCTTTTTGACGCAATCAAGTCCACGATGGTCAAGTTTGACCAGAATCCCGAGCAGATGCTCCAGGCCTTCCCAATCACGAGCGCACAGCGCGGAGACGCAGCCACGCACCAGTTACAGATGGCCATGGGTCCCGCAATCATGCCAATTGCCACGGTGCAGGTTAGCAATAGCTTCTTCACACTGAGCAGCGATGAGTTGACTGGTGATAAGATTCACCAAACTTATAGCAGCAGCGCCGGTGTTGAGTTCCAAGGCGAGGCCTTCCAGCTCAACATCGCGCCTCTGCTGGACTTAGGCCTTGTTGATGATGAAGATATCAGCAATACACTCAAGCACATCAAGAGCATCAAGATGAGCTCCGAGCAAGTCGGCGAGCGCATTAAGGTGCGCGCATCTCTCATCATGAACTAAGTTCTGCGGCTTAACAACGCTTTTCAAAGCCCAGTGAGGATAGCTCACTGGGCTTTTTGTCGCCATGATAACAGCCAGCCTTTGGGATTGCTCAATCTGGCTATATCTGCTGCCCCCCTGCCATGCACCGTTGCGGCTACCCGCGCCTACTCCGAGAAGTAAAAGCATAAGTCTCTCGATTTTCCTGAAGCAGCTCCGCAGTCTATACTGCGGAGCTGCTTCTTTTTTTAGATAATTACGCCATTACGCGTTATTTACTTTACCTCAGAGGCATAACATCATATAAAGCAGTATAGTTTATGAAAAAATCACAGCTTCTTGCACTTACAGGCTGTCTAGCTCTCGCTACGGCAAGCACCCTCGCCTCTTGCAAGCAAGAGAACTCAAGCAACGTCACCTGCAGCCAAACAGATGAGCAGATTGCAGCACGCGCAGCGGTATTCCCCACGCTCGCTCAGATTCCTGCGGATGTAGAGTATTTCCTCGCAGCCGGCGACCTACGCAGCTTGATGGCCAAGTTAGAGAAAACACCTCTAGGCATGCAGATTCTTTCAGATGCAGGCATTAGCGCCCAGCTGCTGCCCATCAGCAGCATCGCCATCGGTGGTGGTGCTGGTAGCGCCGAGTTCCTCACAGCGATGAACAGCCTCCTGAGTATCAGCCAAAATACAGATGCTCTCACTTTATTATACGGCAAAGCCCCTGCTGCAAATCAGCAGATTATTGAGGAATATAAGACCAAGGTCGCAACAGCCATACTCGCCAACTTGCAAACCGACAAGATTCCCTGCTTATACATTGCCATTGAAAACCACCCTGGCAGCGAAGCTCAGCTTGACGAGTTTGAGAAAGTCTTCCAAAAGTTCTGCAACAATAGTTCAACCCTCGCTGTGACTAACGGCTACAAGGGTATCCTCGTCAATAGCCAGTTAATTGCCAAGCTCGCGAGCAAGCAATATGCGGACTTAGACGATGATCAGATGGCCAAGCTTCAGCAACTCCCCTCCCTCATCGATAGGCCTTACCTCTACATCCTCTATAAGCGCGATGGTCTCAAGGTCAACATTGTACTCGGCATTGATCTTGATAAAATATCCTTTGCAAGCAGTCCTAAACAATCTATACTCGCCAGCCCTAAGGCAGCCTTTATGGACAGCAAGTTGGATAACAATCTCGCATTCTGCGCCTTTATCGATGAAAAGGTAAACTCACTCTTCAGCAGTCAGCAGGAGCTAAAGAAGAGGGCCACGTTCTTCACTAATCTTTTCGGAGAATTTATCGCAGCTCAGCCTGAGAATAAAGAGATTTATGAGAAAGGAGCTACAAGCCTCCTCAAAATCACAGAGACAATTGCGCCACTTCTCCCCGAGAGCAAGGGCGACGCATCGGCGCTCATCTGGCATGACAGCAACCTCCATATTGAGGCCGATATCGGCGTAGGCAACTACAGCTATAAGCCAGGCAAAATGAAGCTGCAATCCGCAGCCCAGACCCCTGATACCATCGCCTACTATGAGACGACAGGGATCAACATGCCCAGCGTTGATCTAGATGCTTTTGAGCTCTTCTACTGCGGACTCGATGTAGCCAATGCAGCAGGTCATATCATGGGCGAGGACTGGAGTGAGCAACTCAACAAATTGGGCGCCCTGCAAAAGAAATTTGAGAAGGAAGATCTGCTGGCCATCGAGGCCTACAAGAACACGACAAATGGTTTAGGCTCACCCAAAGGACTCATCATCGCTCAGGCTAGCACCCCCCCAGCCCCCGTCACCACTACCTTCTTTAGCGCGGTGCAGGACCGCCAGATGCTGGCTAAGGGCTGGAATGGTCTTTTTGACGCAATCAAGTCCACCATGGTCAAGTTTGACCATAAGCCAGAGCAGATACTCCAAGGCCTCCCCATCGTGAGCGCGCAGCGAGGAGACGCAGCCACGCACCAGTTACAGATGGCCATGGGTCGCGCAGTACAGATCATGGGTCTCGCAAGCATGCCAATTGCCACGGTACAGGTTAGCGATAGCTTCTTCACCCTGAGCCGCGACGAGTTGACTGGTGATAAGATTCACCAAGCTTATAGCAGCAGCGCTGGCGTTGAGTTCCAAGGCGAGGCCTTGCATCTCAACATCGCGCCTCTGCTTGACTCATACCTTGTTGATAATGAAGATATCAGCAACACCCTTAAGCATATCAAGAGCATCAAGATGAGCTCCGAGAAAGTTGGAGAGCGCATCAAGCTGCGCGCATCTCTCATCATGAACTAAGTTCAGCTGCTTAACAACGCTTTTCAAAGCCCAGTGAGCTATCCTCACTGGGCTTTTTGTTGCCATGATAACAGCCAGCCTTTGGGATTGCTCAATCTGGCTATATCTGCGGCCCCCCTGCCATGCACCGTTGCGGCTACCCGCTCCTACGCCGAGAAGTAAAAGCATAAGCATCTCAATTTTCTAAAGCAGCTCCGCAGTCTATACTGCTGAGCTGCTTCTTTTTTAAGATAATTACGCGATTACTCATTATTTACTTTACCTCAGAGGCATAACATCATATAAAGCAGTATAGTTTATGAAAAAATCACAGCTTCTTGCACTTACAGGCTGTCTAGCTCTCGCTACGACCAGCGCCCTCGCCTCTTCCAATCAAGAGGAATTATGCAACATCACCTGCAGCCAAACAGATCAGCAGATCGCAGCACGCGCAGCGGTATTCCCCACGCTAGCTCAGATTCCTGCTGACGTAGAGTATTTCCACGCAGCCGGCGATCTACGCAGCTTGATGGCCAAGTTTGAGAAAACACCTCTAGGCATGCAGATTCTTTCAGACGCAGCTTTTAGCTCCAAGCTGCTGCCCATCAGCAGCATCGCCATCGGTGGTGGTGCAGGTAGCGCCGAGTTCCTCTCAGCCATTGACAACCTCATGAGCATCGACGGAAATGCAGCTTACCTCACTGAGTTATCCGACAATACCCCTGCTGCAAGCAAGCAGATTATTGATGCATATAAGAGCAAGGTCGTAACAGCTCTACTAGCCAACCTGCAAATCCCCAAGATTCCCAGCTTATACATTGCCATAGCCAACCACCCTGGCAGCGAAGCTCAGCTTGATGAGTTTGAGAAAGTCTTCCAAAAGTTCTGCAACGATAGTACAAGTGAAGGCACCGAGCTCGCTGAGATTAACGGCTACAAGGGTATCCTCGCCAAGGGCAAGTTACTTGCCGAGCTCGTGAGCAAGCAATATGCGGACTTAGACGAGGATCAAATGGCCAAGCTTCAGCAACTTCTCCCCCTCATGGAGAAGCACGACCTCTACCTCCTCTACAAGCGCGATGGTCTCAAGGTCAATATCGTACTCTGCGAGGACACGGAGAAGATGACCTTTGCTAGCAGCCCTAAACAATCCATACTCGCCAGCCCTAAAGCAGCCTTTATGGACAGCAAGTTGGCTAACAATCTCGCATTCTGCGCCTTTATCGATGAAAAGGTAAACTCACTCTTCAGCACTCAGAAGGATCTGAAGCAGAGTGCCACGTTCTTCACCAATCTTTTAGGCGACTTCATCGCAGCTCAGCCCGAGAATAAAGAGATTTATGAGAAAGGAGCGACAAGTCTCCTCAAAATCACAGAGACAATTGCGCCACTTTGCCTCGAGCTCAAGGGCGACGCATCGGCGCTCATCTGGCATGACAGCAACCTCCATATGGAGTCCGATATCGGCATAGCCAACTTCAGCTATAAGCCAGGTAAAATAAAGATGCAATCCGCAGCTACGAACCCTGATACCATCGCCTACTATGAGACGACAGGGATCCACATGCCCAGCGTTAATATAGATGTCTTTGAGCTCTTCTACAGTGGACTCGATGTAGCCAATGCAGCAGGTCATATCATGGGCGAGGACTGGAGTGAGCAACTCAATGAATGGAGCGCACAACAAAAGAAATTTGAGAAGAGCGCCCTGCTGGCCATTGATGCCTACAATAATACGACAAATGGGTTAGACTCACCCAAAGGACTCATCATCACTCAGGCTAGCGCTCCCCCAGTTCCCATCACAGCTACCTTCTTTAGCGCGGTGCAGGACCGCCAGATGCTGGCTAAGGGATGGGATAGTCTTTTTGACTCCATCAAGTCCACAATGGTCCTGCTCGATCAGAATCCAGAGCAAATACTCCAAGGCTACCCCATCGTGAGCGCGCAGCGCGGAGACGCAGCCACGCACCAGTTACAGATGGCCATGGGTCCCTCAGGCATGCCAATTGCCACAGTGCAGGTTAGCGATAGTTTCTTCACACTGAGCAGCGATGAGTTAACTGGTGATAAGATTCACCAAGCTTATAGCAGCAGCGCTGGCGTTGAGTTCCAAGGCGAGACCTTCCAGCTCAACATCGCGCCGCTCTACAGCAGCATGAAGGGTTCAGGCCTTGCTGATGATGAAGATACCAGCAATACACTCAAGCACATCAATAGCATCAAGATGAGCGCCGAGCAAGTTGGCGAGCGCATCAAGCTACGCGCATCTATCATCATGAACTAAGTTCAGCTGCTTAACAGCACATTTCAAAGCCCAGTGAGGATAACTCACTGGGCTTTTTGTTGCCATGATAACAGCCAGCCTTTGGGATTGCTCAATCTGGCTATATCTGCTAAAATCCCCCCTGCCATGCACCGCTGCGATTACCACACCCACACGCCCCTCTGCCACCATGCGGAGGGTGAGCCTGAGGCCTTTGTCCAACGAGCCCTCGAGCTAGGATTGTGCGAGTACGGCATTGCCGATCATGCTCCTACGCCTCATTATTACGATGATTGGCGCATGCTGCGCGAGGAGCTACCAGCCTACATCAGCTGGGTGGAGCGCGCCAAGGCCGCCGCCGCAGGCAGTGATTTGCGCATTCGCGTGGGGCTTGAGTGTGACTGGCTTCCCGGCTGTGAGTCGTGGATTGAGGAGCTCTCGGGGCTCTACAACTGGGATTACCTAATTGGATCCATCCACTACATCAGCACGGATGATTCCTTTGACAACCCCATTTACAGCCAGCGTGCCAGCATCGGCAAGAACAACGCAGAGGACTGGCATAACTACTGGCAGCGCGCAGGCGACATGGTGAAGTCTGGGCTTTTTGATTTTTATGGGCATCTCGACATCATCAAAATCTGGGGGCATTACCCCGAGGGTGATTTGATGCCATACTACGCGCCTGTGCTCGATGCACTACAGGCGGATGATGGCGCGGTGGAGCTCAATGTAGCAGGCTGGCTCAAACCCTGCGCCGAGCAGTACCCCAGCGAGGCTTTCCTAGCCGAGCTGCTGGCACGCAAGATCCCCATCTGTGTCAACTCAGACGCACATGCCCCCGAGCAGGTTTCTCGCCTCTGGGAGGATGGCATAGCCCTACTCCAGCGACTCAATGGCAACAAGCCCCTCCTATGCAGCCCTATGCCCACGCGCAATGGCTCCAACATCATCACATTCCAAGGCTCATGAACGATCTATTTGACTTTACCCAGCAGCTCAACGCGCAGAAGGCTCGCTACAGCGAGCTCATCGACATCATTAGGCATAACAATGAGCTCTACTACGCGCAAGCACAGCCCGAGATTAGCGATGCTGACTATGACGCGCTCTACCGCGAGCTAGAGGAGATTGAGGCAAAGCAGCCAGACTGGCTGCGCCCAGAATCACCCACGCAGCAGGTAGGCAATGACCTCAGCGAGGGCTTTCGCAAGATTACGCATGCGCTGCCCATGCAGAGCATTGATGACATCTTTGAGCGCAAGCCTGAGTTAGATATCCCCTCTGACCAAGAGTTGCTGGATTTTCACAAAAAGATAGCCAAGAGCTTTGCCTCATCCATGCCGCGCATGAGTATCGAGCCCAAGATTGATGGCTGCGCGGTGAGCCTGCTTTATAAAAACGGCAAACTCGACTACGCGGCAACACGTGGCGATGGCCGCATCGGTGATGATGTAACCAAAAACATGCTCCGCCTGCGCGATATCCCCAAGCAGCTGCCCAAGGGCGCGCCTGCTCTGCTGGAGCTGCGCGGTGAGATTTTCATGCGCTTTGCCGACTTTGAGCAACTCAATGCCCAGCGAGATGCAGATGGCATGCCTGCCTTTGCAAATCCGCGCAATGCGGCGGCAGGCAGCATGAAGCTGCTAGATGCGGATGAGGTTGAGAAGCGCAAGCTGAGCTTCATCTGCCATGGTATTGGGCAGTATGAGGGGGAGAGCATCAGCTGCAATAATGACTTTATCGCCCTGCTCCACCGCATGACAATCCCTACAAATGAGCCACAGTTCCACGCAGAGAGCCTTGCGGAAATGCGTGTGGGTGTAGCTCAAATCAATCTACTGCGCCACCAACTGCCCTATGGCACCGATGGTGCGGTCATCAAGATTGAGGACTTTGCCACGCGCGAGCAGATGGGTAGCACAGCACGTGCGCCTCGCTGGGCGGCGGCCTATAAGTTCTTACCTGAGCAGAAGGAGACAACCCTGCTCAATATTAGCATCCAGCTGGGGCGCACAGGTGTCCTCACGCCCGTGGCAGAGCTCCAGCCTGTGCCTCTCTCTGGCTCGGTGGTAAGCCGCGCGACCCTGCATAATCAGGATGAGATTGAGCGCAAGGATATTCGCATCGGTGATACGGTGCTGGTGGAGAAGGCTGGCGAGATTATCCCCTCCGTCGTGAGGGTGAACAAGGATAAACGCCCAGCGGATAGCCAGCCCTACAATCTCTATGAAGCGGTATCGGGTCAATGCCCCTGCTGCAAAGCGCCTATCGCGCAAGAGCTGGGACAAGTCGCATGGCGATGCAGCAACCTGACCTGCCCCGCGCAGGCGGCGATGCGCAGCATTCACTTCTGCCGCCGCGAGAATCTCAACATTGAGAGCCTCGGAGGCTCGGTGGCTGAATCTCTAGTCGAGCGAGGCTTGATTAGCAACCCACTCGACCTCTTTAAGCTGACACTTGAGCAGCTTGGCAGCTTAAACCTTGGCACGGATGATGAGCCCCGCCGCATGGGTGAAAAGAATGCAGCCAAGGCTCTCGCGGCTCTTGACGCCGCGCGCCATCTGCCGCTTGATCGCTGGATTAGTGCGCTGGGCATCTCCAACATTGGCGTTGTGACCGCAAGGGAGCTGGCGAGCAGCCACGAGGATTTGCGCAGCCTTGCAAACTCCGCCTACCTGCGCAGCATGCTGCGCCTCGATGCGCTCTGTGAGGACTACAACAACATCCCTCAGAATCAGCGTGCTGAGGATGGGGCCGCTATCTATGATGAGATTGAAGCCGCTGAGGCTGCCTCTCAGCCTCCCTGCCAGATAGGCTTGAGGACAGGCAAAAGCCGCAAGGCGAGCATCAGTCTCATCAACCCCATTGGGAAGGTCGCCACAGCAGCGATTGTCAACTACTTTGACTCGCCAGCTGGTCAGCAGCTGCTGGAGACATTTGAGCAGCTGAGCATCAACCCCAAGTCTGAGAGCTTCATGCAGGACTCAACAGAGGGTATCCTGAGCGGCCAAAACTTTGTCCTCACCGGCAGCATGAGCCAGCCGCGCCCCCACTTTGGCAAGCTCATCGTGGCCGCAGGCGGCAAGCTGCAGAGCAGTATCAACGCCAAAACAAACTACCTCGTCGCGGGAGAAGGCGGCGGCAGCAAGCGAGACAAGGCGGCCAAGCTCAATATCTCCATCATCGGTGAAGAGGAACTCCTCGCCATGCTCAGCCCCAGCAACAGTTCAGAGCAAGAAGAACCCTTCATCCTCTCATGACCACACGCGCCCTCATCTACGGCACCATCGCCATTGACACCCTCATCACGCCCCTCGGTGTAGCAAACTCTGTACTCGGGGGCTCTGGCAGCTTTGCGGCCCTTGCGGCACGACTCATCACCAATCACGCCCATCTCTTTGGGGTGGTAGGTAGCGACTTCCCTCCTGCCTACTGGCAGGCGATGGAGGGTCAGGGAGTGAACATGCAGCATGTCTCGATGATGGAGGGGGAGACCTTTGCATGGACGGGCAAGTATGAGGATGATATGAATATCCGCGAGACAGTGCGCACGGTGGAGGGTGTGCAGGAGTCATGGCAGCCTATCCTAGCCGATGAACTACGTGGGGCTCAGATTATCGCTCTTTGCAATGTGACGCCTCGCCTGCAGTACCAGCTACTTGAGCAGAGTGAGGGAGCGCAGCTACTGATGGTAGACTTTATGAAGTCGTGGATTGAGCGCGAGCGCGATTATGTCGACCTGCTGCTCTCTCGCGTGGATATGGCTCTGATGAATGATGAGGAGGCTCTCTGCTTTGCTGGCGGCGATGATTTGATCGCCGCCGCTCATGCCATTCTCGCGGCAGGTCCTCGCTATGCAATTGTGAAGCACGGTAGCGAGGGGGCAAGCCTCTTCCAGCGCAGTGAGTCAGGTGATATCCTGCAATATGACTGCCCTGCATGGCCGCTTGAGCATGCGCTCGACCCCACGGGAGCAGGTGATTCCTTTATGGGGGCCTTGGCCGCTTATCTCGTCGAGAGCTATGATGGCTCTCCATGGCGATGGGATACCCTCCAGAGAGGGATGCAGATTGCAGCGACTGTCGCGGCGGCCACCTGCGAGAGCTTTGGTACGGATGGTCTGCTGCGCTTGAGCAGGCAGGAGCTCGCGGAGCGCCTTGTACGATTTAATCCTTGAGTAGCTCTTGGTAACCCTGCTGAGGGAGGGGGTCTTGCTCCTCGGCTGACAACTCGGGGGACGGCGCATCATCGAGGCTGACATGCAGATCAGACATACCCTCGCGGCGTCGCTGACTGATGAGCTGCCTCTGCTTAGCCAGCTTCAGCTGCGCCTCCAATCGGCGATAATGGCGATGCAGCCTGATGGCGGCATAGAGGAGAGCTGCTCCTAGCAGGAGGATGAACATGCCAGAGAGCAGGCTACCAGCATGCAGGGAGAGTGGGATGGAGAGAGCCGTGACAAAGAGCATGGCTGCGCCCAGAAAGACAAGGTTATACTCATGATACTCCGCCCCATAATAGACCATTGCCATAGCGAAGAGGAAGAGGAAGAGGACCCCGATAAGTGGCAACTGCCAGCTCAGCAGCAACAGACTCAGAGGCATAGCGATGAGCTTGCAGAGCAAATAGAGCAACGCGGAGGGATGCGCCATCGAGCAGTGCTCTCGCTTGGCTCGCAGCTGATGGACGCGCAGGGAGAGCAGCATGGGAAGCGCCCAGATACCAGCCACAGAGAGACTATCCATCCAACTCGCGCGCATGCTAATCTCATGCAGGGGCAGGAGTGAGGGATAGAGCAATAGCAGCTGGTAGATGATGAGGGTCAGGCCTAGGCAAAGCTGCCCGAGTAGAGAGATGGAGGCAAAGTCCTCGCGCCTCTTGAGTACCCCGTAGGCTCCACCCTCAGACCAAAGCATCAGCAGAGAGATGAGACTTGCGATGAGCAGCAGCCAGTTGCCACTATTATAGGACGCTAGCGCCAGTAGAGCCACCTCAAAGAGGCAACCTAGCGCGAGCAGCGCCATAGCCGAGCGGCTAGGCATCAGGAGAGCAACAGCGAGCAGCCCGAGCAAGAAAACAAGCCCCACGCTCGTCAGGGGAAACGCGTGGCTGCGCAAGAACTCATTGCCAGCAACAATGAGCAACAACCAAGTCACACAGACAAAGGCGACTCTCAGCTCTCGATGCGGTATCGACCAACGCCAGCAGAGCGCATAGACGCCCCAGATGGCGCTACCGAGTCCCGCGAGGCACCCCAGACGCCAGAGCAGAGAGAACTCAGTCCAGTAGCTAAAGATAATTAACCCCACGCCAAGAAAGCAGAGCATCAGCGACATAGCCGCCATCGACCAAATGAGCAGCGAGGGGCTGAGACTGTTATCGGAGCTAGTCTCCGTCTGGGGGTTGGGACTGGGGACGGGTGAAGGCTCAGCTGTGTTCATCATCATGATTTGTTAGGGTTGAAGCAGCTCGCCTTTGTGTGAGTTTATGGCAGGACCGCGTCGATAATATCAAAGGGCAATGTAAGAATGGTCTCAACTAATCCCACGATGGATGAGCATGAGCTCAAGCAACTTGTTATCATGAGCAACGCTACGAGGCGCAGGGAGAGGGGGATGAGAGGAGGAGAATCTTTCATTAATCTATGGGACTTCATGCATTTTAGCATATGCCTCAGAGTCTGCCAACCATAAACTTTCATCCGGACAGACGCAGAACTGACTTGACTGATGGAGCTCTATGAGGGATGATAAAACGGTGAAGCACATCATCACTAACAGCTGCTGCATCCTCTCTCTCTCCTTAGCCCTGTGTTCTTGTGAGCCTGAGAGCGTCGCCCCAGAAAAGCTGACGGCCATTTTAAATCAAAATCTCCACCTCCGCGAGAAAATCAGCTCCCTACAGCGCATCATCAGCCGCTCAGGCGATATTGACAGCAATATCCCCGAACGCATTGCCCAAGTAGAGTCAGAGCTCGCCACGGCAATCCATAAGTCGAGTCAACTTGATGGTAAAAAAACCGATCGCGAAATCCAACTCATCGATTTGGAAGACCGTCACAAAAGCCTCAGCGAGCAATTCAGCAAGTTGCAGCATGAGGCGACTACGCCAGCCAAAGCAGCCGTCGGAAGCAGCGATTCATCCTCTATCCTCCCTAGCCAACCATGAGTCAGAATAACGAAATGAAGAAGGAAGAATCCTCTGACAAGACAGCAGCTCAGCTGCCAAGCAGTGAGAATCAAGCGACGCCAAGCATCACCGCAACTGAGCCAAGCCTGAAACCTAGCCGCAAAAAGCGCATACTCAACCTCCTTCTCGACGGCGCACTCATCCTGCTCATCATCGGTATCATGGGTGGTAGCATCTGGAAGTTCCAGCAGACGATGGCGGTCTACTCCATACCCAACCCTATGGACAATGCTAAGCAGGAGAACAACCAGCTAGTCAACCAGCTCGAAGCCATCGTCAAAAAAGGCTTTGCCGCTGATGAGAATATCCAACTCAAGAAAAAGCTTGAGTCACTGAAAGACCAAATCATCAAGCAAAACATTGCTATCGAGACGCAAGAGCAAGCCATCCAAAAGCTTGATGGTGATATCATCAAGAAGCAGAACCACATCCTGAGTCTCGATAAGCAAAATCGCAGTATTGCACGCCAGCAGTTACTCCCAGGTCGCAATATTGGCTCACTGCGCACGAAGTCAGGCAAAATCTACAGCGATGCAGCTATACGCCGCATCCGCGGCAATACAATCACCCTACGCCACAGCGAGGGTCAAACTAATATCAACCTTGACGATGTCTCAAGTGAGCATCTTGGGCAGCTGGCGCGCTACGCCTTCAATTTCGAAGACCTCGTAGACTGCTCCGACTTCATCGACAGCAAGGATAAGAAGCAGGCCGTCTCAGCAGCCTCAGCCAAAAAGAAAACGAAGCCAAAGCCTCAGCGCGGCCGCATTATCTTGGATGGTCAGGACTATGAGCCTGAGTCCGCCGATCCAGTCGTGGATACCAAGAGTGCTCAGCCCAGCTCCAGCACGAGTGATGACGGGCTCAATCAGTCAGGTTTCTGGCAAGCTCCTATCGAGGCGCTACCCTTCTAAGGATATCCTTGACGAACGCTCTCCACCGTGCTAGTCTAGCTGCATGCCCAGCCAGACTCTACGCGAGGAAATTCTGCAACTTAAAGCCCAGCGCAAGGCCGTCATCCTTGCCCATAGTTATCAGCTCCCTGAGATTCAGGACATCGCTGACTTCGTCGGAGATTCACTCGGTCTTGCGCGCCAAGCGCAGCAGGCAGAGTGTGACTGCATCGTCTTTTGCGGTGTACACTTTATGGCAGAGACTGCTGTCATTCTCAATCCAAGTAAGCGTGTCATCCTGCCCGATGCTGATGCCGCCTGCTCACTGGAGCAATCCTGCCCCGCAGCAGAGCTTGAGCAATTCCTCAAGGACAACGCTAAGCTCAACTACTACGTCATCGCCTACGTCAACTGCTCCATCGGGGTGAAAGCACTCTCTGATGTGATTGTCACCAGTGGCAATGCGCGCAAGATTGTAGCAGCAGCACCCAGCGATCGCCCCATCCTCTTTGTGCCCGATGAGAACCTCGGCTCATGGACAGCCAAGCAATGCGAGCGTGAGATGACTCTGTGGAAGGGTCACTGCCACGTGCATCAGCAATTCTCCCAAGAGCAAATCCTCAATCTCCGCGAGAAATACCCCCATGCGAAGGTTGTCTGCCACCCAGAGTGTCGTGAGATCACGCGCCTGCTCGCCGACCACATCTGCTCCACCGAGCAGATGATCCCCTACTGCCGCCACAGCGAAGCGCAGCAATTCATCATCGTCACCGAGATAGGCATCCTCCACCGTCTGCGCAAGCTGGTGCCGGAGAAAGAGTTCATCCCCATCGACGCACTCTCCTGCTCATGCGCGCAATGTGACTACATGAAGTTGAACACCTTGGAGAAGCTTCGCAACTGCCTTCGCGACATGAGCCCTGAGGTCAAGGTCGATGAGTCCCTGAGGCTGCGTGCAGAAGCACCCCTGCTTCGCATGCTTGAGCAGAGCTAAGCCTATGAAAATCGCCTCCTTCATCCTAGCCAAGAGCAACTGGCTCTCCATGGCTGACTTCATGGATATTGCGCTCTTTGAGCCTGAGCAAGGTTATTATAGCCAGCATATCCCAGGCATTGGCTGGCGAGGAGACTTCTCAACATCAGCGACGCAGAGCACGCTACTAGCTCGCGCCATTGTCGACAAGTGGCGCCAGTGCTGCAAGACGATTAACCGCCACCTCCCCTTACTTGAGATTGGTGGTGGATCAGCCGACCTCATGCTCTGCATCCAGAAGCAACTCAGCTTCATCGAGCGTCTGCGCACACGCTACTACATGGTTGAGCGCTCCGAGCACCTGCGCGATTTGCAAAGGCAAATTGGCGGTGGATTTGTGCGTGCGCATGAGACCATGCACAAGGCGCTCAAAGCCGTCAACGGACGAGCCTTCATCTTTAGCAATGAGCTGCCCGACGCCTTTCCCGCGCGCCAATTCGTCTATCAAGAGGAGCGCTGGTATGAGCTCGGACTTGCCCTCGTTGACGGACAAGTCATCAGGCAGGCTTGGGAAAACCCCCTGCCCGAGTCCTGCGCCTTTGCCCAATGGGCACAGGACGGACAGATCATCGAGGTGCATGAGAGCTACCACAGATGGTACAGCAGCTGGCAGCACCTCTGGAAGGAAGGCAGCCACATCACCATCGACTACGGCGACATCAACGAGCGCATCTACTACCGTCGTCCCAAGGGCGGCATGAGAGGCTACAAGGCGCATCAGCTGCTTGAGGTCGAGCAACTCCCTGCCCTTGCAGGCAACTGCGACATCACCTGCGACGTTAATTTCACTGACCTTGTCAATCTGGCACGCCATAACGCGCCAGATGACATCATCAAGCTGTGCTCCCAACACGAGCTTCTCGCGCCCTACGCGTATGATGATAGTGCGGCTGACGCACACCTCATTGCCATCCCTGGGGCTGGCGACCACTTCCAAGTACTGCAGCAAGATAGATTTGACGTCTAAGCCTAGATACCCCCAGCACTCCAAAACCGAGCTACCTGCTCGCGCTTGAGTCCGCGCATGCTCAGGTAGCGCGTGCGCAGCAGATGTGCGCTGCGATGACCCATTTCCGCCTGCAGGCGGGGGAAGTCATGCCACATCTTGGCGTGATAGCTCGCAAAGCTGTGGCGCAGCACATCCTGCCGCCATGGTATCAGTCCCGCCTCATCGCGCAGCTGCCGCCAGCGGCGCGACCAATTAGGTGGGCAGATGGGACCCTGCTGTGCGATACCAGCCTCGCTCAGCCATGAGGCCAGCGCAGGGTAGATGCTCACATGTCTCGCTCCACCCGTCTTGGTCTGCCGCGCCTCGAGCAGTAGCACAGACTCATCCCAGAGCAAGGACTCCCAGCCCAAGCGCTCCAACTCCGCTGGCCGCACCCCAGCCCAAAGCATCAGACCCAGAGCAGCCATGCAGGGACGATGCTGCGGACGACGAGCCACACGCAGCAAGCGCCGCAACTCATCCCAACTCAAGGGATGAAGCTCCGACTCCTCAACATGCGGAGCATCTAGAGAGCTAATCGGATTGCTCCAGCACCAAGAGCGACGGCAGCCAAGGGCAAATAAGCCATGGAGCAGCATACGCCCCTTAGTTCTCTGCCTAGGCGTGGCAAAGACCTGCATCAAAATATCCTCAGCCTCCCGAGGATCAATGAGATGTAGCGCTCTATCCCGCAAGGAAGGCAGCGCGCGCATCATCCGATTAAAAACCGAGCGCAGCTCAGAGAGCGTGCGTGGTCGGCGATGAGCCTTGAGCCGCAAAAGCTCCTCGACAGCCGCCCCAAATCGCATTTCTTGCGCTACACCCTCCGCTCCACCGCAAAACCGTGCATAAAGCATGGCAATCTCCCTTTGTATATCAGATGTATGAATCATCAGTTGCGGATTAGGAATCCGCAGTCAATAAAAAGAGCAACAGAATGCAGTAAAATACAGATAGAGATAGATTAAACAAAAGTAGCCCCTTGAGACGTCTAATTAATAAGAGCGCATATTTGAAGCGAAGGAATAGGTACCAACAATATGATAAATAGTAAATTAAGACAGAGTATAAAAGACAAGCGGATTCCTAATCCGCTATACTTAGCATTGCTCTATCAGGAGCCTTTACTATAC
>CAMQZC010000014.1 GCA_947039485.1 uncultured Verrucomicrobiales bacterium | reverse complement strand
ACAGGTCTGAGAACGAATATAACGCAAGCTCTTTCAATCAAAAATCTGCTCCTAGCAACAGGTCTGAGAACGAATATAACGCAAGCTCTTTCAATCAAAAATCCGCTCCTAGCAACAGGCTAGAGAGCGAATATAAAGCAAGCCCCTTTAGGCAAACGTCCGCTCCTAGCAGTAGACGCGACAGCGAATATATGGGAATCCCTTTTAAGCAAACCTCCCCTCCTAGCAACAGGGAAGACAACGAATATATGGGAATCCCTTTTAGGCAAAAGTCTGCCCCTAGCAAAAAAGCAACTTCCGAGCCAGCGAAGAAAAACTTCAGAGCGAAGAAAAAGTAAGGGTCTGAGCCACTAGGGGTCAGTCGAGCGTTTCACGCTACGGCTGAGCCACCCCCCCTACTCATCACGAGCAATGTGCCGCCAGTACAAGCAAATATCAGCTTGGCTGCGGCCACATCTCAGATGGATATCGGCTACTCTAAATAAGTAGCAAAGCTGCCCGATGCTATGTAGCAGATGCTCAGCTCAGCTCAGCCTAGACGGCACATCTAACATATTGAGAGAGCCGTTGCGAAATAAAAGACGAGGCCTCAAAGGCGCATGGCCTCATAGATAGGCAGCCGCGCATTCCACACGACAACGGAGCCCGTCATCCCCTGCTCATCATGAGCGACAAAATCGAGCTTACCACCAGCGCAGTTGAGTATCAACTTGGCTGCGGCAAAGTCCCAGATAAATATACGCTGCTCAATATAGGCATCAAAGCGCCCTGCGGCTATGTAGCAGATGCTCAGGGCAGCCGAGCCAAGGATACGCATCTTACGTACCTGAGAGGAAAGATGGGCAAATCGGGCAATGCCCACTTGACCCGAGTTATCATGGCGTCCATGCCCAGCAAAGATGACAGCCTCTGCCATCGTCTCGCGGCTAGATACCCTCAACAAGCGACCATTGAGCAGGGCTTCGCCACCGCGCACAGCGCTATACATCTCATCCTGCATGGGGTCATAGACACAGCCTAGCACGATCTCTCCGCGGTATTGCAGAGCGATTGAAACGCAAAAAATAGGGATGCCATAGAAGTAATTGACTGTACCATCCAGCGGGTCGACAATCCAGAGATAGTCAGAATCTTGCCCCTGCCGCGCCCCCTCCTCTCCGAGGAAGGAGTCGTTGGGGTAGGTGCTCAGCAGCTCAAACTCAATCCTCGCCTGCGCCTCTTTATCGACGCGCAGTTTCATATCATGGGCGAGTGCCTCATCAACCAGCCTCTCAGGCTTATAAAATTGCTCGCGCAGGTAAAGACCGACAATCTTTGCCGCCTTTTTCGCTAGCTCTAGTCGAGCCTCAAGCAGAGTAATATTGAGCTCTTGTTGATTGTGATTCATCAGATTTTCCCCGCTTCTTTGGCTTTAGCTCGCTCCTTCATATTCTTTCTCACCTGCCGCATCTCTCGTAGACCCTGCTGGTAGATGTCATAGGCGAGTAGGGGTGTGAATCGGCTCACCAGCGCCTTGATCGATCGATCCTTTGCGAGAGGGTGATTCGGGTCATCAAATCCCACCCAGACAAAGACACTCAAGCAGCCCTCACGAGAGACGAGGCTCCAGAATCCATTGCCATCTGCGAGATGGACATTCATCTCGGTAGGTGCATTTTCGTTTGCCTCAAAGGGCAGCATCAGCGATGTCGCCATGGCGCATTCTCGACGGATAAACTCTTGGAGCTCATCGGGCACATCAGCATAGAGAGCCTGAAGTTGGTTGGAGTAGATAGCCTTGATAAGGCTGAGACGGTAATCATGTCCGCGATGCAGCATGGAGTAATGTAGCCTCGCTAAATCCAGGCGGCGCATCTCGTAGTTACCTGCATAGAGATTACTCGCGTGGCTCTTATCGGGGTACTTGATGTCGTAGCGCAGGCTATCGGCAAAGCTGCGTACAACATCATATCCACAGCGTTCCCCTGTGAGCTCTGCGCTGCGGGGCAAGATGTAGTGATCCTTTGTGCTGGGGATACTTGCCGCGCAGAAGACGAGGGGAGCTGCAGCTCTACCTGGTTTAACCATTGTATGCCAGCGATTGAGACCATCAGCGGCACTGCGTCCTGCAGTAACAGCGAGGAGATTACCCTTATGGTTGAGTCGCGAGTCGAGGACGAGCACCGAGCACTGCAGAATATCGGAGAGATCATTCTGAAGCCTATTGGGCATGTTCTTGGGACGTTTGAGCTCATTCCACTCAATAATGCGGGCTTGCTTTTGTGCTGCGCTACCACCCATGCGGTCAATCCAGCTGGCTGACGGATTGCTCTGTCCTTCAAAAAAGCTCATCGCCTCCTCCGTTGCTGCCTCAATGTGACGTTGGATGCCCAAATGCAGCTTTGAGATGACGGCATTGCCCTCTACCGTCTCCGCCAGTTGAGGGGCGACCTCTCGCATCTCATCCTGAGCGAGCATGATGGGGTAGGAGTTGATGACGCTGCGGCGAGGCTGGATGTTGAGATTAATCTCCTCCTTGAACGCTACATCATAGCGAGCCTGATTAATCTTGCCCAAATCAAGCATGCGCTTCAAGACTTCCACCTTGACAGCCTTTGCGCTCTTCATACTGGCCACGGGATTAAGGATGGATGGGCCGCGGATAATGCCAGCGAGCATCGCGCACTCTGATAGAGTCAAATCGTTAACCTTCTTATCAAAGTAATAGTGAGCTGCATCAGGCAAGCCATAACACGACTGACCATAGTAGATGCGGTTGAGATACTGGGTCAGAATGGTGTACTTGTCATAGCGACGCTCGATGCGGTAGGTCAACGCGATCTCTAGCAGCTTGCGATCAATCGTCTCATCATGGAGCTCATAGATATTACGTGCCAACTGCATGCTAATCGTTGATGCTCCTTGCTTGTAGCGCATGCTCGATATATTTTGCCAAATAGAGCGCAGGATTGCGACAAAGTTAACACCTGAGTGCTTAAAGAAGTCTACATCCTCACGCGCGACGATGGCATCAATCATCTCTGGGCACAAATCGTGGGTACGAAGTTGCAGACGAGACTGCGTCGTGAGCGAGCCTAGAGGCTGGTTCTCAATATCGTAGAGGATGGTTGATCCTGCTGGGATGACAAGCTCTCCAATGGGGAAGGCTTTCGCGCGATGAGCGTACCACGCCGTCGTTGCAGACACCCCGATGAGGAGAATTCCGAGAATAGCCGCCAGACCAAAGATACTCTTGTAGCTAAGGCTTATATGGTAGTACCAAGACTTGCGTCGATTCTCTTGATTTGAGTAAAACATGAGTGAATATTGTTCAATCGCAAAAGCAATTTAGGGCGTTGCCCTGAAAGGAGCTTGCTTCATAAAGAGGCTCAACGCACCACTGGGCAGCCAATCGGGGAACTCTTGGCGCAGCATTTGCTTATACTGAGAAGCTTCGGCCTCCTTGCCACAGCGATTGAGAGCACAGACAATTTTGTAGAGTGCCACAGGCTTGATATTCTTATCACTCACAATATTGGCGGTTCGTCCATAGTACTTTGCAGCCTCGGCATCATCGCCTGCAATGTAGCTCGCATCACCGAGACTCAGGAAGAGCGAAGACTTGATGGGGCCATCAATCCCGAGTGAGATGGCTTCCTCAGCGCAGGCGATTGCCTCTTTGCTGCGTCCCAGCCCAATGAGCAGCTGTGACTTATCTCGCATTCCCTCAGCCTTGCGGTAGGCGTGCTCCTCCATTGAGAGGTAGTGATTGGCAGCGGCCAAGCCTGAGTTGTATTGGCTGAGTTCCAAGCGGACCTTGGCGAGTGTCTTCCAGACGAGCGCGTCAGTCTGTGGGCGCTGCTTGAGCTCTCCCTCCTCAGTCTTGTAATCCTCCATGGGGGAGCGCGTGAGTGATTCTGCTAAATAGCGATTGGCCTCAACAAGCATCTGACTCTTGTAGCTCATCCAGCCACACCAGCGCAGGATGTCGACGGGGAGTTTCTTGTAAGCTTCTAAATTAGCCCTCTCGAGATTTTCGAGAGCCTTGACCAGCTTCTTGACTTCCTTCATCTTGTAGTAGCAGAGCACGAGGTTGAGATCAACCAAGGATGCGTAACGCTCGGGGTTGATGCGTCGAGCCTCCTCATAGTGAGCTACAGCATCTTGGGGCTTCTTCTCGGTGAGAACCCTGCCCATCTCGTAGTGAGCCTTAGCGAGGGCGGATGGCTTAATCTTGGGGAAGTTCTTGATGAGTCCAGCGTAGTAATACAGCATGCGCTCACTGCGGTCAGCCTTGTTGCAGGCCTGTGCCGCACGCTGCCAGCTCAGGGCTGCCGCATCCGACTCGGGGTAGTTTGCGATGACGTAGTCATAGTCCTTGAGGGCGGCATCTAGCTTACCCTCCTCCATGTTGGCGAGAGCGCGCAAGGCATAAGCCTCAGCGACCTTGGTATGATCCTTATACTTCACGATAAACTCATCAAGCATCGGCACGGGATCATAGTTTAGGCTCTGGCTCGCTGTCCACGCCTTACGAAATGAGGCGTCTGCTTGTAGCTGCGCAGGGAGCAATTCTATGCGCAGTGCATTATACTGACGCGCGGCCGTCTCAATATCAATCTGAATCATGCGATCAGCATAGAGCAAACGCACCAAGTCATTGAGGGGGTTCTCCGCGGTGGCAGGCGCACTGGGATAGATAAGGAGGAAGTTCTCAGCAAGTTTTTGGAGCTGCTCAACCTGCTTGTCCTCCTGCGCACAGACGATGCGACGGTAGGCCGCCTTGATAGCAGATGTACTCTGTGGAACCAGTGCCTCAACCTTGGCAAACCAAACCGCTGCATCAGGGTAACGCTTGATATCCATAAAGGTCTGACCAATGATGAGGGAGCGACTAGCCTCCTTTTCTTTATCAGTAAGTGGGGTGTTATTGCGTGCAATTTCTGCAATAATGGCGTTGTAATTCTTATTACGATAATGCGTGATGATGCTCTCGAGCTGAGCTTCACCGCGGTACTTCTCCATGCCGGGCATGCGGGATAAATTAGAGTAGAGGCGCTGAGCCTCTGATGATCGGCCGAGTTTGGAGGCTATGCGCGCTGCCTGCAGGGTCGCAATGCCTCGCATACTCTGCTCAACATTCTTCATATCGAGGAGACGGAGGAAATAGGAGTAGGCCTCCCGATCGGCCTCATCCTCGGTCTTCATCTGACCCAGTGAGAGGAGGGTGTAGGCGAGGGTTTTTTCAGAAACCGATTGGAGGACGAGTAGCTGACGATAAATCTCCTCAGCCTCCGCACGCTTACCAAGCTGCTGTAAGCTACGCGCCTTGCGCAGACGGGAATCATGCCCCATATCGCTGCGGCGCGTCTGCTTGATGACGATATCATAGTAGCCTACGGCCTTCTCCCAGAACTGTCGTGATACACACTGTGCAGCGAGATTGTAGGCGGCGGCGGCGGCATATTCGCCCTGAGTTGTCGTCGCGACACGTGCCAGCAGCTCGTTGCCTCGCTTTGCATTGCCCATATCGATCTGGCAGGCGGCCTGAAGATAGAGGGCTCTTGACCTAAGCTTAGACTTAGGATAATGCTTCAGGAAATCGGACAAATACGAGCTCGTGCGATCAAGGATTAGTTGCTTATCCGCAGGGCTGATATTAGGATCTTGACCTTGGCTATAAAGCTGCTCTGCAATTGCGAGCGCGTCTTTTTCGCGGCTGGAGTGCAGGGTGGCGTCATTGGCCTGTATGGCCAGCGAGATATTGGACGCAAGGCTCATGATGAGCAGGCAGGGAATAGCAGTCAACTTCATGTTGATATAAACTTGGGAGAATGAGTAATGGTGATTGCAGAGCTTGGGAGTCAGCTCATTTACGGTCCTGAGCTCGGATAGCCCAGAGCGTTTCTTAGTCTTGCTTCTTAGGCATTTGAGACGAGAAGGATACGTTCCAAACACCCGCTTGGGAGCAGGTTGAAATAACGTCGGCAATCTTTTGCCAGCGAGCATCAGCATCCCCACGGATACGCACCGGCTGGTTGGGATTCACACTGACCATGCGGCGCATGCGCTTGGAGAGCTCCTCACGACTAAAGAGCTCGCGCTCAATGGTGATGATGAGTTCCTCTCCGTCTTCTCGGACATTGATGATGATTTCATCAATCGCGCGTGAACTCTCGGCCGTGGATTGGGGTGCGGAGGGCACCTTGACCTTCAAATCTTGCTCATTGAGGATGAACTTCTGTGTGACGACAAAGAAAATAAGAAGAAGAAAAACCACATCAAGCATCGGAGCGAGCTGAATGCCTGGACTTTCAGGGAATTTATTGTTGAACTTCATGGGCTGACCCTAGTCTGAATTAGTCCTCTTTGATCCTCTCGCTAGTGGAGCTTCCATGATGACTAGGATGACCGAGTCGCTGCTCACGAGCCATCAGCACTGAGATGACGGAGAGTATATGAGTGGTAGCAACCTCCATGTCAGTGATGCTCTTTTGGATGCGATTGCGGAAGAAATAGTAGGCGGACATGCTAGGAATAGCGAGGATAAGACCCGTTGCAGTCGTAATCATGGCAACGGAGATACCACTAGCCATCTGCATCTGCTTAACGCCCTCAAAGTTGCCCTGAGCCATCTCGGCAAAGGTGGTCATCATACCAACGACTGTGCCGAGTAGACCAATCATCGGAGCGATAGCGGCAATGTCGGAGAGCCAGCTAATCTGGCGAGTCAGATTGAGGCTCTGACGAGAGCCCTCAGCAACAGCCACTTCGCGCACCTCCTCAATGCTGGCGCGAGGATTGCGCTGCAAGAACATCACTACCGCAAATACCGTGCGAGCAAAACTGGAGCCATCGTAACTGCATGCGGAGAGCAAGCTGGCATAATCCTTTTTGCGAATATAGACCTCCACTGCAGAAATCATGCTCTCAGGCAGCACGGCACCACGGCGTGTCGTCCAAAGGCAGGTGAAAAAGACCACAGCTGAGACCAAGGAAAGGAAAAGCAAAGGCCACATCAAAAAGCCCCCTTTATTAAAGAGTTCCAATGGATTCCAATCCGTTGTAGCGGTATTGAGAAGCATGGGTTGTAGAAAGAAAGTTGTCGCACACATAGTTTACATCCATAATCTAGCACATTTGCAGTCATCTTTCAAGCTGCGAGCTTGTCTTTTATTGGTTTTTTACAGAGCTTTCCGTCATCCGTGGCTATGAGCTATGTTTTCTCTTTACAGCTCGACCTACAATGCTTAACATGGAGCTCATGCTGACTGTTGAGATGATGAAAACGGCGCTCCCTGAGAAGGGGCTATTTCGCGAGCGCCAAATTACTTGGCGCATCGCACCACAACCCCTAGCTCTACCCAAGGCTATCGTTAAGCAATTGCGTGGTCTTGGTCATAGCTTAGCACGATTTCAAGATGCCTCCCATCTACTCTACCGCCAGAGTGCCGCGCAGAGGCAACACCCATGGCTAGCGGAGATGCTTGATGCTGGTAAGCCTAGCTGGCTCATCGAGGCGCAGCGCAGCAAGGCGCTGAGTCAGGCGGCACCACGCATCATTCGCCCCGACCTACTCTTGGCGCAGGATGCGCTCTCAATCACTGAGCTCGACAGCGTGCCAGGTGGGATGGGTATCATGCATTTCCTCTCACGCATTTACTCGGAGGCAGGCTTTGACATCTTGGGCGGTGCAGATGGTATGCGCGATGCCTTTCGCTATGCTCACCCGGATGGTGCGCAGATTGCGGTCTCTGCGGAGTCTTCTGATTATCTCCCTGAGATGGAATATTTTGCAGATGAGTTGGGCGCCGGATTTAGCTGTGCTGCGGCGGAGTCACTCCGGGGGGATGAGAGCTCGATCTACCGCTTTTTTGAGCTTTTTGATACGGAGCAGATTCCTGCGGCTCGTGCTCTAATTGAGGCATCGGGACGCGGGGAAGTCAACTTGAGCTCCCCTGCTCTACCTCATTTAGAGGAGAAGGCGTGGCTCGCGCTCTTTCACTACCCCGCGCTTCAGCCATTTTGGCAGCAGCAGCTTAGGGGCAATCAGCTGGACTCCCTGCGACGACTCATCCCGCGTGCTTGGATTCTCGACCCAAGCCCCCTGCCCCCACAGGCGAGCATCCCATGGCTCAACCTCCATAGCTGGCAGGATGTCGCAAATCTCAGTCAGCGAGAGCGGCGACTCGTACTCAAAATCTCAGGATTTAACGAGCTAGCTTGGGGGGCGCGCGGTGTGCATATCGGACATGATATGCCAGCGACAGCTTGGAAAGAGTCTATTAATCATGCTCTAAATGAGTACCCGAGGCAACTCTGGACAATGCAGGAGTTCCGCGATACCTCCATCATTGAGCATCCTTACTATGATGAGGCTGGCGAGATTGTCACGATGCAGGGGCGTGTACGACTCTGCCCTTATTACTTCCGCAGCCCTGATGCGAAAGAGACCATCTTAGGCGGTTGCCTCGCTACAATTGTGCCTGCGGATAAGAAAAAAATCCATGGCATGAAGAATGCTATTCTTGTGCCCTGCTCCCTAGCCTAAATGAAGCTCCTCCTCTTCTAGAGTAGGATGAGTGATTAGTTACTAGGCTCTTCGTAAACAACTTTTGCCGACTTAGAGACCACGAAGACACCCACTGCGACGAGCGTCATGGCAAGAGCTTTTTGCCAGCTCATTAAATCCAGTCCTAAACCAATAGCGACAATGGAGGCCACCAGCGGCTGAATGTAGTGGTAGTTGACCACCACCCCGGGCTCCAAGCTCCTCTGCCCAGGAATTAGCAAGAGGTAAGCGAGGAATGTAGAGCAAAAAACGACAAAAAACACAAGGGACCAGTCCATTAGGCGCAGCTCATGCCATGGAAACACGATGAAAGACGCACCGACAAAGGGAACTGCGAGTAGGGCTGAGATGAGAAAGAGCCACTTGAGCAGCACAATGGGATGGTACTTGCGGATGATGCGGATAAAGAAGAGGAAGTAGGCGCAGGAGAGTAACTGAGAGCAGATGCACATGATGTCACCAATGACGTTACCTCCGAGTCCTCCCTTGGATGAGTTAAAGACTAGCAGCATCCCCCCGAGTAGTGAGCAGGCAACGCCAAGCCCCTTTTGCCATGAGATAGACTCTCGCAGGATGAACACGGAGAGGAGCACGGCAACTACAGGTGTGCTAGTTGCCATCATGGAGGCATTGGATGGCGCCGTGTACTGGATGCCGCCGATATAGAGGTACTGGTTGAGCGCCATGCCGCAGAGCGACATGATGAGTAAGGATAGCCAATCCCCACGATCAATTTTTTGCTTGGGAGTAAAGATCCCCGTGATCCAAAATAGTGCGGCTGCCCCGCTCAGGCGTAGGCTTGCAAGCATCACGCCATCGATTGGGCTCTCTGTCATTAGAAGTTTAGAGAGGGGGCTCATCAGCCCGAAAAAGAGGGCGGCAATGATGATATAGAAGATGCAACAGCGCTTACTTGTCATCGGAGGAAGGCTGGGGCATTGAGCCTGTGTAGGGCTGAACCTCGGGGGAACTCAGATCGAGAGTTGCCTTGTAGTAGGGCGATTTCAGCCCAATGATACCCAGCAGACTATGAAAGAGGTGCTCATGACCGACGCAGAGTTTGCTGTTGCGACGCAGCTGCTCCACAGCTGTAGCAAAATGGGGATGCAGGGCTTCAAACTCAGGGGAGCTGCGTATGAATGCACCAACCCGGCTTGCGGCACTGCGCTGATACATAGCGTGGTTGTCACCGATGGCGGCGCGTCCCCACATGCCGTGCTGCCCGACATATTCACCATGATCACTTACGTAAATGTAAATGTAGGGGCGGCCTTTGAGACGAGAGCAGATCTCTGAGACAAAGCGGTCTGTGTACTCAATGGTATTGTCGTAGGCATTGATGATTGCCTCGCTATTGAGCTCCGGCTGGTCAAAGCTGGGCTTGCTGGGGCTAAAGACTTCGCTCTCGGGGTCATAATTAGCAAAGGGGGCGTGGCTACCCTCGTTGTTGATGAGCCATATCATGTTTTGCGACCCCTTCTCTGCGAGCACGGAGTCAATCTGCGGCAGGCTGCTCAGGGGACGTGCTGGGGTGTTAAAGCTAGCACTAGCACCGGAGCCCAGCATGCGGATAACGCGGTCGAACTTGAGCTGCTGCCCTACAGCCTTGCCATAGAAATTGTAGAGCTTAAAGTCATGCTTGCGGTAGAGATCTATAACGGAGCCAGTGCTGGGCTGCATCTCCTCGCCTCCTTGGTGCATGCGGCGGCGTGCATCGGTGAGCAGGCAGATGCAGGCTAGACTGGTGTCAAAGGCTGGCGATACCCAGTCATGGAAATTAATGAGTCCATCCATGGACTCGATTCGTGGAGTTGTAGGGCGAGCATAGCCATTGATGCTCATATGGTCAGCACGCAGGCTCTCACCGATATGCAGGATGACGACGAGACCTTCATCACCCTTGAGCGTGCTCAGGCTGCTCTCCTTGAGGGCTGGGGATGGTAGAGACTGCGTAAGTTCAATGGTCTCGTAATTGTTATTAAATGCCTCAATGACAGATTGGGATAGACGCTGGCACTCATCAAGCGGCCAGAGATGCCCTGCTTTAATATCATCGCCATGTGGTGATAAAGTATATCCACATATAATGGATCCGAGGCCAATGAGAAGGAGTTTTATACGAGTCTCCTTGCGCAGTGCGCGAAGGAGGAGACTAGAGAGATAGGCTGCAACCGCACAGGCTATGATGAAAAATGTGACATTGCTCGATGTAAGGTAGGTGTTAGCCTCGGTGAGCGAGCCCTCCATACTCTCTGCGAGGACGAGGGAGTTGATGTAGGAGCCATAATGGAGGAAGATATGGACCTGCGTGAGCTGGATAGCAATCAGCGGTGCGATGATGATGAGGCTATAGGCGCGCAGCAGAGCCCAGGAGAAACAGATGAGGGCCACGCTGATGCAGAAGGGCTTAAAGAGAGACTCTTCCCCGCCCATCAAGGGGAGATTACAGATGCAATTTACAATGAAGGCTATACTGCATATTATAAATAAGCGCATCCAGTAAACCAGTTTTTCATTATCCTTCTTGCGCTCGAGGATAACGAGAGCCGCGATCTGTCCAAGGACGAGCACTGCTAGCTCGGGGCGTGCCCACGAAACAGTGAGCCACGCTGCAAAAAGCAGCGCGGCTACTGTGGTCAGTGACCAGTAAAGCCAGAATTTTGGTGTAAGCGCTGGCATCGTAGATTAGTTTTTGCAGCAGGATTCACCCTTTTCGCAGGAGTCGCCGTCGCAACCTTCACAGTCGCCTTCGCCCTCACCGCAGCCGCAGCCGCCACCAGCTTGTGCTTGCAATTGAGCTTGCATGGCGTTTGCTACGTCCTCGTCGCTAGGAGCGTGACCGAGGTCAATTGCGAGGCAGAGGTATTGGTTAACAGTACCGAGCAGATCGTCCATCACTTGACGGGATTCAAGGAAGCCTGTGCAGAGTTCGTTGCTGAGTACTTGCTCACGGAGAGCGTCAAACTTGGCAATTTCTTCCTCGGCGGGGGGCATGCCTGCCATGCTCTTGTTGCGGAGTTCTTCACCGTATTCATTGACCTTGCGGAAGGTGTCGGTGGCTTCTGCATTTTGGTAGAAGAGCCCGATGCGAGCTTTTGCAGCAACTACTTGCTGACTTTGTGCGAATGTTTCAGAGAGCTTGCTGACAAGCTCGACGAGTTCGGGGCTGAGATTTGTATTTGCCATATCGAGAGAAGTCTAGCATAGCGATTGCTTCTTGGCAATGGTAGAATGCGTCTTGCTCAAAATGCGGCATTAGTTCACAAAAAAGCCCCTTGCGCTCTGGCACAAGGGGCTTTTTGTAAATGAGGGGTAGCTTAGGCTTAGTCCTCAGGGTTGAAGTTGAAGTCATCGTGGTCATCGCCATGGGCGAGGATGAACTGAAGGTCATTGAGGTCGAGGCTAGAGGCAAAGCCTTCATCACCCAAGACGTTGGAGACAAGCTGGTTCTTCTGATGTTGAAGAACGCGAATCTTCTCCTCAACAGAGTCACGTGTGAGCAGACGATAGGCGATTACCTTGTTCTTCTGTCCAATACGGTGGGTTCGGTCAATTGCCTGACTTTCTACGGCGGGATTCCACCATGGATCGTAGAGGATAACGTAGGATGCGGAGGTCAAGTTAAGACCAGCACCACCTGCCTTGAGTGAGAGCAGGAAGACGCTAGCGTCCTTGGTTGTCTGGAAGTCCTCAATCTCTGCCTTGCGGTCCTTTGTCTGACCAGTGAGGTAGTTGTAGGGGCGATTCTCAGCCTCAAGTCGTGATTTGATAATCTCGAGCATGGAGACGAATTGGGAGAACACAAGCACCTTGTGACCTGAGTCACGCAGCTGATCGAGCAGGTAGAACAGGGCGGTAAGCTTGGCGCTATCCTCCTTGGCATACTTGGCGTCGACGAGACCGGGGTGACAGCAAATCTGGCGCAGGCGCATCAGACCCTGAAGGATGGCGAAGGAGTTCTTCTTGACAGACTCATCGGAGTCCACTCCGAGAAGTGCCTTTTGAATACGGCGCAGCTCAGCCTTGTAGAGTTGTAACTGCACGGGCTCCATCTTGGCGTAGACTTCCTCTTCGGTACGTGGTGGCAGATCCTTAGCAACCTGCTGTTTGGTACGGCGCAGAAGGAAGGGCTTGAGACGTGCTGCAAGGCGGTTCTGACTATGCATATCCTTGCGCTTGTCAAAGCGCTTCTTGAAGTAGGCGCGGCTACCGAGTACACCAGGCATGGCAAAGGCCATGAGTGACCACATATCCAAGAGACGGTTCTCAATGGGGGTACCCGAGAGGACGAGTCGGTTGGTGGCGTTGATGTCACGAGCAGCCTTGGCGGCTTTGGAGTCGGGATTCTTAATCTGCTGACCTTCGTCGAGAATAACTGTGAGCCACCTGATGGTGTTGAGCAGATCGCCACATACACGCAGCTGCGCATAGTTGACCACGACCATGTCGTAGTTGGCACGGATGTCATCCATATCGGCCTGATCCTTGCTGCGAATCACGAGTACACGCAGCTTGGGTGCGAACTTGTTGGTCTCACCAGCCCAGACGTCCAAGACGGACTTAGGACAGACGATGAGGACAGGGGGTGACTCAACCTTCTTGCGACCCTTCTTGTGGGTGCGGACGTAGTCTTCGCGCAACCAGAGCAAGTAGGTGATGGACTGAATGGTCTTACCCAGACCCATGTC
Source organism: uncultured Verrucomicrobiales bacterium (assembly GCA_947039485.1). Lineage (GTDB taxonomy): Bacteria > Verrucomicrobiota > Verrucomicrobiia > Verrucomicrobiales > Akkermansiaceae > Akkermansia. The sequence continues at coordinate 54,186 of CAMQZC010000014.1, read as the reverse complement.
ATCAGCGAGGATACCACCAAAGCCATTAACCGCGAGGTAGGCAAGAAAGTGGAAGCCCTCAATCTGATAGGGGCGCAGGGTGGCCTGCAGATCGCTTGGCACATCGGGCTTGACGTCAATCTTAATTTCAGAGGTGCGATCCTTGATACGCTGCCATGCCTTGGGGTCAAAGACCTCAGCGGCGCGGGGGTCAGCGAGTTGAAGAGCATGCATTCGGTGGGTCTCACCGGAGAGGTCAAAGGGATCAAGTCCGAGGCGCGTAACGGCATCGCGTTGATCATCGTCGAGCTTAATTTCCAAGCGCAGCCAGCGACCATCATCCATACGGACGTAGCCACCGCGTGCGGAGACGAGGGAGCGGATTTGCTCCTTGGAGAGGGTTACGCCCTCGACGTCAATCACGACGCGCAGGTCAAACCAGTCAATCTCTTGATTGACCACTTCAAAGCGGATTGCTGCTGCCACGGGGTCAGCCATGAGAGACTCAAGATTGGCGTCCATCTCGACGTTGATTGTCGAGGGAAGCACCTTTGCCCAGTCAGCGAACTTCTCGGGGAATTGTTTAGTGATTCGGCTTTTGAAGGAAGCGAGCGGCATATCGTAGCTGAAGTTCATCTCGTGGATGAGCTCAGGGATAGGATAGAGATGATCGCGGATGAAGCGCAGCAGGGTCTTGTCCTTGACAGGTGCTTGTTCCAGCACCTCCCAGTCGTCCTTGCCCAGCTTTTCTTTGCGGCGACCCGAGCCATCAATAGCGGTGATATCGAGGATAACATGCTCTGTGTCGGCACTTGTCAGACCACGCGTAATCTTCATTGCGAAGGTGGGCTTCATCTCGATGTCAATAACGCGCTCTTCCATACTAGAAGGAAGCGTTGCACCGATCTTGCGCAGGAACTCAACGCCATCGAGGCTATCAATGACGACCTTGGGGATGGAGTAGCGAGGCTCAACCTCTGTATGCTCAAGCCAGCGAGGAGGGCCGGGGAATACAGTCTCATCGGACTGATAGAGCTCAACGAGACCAGGAAGCTGGCGCACGGAGTGAGGTACATGCACGCCTGCGGCTGTTACCAATTGCAGACCGTAGCAGTCAGCAAGGATAGGATCATCAATGCAAATCCAGCGCAGGGGCTCTTTAACTACCTTGAAGTAACATTCATCTAGATTGAGCAGGTAGCCCTTGAGGGCTGACTGGTGAAAGAGACGATTCATCATCCCACAGGCGGCCTCACGATCGAGGTCGAGGAAGACGGACTCCTCCTTCTCTGCGTATTCAAAGAGAACATTAAGCAGGATATCGGACTGAGGGTCAAGCTTGAGAGCACCTTGGCGGAACTCCACCATAATCTCATCGAGCTGAGGGCGCTCACGGATAACGACCCAATCAGCATCGAGCTCACGGCGGAACTCAAAGTGTGCCTCATTGATCGTGGAGATGAGACGGATGTAAACGGGGCTACGAGGAGGCTGAGGGGGCTGCTCGTTGATGCTCTGGATGCGGTCATGCCAAGTACCAACTTCCTTTTCGCGCTCCCATTCGCGAATCTTGCGCTGCACCTTCTCCAGATCTGTCACACAGCTCATGAAATCAGGATAGGCAATGCGCTTTTTAACAAAGGCGTAGGCGATGTAGTTCCAGAACTCTAAGATATTCTTCGGAGGTACAGGCCAGAGATCAAGGGCATCATAGCTGACGACCTCCCAGCGTGGGTTGAGGCGCACGAGATCATGGTCAAAGACATCTTGATCAATAGCGAAGCGGCGATAGCGCTTCTCAAGCTTCATCACAAAACTAGCCTCGCGATCATCAAGGTCGCGGTCGAGCTTCTCTTCAAGAACATCAGCAAGAGGGATCTCATTGAGCTCATTGGGGCTCTCTGGCATCGTTGCACCACGGTACATACGCTCAACCATCGTGGCCACCATACAAGCACCTGCGACGTCAATATCTTCGGCAGTACAGGAGCCGTACCAGCGATTGCCTTGGAGGCGCAGACTTGTGCGAAAGACACCTACAGTGCTTTCAATACGTCCTTGAATAAATAGGTGATTCCCAAAAATCTGGGTGACGGCGCCATCCTTCTGCAGCTGCTCCCCCTCATCTCTTACCTCTGCAGAATAAGCGTTAAGAAAGTTGAGCGTGGCACGGTCAGGGTTGAGTGATGAACTTAACATGTGTTTAGTTTAGATGCGTGCAGAGCTCTGGGCGCAATGCACTATACCGAACATCGTTCGGACTTTTCTTAATATAACAGAACAGGGCGTCTATTTCAAGGTCTCGGGCGAACTTTTTTTCATTTATTTGAAATATCTTTTTTTTCGAGTTTTTCTAATGTCAATATTTAGCTAATATTAAATATTATATACCATGCCCACTTTGAGGCTTGAGTTTGTTTTTTTTATCAGATAAGATAGCATTCATGAGATGTCTTGAGCAATTTTTTATCATTTTTGCCCTGTTTTTCGGCACCCACGTGCTCGCAAAACTGCCATCGACCTGCTCGCAAGCCATCGTCGGCACAAGTCGCGGATGGAATGATTCGCATGTGCAGCTCAGCCTTATTGAGAAGAACTCTCAGGGTCAGTGGCAGCAAGTTTTGGGTCCATTTAAGGGGAGACTCGGTCACGCAGGTCTCGTGCTGGGGCGCGGTCTGCACAAGAACCCTGCAGGCTCAACACTCAAGCGCGAGGGCGATGGACGCTCTCCAGCGGGGATCTTCCGCATCGAAGGACTCTACACCACCTGCAAGATTCCCGTCAAGCACCACCCTCGCCTCCCCGAGCTGCGCGTCACCTCAGCCGACCTCTGGGTGAGTGATGTGAGACGCCCCGATCTCTATAATCGCCACATCAGACTCAATCAACCCGCGCGCACAGCATGGGAGAAGAAGGAGCAGATGCGACTCAACGACCATGCTCACAGCATCAAGCTACTCATCGGGCACAACAGAGATAAGCCCATTGCAGGTGCTGGATCCTCCATCTTCTTCCACATCTGGCGAAGGAATGGTGCAGCAGCAACCGCAGGATGTACAACGATGAGTGAGGGGAATATACGCGCTATCATTGCACGCCTCGACCCAGCAAAAAAACCGCTCTACATCCTACTTCCGCGCGAGCAGTACATGCAGCTACGCGGACCATGGCGCCTTCCTTGATGCTTGACAGGAAGGCTCTATGTGCTATGCTTTGGCGATGCGTCTAGCTATTCTAACATCTCTACTTACCCTCCCTCTGCTGGCTAATCCCGCGGCACGAGAGGTGATTAACAATTTTAGCCCTACGCTCCCCTGGGCGCTCAATCTCAATCTCAACGTCCAGCCCCAAAAACAATACAGCGTGGAAGTCAAGGACGGCAGCCTGCACATCAGCGGCAGCTCAGGCGTAGCGATTTGCCGCGGCTACTACGATTTCATTAAGTCTCAGGGCTGGGGCATCGAGAGCTGGTCTGGTCGTCGCTTTGCCGCAGGAGAGCTCCCGGATACTTATAAGAAAAGTGTCAAGAGTCCCTTTGCTCACCACTATTATCTCAATGTTGTTACCTATGGCTACACAACTCCCTACTGGGATTGGAATCGCTGGTCTCGTGAGATTGACTGGATGGCTTTGCATGGCTTTGACATGCCGCTCGCGCTTTGCGCGCAGGAGGCTATCATGCAGCGCGTCTGGCTCAAAATGGGGCTGACGCAGGCAGAGATTGATGCCTATAACTCAGGTCCAGCTCATCTACCATGGCAGCGTATGGGCAATTTGAGCTCTATTGATGGCCCTCTCTCTCAGGATTGGCACAAGGGGCAAGTGGAGTTGCAGCACAAGATTCTCAAAAAGATGAAGGCTCTGGGGATGAAACCCATCTGCCCTGCATTTGCTGGATTTGTACCCCCTGCCCTCAAGCGCCTCTACCCCGATATCAAGCTGACACGCACGAGCTGGGCGGGCAGCTTTCACAACTGGATGCTCGCGCCAGATGAGGAGCTTTTTGCAAGGGTTGGCAGTCTCTTTATCAAGGAATGGGAGGCGGAGTTTGGCAAGAACAATCATTATCTTGTCGATAGCTTCAATGAGATGGAGATTCCCTTTCCCCCACATGGCAGTCCTGAGCGCAGCAAGCAGCTAGAGGCCTATGGCCGTGCTGTCTACGCCTCCATCAAGGGGGGCAATCCCGATGCCACTTGGGTGATGCAGGGTTGGATGTTTGGTTACCAGCGCGCAATCTGGACTCCTGAGACACTGGAGGCTCTGCTCAAGGGTGTGCCTGATGACAAGATGCTGCTGCTCGATCTCGCGGTGGACTACAACAAGCATTTCTGGCACTCCAGCTACAACTGGGACTTTTACAAGGGCTACTTCAACAAGCCTTGGGTCTATAGCACCGTACCCAACATGGGTGGAAAGACAGCGCAAACTGGCGTACTGGAGTTCTACGCGAATGGACAGTGGGAGGCGCTCAACTCAGTCAACAAGGGGCGCCTCGTCGGCTACGGCACGGCCCCCGAGGGGATTGAGAACAATGAGGTCATCTATGAGCTCATTGCTGATGCTGGATGGAGCGAGCAGCCTATTATCCTCAAAGACTGGCTCGTCAACTATGACCGCTGCCGCTATGGGCAGCACAATGAGGAGCTGGCAGAGCACTGGCAGAGCATGCTCTCATCGGTATACGGCAGCTTCACCGACCACCCACGCTTTAGCTGGCAGTTCCGCCCAGGGATGACAAGCCGCGGTACGGTGAACTTTAGCCCTGCCTACCAGTCGGCTATCAAGCAATTTGCAGCACTGGCTCCCAAGCTGGGTAATCAGGAGCTCTACCGCGCGGATTTGATTGCGATGGCTGCCTTCTACGCCGGGGGCAAGCTCGAGGAGCTAGCAGCTCAAATCAAGGGCGGCGATATCGAGAAAATGGCGCAGTTTGAGCAGCTGATGCTCGCGATGGACGCCCTGATGCAGAGGCACCCCAACTACCGACTTGAAGGCTGGCTTGAGATGGCTCAGGCACATGGCGACAACTATGCACCCAATGCTCGCCGCATCGTCAGTATCTGGGGCCCCCCCATTGATGACTACTCCGCTCGCATTTGGTCAGGCCTCATCCGCGATTACTATCTGCCACGCTGGAAGCGACACTTTGCCCAAATGCAGGGCGAGCCGCAAGATATCGCTCAGTTTGAGAAGGATTGGGTGGCAGGCAAGATTGAGCCCATGATCCCCATCGCGCCTCCCAAGGATGTGCTGAGTGCAGCGCGCAATCTCATCGCCTCAGCAGATACAGCCTGCGCGGCACAGATTGAGGGCGACCCGCTGCTACTGGGTAGCATCCCAGCCAAGCAGCAGGGGCAAGTAGCCCTGCGCATCCAGCCTAGTGAGCTCAGCCGCACTGAGGCGATTGTGATCATTGGATTGGCTCCAGCTCTCAAGGCGCAACTGCGACTCGATGGGCAGCTCTATCCCCTGCAACGCGTGGGCAATGAGCTGCGTTGGGCTCTCCCTGAGGGCTACAGCGCAAACAATGACTGCATGCTTCTCATTGATGCAGGCTCTCCAGATAAGCCGCTGCGTCTGCGATGGAAGCCATAAACCTATAAAAAATGAGCGCTCAGGTAAAACCTGAGCGCTCATTTTTTTGTTTAGATTGCTATCGACGGCTTATTCGCCGCAGCCGCCTTCTTTGTAACCGCAGGCGCGGCAGGCTTTGCACTTGCCATCCTGTACGTAGGAGAGAGCGTGGCACTGTGGGCAGATTGAGGCGCCGTTAAGGCCGCCCTCTATTGCGGGCTTGCGACTCTCAGGGACTGGGAGGCTAGCGAGGGGGGTCGTCATGATCTGTGGGGGCATAACGCGTACATCAGCGGAGGGGTCTAACATGGGGTTGCTAGGCAGACCAAAGACGTCGCGGAGGCGGTAGCCATTACCCTCGGGGAAGAGCCAGCCAAGAATCTTGGCGATGAGATCGACCACGGAGGAGCAGGAACGGATTTCCTTACAGATATCATCATCACCATCATCACCGACGCGGCAGAAGCCCGATGGCTCGAAGGAGTAGGAGCGGAAGCTCTTGACAACCTCACGGAGAGGAACGCCAAACTGCAGCGCTGATGAGAGCAGCTTACAATAGGCCTCAAACATACCCGAGGCAAAGGAACCAACCTGACCGAGGCGGCCAAAGACCTCACCACAGGTACCATCAGCATAGACACCTACTGTGAGGTAGCCTGTGAGCTGACCACCCACGGAGAACTTGACGGTCTGACCGAGGCGACGACCTGGCAGCTTGCGCTGGAATGGCTTGGATGCCTCTGTGATAATTTCATTGATGGCTTCTTGTCCGCTGGCAACGAGTTGCTCCCAGACGTGATCTGCCTTGAATCGGCGGGTCTCAGGGGTATCGACCATGTAGACAGCATTGGCCTTGGAGCCAGCGCGGAAAAGGGCTATGCACTTGACACCAAAATCATGGGACATGATGAGTGAGTCATAGATGTCCTGCACCGTGGCGGTCACGGGCATGTTGACGGTCTTGGAGCAAGCTCCGGAGATGAAGGGCTGGACAGCACCGAGCATGCGGAGGTGACCGCTAGGATCGATGGAGCGCTCTCCATCGCCATTGGTTGCGGAGCAGTCAAATACAGCAAGATCGGACTTGCGCAGCCATGGGATGAACTCAACGTGGCTTGAGCCGTTGACTACCTGCTGTTGCTCGGCGCTAAAGAGCCCCATGTTAGCGGCGTTGGTCAGGAAGCTAACAGCCTCAGCGACGTCCTTGCGGCTAGCGTTAGCCGAGATTGAGCTGCGCCATGCAAGACGAATGGGACCTGCTGAGTTAGCGCAGGGATCAGAGGCGAGTTGCTGGGCGACCTCGTCCATGTTGCCGCTACTTGCAGTAATCAGCCCATCGAGACCTGCTACCTCAAAGGCTGCTTCGCGCACTTGCGTGTCACTGTAGCCAAGGGTGCGCAATGCCTCAAGAGAGAGACGGTTGAACATCTTAATGGTACCACCACCAGAGAGTTGCTTCCATTTGACGAGTGTGTAGTCAGGCTCAATGGAGGTTGTTCCCTCATCGTAGCAACCGAGAGGCGCAGAGATGGTGCCGGTAGGTGCCATGACGGAGACAAATGAGTTACGGAAGACATCATCCTTAGCCGCCTTAGTCCAGAGCTCAAGAGCCTTGATTGAGAGGCTGTTGGCAGGGGCGATGCGGCGAGCATTGAGGCTACCGGGGCTCACAAAGCTAAGGACAAAGGCGCGCAGAGCAAAGCTAGCGTCGAGACCTTGAGCCTCAGGGAGATCACCTTTAACTTCCTTGATGAGCTTCTCGATGTAAGCTTCCTTAGCCGACTTGCCCTCAGGGAGTTTACCCTCACCCATGATGTTGCTCAGGCGCTGAGCGACTTGATGGAGGTTGAGGATGGCCTTGAGGTCTTTCTTCGTAGCGGGGTACTCCATGTAGGAGCCCAGCTCACGACCCATCTCAGCGGATGCTGCCCAGCAGGCTGCGGTGAGGCAGGAGCAGAGCTGGCTGGATATCCAGCGACCCTCATCGGAGTCGTAGGGGACACCGAGGCTCATGAGTGCACCACCGACATTGGCGTAGCCAATACCAGTTGTGCGGAAGCGGTAGGTACCCTCAGCAATCTCAGGGATGGGGAAGCCGCCGCGCTCGACGTTGAGGTCAGCGCAGACCATGGCGATGCGTGTGGCGTGTTGCAGGGCGTCCGCATCAAAGCTTGGGTTACCATTATCATCCTTGGTGAGGAAGCGGTAAGCATTGAAGGAGGAGAGATTGCAGGAGGTGTTATTGAGGAAGAGATACTCAGAGCAAGGATTAGATGTGCTGATATCACCCAGGGACTTAACGGGGTTCCAAAGATTGATGATATCATTGTTGTGCACGCCTGGCTCACCGTTGTCCCAGATGGCTTCAGACATCTTTTGCAGCAGCTCTGTCGCGCGGAAGCTTTGGGCGATGTGCTTAGGGTTGGTTACCCAGCGAGTATGGGTGTTGCCGTTGCTCTCAACAGCCTTCCAGAAGTCACCCTTGAGGGAGACGGAGTGGTTAGCATTTTGGTTGGAGAGGGTCTCACCGTAGAGAAGACCATCCATGTGTGGGTCAAACTCAACCTCTGTAGCCAGAGGCATGGAGGCGATAACGCGGGCGGCGGCACGCTCAGCAGGATTACCCGTGATGAGCTTATTCTGGGCAATCTTGAGGAGCTCAAGATGCACGTTGTGCTCGCGCAGGATAACCTTAGCGACGTCTTCTTGACGCTGCTTGCAGGCGATGAACTCAAAGATATCAGGGTGATCGGAGAACATGAGCACCATACGAGCAGCGCGACGGGTCTTGCCGCCTGAGCGAATAGCGCCAGCCATACGGTCCCAACCACGGTCAAAGCTGATAGGGCCTGAGGAGCGACCCTTGCCGCGGATAGGCTCCTGAGAGGAGCGCATGGTGGAGATGTTGATACCCACGCCTGAGCCACTAGCAAAGACGCGACCCTCGGTGACGAGGTGGTTGAGGATATCATCCATGTCGTCCTTCACCTCAGTGAGGAAGCATGCGGAGCATTGTGGGTACTCATAGCCGCTGCGCAGCTCATGAATGTTCATTTTACCAAGTGAACCCTTGGCGTGGAATGACTTAGAGCCATGACCCGTGAAGATACCACGCAGATCAGGACGACCCCAGCGCCACTGCTCCCAGTGGCCGATGTTGAACCAGACGGGGGAGTTAGGAGCCCAGACTTGCTTGATGAGCATGGCCTTGATTTCTTCATTGAGGATTTCTGCGTCCGCAAGGCTCACGATATAGCCCTCTTCCCAACCCCAGATGGTGTAGGTATTGGCGATACGGTCAAAGATATTGCGGAAGCTCTCCTCATACTCAGGTGTACCTGGCTCGCTGCCAAAGAGGTACTTATCCGAGGTGATGCGAGCGGCGTTTTCATCCCAGTGGGAGGGCACCTCGATACCGAGACGCTCAAAGATCATCTTGCCAGTCTTCCAATCCTTGAGAGAGATGTCGCGGCGATCCCAGTTACAATCATCGTAGGGATGTATTGATGCGTCGGAGAAGAGGCGGGTGAAGCTCATGCCGCCAAGAAGATTCTTGCGTGCTGGCAGGATGATGGAGGTTCCGTCGCGCAGGGCGAGGGTGAGAGAAACCTCTTTCGGGCTGATCAACTCAGGTCCTTTATTTTCTGTTTTTATAGGCATGATTCAATTAAATTAAATGTGATTAAATGTGATTAATGGGTGTTTTCGTGATAAAAGGGATTGCTATCGAGCTAGAATCAGATACTTGGCACCTATCGGGGCTAGTTTCTAGTTGCTTTTCGCTCAAGCGCGGAGTGAAATGTACCCTAATTCGCGCTCGCTGTCAAAATGTTTTTACTATGTGTTGACGAAGCTTATTCACAAAACCACTACATATTGTGTTTTTACTCAAAAATACAATAAAACATTCTATTAGTACCGTCAAAATAAAATATCGCCAGCACCGAGCCCAAACCCACGCCTGCAGCTAGGGTATACATGGGCAAAATATGCCCTAAATTTCATTTTCCCCTTGCCTGATAAGGCTTGCGAGCTCATAATAGACCTCATGACTCAGACAGCCCCTCTCGAAGCCTGCGGTGAACTGCTCAAATCAGTATCGCGCTCCTTTTATCTGAGCATGGTATTTTTGCCAAAGGAGATGCGGGAGGGTATCTCCATTGGCTACCTCCTCGCTCGTGCGAGCGACAGCGTTGCCGACAGCTCGATGGCCGAGTCCAGCACACGCCTAAAGAGCCTGCGCAGCATGCAGCGAGTCATCGCTAGCAGCGCCAGTGCCGAGGAGCAACAGCACTGCATCGCCGAGCTCGCAGGAGAACTAGCCGATGCCCAAGAGAACCCCAATGAGCGCGAGCTGCTGCTACGCTTTGCCGACTGCCTCCAAGCCCTCCGCGCACGACCTGATGCTGAAATTGAGCTCATCGCCAAGGTGCTCAACACCATTATTGAGGGGCAATGCTGGGATTTGGAGTACTTTGCCACTCAACATTGCGTTGCCTCGGAGCAAGAGAGCGATGAGTACTGCTATCGCGTCGCGGGCTGCGTCGGTGAGTTTTGGACAGAGCTGGGGCTGCTGAGCCTCGGGGAGAAGTTCTGCCCCCCTGCCCGTCAAGATCTCATGACCGAGGCTGGTATCCGCTATGGCAAGGGACTACAGCTCGTCAATATCCTACGTGATGTGCAGGAGGATCGCCAGCGCGGTCGTCAGTACCTCGCCCAGAGCAAAAGCGCGCAGCAGTGGATGCGGCGCGCTGAGCGTTACCTGAGCGATGGCATCGACTACAGCCAGCGGCTGCGTAGTATGCGACTGCGATTTTGCAGCATGCTCCCTGCCCTACTCGGGCTCAAGACACTCCGACTCCTCGCGGCAAATGATGCCACAAAGCAAAAGCTTAAAATCACCCGTAGCAGCGTCTACTTGACCATGCTACAAGCTGCCCTGATGAGCATCTGCGCCAAGCGCGCTTAGCGGTATTCCATAAGGCGCTTGAGCTTCTTTGCCAGCGTCAATTTGCCAGCAGAGGAAACGCGATCAGTGAAGAGGAAGCCATCGAGGTGGTCCACCTCATGCTGAAGGCAGCGAGCCAAGATACCGCCACAGTCAATCTCCAACACAGTGCCGTCAAGCTTGGTGAGCTTGGCGCGCAGATGCAGCGGGCGCGCCACATTGGAGCGAAGCTCATGCACACTCAGGCAGCCCTCCATAAAGAGGCCCTGCTTACCATAGGGCTCAAGCTCAGGATTGACAAACACCAAGGGCATAATGCTAGAGAGAGGCATCTGCTCCCCATTAACACTGATCATCTCCTCTGGCTCTGACTCACCAGCCTCATCCGCCTCATCTTTAGGAATATCAATAACGACCAATCGTATATTGAGCCCAATCTGAGGTGCAGCAAGACCTATACCTTCTGCAGCATACATGGTCTCGATCATATTTTGAACAAGTGACTCATGCTCGTCATAAGGCTGTTGGACTGGAGCACTTTTGGCGCGAAGCACAGCATCACCGTACTGTTTAATGGAAAGGAGCATAATAAAAAAAGGGGGGGGATGGGTAAATAGCAGCCTTAGTGCTGCGCGCTAGATTATCTCTTATCAAGGCTCATTCTGTCAAGCAAATTCGCCCATCCAAATTGCATCAAAGTGCAGCAAATTCTATCCAATCAGACACCACTCGAGCCTGCGTCAGCAAAGTATATTTTTCGCTCATTAACTTGACTTTACGCGATTGAGTCACTATAATGGCGCATCTTAATTAAGAAAGGAATATCCGACACGGAATGAATCACCAACTATATGTATACGACTGCCTGTTAAAGAAACTACGTGTTTCTGACGGCTACTTTATGACCATCGGAAAAGGCGAGAACAACACCTTCCGCGTGGCGATGCAGGCAGAAAACGGTGGTTCCTTTGCACAGCGTGACGCCATCTGTCGGTTTTTTCCCCACGGAAAGATCCAAGACTACTCACTCAACGGTACCCGACTCAAGACCGATAGCATCATCCACCCCGAGACATTCTACCTCATGGTTATCTCAGGCGCCTGCCTCGTCTTCTGGTACGGAGAGGAAGCCAAGCGACCCGACTTTAGCAACTACAACCCCGATGTCTGGTACCTGCACGACAAGAGCACGGGTAAGTGGAGAGGCCCCCTCGCCCTGCTTGAGCTCGAGAAGGCTAGCCACGGCATGCCCATGGATGCTCTCGCCACCTTCCAAGGTCTCAACAACAGCGCCTTTTACCTCAGCGATGCGCTGGAGGTTGCCGCATTCCTCGCAACGCAACCCAAGGAAGAGGCCGTCACTGAAACTCAATTGGAGAACACTCTCTATCGTTGCCCTTCCTGCTGGAAGGAGTTCAACTGTGGCAGCGCCTTAGCCGTAGCCACGCATCCTGACCTCTGCGGCGATGACCTCGTCGGTGAAGATGAGCAGCTGCGATTCACTCCCGAGAAATACTCAAATCAGGGTCTACCTATCGACAGCAAGGGATCTCCCTGCGTCGAGTATGCCTGCCCCCTCTGCCACCACAAGCTCCCCCCCTTCTTTGGCAACACCAAGCAACACATCTTCTCGCTAGTTGGCGTGCCAGCCGCGGGCAAGACCTATTATCTCGCATCCCTCGTCCATGAGATGACACGCGAGATGCCCCGCGACTTCAACATCCCCTTCCGCGACTCATCCCCTGCGCGTAATGCCTCGCTCAATGACATGAGCCTGCGCCTCTTTAGTGCACAGACACCCCAGGAGGCCTATCTGGACAAGACGCGCCTTGAGGGCAACCTCTACCAGCGCGTTTGGAGGCATGGGCATTTCTCCAACATGCCCCGCCCCTTCATCTACAACCTCAACAAGGGGCCTGAGACCTACTCCATTGTCGTCTATGATAATGCAGGTGAGAACTACGAGCCTAGCAGCACTGGAGAGGACAACCCCGCAGCTGAGCATCTCTCAATCTCCTCCTCCATCCTCTATCTCTTTGACCCGACGACCAATCCTGGCTTCCGCGGATTACTTCAGGGCAACAGTGACCCCCAGCTCAAGCGCAACCTCTACCCCCCAGGTAGGCAGGGTCTGCTCCTTGCGGAGACAGAGATGCGCCTGCGTACACGTCTCAACGTCCCCCCCGGCCAAAAAATCGACATCCCCTTTGCACTCATCATTGGCAAATGCGATACATGGCAGCACCTGCTTGGAGCTGAGCCGCTACTGCCCGTGGTGCGCAATGGCATGTATCTGCCAGAGAACGTCAACGCCAACTCGGCACGCCTTAGAAAATTTCTCTTTAACATCAGCCCCTATATCTGCACCAATGCAGAGGCTATTTCGCAAAATGTGCGCTACTTTGCCTCATCCTCCTTTGGCAGTTCCCCTGTGGAGTTCACCGATGAGATGACTGGCAGCACCCTCATTGCACCCGACACCGCGGAGCTGCAACCACTGCGAGTTATTGACCCCATGCTCTGGGCGCTGAGCTGCGCTGAGCCATCATTACTGCCTCGCTCCCAAAAATAACATTTTTGACGTAGCAGCCCCTATTGCTTGTCCTTATGTCGCTCCAGCTCATCTACACCAGTGCGTCACAACTCCTCGAACCGGGTCTCTCCGGTTATGGGGTCGTTGCACGTAGTGAGAGTATGCGCGCGCCACTGGCGCGAAAGCTCGTTGCCATCAGCGGATTCAAGGACGAACACTGCATCAAAGGCCCCCAATATAGCTATCATATCATTGACTGTGGCTACGAGACCTACCATGTACTGAGCTGCATCCAAGATGCAGGCGCAGACTATACGGGGCGCCGCTGCCATATCGCACAGCACTTTGCCCTGAGCAAGCAGGAGGTACAATCACTCCGAAGCGCACCCATGCGTCCCACACCCGCAGGCATCATCCTCGCGCTAGCTCGTGAGGATTTTTGGCTGAGTCGATGGGATGGCAAGCCCTGCTACATCAACAAAGAGCCACGCCTCACCTCAGCCTCCCTCCCCGACACAGAGCAACTCTCAGCGTGGGAGTGCCTCACAGGGCAAAAAACCAACGCTCAGGCATTCAACACACCGCCCTATGAGCATGACTGCCTCATCCTCTTGGAGGACGATTTGCATAGTATGCAAATCATCCAGCTCTTTAACGAGAGTGACAGCCTTGATAGCAACAGCGGCTGGGGCAAAACCTTTACCAGCACAGGCGACAAGCAAAATACCTTTGCCGAGACACAGCGCATCACCGCCAGGGAGGGCGGCGTACTCGAAGCACGTGCTCGTCGTACAGGTCGCCCCACTCTACGCATCAACCAGAGCCTCAGCATCGCAGCCCCCAGCATGCTTGAGCCTGAGCCGGATCCGGAGCAACCCGCAGCAGCCCAGCGGCTTGAGCTAGCCCGGTCACTCTACACCCCAGAGAGCAATGCCCCGCCCTACATCTACCGCGAGCCCGCAGACAATTGCATTTATACTGAATGTGCATGCGCAGGCCGCAGCAACATTAAAACCATCCGAAGCGCCAAGTTATTCATCAGCGTTGCCATCATCATCCTCGGCATCGCGCTCGGTCTGTATGTCCAGCTCAGCCAGCCACTCTCAGAGGATCGTATCCTTAGCGTGCAGCCCCCCCCAAAGAGCCTCCCTCAGATAGTCATTCCCATCAAGGACAAGCTCAAACTTGTAGTCCAAGGCAATCCTGCCCCTCTGGAGCTCAGGCAAGCACTCACATCAGGAGCTATCTACTGCCGCAACGGTGAGATTAGCATCACCCCAACTAACGGAAATCCAAGCCGCGTTTACAAACTGCATGAGGGCCATTATTTCTCCTACATCTACCCCACCTCTAGGGGAGGATACCGCATCGCCATCCACCAAGACAGTGATGGCACGCAGGTGGAGGAGCTCAGTCTCAAGCTCAACAAGCGATTCCACAGCATCCAGAGCAATCAACAAGACGTCTTTCTCCGAATCAAGAGTCATAATCACAACCTCAACTACCTCTTCATCCCGCTATACAAGCTCAAACTCATCAGCCAACCCGGGCGCATCAGCAGCATCAGCAGCCCCCAACTCAACATCAAGCTGCAGGAGGGCGACCTCCAGATTTGCAATAACACATCTGATCCAGCCATCACACTGAGCCCCTGCAAGAGCACTCAAATTGAGGAGATTGGGAGCAGCATCTACCTCGACATCCCCCTGCAAAGGCCCCACAGCATCTACCTCCCCCAGATAGAAGACATCAAAAGCAATGTTATCCTTCACAGCACATCACAGAGTGAGAGCCCACTGATTAGCGACCTCGTCTGGACATCCACAGCCATGGGACAGGCTAATCACATATCACTCACGCGCCTCTTTGATGCGGGTCGCCTACTCGATGAGCAATTTGAGGACATCTGCGCCTTGAGCATCTTTGGGCAGTCCTACAATAACCCCGCTCACATGAGCAGGCTCGCCCAACTGCTCCACATACTCCATCTCATGGACGAGCAAGTGAGCCCCAAGGAGCTTCATGCACATGTCCAAAAGTACTGCCAGCTCTTGCGCCACCCCGGTTTCCTCGAAGCATACAACCGAATCCTGATCAACGAGCCCTATCTCTGCATTGATGCCCTCCCAGTTCTTGACATCAGCCATCAGGCACGAGCCGAAATAAAGCATCAATTGCAAAACCCAGCCATACGCGAGCATATCAGGAAGCGTATCAACCAAGCCATCGAAAATGCCCTTGAGCAATACTACGAGCAGGCCTTCAACTATTGGCAGACAAAGCCAATCCCCAAAAATCTCGTCCTAGAGCTCAGCCATGTCAAATATCAGGGAGGCATCCTTCATTGGTATTTCCAATTGAGACTCAATGAGACCTACACTCAACCATGAGCAAAATCTACTTCAGAGAGCTCATGGCACAAATAGAGCTGCTACAAAAGCAGCCCAACAGCCTAGAGCTGCTCAGTAGGAGAAGAATATCCGCCTTACTGAGACAACTCGCAGCCTGCAAAAAAGACAAAAGTCTCAGCGCTGAGACCAGCGAGATGGAGGCTATGGAGGAGTTTAAACAAGCACTCCGACAGGAGATCATCAACCGAGGAAAGCATCATCGCCATAGCCTCATGTTACTAGGTAGCCTCGGCCTCATCATTTTCAGCCTACTTATCTATTACAGCATCAGCAGTCGTCGCGACTGGCTTGAGAGCAACTTCATCCATGTTATTGATGAAGCTGACCCAGCTAAACTAACCCAATCAGTAGAGCGACACAACAACCTCTTCAACAAAATTATCTACCCAGATATCAAGCAGTATCTGGAAAAATCTCGCGCCATCATTGACAAGGAAAGCCGCAAGCTAAGCCAATGCCAAGAACTACTCCTAGCACTCGAAAAAAAGAAGCTAGAAATCAGTCAGCTCAACAGCGAGCAGCGCAGCATAATTAGCCACCTGCGTCGCATGAATGCCGCGGCTAAGCCCCACTGGCAAATCCACTACGACCGGTGGGAGCGCTACCAAAAAGAGCAGCGATCCAACAACCAGCGAGATAAAGAGAAGCTCATCGAACGCATCCGCCAGACAGCCCCTACGCCCTACCAGTCAGGTCAAGGATTTGAGCAGGACGAGCTAGCCATCAAGCAGGAAAAAGACATCCACCAAGAGCGCCTCGACTTCTTCATCTCCACCAAAAAGCTGCACGGACTCAACGAGAGCAGCATGAGAATGACACGCCAACGCATCACCCAGCTCAACCGAAGCCTCAATGAGCTACAGCGCCTCAAAAACATCTACCAAGACCTCCAAGAGAGCAGAAATTACAAAGACTACATCTATGAGCTGCGCCTCATCAAGGCGCATTGCTATCCACCTGCCATCCAAGCCTCCGAGCTCCGCAGCAAAATCCCCGCCATCCATGAAATCTATGCCGCCATCAACAGTGGCAGCAAGCAACTCCAAGCCCAGCTCACGCAACTCATCACCAAGCGAGAGCCCAGCTTCTCCAGCCAACATCCAGCCAGCATCAAGCAAGTGGAACTCATGGAGGAACTCTTTAGCAACCGATGTCTCAACACAGCACTCTATCAGCTCTACTCCCCCATCCATCGCAAAATATGGATTAGCGAGAGCTATCCTGACACCAAAGGCCAAAACTATATCCAGCTGAGGCAAACGGAGCTCTCCCCCTACTACACCCTCAATCAAGCAGCCTGGGAGCGTATCCCCACAGACCCCCATATGCGCATCACCTGCATCGACCTCAGACGCCTCATCGACATCAGCGAGCTGAGAAGAGATCGATTCTACCGCAAGTGCTACCTACCCCAAGCACTCAATCGCATCATCAATTACAACGATTCTCGCAGCCCCGCCCTTGCCAAAGCCTACATCTACGCGCAACTCATCAAGCTCATGAAGGCCGATGAGCAGCCCGCCCGCATGGGCATCCCCTACTGCCCCAGTCTACGATCTGATGCACGCAGCCTCAAGCAACTGGAGAATGCCTGTGGCATCAATCTACACAGCGGCTGCTGGCTCAGGCACGACATACGACACCGCCGAGCAGAGGCACAATTTATCATCTGGTTTGAGCAGCGCCAAGACCGCAACTACAGCCGCGAAATCCAAGAGAAGCTCCTACAAAGCCAATCCGCAGATCCCGTCTACGTCGGCTACATCCAAGCGGATGGGCAAGCCAACTTTATCAGAGAAGTCAAGGATGATCGTGCTCTTTGGTACTTTAGCCCCAGCACCCAGAAACTCGTGCTAGGGGATAAAAAAGACATACGAGAAGCTGGGGCACCCCCCATGAGCCCCATATTCAGCAGCTTTGCAAAAAAATCAAACTAAACAAGCCCATGCTCATCGCCATCATCTCCGACATCCATGATGCATCCACCAACCTCAAGCAGACGCTCAAGGCAATCAAGAAACATGGCGTAGCGCGACTCCTCCTCACAGGTGACCTCAGCGAGCTTGCAAGCTTGCAGCTACTGCGCGATGAATGGCAGGGCGAGATTGATCTCATCTTTGGCAACAACGAGTGGAACCGCCACCAATTCTACCTCGCCGCCGAGCAGCTCGACAAGCTCAGACTCCACGGAGAGAGCGCCCAGTTACTCATTGGTGGTCGCCGCATCTACATGCACCACTACCCCCATATCGCCTATAGAGAGGCGCAGAGCGGACTCTACGACGCGGTCTTCTACGGTCACAGCCATCAGGCTGTACAGCAGATGATTAAGCAATGCCTGCTGCTCAACCCAGGAGAGATTCAAGGCAGGCAGAGCATCCCCAGCTACGCCATCTACGATACAGAGAGCAACCACGCCGAGATCTACAAGACCCGATAACAAGCACCAACAAGCACCAACAAGCACCAACAAGCACCAACAAGCACCAACAAGCACCAACATGGAGATACTCAGCTACCAACTCAGCCAGCTCAAGACCCAAGGAGATGAGCATCTCATCCTCACACCAGAGGAGATTGAGCACTACAGCAAACGCGAGGAGTGCTACCTAAGAGCACGCTGCCAACTCAAGCGAGAGCTCGCACGCTACAGCCAGCAAAGCCTCCACAACATCCATCTGCGTAGCAATGAGCATGGCAAACCCCACTGGGAAGCACAGCCACAGATCCACTTCAACATCAGCCACGCCGCAGACATCCTGCTCATCGCCATCGACAGCAGCCCCATCGGCATCGACGTTGAGCGCATCCACCCCCGCAACTTCAGCGGCATCGCGCCACGATTCATGGCAGAGCCGCAGCTCACACAATTTCGCGAGCGCGGCTGCCCCAGCGAAGAATTCTTTGCCTGCTGGTGCAGCACAGAGGCTCTCATCAAGCAAGCAGGACTAAGCATATGGCAAGCCCTTGAGCGGCCCTACATCTACCGAGATGGGCAGATAGAACTCCTCTTTGAGAGCAGCCTCAAGATCGAACTATGGCAGCCCCGGCCCAACTATATCGCCGCGCTGGCACACAATAGCTAAGTTTCTCCTTGCTAGTAACCACAGCTCTACACTATACTAATACCTATGGAGTGGAACGACATATTTCTCAAGCTTTTTAGTGACGCTGTAGAGCGCTACCATAGCAACCCAAACATCAGCCCCGAACGCATCTTTCTCTCGGAGGAGGTGCAATTCATCGAGAGCATAGGCTACCGTCCCCTCGAGCTCTACCAATACATCGAGGACTTTGCCACACTGGGCACCCCCAGCCCCAGCACAGCGCTACTGATTGCAGCCACCCGCCGCAACCACTTCTACACCGTGCAGCGTTCCATCTCTGGCAATTCAAAAACAATCAACGCGAATCAACTTCCACCTGACAGCGAGTCCTTCAACGACATCCCCTACCTGCCAAGAATCATAAAAAAGGCTGAGGCCAAACTCTTTGGCACACTCGACCCCAACCTCATGTACTACTGTGGCAAGGACCGAGACTTTCTCAAGAAGCATGGTGATATCGACCCCTGCGACTTCCTACAAATCATCACCTCAGCTCGTGGAGATCGCCAAAAAATCCTCACAGCAGTCTTCCACCGCATGCGCCAGCAAGAACAAGCCACCGCAGCGAGCAACGAAGCATAATCACCACCAACATTCAAAATCATGAGCCCCACAAACCACAACGACGAGCCCAACCCCCTCGCAGAGCAAAACGCCGCCCTTGAGGCGATGTCTGAGCAACTCACCTACAAACTCGGTCTCATGATCAAAGAGCAAGAAGCTCGCGCCGCTGAATTCACAGCACGCCAGCACTCGCTCTCTGCGCTGCCCGACCAAAACGCCATCATTCAAGAGCTCCCCAGCATCGCTCTCTACCCCGCCACACCCATTGCAGAGAGCATCATAAGCAACAAGTTGCCCACCCAGCAAAGAAGAGCCTCTGCAGCGACGCATTCAATACCAACTCCACCCAAACCACAACAACAAGCCGCGCGCAGCAACCCTACAGCAACACCATCACCTACACCTCTGCCACGCAAGATTAAACCGCAACCGCAGCCCCAGGAGTCATCTATAGGCAGCATACCCATCATCGTTGGAATCATTCTCCTCATACTCACTATGCGAGCTTGCAGTTAACAAACTACGTTAAATTAGTTTAAAATCATTAAATATTGCGCAATAACAAGAATAGGATTGACAAAATTGCTACTCTTTGGCAGTATACGCGCGAGAATTATCTGACCAACGCACTAATCATCGAGTACAATCTTAACCCATCCCCCATAACACCTCATCAACCATGAAACGTAAAGCCCTCATCACCATAGCACTTGGCAGTTGCAGCCTCGGCCTCCTCAGCGTCTCTTGCGACTCTCAGGACAATCAAAAAATCGTTGCTAAAGCCCCCGCCATTCAGACATTCAACATCATCGAAGAAGAAGTGAGTGACTCCGGTGAATGGTTTGGCTTCCTGCGTGGTACTGAGAGTACCACCATCCGCCCACGCGTCACGGGCTTCCTGCTCTCGCAGGACTATATGAACGGCACCTTTGTCAAGAAAGACACCATTCTCTTCCGCATCGAGCCAGACCTCTTCCAAACCACCCTCGATCAAGCCAAGGCTAACCTCCTTGCCGCAGAAGCATCCCTCACCTCCTCCAACGCAAGCCAAGCCCAAGCCCAACTCGACGTCAAGCGCTACGAAAAGCTCGTCCGGAGCAACGCCGTCTCAGAGAAAGAACTCGACGACGCCAAACAAACACTCATCGCAGCCACCGCAAGCGTCGAAATGGCAAAAGCCACCATCAGCAAGACAAAAGCTACGGTACTCGAAGCTCAAATCAATCTTGATTACACCGTCATCCGAGCCCCATTTGACGGCATCGTCGGCACAGCAGAATTCTCCAAAGGTGAGCTCTTGAACTCCAGCAGCGAGCTAGCCAACATCTCCTCAGTCAACCCCATTCGCGTTGACTTCGCCATCAATGGTGATGCTCTGCTCGCAGACTTCCTTGAGTTTGGTGGCCCCGGATCAGCAGACAAAGGAGGAACCAAGTTTAACCTCATCCTCGAGGACGGCAGCACCTACGACCTCCCCGGCAGCATCATTGCCGCGGATAGCAAAGTAGATAATAACGGCGTCTACAGCATCGTAGGTAGCATCCCCAACCCCGAAGGACTCCTCCGCGCAGGCATGTCAGTACGCGTCAGCAGCGTACTCTCCCAATACAAAGCCATCCTCGTCCCCGAGGACTCTATCCGTAGCACTCTGCGCAGCAAATTCATCCTCATCGTTGACAAGAGCAATCATCCCATCCTCATCCCTGTTGTCGTCAAGGGCAACTACGACATACAAGTCAAGGAAGCCAACGGATATGAGTCAACACAAAAACTCGTCGCCATCTCAGGCTACAACGAGACCCTCAGCGAGAGCTTCAAGAGGAGCGGCTACGACAAAATCACCGATGTCCCCGTCATCAATGACAAGGCAAACAGCCTCATTGCCAGCAAAATCTCAGCCAACAACAGCCGCATCCCCGAGCTTGTCCTAGAGAAGGGTCAAGAACGTCCAAAATCGGGCACCATTGAAACCGCCCCCTTTAGCTTCAAACCCATCATCGACCCCGCACAAGTGGCCGAAGCGCGCTCAACAGTACCCAAGCTCGACCCCAACGCCAAGGCTAGCCTCCCCAAGATGCCCGTCAAAGTCACCAGCCTCAAGCAACAAGACGTCCAAATCACCGATGAGTGGTTTGGCAACGTACGCGGTGTCGATGAGACCGAGCTACGCGCCAAGGTCAGCGGCTTCATCCTGAGCAAAAACTTCAAGGATGGCAGCATGGTGAAAAAAGGAGACATACTCTTCACCATCGACCCCGCCCCCTTCCAAGCATCCCTTGACAAAGCCGAGGCCAACCTCGCTGTAGCCAATGCATCCCTTGACCAAGCCAAGGCCAACCTCGCAAAGAGCCAGCAGGACGCCGAGCGCTACATCAACCTCAACAAGAGCAGCCCAGGTGCCGTCTCCGATAAGACCATCACCGACACCAATACAGAGGTACTGACCAACACAGCCGCTGTCATGCAGGCCAAGGCCAGCATCGCTCAGATGGCAGCTAACGTTAACGAGGCCAAAATCAACCTCGCCTACACAGACATCAATGCCCCCTTTGACGGTCGTGCAGGCATCGCTAGCCCCTCCGTCGGTGACCTCGTTGGGCCATCATCCACAGAGCCCCTCGTCTCACTCTCATCGGTAAACCCCATGCGCATCGACTTCCAAGTCAGTGGCAAAGTAGCACTGCGAGGCTTTACCAAGCTCAGTGAGAAGCAAGACAAGAAATCGCTCAACGCGATCCCCTTTAGCTTACTCATGCAAAATGGTCGCACATACCCCCAGCTTGGCAACGTCGTCTCAATCGACAATGCCGTGAGCAAGACCGCAGGTACACTCACCGTGGTCGGTCATGTTGACAACCCTAACGGATCCCTGCGCTCAGGCATGCCCGTACGTGTACTCACTAGAAACAACTCCCTGCCAGACGCCTACATCGTCCCAGCGCGAGCCGTGCAGAACCAAAACAACACAGACTTCATCATGTACCTCCTGCCCAACGGAGCCCCCGCTGCGCTTCCCGTGACGAAGGGCAAGCTTGTTAACCTTGAGATCGAAGGTCCAGATGGCAAAAAAACCCTCCAGCCCATGCACATCATCGACATCAACCGCGATGTGGTCGGTGCAGGTATCACCGCGATGAACAAGGTAGAAAGCCTCGAAGAAATCATCTTCCAGAAAAACCAAGTCAAGAGCTGGGAAGAACTCATCATCAAACAAGCAGGCGCAAGCAGCATCCGTGAAATCATGGAAAAGCAAGCTGGCAAAAAGCTGCCCGATGATGCCCCAGCGCTGGATAATCGCGCAAACTGGGCCGACTACTACGTCGCCAAAAACGAGGCAAAAAACATGCGCGACGCCTTCCTCAAGCAAGCCAAAGCCAAGGATGAACTCGACCTCATCGCACGTGCAAGCGGATCACCTGATGCCCTCATCATGGTGCTCAAGCAGCATGGAGTCAAAGATCTGGCATCATCCCAAATCATTGTAGAGGGTGGATTCAATGCGGGCATGATCATGCAAGCTAACAAAGCAGCTGGTAACATCGCCAACACGGTTTTAGCCAAGCCCTTCCAATACACGCAGCCCAAGACCACGGAGGCATCTGTCACCGCTGAAGCAGCACCTAGCCGCAACGCAAAAACAACAACGCCGAGCAGCAAATAATCTCGATAACCCAGCAACTCAAGCAGCCCCACAACAACTAGCCCCAATATATTATGGCACCCTTCTTTATCAAGCACCCCATCATCGCTGGCGTCATCTCCATCCTCACCACCCTATTAGGACTCATCTGCCTACAGGGTCTACCCATCTCGCAGTACCCCGACATCGCGCCAGTCACCATCAGCCTCACCGCCAACTACACCGGTGCTAATGCACAGGAAGTAGCTGACGCCGTGGCTACCCCCATCGAGCTGCAAATCTCAGGTGTGGAGAACATGGACTACATGAGCTCCACCTCCTCCAACAACGGCATCTGCACAATCAACGTCATCTTTGCCCCTGGCACAGACCCAAACACTGATCAGCAGCTCACCTACATGCGCTACTCGCAGGCCACAGCCCAGCTGCCCAGCTCTGTCGCCCAGATGGGTGTTACCATTAAGCAGAGCGCAGGTCTCCCCCTGATGATTTATGCCATTGACTCACCCAATGACTTCTTCTCACGCATCGACCTTACAGGCTACGCCTACATCAACCTCGTTGACCCCATCAAGCGCATTAAAGGCGTGGGTGACGTGCAGGTCTTTGCTAGCCGCTACGCCGTACGTATCTGGCTCGACACCGAGGCCATGGCTCAAAAAGACATCTCAGTCGCCGAAGTCGCCGCCGCAGTAAACGCCCAGAACAAAACCAACCCCGGTGGTTCTGTAGGTGCTGAACCAATGCCCGATGGCCAAGAATTCACCTTCACCATCCGCAACAAAGGTCGTCTCGCTACCATCGACGAATTTAGCGACATCATCGTACGCCAAGAAGGCACCCGCGCCGTGCGCCTAGGCGACATCGCCAAGGTTGAGCTCGGTACCGAATCCTACTCCATCTCCAGCCGCGTGCTCGGACGAGCCGCCACCGCAATTGGTGTCTACCAGAGTGGTGATGCAAACGCCATCACCACCATGGACGCCCTGCGCAAGCTGCTCGATGAGAAAGGCCGCAACATGCCCGAGGGTATGCGTGGCACCATCTCACTGGACACCACTACCCCCGTGCGTGACTCCATCACAGAGATTCTTCACACACTCGTCGAGGCCCTAGTCCTCGTTGCCATCGTCGTATTCCTCTTCCTTCAGGGCTGGCGTGCCACCATCATCCCCCTCATTGCGGTACCCGTATCGCTCATTACCACCTTCTGTTTCTTCCCCATCCTCGGCTTCTCGCTCAACACCATCTGCCTGCTTGGCATGGTGCTCGCAATCGGCCTCGTGGTGGATGATGCTATCGTCGTAGTGGAGGCCGTTGAGGCGCATCTTGATGAGGGCATGAACCCACGTCAAGCCACCTACGCGGCGATGAAAGAAGTGAGTGGACCCGTTATTGCTATTGCCCTCGTGCTTGCAGCCGTCTTCCTCCCCTCCGTCCTCCTCCCAGGTATCACCGGCACCCTCTTCCAGCAATTTGCTGTAACCATTGCCGTCTCCATGATTATCTCAGCCTTCAACGCCCTGAGCCTATCACCAGCCCTCTGCGCCCTGCTGCTGCAGCCCAAGGGAGAGCACAAATCCATTTTCACCCCCCTCTACAATCTCTTCAACAAGGGATATGACTTTGTGGCTGACGGTTATGCCTACATCTGCGATATACTCTGCCGCAAGCTGTGGCTCTCCATGGGTCTCCTGCTCTTAATCACGCTGAGCATCATCCCCGTCGCGCAGAAAGTCCCCGGTGGCTTCCTGCCCAACGAGGACCAAGGCTACCTACTCGGTGGTCTCATCATGACCCCGGGTGTCTCCCTGCAGCGCGCCAACGAGCAAGCAATCAATCTCGAGAGCACCATCTCCGGAGTTGAGGGTGTTGACGTTGTCACCACCATCATCGGGATGAACGTCATGATTGGTGTGCAAACCACCAATGCAGTCACCTACTTCATCTCCCTCAAGCCCTACGCGGCTCGTAATGAAGTCAATGGAA
This sequence comes from uncultured Verrucomicrobiales bacterium, assembly GCA_947039485.1. Lineage (GTDB taxonomy): Bacteria > Verrucomicrobiota > Verrucomicrobiia > Verrucomicrobiales > Akkermansiaceae > Akkermansia. Next base: position 29,438 of record CAMQZC010000014.1, on the reverse strand, counting down.
AAATCCCCACAGCTTACGACATCCAAGGAAGAATTCAGGCGCTCATGAGCAGCTCTGACACAGATGGCATCAGCTTCGTCTCAAGCCCCCCAGCTATCCCAGGTGTAGGCACGTCCAATGACATCACCTTCGCCTTCGAAGATTTAGAAGGTCAAGGTGTAGCCGCCCTCTATGAGCAAATAAAAAGCTTTGAGCAAATGCTGCTGCTGCACCCTGAGATCATCACCAAGGCCAGCGACATGATGCTGCCCTCCGTACCTCAAAAATCGCTCAGCATCGACATTGACAAATGTCTTGCACAGGGAGTAGACTACTCCGAAGCAAACGCCCTGCTCCAATGTTTCAACGGCTCAAGCTTCATCAACTACTACACTCAATTTGGTCAGCAATGGCGCGTCTACCTGCAAGCAGCAGGCGCCAGCCGCAGCAACACCGACCAGATCGCAAACTTCTATATCAACAACAGCCTTAGCGAGTCAGTGCCCCTCAGCGCACTCGTGAGCATCAAAGATATCCGCGACACCGAGTTTGTAATGCATAACAACATCTACAACTCAGGTAAAATCAGTGTATCTCCAGCCGAGGGTAAATCAACAGCCCAAGTCATGTCACTCATTGAGCAAACCTTTGAGAAAAACATGGACCCCAGCAAATGGGCCATTGAGTACGTTGACATGAGCATGCAGGAGAAAAAAGTGCAAGACGGCATGGGACTCGGTGGTATCTTCACCCTCTCTGCCATCTTCGGCTTCCTCATCATGGCAGCACTCTATGAGAAATGGACCGTACCAATCGCGATCTTCCTCACCATCCCCGTCGCCGTCCTTGGAGCCTTCCTCGGACTCTGGGCAACAGGCACAGAGCTTAACCTCTACGCCCAAATTGGACTCGTCATGCTCGTGGGTATCGCGGCAAAGAACGCCATCCTCATTGTTGAGTTCGCCATCCTGCAAATGGAGCGTGGACAAGACCTGCTTGAGGCCACCATCACCGCTGCGCGCATGCGCCTGCGACCCATCCTGATGACCTCATTCGCCTTCATCCTCGGCTGCGTACCACTCGTACTCGCAGAGGGCTCTGGTGCGCTTGCGCGTAACGCCATCGGCATCGTTGTTGTCATCGGCATGAGCATCGCCTCAGGTATCGGTGTCTTCTTCATCCCACCAGCCTACGTCTTTATCATGCGCCTCTTTGGCACCACGATTGACAAGAAACTCCACGGTGATGACCCCGATGAAGTCTACGCCTACGCAAAACTCGAAGCCCAAGAAGAAGCCTTTGCCAGCGAAAACGCCAAGAAAGACTAATCAAAGAGCAACAACTTAACAACAAAAGCGCAGGAGCCACAGGGCCCCTGCGCTTTTTTGTATACAAATCCCAGACATCGTATCATCCAGATGTAATTGATACGATATGCCTCCCCTATAAAGTGGCTAGCTCGTGAGCCTGATGCCTTCAGCAGAGGCGAGCAGTCACGGATGGTTGAGTGTTAGGCAGCGATCTTTTCCAACGATGAGAGAAGATCACAGAGCCTACGCCAATGCTTCCGTAAACGTCAAGGTGAGGGACGACAGACGAAGTGGAGCAGAAAGCCATTTCATCGCCTAAGCTCATCGCATCGCTCTCGTGGGGCGCATATCACTTAAAACACAGGTACGGAGACACCGTGCTCTGCATAGCACTAGCTACATGCAGGCTAAGGTAACCCAATTGAGCTTAGTCTACCGTATGCGTCGATATAACCATAGGTGCGCTGAGCCCTCCGATCTAAAGAGCGAAAAACAGCGCTACAAGGAAGCACATGAAGAATTTATGAGTAAAACTGGATGAACCTCCACACCTCAACACAAAAAAATTAGCCTTTGATTTCTCAAAGACTAATTTCTTGAAGCACTTAGTGTGCAAAGCTGATTTGTAGCTTATTAGGCTTGTTTGCGACGGCGGCGTGCGGCGAGTCCTGCAAGAGCGAGGAGGCTCAGCGTGACGCTGCTAGGCTCTGGGACGACGAAGCGATAGCTACCATCATCCATTTTCGTTCCTTCGAGAGGATTAAGTGTAATCGTTTGACCATTTCCATCAACGACATTAATGACAACATCATTGTACCACATATCCAAATCAGACAAGCTATCAACGGTAATGGCAAGGAATTGATCTGCTCCTAAGGTACCGAGATTGCTGTAATCCGTCGTGAATTGGGTGTATTCAGCAGCCGTGAGCGTGAGCGTGAGCGTCAACGAGCCGTTGATAACAGTTGCTACATCACCAAGTGAGCTGATGCTGTAATTGCTGTGGCTACCTGTGACTCCATCAATAACGATGTCACCAGCGTTGGGATTGATCAGAAGGGTACCAGCTGCTACGGAGGCTTCAATGACAACATTTGTTGCTGTGAGGCTGGCGTTGCTTGTTCCTGCAAGCGTAGCGAGCTTGGATCCATTAGCGAGAGTGAGATCAGTCATCGTGTAATGACCGCTTTCTAAACTTGGCAGTGCAAGCAGCGATGCGGAGGAGCTCTTTACAATTGTGCTGCCTCGCAAGGTGATTGTAGCATTGCTGGCAACAGCGCTGTCAATCTTGTTGCTAGAGATGCCCGAGATGACTGCGCTAGATGCGCTACCTGCGTTTGTGCGCACGGTGATATTGTCAACATTACCGGCTCCTTTGGCGACGATTAGGGCACCTTCAGAGAGATTTATTGTATTATCAACAGTGACGTTTGCCTCAACGATAACTTGGGCAAAACCTGTGGCGGTAACGCTATTGGTATCCACACTAGCATCGCCGAGAGCGGTGTCGCTAGCAACATGGAGTGTTGTCGTCTGATCAGCACTCATACCACCAGTGATGATGGTACCGCCACTGTAGCTATTGGGGCCATCCAGCTTGACCTCTGATCCACTGATGACATCAACGCTACCAGAGCCTGAGATACTACCACCTGTTTGACTGAAGTTACCTTCTAACTCAACGCTAGATCCTTGACCCAACACCACAGAGGCGGAGGAGTCACCGCTGAGATTGACACTGCTGCCAGCTTCAACGTTAACATTGCCCGTGTAGCTGCCTGCATTGGTCAACTTACCGTAACCTGATACGTGAATCGTATTATTAACACTATAATTGTTTAGATTGAGCGTACCATAGGAAGTAGCGTCACCGTTAACATAGACAGTGCGATTACCCAAAAGCCCACTCTCTGTGCCGGCTACGGTGGCGAGGCCACTGCCGAGGTTGAGGGTACCTCCGTTAATTGTAATGAGGCTGCCTGCATCTCCACCAATTGCGCTATCAAGGGTGATGTTGCCACCATTCATCGTGAGGTTACCTGTGAGGTTCTCTAGTCCATCAATGCTGCCCGCGTTAAAGATAACGTCATTAGCAATGCCAGCTACTGTGAGGTTGACGCTGCCGCCATTGATTGTGAGCTCACCGCTGCCAATGCCTTGGGCATTGTTAATTGTCAGGCTACCGCTCTCAATCGTTGTACCACCTGAGTAGCTGTTGCTGCCGGAGAAGCTAACGTTACTATTCTCGATGATGACTGAGCCGATGCCTGTAATACTACCTTGGGTTGCACTGCGGTCATAGTCAGCACTGAGGTTTTTGTATGTGAGGGTAGCATCGCTGTGGTCGAGACTGATGCGGCCCTTCCAGACAGCTGTATTGGAGATGATAACATCAGCCTTTTGGACGATGAGATGTCCGCTGGTCTCAACTGTCCTATCGGCATTATAGCCAGTGCCGCTCATGGTAAAGCTATACTTGCCGTCCGCTTCGCTGTTTGTCCCACTAGATACAATCAATTTGCCGGTACGAAGGTCCGTGCCAAAAGTGCCACCAAATTCGCAATTGCCGTCGAGTTCAAGATCAAAATTACGATTACCATCAGCATACTTAGTATCAATTAAACCATTGCCTGAGAGTCCGCTGAGGTAGACGGTGCTATTACCACCAGTGCCAAAAATAACACCTAGATTGTTGGTGGTCTCGACGGAGAAGCGATTCTTCGCAGTCTGACCTACTGTTAAGATGACCATGCCTTGGTTGCCAGCTTGGACAATCTTGCCGCTAAAAGCGCTCGCATTAATATAGAGAGAATAGACTGCAGAAGCTCTCGTAACATCAAATACTACGTTACCTCCTCCTGTGAGGCTACGCTGTGTGGTTGAGCCATCATGACCAGTAAATCTAAGTGTTGTACCTTCGGCGACGTTAGCGCTGGTGATGCTGTTGAAGCTATCATGCACAAACGTTGAGCCAGCACCGCCAGTGATGTTGAGTTTCTGCGATCCGAGTGTACTATTATTGCTGCTATTAACGGTGATGCCTGCGGCAAGATCGTAGTTAAGATCAGTAGAGCCACCGCTAAGGAGGCTAACATCAAAGTCCATACTAACACCAAAGCCAAGCGTGCCGCCTGCGTTATCAATCTTTGCAGTCCCTAAGCCACTTGCATGGTTGATTTGGAGGCGGGCACCAGCGGCGAGCTGGATGCCGCCTGAGCCTGCTGCATTGGCAGCATTGAGTTCGAGGCGGGCGCCATCGGCGATTGAGATGCCGCCTGAGCCTGCTGCATTGGCTGCATTGAGTTCGAGGATACCGCTATTGAGCTGCGTACCGCCTTCATAGCTGTTAGTGGTATTGAGGCTGAGTGTTCCAGAGCCATTCATGATAAGGCTTGAGGATCCGATAAGGCTGCCCTCTCCGGCGAAGATAAAGTTCTCAGCACCCTGCACGAGGATGGAGCCTGCGCGAATATCACCAACAAGCGAAATCGTACCACCTGCAATGCCAGCACCACCAAATGTGACATTGTCATTATCGTAGAAACGATTATCAGCAGCATCACCAATCCACTCGGCGCTACCTATATTGGCCCAGACGCCATTACCCCCCTGCCATGCAAGCTCGGCAGTGATAACAGCAAGCTCAAAGCTCAAACCAAAGCCATTCTGGATCCAAGTAATGCTATCACGTCCAGAGCGCCCAATAATCGAGAGCATATCGCTGTTAATTGAGCCATCGGGATTGAGGAAAGCTCGATCAATATCACTAGTGAATAAGTTATAGCTGCCAGAGGCCATATCTGAGAGGTCAAGTGTCGCCCCAACAAAGCTGATATCGCTAGAGCCAAGGTTGAGGGCGATGTTACCTGCGCTCACACCGATCATATCAATGACACCTTGGAAAGTAAGGCTTTTACCAGCGGCAACAACTAGATTGCCTCCGGCATTGTTCATCACAAGCGAGCCCGTGATGATGGCATTTTGCGCAAGATTCAAGGTATTACCGTTGAGCGTTATATTACCTGCGAGTGTAAATTGAGTATCGCTGGTAATCGTGCCACCATTGAACATTGTATCATCAGCCACGACAGTGATGTTACCTGCGAGAACTTGGTTGGCGTTGCTGCCGAGATTAAGAGTACTACCACCGCTGAAAACCAAATCAATAGAGCTGATGTCGGTAGCGTTATTTACCTTGAAGTTGCTTTGAGCTTGGAGCTCCAGCTTATCAAAGTTGACTAGAGTGGGGGCAAAGTCTTGCGCATTGACGTTGCTAAGCACAAGTGTACGTGTGCCGCTCACTTGAGCGCGATCACCACCTGAGAGGGTTCCTTGGTACTTATCAAAACCATTGGCAAGGCCAGATGTGCCAAGATCGACAATAGTCATGATACTATCACCTTGGATGATACCACCACTACCAGCGGAGCTGAGGTTGACCCAGTTTTCACCGTTTTTGAAGATAGCTTCATGACCCTTAATTGTCATCATGCTGTTACCTGTGATGGTGCCGCCTTGGCCACCTGCATAGACTTCGTTTGCGAAGCTGCCGCCTGTGATGGTCAGACTGGTGCTACCCTTGATAGTACCACCAATGCCACCAGCGTAAAGCTTACCCTTAAATTCTCCAGCTCGCACATTGAGGTCTACAATCACTCGATTGCTCAGAGCGGATGAGTCAGTTCCGATGGTGCCCGTGAGGCCACCGCCGTAAACACCGGTGTTAAAGATACCGCCATTGAAATCCATGTTGACCCCACCGCTGATAGTCTTGTCCCCCGTGTAGATACCGCCAATGACTAGCTTGGTGAAGGTACCAGCATTGAAGACCATGCTGAGGCTACCAGTGATATTACCATTCCATGACCCTACGATACATGGAGAGGTAGAAGATGAGAGGTGTCCATTGTAGATGAAGTTCGCAGCGGAGAACTCGATGTAGGCGTCGCCGTCAATAGTGCCACCCATCGTGCCCACAACAGCGCCTGCATTATCGCTGACTCCCTCGCCGCTAAAGCGCATAAAGAGGTCGCCACTAAGAGTGCCCGTGGGGCCTTGACCGCCCCACCAGCTCTTGGCGTTGGCAGCTTTAAAATCAATCCAGATATCACCGGTGTGATTGCCAATGTTCGCATAGCCTCGCTGGTATGTTGATGTAAAGTTCGTCTCGGTCACGGTGATAGAGACGGCGCTTCCCTCTGCGCCAGCTACAGGTGTGGCCAAGGAAATCAGATTGACTCCGTCAGTTGACACATTGACGCCAGCCGCAATTGAGGCAAAGCCCTCTGTCTTCCAGAGAACAGTACCGTTTTCACCAAAGCTAGGCCCCGCGGGAATAGCATCGGGATTAGCCTTGTAGGCGCCATCGATATTGGTCAGTCCGTCGGTTGAGGGGGCATAGGACTGTGTGCCATCCACAGCAATGTCGGTGAGTGTCGAGCTGGAGTTACCACTAAAGGAGAACTCCACGCCTTCGAGGCTGCCAGATGTGCCTTGCAATGCCTCGCCAATGAGCATGTCGCCCATCCAGAGGTAGAAGCCACTCTCAAGACCGTTTGCATTCTCTCCGCTAATGTAGCTGAGGCGGAAGACGTCGTCAATGGTGGAGACATCCTCAGAGAAGAGAACTTTACCATCCCACATGATGTAGGATTCATTGATTGTAAGCTGACCTTGAACACCTGCATCACCAACACTCAGAGAGAAATAATCATTACTCCATCCATCTGTGGCGCCATTTCCCATATCGAGGGAGAAGTCGACAGTAAAGCCATCAAGCAGATTGGTCGTATCACCCCATTGGTAGGTGAGGACATCCCCGTGGCTAAGGGTGATCGCGTTGTTGACAACGGTCACGCCCGATGAGAGACTAAATCCTGCATCAATAAGCCCTTGGCTCGTAATGATAGGAACTCCGGGAGTTGTTGAACTGTGGAAATTGACTTGCAAGTCGCCGCTACCCTTGCGATTTTGACCTGCGGTACGGCCAGCCCAGCCATTTGCCTTAGCAAGAGTGGCTGCCATGACGATACTGCCTTGATCACTTGGGTGCAGAGCATCGCGGAAAAGGTCACGATGACCGACCCAAGAGTTGCTCTTTACATCACGCATTCCACGGTTGATATCCACGTAGACAATGTCCGTGGCGCTGCCGTTGTTCGCATTGTGCTCAGCAACCCATGACTTGAGGTTTGCGTTGTAGGTCTGGACGTACTGAGAACCGGCTGCATTAAGGCTGACAGGAACAGACATCAGAGTGATGGCGGCATTAGCGTTTGATGTTAGCATTGTTCCAACAATTCCTTGAACATCGTTAAGTAACGTAACACCTTCAGCTTCATTATTGCGAACGCCATCGTTGGTGCCAATCATCAGGAAAAATTGAGAAGGTGCTTCAGCGCCCTCAAAAACGGAGCCCACGCTACCATTCTCACCTGTGCCTGTGTAGGCTTCACCATTGTTCTTGATATCGTCCTGCCCAAGCCAGTTTTTTATATCACTGTAGCCAAATTTATTGTGCACAGAGTCCCCGTTAATACTGTCTGCGCGCGCGCCGGATTCGGAGGCGTGAATGTTAGTATATGTGGAGCCGCCGTAAACAGTGCCGGGTTTGATGGCTTGGTCGCGGTCAATAGTGCCATCGCCTGTATTCCAATTCCCTGTCATTGGACCGACAGAGTTATACAAAAGTCCGTTATCAGCTAGCGTCTTGTGCAGATGCCAACGGTAAGATGATTGAAGTCCAGAAAAACTAGTATTCGAGCCCCCATGAGTGATGGAATCGCCAACAAACATCACATTACCTAAATCATAGGCAGAAGAGGTGCTGGTGGCTAGGGCTGGAGTCTGGCTGATAAATCCAGAAATAAGGAGTCCAGCCAAAAAAGAAAAAGTATTGGTGCGGGTTGAGAGGAGGGCAGTCAGCTTCATTAAGCACCATTAAATCACAAGTAAAACCCTCCCGTCAAGCCTAAAAATCAAGATCTTACAAGTTCCATCACTTCACGTTCGCCCTACGATATCCACCATTTCTTAATGATAAAAACACATCGCTTAATCAGCAATACAATATAGATAGGCATGCCTAGATTTGACCTGAGCCGCGCGCATCAAGAGCATTTGGGTAGAGCTCAAGCCACGAGGTCTGCAGATTCTTCTGGCAGAGAGATTTGCTCTATCGGTAGCAGCCACGATTGGCATTCCTGTTAAGGGTCGACCGGCAGATATGCAGGTGATTAGCGGCTACCACAAGTTTCAATTCACGCACCCGTTAAGGGGCGACTACGTAGCTGCTCATGAGGGCGAGCCACTGCCAGTTTCAATTCACGCCCCCGTTAAGGGGCGACTACAAAGCCTTAGGGGGCCGCCTCGGTAACGGTGTTTCAATTCACGCCCCTGTTAAGGGGCGACCTTGAGCAAAAAAACGGCTCCCCCAGTCCCTATGTTTCAATTCACGCCCCTGTTAAGGGGCGACTCGTTAATCACAGCCTCCCCCGAAAAATCCGTAGTTTCAATTCACGCCCCTGTTAAGGGGCGACGGGCATGCGTAAAATGGACATCCGCGAATTGAGAGTTTCAATTCACGCCCCTGTTAAGGGGCGACCATAGCTATCAATCTTCCCGCGGCAGGATGCGTGTTTCAATTCACGCCCCTGTTAAGGGGCGACATGAGCTAACAGCTCTTTTTGAGGGGGTGCCCGAGTTTCAATTCACGCCCCTGTTAAGGGGCGACCGGTTCTTCCTTTAGCGTCTTCTACAACCCTGACGTTTCAATTCACGCCCCTGTTAAGGGGCGACCGCATGCGCCACTGCCCCTCAACCTCCCCAGCGCGTTTCAATTCACGCCCCTGTTAAGGGGCGACATTCGGCAACAATTTCTTCAAGTGCTCGCGCAAGTTTCAATTCACGCCCCTGTTAAGGGGCGACCAGGGTCTTGCCCGTCCCTGGTTGGTTGGCAGAGTTTCAATTCACGCCCCTGTTAAGGGGCGACCAGCGTATCGCGCGCATCGATGTGAGGGAAGCTGTTTCAATTCACGCCCCTGTTAAGGGGCGACATAAAACAATATGGCGCCCCGCAGAGGAGGCGGGTTTCAATTCACGCCCCTGTTAAGGGGCGACCACCCATGCCGCCCACATCGGCAGCAGGCGGCGGTTTCAATTCACGCCCCTGTTAAGGGGCGACAAGCAGCCAACAAAAAACTAATTGATGAGTAACGTTTCAATTCACGCCCCTGTTAAGGGGCGACCAGCACCGCCAGCAGCCTCGTTACTTCCGCCGCCGTTTCAATTCACGCCCCTGTTAAGGGGCGACAAGCAGCCAACAAAAAACTAATTGATGAGTAACGTTTCAATTCACGCCCCTGTTAAGGGGCGACCAGCACCGCCAGCAGCCTCGTTACTTCCGCCGCCGTTTCAATTCACGCCCCTGTTAAGGGGCGACCACGCGACCAGCGGCCGCAGCGGCTGCGCTCCGCGTTTCAATTCACGCCCCTGTTAAGGGGCGACTGGCGGTTCTGGCGGTGGCGGTGGCGGTGGCGGTGGAGATGTTTCAATTCACGCCCCTGTTAAGGGGCGACTAAATGTTTTCTAGCGTGTTTTCCCATCGACGCTGTTTCAATTCACGCCCCTGTTAAGGGGCGACCAACGCCCCTAGCATCGACATTGTAAAAAATGGGTTTCAATTCACGCCCCTGTTAAGGGGCGACCAAGCTTATGCTGAGGCGAGTCAGAGCTTTCGGGTTTCAATTCACGCCCCTGTTAAGGGGCGACCCGTGTCCGCGCTAGCTGGTGGGCACCGAGCGGAGTTTCAATTCACGCCCCTGTTAAGGGGCGACCTCTTCCGAAGAGGGTCTCAAACTTGCGGGCGCGGTTTCAATTCACGCCCCTGTTAAGGGGCGACCTTGAGACGCAGCGCACCGCTAGAGACGCGAGACGTTTCAATTCACGCCCCTGTTAAGGGGCGACCCGCAAACTTGGCGGCAACAGCATCGTCACCCTCGTTTCAATTCACGCCCCTGTTAAGGGGCGACAATAGCTATTGATGACGTTCTCAAGGAGCTTCATGTTTCAATTCACGCCCCTGTTAAGGGGCGACTTATCAGCGCGGGATACTATCCCGCGGTCATCTCGTTTCAATTCACGCCCCTGTTAAGGGGCGACAAGGCCAAACGTTTTCGGGGGCGGCCGCTGTCGTTTCAATTCACGCCCCTGTTAAGGGGCGACAGCTTGGCAGCTGCGCCAAAGCCCATCCGCCGCCGTTTCAATTCACGCCCCTGTTAAGGGGCGACCCCTCAAGGTCGGTGACTTTGACGCGTGAGATGCGTTTCAATTCACGCCCCTGTTAAGGGGCGACGCTGCGCATGCTAGACATGTCAGTCACTATGACGGTTTCAATTCACGCCCCTGTTAAGGGGCGACAGCCATATAGTAACACAATAGATAGTCAACATCAAGTCACATTGAATCCGCGAAGCTCATAATTCCTATCGGAACTACAGGCTTCTATTATTTATCAGGATCTATCAAACTACATATGGTAAGCAAGATGCAACCCTCCGCGAATCTCCCCGCAAATTCGGCACAGCTACCCTTTCGCGCTGAAGCGAAAAAAACTAAAATAACAACGGGGCATCCATATCTATTGAGCGATCTAGCCCAAGATGAATCACGCGCTTGCGTCCTCCTTTGCCCATCGGGTAAATACGCAAACTATCCTCCTTGGGCTCCATGAGCTCACTGAGCTTATCTCGCATCACTAGATAGATATCATAACTCATCTCACATTCAAAGACTGAGTTCTGCACTCGCACACCGTAATCCTCACATAACTTAGCGATGCGCCGCAGGCGAGCTGCACCCTTCTTGCTCTGTGTTGACACATCGTAGCTGATTAAATATAGCATCTTTTGATTCCCATCTCTAGCTTATTTCCAAATCATGGGAGGATACTCATCTAGCGCTCCTCGTATGTGCTGCGCAAGCAGTCTTGCTTGAATGTGGGCTATCATGCCTATTGTTATTTTATCCTGCAAAAATGGGTGATGAATCTCGCGCTGCTTACGCTCTTGCCATGACTTCAATAGCTCACGTCTGGCGCCATCCTTGAGTGAATAGGCCCCAGCCGCATCGACATCAAAGTCTGAGAGTTTAATTTGCCTCCTATTTACCAAACTAAGCACCATCCTATCCCCCAAAGGAGATCGCAACTCCTCCATCAAATCTAGAGCTAAGCTGGCTCTACCCGGGCGGTCTTTATGATACATCCCTACTGCGGCATCCAGCCCGCAGGCCTCAGCGGCTGATCGACAATCCTGAGCCAAAATTGCATAGACAAATGAGAGCAGTGCATTGATTGCGTCTTTCGGTGGTCGACGCGAGCGCTTTACAAAACGCATCTCAGGATTAGTGCTGAGATGAGAGAATGCGGAGAAGTACAGCTCGGCTGCATGACCCTCCACCCCTAGAAGTGAGGCCGCATCCTGGGCCCGCCTCGCATCGTGTACGGCTGCTGCCATGTGCATGATTGGTCTTTGCAGAGGCCCTGCAAGCTGGGCGTTGTCACGGACAGCACGCTGCAAGAGAGTGCGGGAGTTGAGTATCTTGGCCGCAACCATATTTCTAGCGACACTCAATGCACCAGCGGCATCGTCTGCTAGGCGGTACTGCTGGCGGCGCAGCAGCACATTACCATGGCTAAAGCCTGTGATGCGACAGAGCAAGCGCCCATTGGGATTGCAAAAACTCAGGCATATGCCCTTCTCTGCACATTTTGCCATCAGCTGAGGTGTGGCCATGCAATCCCACGCAAAGCACATGATGGCCTCTAGATTGTGCAGGGGGATACGTACGGCTTTCTCCTTTTGCACACGTATACTCACCGTCTCGCCATCTAGGCTCAGATAGCTCTCCTCTCGTGTAAGATAGAGGGTATTGAGGTGTTTCTTCATCGTATCATCGGTTATAAAATCTTAGTTATCGCTAAGCGAAAATGCTCTTAGGTTATATTCAGAGGCTGCTTTTGTCGATTTGAGAGGTAGGCAGTCGCTCTCTAGAGAGCAGGCCTCACAGCTGCTTTGGCGCTGCGCTGCTGGTAGCTTGGGTGAGCTGAGTAGTGCACGCGTTTTGTTGATACAATCCTCGGTGAGTCGGCGCAAGCTATCATCCATCACAACCTCAAGCCGCCGTCTTGTACTCTGGTAAAAGAGATAGGCCTGCTTGATATCGAGTCCATACATCTCCTCAAGGCAAAGTACTTGGGCACAGAGTTGCACGGCATCGGCTTGGTGCAGCTTCTCCTGCCCATGCTTATACTCGATGGGATAGATGGACTCGATCCGCTCAGAATTAGGGGCGTATTGGTACTCCACAACATCAGATAGGCCATGTATCAGCAAGCGATGGCTAACGAGGCGTATTGAGCGCGCTGTGAGCCTATCGCCACAGCGGCTATCTCGCCCCTCATCCACACGTTGGTGCTCAAGCTTGCCCATAGTTGTCAGGGCATTCTCGCGCCAGAGCGCATCACGGTGAATGAGGGCACACTGCCGCGGGCAGAACATGGCGTGCTGCAGCGCGGAGAGTGGTATATAGTCCTCATCCATCATGATGGCAGGCGTGGTTCTTAGTCGAGGAGCTCCTCAACGCGGATTCCAGCTGGCAACTCAGCACTCAGGCTAATATCGTAGTCAGCGATGGAGCGAGGGAAAACCACATCTGGCTTGAGGGTGATGCTCAGTGCATCATAGAGCTTATGTGCTGGGGCATTACCAAGCTGGCTGTCGTGATGGAAGAAGATAATGCGCCTCATGACAACTGAGCCTGCTGGGCGCGCGGCCGATGCATCAAACTCAAAGAGATTGATCAGTGCGGCCTTAAGCAGCTCCAAATCCGCCTCGCCAAAGCCCGTCTGCTCTGCTAGGAAGGGGTTAATCGTGCCCTTTGCCATATAGAGACCATAGGGGACGGTAAACTTACGGCCCATCGTACGATTATCGCCCTCTTGCTTTGCTGCTTCCTTTTCGGTCGTTACAGCGCAGCGAGTGAGGGTGTATTCCATTTGAGTCACAGGACTAATTGATCGAGCAAAGGAGAGCTGTATAGGGCCACGCACCTGACCACAGTTAACTCCTGTGGTCATCACGGCGCCAAAGCTGCGGATGTCAAAGAAGTTCTCACACATCCAGCTACGCACTTTATCTACTTGGGCTTTCTTCGGATCTAGGCCATTGGCCTTATAGGCACGCTCGTGTTGATTATTGAGGATAGCCTTTTCTTTCACATAAATTTCATAGCCAGGCTCATCAGGCTTGACGAGGCTCACAAAGTTGCGAATCTTGCGCTTGAGGCAGACATCGGTCACCAGACCTATGTTGGTCTCTGCATCAATGCGGGGCATGTTGCCAGTATCGGGGTCGCCATTGGGGTTGGCGTCCATGGCGTCAAAGAGGAGGATAAAGTCGATTTTGTTCATATCTGTATGGTTCTATTGTATGGTTATATTTTTTTGATTGTTTGCTTAAGTTAGATTTGTGGTTTTTCCATTTTATCTTCTTTCGGGATATAAAAGTCCTGCATTTGGTGGTAAAAGCCAATGGAGAACATGCCTTGCTGCTCAAGGTTAAGATGAGGGGGGAAGTTGTCGATCATGGCGCATATCTCAGCCATGAGTTTCTCACGTGTGATGACTCGGCCCCTGTTCTCAATTTTTTTGAGGTGATGGGCATAGGTTTTCATAATGCGGGGGAAGACGCTACGCGGTGAGCTTGATGCGCCTGAGAAGCAGCTCTCTCGTATTGTGCGGTTGAGATTGGGGAGAGCGTCCTCCTGTGTCTTGAGCAGGGTGGCAAAGAGCCGACCGAGCACATAGCCAGTGTTCGTATTTGTTTTATCAAGCATGATGCTAATTGTATTGTTATTTGTATTGCCACTTGGGCGACGGATAAGCCAAGCCTTGAGAAAGGCTACGCGCTTGTAGTTGATATTAAAATCTGTTTTGATGCGACGGATGATTGCCTGAGCTATCACGTCTGGATAAGGTCGACCCAGCAGGATGGAGCGCAGCAGGGCTGAGCCATACATCGAGGGCATCTCCTTGACGTCTCGCACGGTCTGGCGCAGAATCATGAAGGGACTAATCATTTTTGGATCGTTGAACTTCGCGGATCGCGGCTGCAACTGCATATCGAGGTAGTGTCGCTGGACATTCTCCAAGAAATCCGTTAGGCGCGACTCCTCATAAAACCGTATAGAGAGACGTGATGCATTGGGTGCCAATCCAAGGATAAAGAAGCGCGTCTCGCTATCCGACACTAGACTCTGCACGGGCAATCCTGACGCGAGTTTTTCCAGTGATTCTTTGACTCTGCGCGTAAGGTTTTCATCCACTGCATCAAGCTCTTGGATTGATCCATCGTCCTCTGGGTCTATAGCTAGCGCGGCAAAACCGCTTAGATACGAGGACTCGAGGGCTTGGGGGGCATCTGTCCAAAAGACCATGGTGGTATCCCCTAGCCGCTGGCGGCTCAATTTGCGGTTCAAAAGGTAATTGAGCACATTACAATAGCCAAAGGCGGCTTCTTCCGAGACAGGTGCATTGGTTCCCTGCTCCTTTGCGTAGGATGTAAAGGATGAGCAGTTGTAGGAGACTAGCTTTGCGCCCGAGCTCTGAGCTCCAATAACCCCCTTGATGGCGGGGTCATGCAAGATCGCTAAAGGACCTTTTTGCCCTGTTACAAGACAGGTGCCATGCTCTGCTTGGGCTTTTTTGGGGCCTGCCCAGCTTTCTGCTAAGGTACTATCCCAAAGGGTCTGAATCTGGGGCAACTGATGAATAAAGTCATGAATAGAGCTCTGGATGCGAAATACGCCATTGCTCCCCAGCAAATCAATCTTATCTCCTAGCGTCGCATCAGCCTCATCAGGACTCCAAGACTCAAGGAAGCGGCAGACGGCGGAAAAGTCAGGGTGGTTCACCTGCGACTCAACAGAGAGATGCTTGCGCCGGCTCTCCTCAAAGGCTCGCTTTGCGCGTGCCTTGTCTTTCTCTGGACTTGTCGGGTCAACATAACCGAGTAGATAGGCAGCATTATCCCATAAGAAGCAGGGGTTGATACCTGCGCCTGATGGTTTTGCGCTACCCAGCATCATACAGCTACCGGAAATCATCGTTGAGCTATAGGATACGACCCCCTTTTTATCTTTTTTTGGGGTCAGCTTCTCTTGGAGCACGCTATCAATCCCGACGAGTTCTCCCTTTTCATTGATCACGATGCAAAAGCTTATTTTTTGCAAGCTACGCCCTTTTGTGGCCAATGGCTCACCTGCATCTATCAGCCTCTTGTAGAGCTTGTTTAATTCTGCTAACATCATCATTCAACTCAGGCTTTGGTTTAAGGGGGGGACGCTCATCACGCCATCAACAAGCTCCGCCATAAAGAACTGTGGCGTGGCAACAACCTTCTTGTAGCAGCGTTTATCAGCGCTGCTTTTCTCATGGTCGACAATCTCGATGGCTCCCTTTGTCTTGGGGGCGCAGTCATGATAGAGCATGTCATGGAGCATGAGACCCAAGCCTCGGTTACGTTGATTATCGGGGAGGCGAGAGGCTGGCATTGAGGCCTCATCCTCGATCAAGTCAAACATGGCCATCAACTCACGCGTACCAAGGCAGGGGCTGTGAAAGCACTGCCCCTTGCGGGCTCGACGCTTGAACATCTCCAGATGCTTTGCGACAGAGTTTGCCCCAGACTCCTGAGCGGCGAGCTCCACATGGGCCTCGATCACGTAGGATACATTGCAGAGCAAGGTTGAGGCACGCTGCTGTCGTTCTTCCTCAATAAAGATGCCAAGTTTAGCCTGCTTATCTCCTGTCATCACAGCCTTTGAGGGGGCAACTATTTTGCTACCTAGCTCATTGCGTCTCACCTGAGTAAAGTTAATAGGGGCGAGCACGTGGACACGATCTACCACCCAGTTGAACTCTGGCTTCCAATAGATTGCCGAGAGAATACCGCGTGCCGCGGAGGGTGTGATTACCTCATAGCTCATGCGCTCCGATTTGAGCTCGGGGCGTGTGAAGCATGCATAATCTCCCCATACATGGAGTTTGATACCGTAAGTAAAAGTCATAAGTTCATTAATTTCATCGATCACTGTTAATACTACCAAAACCGCATTGGAATGCGAGTATTATTATTGTGATGTGCGCATATTAATCACATGTTAGAAGATGTAGTTCATATCATCCACCTCTCGCATCAGCCCGATGGACTCGTCGTAGCTACCATCTTGCGACAGCATCCAGATATCAGCCTCCTTGTGGATACACTCGCAGCGTGGACGAAGCTGAGCATACTCACTCGCATAAACATTCACACTGCAGCGTGCTACTCGACGATAGATTAACCTACTCGGCATCACCCCAAGTGATTGAAGCTGCAGCAATTGCACGCGGAGAAGGCGAGCATCCTCTCCATAGGGCATCATCACGGCATGCTGTCCCGCTGGGATGAGCTTAAACTTATCCCCAATCTCAGGGTAGTTAATAGCCTTTAGCGCGCGTACGCTGCTCGGTATAGACTCGGATAGTATCGCATGTCTATCCCACGCGGACCCACTCGCGCTATGCGCCGCGTAGTAGCGTTTAAAATACTCATCTACCTTGCCTCCTGAGAGTAGGTCATCCGCACCATAAAGATCAATCACATCACGCAGCGCGATAGCTCCGGCTGATAAATCAACAAAACTCAAGGGCAGCTTATACTCCTGCTCTGCCGCGCTAAAGGCATAGGTATAGCCGCAGGCTAGCTCCCCATGCCGATTGCAGCGACCTGCCGACTGTGCCAGAGAATCCAAACCACAGCGATCTCGGTAGACGGTGGGGAAGGATATATCCACGCCAGCCTCAACGACGCGCGTCGCCACGAGTATCGTCGCTAGCCCTGCTGCCAAGCGTGCGCGCAGCGCCTCTAGCTGGCGTGCGCGATGTGCTGGGCACATGCGAGCGGAGAGGTGGTAGAGTGCCTCCTGAGGGTACATATCCGACAAAGACTGATACAAGTCCTGCGCCTGCCGTGTCAGATTCACAATAAATAGGGCTGATTCTAGTCCGCTTTGTGCAAAATGTGTCGTCAGCTCAGGCATTGAGATCGTGCCTAGCAGCTCGATCTCAACGCGCTTCATCTCAGCGGCAAGTCGTTGCTCTAATTCATCTCCTAGCAATGAACTAAGCTGCTGGCTATCCCAGCCTATCTCAAAATTGTGTTCAGCTCGATTCATCAGCGCAGGCTGCGTGGCTGTACAGAGGACAAGGCTTGCCCCATAATCACGCTGCAGCGTTTTCATCGCAGCTAGGCAGGGAGCCAAGAAGTCGCATGGCAGCGTTTGAACCTCATCAAAGATGATGACGCTGCGCGCTATGTTATGCAGCTTGCGCGCAGATTTGTTGCGATGAGAGAAGAGGGACTCGAAGAACTGCACATTGGTCGTGACAATGAGCGGAGCATCCCAATTCTCCGAAGCAAATCGATTTATATCAGTGTCTGAGAGCTCCGAGAGATTGCTATGGTGCTCTAACACCTGATCTTCTCCCAGTATCTTGCGAAACTCGCTAACCGTCTGCTCAATGATACTCGTGTATGGTATCACATAGATCACGCGCTGCAGCCCATGTTGTTGAGCATGACGCAAGGCAAAGCTCAGTGATGAGAGTGTCTTACCTCCCCCGGTGGGGACATTCAAGCGATAGACGCCCGCGGGTCTCGCGGCGGCGGCGTAAGAAGCTGTGTGAATCTCTGATCGCAGCTCATTGATGAGCCCAGTTGCCCCCTGCACTTTCTTGGCGATTGCCAACTCAAGGCGAGCGGAGAGCGTGCCTATCGAATCATAGGGCTTTTGAGCCCGTGCATCAGCCCTGTCTGATTCCATGAATTGCTCTGTAGCCAGCCAGTCTGCATCAATGAGGCAGGAGTGGAGCATTCGCACAAAAAAGCTCAAGGCAAAGACATACTCAGCCTGACTCTTGCAGCCATTCATTATAGCAGGCGCTAGCCCCAATTCCAAGTCACCTATCTCATCAGGCATCACCTGCAGCAGCGCATCATCCAATTGATAATAATCTAGCTTGTCCCATAATCTAACACCATAAGGCAGCCCCGAGTGGTGCCCATCAAAGACATAGGGCAAGATGCTATCCCATGGAGATTTCTGCGCAGCCGCCCACTTGGCAGCAGCGCTCTTGTGATCGACAGATTGTGCCGCTAATCCAGCGGCTGACTTCTTGATATAATTCTGAAAGCCAGCGCCCGCCTTGCCCATATCATGATAGGCGCCGAGGATATAGCCTAATTGAGCTAATATCTCCGTGTTTTGAGGCGTGAGCACCGAGGTGAATTGTGAGCAGAGCTCTGCGACGCGCTTTGCGTGACCAGTATCTCCATAGAGTAGCTCCCAGGCCTCCTCCCCATGCTCGGGCAAAGTGTGCGCGTAAATGCGAGTTGATGAGTTCATGTTCTAATATTTCCTCATCCTAACAAAACGAAGCCGCAAAGCCAAGTGCTTTCGTTGCTAAGTTTATCCTATATCAGATTTCTACAGATATGGGCTTTCTGTATCTAAAAGTATTGACAGCTGCTTCTGCTGAGAGTACATTAGCCCTCTTATGAGTTTTGTACTTCCCACATATGCACGCGCCCCCATCACGATGGCTAAGGGCGAGGGTTCTTACCTCTATGATACAGAGGGCAAAGTTTATGTCGACTTTTGCGCAGGTATTGCTACCTGTAGCCTCGGTCACTGCCACCCTGCTCAGGTAGAGGCTATCTCGCGACAAGCAGGCACACTGATGCACTGCTCCAACCTCTACGGTATTGAGCAGCAAGAGCTGCTCGCCAAGCGTATCGTTGAGGATGTCATCGCTTTGCCCGGCAAGGTCTTTTTCTCTAACTCGGGTGCAGAATCCAATGATGGTATCATTAAGACGGCTCGCCGATTTGGTCACCGCCGCCCGATGAGCAATGGCCAGCCTCGCTATGAGGTTATTAGCTTTAAGCAGAGCTTCCACGGCCGCACGCTAGGCGCGATGGCAGCCACGGGGCAGGAGAAGATTCAACAGGAGTTTAGTCCCCTGCTCGAGGGCTTCCGCTATGCTATTTATAATAATATTGAGAGCCTGCGCTCCTCAATCACGGAGAAGACCTGCGGTATCTTGCTGGAGCCTGTACAGGGTGAAGGCGGTGTCTACGCGGCTACTCCTGAGTTTTTACGTGCGGCAGCTGAGCTCTGCCGCGAGCATGATTTGCTGCTCATGATTGATGAGGTGCAGTGTGGCTTTGGCCGCTGTGGCACGATGATGGGCTGGCAGTCCATCGCGCCTGAGATCAAGCCTGACCTCATTTCCTGCGCTAAGGGACTGGGTGGTGGCTTCCCCATTGGCTGCTTCTGGATTGGTGATCGCGCCACTGACGAGGCTGGCAATCCTCTCTACTCTATCATGGATGCTGGCTCTCATGGCTCCACCTTTGGTGGTAATCCTCTCGCCTGCGCTGCTGCGCTGGCGGTGATTGAGCAGATTGTCAGTCAGAATCTCCCTGCACGCGCAGCTGTGATTAGCGAGCGTATCAAGCAGGAAATTATGAGCTGGCAGTTGCTGCCTATTCAAGGTATACGTGGTGAGGGGCTGCTGCTGGGTGTTGCGCTCAAGCCTGCGAGCTTTGAGCTACCTGCTGGTAGCCTGCCCTCAGTCTATCTCAACAACCTCTGCCGCGAGGCAGGGCTGCTCTGCTGCCCTGCTGGCCCTGATACGCTACGCATCATCCCTGCCCTCACGATCAGCGATGAGACCCTGCGTGAGGGTCTCGCCATCCTGCGCTGCGTTATCTCTGAGCTCTAAGAGCTAATTTCTCATATTTTATATGATGACACTTGACAAGAACGCCAAAGTTATACTAGACTAACAGCGGCAGGACTTCATTTTGCCAATTCAACAATAAAACAATTAGAACAATGAGTAAAATTGCAATTTTCTTCGGCTCAACAATGGGCAACACAGAAGAGCTCGCCAACAGCTTGGCCGAGGCTCTCGGCATCTCTGAGGATGATGTAAAAAACGTCTCCGAGGCCTCGATTGAAGACATGGCTGACTATGATGTGCTTCTCTTGGGCTCCTCCACATGGGGCTGCGGCGATCTCCAGAGCGACTGGGAAGATATCATTGAAAATATCCAAGGTGATGCGCTCGCTGGCAAGAAGGTTGCCATCTTTGGCACGGGTGATTCCTCGAGCTATGCGGACACCTTCTGCAACGCGATGAGCGCTATTGCCAATGCGGCAACAGCTGCTGGTGCTACCTTGATTGGCAATGCCGTAGACGCATCCGACTACGAGTATGATGAATCTGAGTCGGTGATTGACGGCAAGTTTGTCGGTCTCGCAATTGATGAGGAGAATGAGCCTGAGAAGACTGACGAGCGCATTGCCGCTTGGGTCAAGGCCATCAAGGAGGCTCTCTAAAGCTGTCAGATATCCTCTACAAAAACCGCCCTTTCTCCTGCGAGAAAGGGCGATTTTTTTGGGACTTCATCAGACTAATTTTGGCTGATCACTCCGCTTGTCGTAGACAAAGAGATAGAGGAAACGAAAGATGCCCCATGCTGGCAGTTGCAGCCAAAGGTAGTACCAAGGGGCAGGGCCAAGTAGGGTAAGTACAGAGCCAGCAGGCGCCTCTTGGGTAAAGCCGTAGTTGCTCCCCAACCATGTGTTGATAGCGTAGATGCAGATGAGGTAGAGGTCCATCATCAACACGGCCTTGAGGTCATCCCAGCCACCTGCGCGCCAGCCCAGTAGGAGGGGGACACTGACACCAGCAACCATCAATAAACCATGTGATATAAAGAAGTTCCAGTAGATGCGGCTAGGGAAGTCAGACTTGAGCGCAGGGGTGAGTAGTGCCTGGATACAGCAGGTGAATACTCCAAAGTAGGTGACAATGCAGGCCCAGCGAGTCTGCCAACACAGCGCGATAATAGAGATAATGCTCATCACGCCGCAAAAGGCGAGCGGCAGATTCTCCGACCACTCGCTGGGATAGCCTATCTCATCGAGCAGGAAGCGGCTGCTATACTCGATAAGCATCTGCAGGGCGAGCAGTAGGGCGATGAAGCGCGCGATGCGCTTGCGACCAGCGGCGTCTTGGCGCCGAGCGTAGAGCAACAGTAGGATGATGCTGATGAATGTGATTGAGAGAGCCGCGATATGCGAGGGTCCAAAGAATGCAAAATTCATCGTATTAGGTGTTGCTTGCACTGCGCCAGCGTCTTGCGAGACCTGAGCAGATTAGGAGTTGTACTTGGTGAAAGACGAGTAAGGGGAGGAGGAGGTTTTGATCAATATAGCCAAAGATCGCGATCATCATAGGTGCCCCCAGTGCGAGGCTCTTCTTTGACCCGCAAAAGGCAATAGTGATACAATCTTCTCGTGAGAATCTTAGCCAGCGGCTCAGGTAGTAGCTCATTGTGAGGAGCAGGCTAACGCAAATAGCACAGGCTACCACCACACCAACGAGTGTGATGGGCTCAAGCAAGGCCCAGAATCCCGCGCAGGTAGCAGCGGAAAAGGAGGTATAGACGGTGAGCCAGACGGTGGATTGATCATTCCAACTGATGAGCTTCTTGTGGCGCTCAACCCAGCCTTTGAGGTAGGGGCGCAGGATATGCCCAACAAAGAAGGGGAAGAGGATAAGTACGATAATCTTCTTGATGGCGGAGAGATCGAACATTGATCCATCGCTGCTCTGGCTGAGAAGAAGGCTCACCAACAGGGGCGTCATAAAGATCCCTAGTAGGCTAGAGAAAGAGGCGCTGCAGATGGCAGCTGGCACATTACCCCCAGCCACCGAGGTGAAGGCGACGCTGCTCTGCACGGTCGAGGGGAGGCAGGAGAGATAGAGCATGCCAATGT
This sequence comes from uncultured Verrucomicrobiales bacterium, assembly GCA_947039485.1. GTDB lineage: Bacteria > Verrucomicrobiota > Verrucomicrobiia > Verrucomicrobiales > Akkermansiaceae > Akkermansia. The sequence goes on along the minus strand of CAMQZC010000014.1, from coordinate 7,197 downwards.
AGAGCTGCTCACCCATCAGGGGCTGCAACAGGGGGCGTAGCAGCAGAAAGAGCAGCGGGAAAACGAGGTAGGTGAAGGCGGCAACGAGGCTTTGTAGGCGCCAGTGCAGCATCCCATCGATGAGCGTCTTGCGTGATATCTTTGCCCCGTAGAGGAAAAAGAGCAGCACGATGGCAAGATACATCAAGCTGCTAAAATACACGACCCCTCCCCCATAACATGGGAGAGAGAATCCGAGTATTGCGGCTAACAGAAGACCGAGGGTAAAGCGGTCTGTGCGAGCTAAAAGAGCGCGTAGCATTGATCCAATTCGACTTATTCTCGCTCAGGGAACTCATAGCCAACCTTGCCGTTGGAGGAGCTAAAGGTCAAGAAGGCCTCAAAGTTCTTCCCCGTCTTGCGGCTTACAAACTCCTTGATGAGCTCGCTCTTGCCCTTGCTGAGCAGTCGCTGTACCGTGGGAGCTGCGAGCTGGACTTCACACATCTCCTTGGGGATGGCGAGGGGCTTGCGGTTCTTCCCGTAGATGAGGCTAGGCACGTGCCAAGCCTGCTCAGACTCCAGCAGCTCATGCTCGCCCTTGCCCTTGATGACAAGTACTCCATGCTTGATGGCGCTAGTGAGATCAACAGCGGCGGCATCTGCCTTGGTGAAGCGGCTTGAGGCGCTCGACTTAGCGCCATCCTTGCCGCGCGGCTCACGTGGGGGGAACTCAAAGCTAACGTTGCCCTTAGCTGGGTCAAGTACGAGAAAGGCGTCAAAAGCGCGGCGTGTGCGCTGGGAGACAAAGCCTGTGATGAGCTCGCTCTTACCATCGCGGATAATGTGCTCAAGATTGCTCATCTCAATGGCCTTGCCAAGGATGAGGCGCGCTAGGGTGAAGCCCTTGCGTGTGCTGCCCTCACGAACAAACTCTGGGATAGTCCACTGCTTCTCCGTCTCAAAGGCCTCCATCTCTCCCTGATCTTTGACAGTCAGGGCGCCGATGCTTACCGCGTCAGCGTCAACAGGCTTGCCTGTCAACTCGTCTTCAAAGTAGAACTCAGCCTTCCAAACGCGAGGGCCTTGCACGATACGAAGACCAGCCTTGAAGGGCTTGCCAAAGCGTGAGCGGAAGCCCTCCATGATGGGGAGCTCACGCGTTGTAATGAGCTGAGACATCAACTCATCGCTCAGACCGAGGCCAGATTGCACGCGGCGCAAGCGGAACTTGCAGCTGCGGCAGGAGACGGAGTCAATGCGGTTAGCAAGGCCGACAACCTCGCAGCTAGGACAGGCAATTTCAAGGTCTTCCTTGTCGCTGTTTTGCATGAAGTTGCGCACGCAATCAACAATTTCAGTGGTGTACTCGCGTACATCCTTCATGAAGACCTTGCGCTCCAGTCGACCCTGCTCCATTTGCTTGAGACGATACTCCCAGTCCCCCGTAAGCTCGGGTGAGGAGAGCGTGCTCAGACCGATGCTACGCATCAGCTCAATGAGGTCCATGCCACGACGTGTGGAGATGAGGTCCTTGCCATCGCGCGCGATATATTCTTGCGTGATAAGACCCTCAATGATGGAGGCTCGTGTCGCAGGAGTACCCAGACCGCGCTCTTTCATAGCGGATGAGAGTTCTTCATCCTCAATAAGTTTACCAGCATTCTCCATAGCGGAGAGCAGCGTTGCTTCGGTGTAGGAAGCAGGGGGCTTGGTCATCTCCTCACGGTTTTCAATGCTCTCAACATCCACCTGCTCTCCCTGTGTGACAGCGCAGAGTTCTTCCTTCTTCGCACGGCTGCTATTGGTGTAGAGGATACGCCAGCCTGCTTGCTTAAGCACGCGACCATGTGTGGCAAAGCGATCCTCTGCATCGACATGTTTGATGATGCTGATACGCTCTGTATCCTCGTACTCCGCAGGGGGTAAAAAGACGCCCAAGAAGCGCTGCACCACGAGGGTAAAAATCTTCTCCACATCACCAATGAGATTGACCACACGGCCTGTAGGAATGATAGCAAAGTGATCGCTCACCTTGCTGCTGTCAAAGATGCGCTTGCTTGCTTTGATGCGCTTGTTATCAAGGATATCAGTTGCGGCAGCGGCGAATTCGGGTAATCCTGTCTGGAGGTCGCCCACGGTGCGGTAGACGGTCTTGATGTAGTCATCGGGGAGGAACTTGGCATCAGTACGGGGATAGGTGAGCACCTTGTGCTTTTCATAGCACTCTTGGGCGAGCTGCAGGGTGCGGCGAGCGGAGAAGCCGAAGCGATTGCTCGCCTCCTTTTGCAGGGAGGTCAAATCAAAGAGCAAGGGAGCCTGCTGGCTCACTGGCTTGCGCTTCTCCTCCACGATGGCAGTCTTGCCCTCGCAGCGAGCTGCGATGAGCGCAGCGCGTTCCGCATCCCAGATGCGATCTTTGCTTCCCAGAGGCCTATTCTCATCCTTCTTCCACTTGGGATCATACCACTTGGAATCATAGCTGCCAGCTGCAGCTTTAAAGCGAGCTCGCACCTCATGATAAGGCTCGGGTATGAAGGCGAGAATCTCACGCTGACGAGCGGCAAGAATGGCAAGTGTTGGAGTCTGGACGCGGCCTGCAGGCGTGACGTTAAAGCCACCTGCGGCAGACTGCAAGATTGTCAGTGCGCGTGTACTGTTGAGGCCAACAAGCCAGTCAGACTCAGCGCGGCATACAGCTGCATCAGCAAGATTGAGCATGCTCTCATCGCTCATCAACTTGCCCCAGGAATCAAAGATAGCATCATCGGTCATGCTCTGCATCCAGAGACGCTGCATAGGTTTTTTAATCTTACCGTACTGGATAATATTTCGAAAGATAAGCTCACCCTCACGGCCCGCATCGCAGGCATTAACAATACTGGTGACATCCTTGCTGCGAGCGAGCTTGAGCAGCTTGCGCAGTCGGTCAGCGGACTTGCTGATAGGCTCAAGCTCCATGCGGCTTGGCATGGCGGGGAGATACTCCAACTTCCAAGGCAGGCTCTTGCCAGCCTCAGTCTGAGGTTTCTTCTGCTCCAAGAGGTGACCTACAGCCGAGCTAATGATATAGCCATCATTTTGATAGGAGCCCGAGGCATCATCTTTTTTAAACTTCCCTAGACTCTTGCCCAGCACGCGGGCAAGGTCAGTGGCTACGGAGGGTTTCTCGCTTATAATTAAAACTTTTGACATGAAAATTGATGGGAATGAGCAGCTCAAGCAGCCAGAAAGACCAAGAATAGGGCATTCTGCGCAAGGCGCTTCGCTTCCCTATATGTCGCAGATTATAGCATGTTAAGTCAAGTTAATTTCGCGGCATCAGTCAAAAAACCTGATATTTCCAGACTTGCTTTAATCCAATTGATATGCTAGAGTGGCGGCATCATATTATGAAAGAGAATTTCCTGCCTAGCCCCCGCACGTTCCCCCCAATCGTCGTCGGATCCGTCTGCGATTGGGAGACTTGGTTAGACTGCACCAACCCCACACGCATCCTGCCCTGTCAGGCTGTTGAGCTGCGCGTGGATGCCCTCGCGGATAGCGTCAGGGCTGAGGATATTCTCGCCTATCGCTGCGAGAAGCCCCTCTTGATCACTATCCGTCACGCAGATGAGGGTGGGCGTAGAATCATGGCCGAGGATGCGCGCCGCGCACTCATGCTCCAGCTGCTCTCAGGAGCCAACGCGATTGATTGGGAGATTCGCCACCTTGAGGGGGCGGAGGATATCATTAACACCGCACACAATCTTGGTGTCTACATGATTGCCTCTTATCACGATTTCAACAAGACACCCAGCCTTGAGCACCTACTTGAGCGCGAGGCCTATGCTCGCAGCAAGGGCGCTGATATGGTAAAATTTGCCTTCCACCTCGAAAGCGCTGAGGATGTCCTCATCGGCATCGAGCTACTGCGCAGGTCGAGCGGAGCTGTGGCCGTGATGGGCATGGGTCCTCTCGGGCCAGCCAGCCGCATGGTCTACTCCCAGATGGGCTCAGGGCTCATCTATGGCTACCTTGGCGAGACGCCCACCGCCCCAGGGCAGTGGCCTACGAAGCTTTGCTGCGAGGTGCTCGATCAGCTCCTGCCCCTTGCTTGAGATTCTTGCGAGCAGGAGACCTGCGCGCAGACTTGCCGCGGCTTCTCCGCGAAGCTGGACTGCGACGCAACAAGAGACGCAGTGCCATCAGCCCCACGCAAAAGGATAGGAAGAGGCTGGAGGAATCTGGCAATATATCCATGAGCTCCACCCTCGGGGTCTCTGCACTCGCATCAACACGAACGAGGTGAGTATCGCCCATCTTGGGCTTACTAGCAAAGGAGACATCAAGCTCCGCGCGTCGCGTCTGCTGGTCGACGGGGTGTTTGTAGCTGATGATAGGTTTGAAGTAAGGCGTACCCTGAAAACTCAAACCCGAATGAGCAGAGATACGCAGCAGGGACTCCTGACGACCCTCTCGCCAATCCACGATCTGACCAATACGCGGCTTCGAATCTATAAAGAACTGCAGGCTCTGAGAGAGTCCTACCAGCGAGCTGATGGAAAGATAAAGCATCAAGGTCGTCAGAGAGAGGAGGAGGAACTTACCAATAGTCCAACGAAATTGCATTTTTTTTGAGCTTGCCATTTGAAAGCCATCTTAGCCCCCCGATAGGGGTTTGTCAAAAAAATAAAAAATTAGAACAAATAAAAATGCCGCATTACTCCATCACTCGCGAGAGGATGATGAGAGTGAAACTTGAGTCTTTCTGGCAAATGACTTAAAAATTGTGGTTTTTTATCAAATACAGCTAAAAATGAGAATCTAGGCACGGCAGTCAAACGAGGTAGCACATGTTGTTTTTTGGGCTAAATGCTCTCTATCAAAAACCCACGCCTATAACAAAAAAATAACATTCTCAAGTGAATCAGGCTTGCAAAAAAAAAAGCTTTGTGCTATACAGCTGCGCTGTCGATTATGCTCCAGATACTCCAAAACCCAACTCTCGTTCTATTCTCCGTCCTCTTCCTTGGCCTCGCTCTGGGAAACATCAAATTCAAAGGCATTGCCTTAGGTAGCTCAGGCGTTCTCTTTGTCGCCCTACTAGCAGGACATCTCGGGCTGGAAGTCCCTGAGGGCATCCGCAGTTTTAGCACTGCCCTCTTTGTCTACTGCGTGGGCTTGGGTGTCGGGAATCGCTTTTTCGCATCACTACAGAGTCAGGGCAGCAAGCTCGTCATCATCTCAGTTGTTGTCGTAGGTACCGCATGGGTTCTTTCTGTAACACTCTGCTCATTCTTTGGGATTAGCGGCGAGATGGCAGCAGGTATCTTTGCTGGAGCTCTCACCAGCACCCCTGCCCTCGCGGCGGCCTCTGAGTCTCTCGTAGACTCTGCTATGGTGGATATCGGCTACGGTGTAGCCTACCCATTTGGCGTTATCGGAGTTGTACTCTTTGTCCAACTCCTGCCACAATTACTCAAGCAAGACCTCAGCAAACTCTGCAAAGAGGACACTAAATCAGCAGACAGCCCACAAAGCATCATTAGTCGCGTAGTCACCGTCACTAACAGTGACTACTTTGGCAAGAGTATCCTCGACTTTGAGAACAAGGGGCAAATGCTCTGCCGCATCACACGCCGCGTGGAAAACATGCAAATGCACCCCCTGGACGAGGGCGACTTCTTTAGCGAGAACGAGGGCATCCTACTCGTCGGCGCGCGCGATGTCCTGCAGCGTGAGGCTCTCATCCTTGGGCATATCGCGCGAGACAAACAGCACCCACGCAGCTATGGCGATGAGTGCGTCGAGCTCATCCTACTCAACAAAGCCCTCTGCCACAAAACCCTCTCTGAGCTCAAACCTCTCTCAAACTATGGTCTTGTCTTCTCACGCATCACCCGACTTGGTGAGACATTTGTCCCCACAGGAAGCACCGAGCTCGTGCGCAATGACGTGCTGCGCGTCGTTGGTCAACCTAAGGATATTGAGAAGTTCTGCACCATTTGTGGACACCGAAGCTCAGCAATTAATGCAACTGATATCCTCTCACTCACAGGCGGTGTCGCACTGGGTATCCTTGTGGGCAATATCAGCATCGGATTTGGCGAGGGAGCTAGCTTCTCCTTAGGCATGGCTGGTGGCCCGCTCATCGTCGCGCTCATCCTCGGTCACTTTGGCAAGATTGGGCCCTTAGTAGGCTACATGCCCCGCCCAACACGTATACTGCTCATGGAGCTCGCGCTAATGCTCTTCCTCGCTAGCGCAGGTGTTGCAGGCGGTGATAAGCTTGTTGCTACCCTCCAAGCACAAGGCCTGAGTATGCTCATCATCGGAGCAATGGTCACACTCATCCCCATGCTGCTAGGCTACATTATTGCCACAAAAATGCTCAAAATGAGCCTGCCTGAGGCCCTTGGTGGCATCTGCGGCAGCATGACCTCCACACCAGCTCTCGGCGCTATCACGGCAAAGACAGAGGGGCAATCCCCCATTATTGCCTACGCCACAGCCTACCCCGCAGCCCTCATCCTGATGACCGTGCTCGCCAAGGCAATCCTGAGCTTTACTTAAGAAAAATTAAGAAAAAAAAGAATAAAACTAAAATTTCTCTTGCCAAAGACAAAATAAAAGTATATAAATTGTCACCCCTTTCTGCGGAGACGCAAAAAACAACAACAACATTTTTTAGAAAATACATATATGTCCAAGCACTCAACACTCAAGGCAACTGGTACCGTCGGCGGCAAGCGTTCCGTTCTCAAGCGTTTCGAACGCGTGAAGCTCATCAAAGAGCGCGGCCAATGGAAAGAAGGCCAAAGCCCAATCGGTCTTCCTAAGACCAAGTTCGAAGCCTAATAGGCTTACGACTCTCTGCCCCCTGCGGGCACGATTACATTTTTAGGAGTCTCTCGGCTACATGCCGAGGGACTCCGAACTATCTGCTTTTTAAGGCAGATATTAACGAGCGCGAAAGCGCAACCCCCATAAAGAAACAGACCATACATGTCCGAAAACGAGACCAACACCACAACTGAGAGTGAAAACTCCTGCTGCCAAGAATCATCACCCTGCACAGCTTCCTCCACAACTGTGACTGAAACAACCTGCTGCCAAGAATCAACTTTCTGCACAGCCCCTACCTCTACTGAGGAAGAAACAGCCTGCTGCCAAGACACAGACTGCTGCACAGCTCCTACCTCTACGGAGGAAGAAACAGCCTGCTGCCAAGAAACA
>CAMQZC010000013.1 GCA_947039485.1 uncultured Verrucomicrobiales bacterium | reverse complement strand
CCGCAACGAACGTGGTGACCGCAACGAACGTGGTGACCGCAACGAACGTGGTGACCGCAATGAACGTGGTGACAGCAACGAACGTGGTGACGGCAATGAGTTTGGCTTTGCCACTCCAGAGATGGCCGGTGGTGGACAAGACAATAATGCCAATGGCAACAAGCGCAAGCGTCGTCGCAACCGCAACCGCAAGGATCGCGATACGCAATCAAGCCCAATGAATAACAGCTCGACCTCTATAGATGTGGCTGAGCTCAAGCGTCGTGCTTGGAAGATTTTCCTCGGCGAAGTAAATGAAGAAGGTCTTGCGCTCATGGACGAACGCATTTCTGCTGAGGCCGCACGCCGCGCCTTCAGTGTAGCTGAGTGCTTCCTCGTTGAGGCTGCCCTGCGCGCCCTGCCCGAGGATGCTCAGGACAATGACCAGTTTGATATCGTTGACGAACTCGATGAGTTTGACGAGCAAGGTGAATAATTCAATCTGAATTATACCCTTTAAGTAAAAGCCCCCGATGATTCGCTCATCGGGGGCTTTTTTTGGGATGGGGTAAAAGGGCTGGCTCTAGCTTAATTCTTCTCGGCTCGGGGGATCACGGATTTGGTGAATCTCGCTGGCAGTCGCGTGTAGCAGAAGTCGCCTTTGATGATGCAATCAAGCTGAGCTGTAATGTGCTTGCCATTCTGCTCATAGAGCTCGATATGTACAGCGTAGGGTAGCTCTTTGTTGCCGAGGATGCCTATGAGTGGGTCGAGTTCTTGGAGGGCCATGAAGTGGCCTCTCTTGTCGATGATCGCTTTGCCACTGCTGATTAATCGGCTCTCTTGGGGCTTCCAGTTATCATCGAGGATGACCTCCTTGCGGCTGCCTGCCTCGCGCACGCGCAGTCGGTATTGCGCGTTGGAGCTGCTGGGGCGATCGTAGAGGAGTAACTTGTAGCCACCGCTCTTGAGCTCTTGAATCTCGAGCTGGGGACTTGAGGATCTAATGCTTGTGGGCGGTCTCCGCGCTGAATCATGGGCAATCATCCACAGCACACCCGTTGGGATGGGTTGATGCTTCCCAAAGTGATAGATGTGGCGCAGTTCGGGATTGATGATGACCTGATGGGAGGACATCATGTGAGCCGCGAGGATGCTAACCGCCAGTAAGGCAAGTAGCATGCTCGCAAGGCATGCTTGCATGCTGCTGTAGCAGATACGCCCCAGTGTGCTGAGGCGTCTGCGCAGAGCAGCATGATATCTTCTCATCCGTTGATGAGGTGATATCTCGCAGCTCAGTGGTGCCGCGAGCTTGTTTTGCATGCTTTAGAGACTCTTCCAATCTTGGGCTGCAAGCAGGTCATCAAAGCCGAGGCCTAAGCCATCGGGCACGTTGAACTCAGGCGTGATGTCCATACCAAGCAGCTCTGAGAAGTCTGTGGGACGGTAGACGTGCTGCGTGACGAGTCCACAGAGAGGGATGTCGGCAGGGTCGGTGTCTTGGTAAAACTTTGCGGCACTGTAGGCGGCCCAGCACTGACCGAGGGGATGGTCAAGGTAGGAGGTAAAGACAGGAAGACCTTTGTTGCTGCTGTGGCGCGCTGGCTTGACGAGGCGCATCATAGGCTTGTTGGTGTGCTTGGGGATGATGTTCTCGTTGGGCAGGGGCATGTCATAGCCCAAGGGCATGCCAGCATCTTGCAGGGCTTGCCAGTCGTTGACGTCGTAGTAGCAGGGATCTTCGATGAAGTCGATACGCTTCTTCATTCCCGCAGAGAGCATGTCCCAGAACATCAGAGATTCTTCAAGGCTAAGTGTGCTGTTGAAGTCGATGCGCCACTTCCAGTCAGGCACCATGGAGGCGAGGTTGGTCAGACGCTCAGCGGTGGAGTCGAGCTTGGGAAGTACCTTGAGTTTACCCGTGCGGAATCCCTTGTGATGCAGGGCGTAGACCTGTGCTGGGGTGGCTGAGACGGTGAGTGTAGCATGGCTGCGTGGCACCTTGAGGCCTGTAAAGAGATTCAGACCCTTGGCGCGAGCCTCAGCATCCTCCTCCATGCAGCGCAGGGCGCAGGCTCCGAGGCGCAGAGGGCTTCCATCGCGGAGTGCGTCGAGCTCGTACTCGAGTGGGGAGTCTCCAAGCTCAGTCCATGGCTGTAAGCATGCGTAGCCTCCATCCTTGGACCGGAGGAGTACCCCGTGGCGAGGTTGCGCTGCAGAGCGCGCGCTCATTGCGCCAACAGGTTGAAGGGTATATTGTGTGTATTCCATAGTGAAATATAAGCATATTTATTAGCATTTGTCACGCTTATTATGATTTCCAAAAGATTAGCGTGCAGAGATAACAAAGAAAAATGGGCAGAGACTGTAGTCTCTGCCCATGATTGGAATTAAAATTGTTCCTTGGCTTATTTCTCTGAGAGAGAGCCGATGCCTGGGAGGACGATGCCTTCCATGAGCTCAAGGGATGCACCACCACCAGTGGAGCAGAAGGAGAGCTTGTCAGCTACATTGAACTTCTTAGCCGCTGTCACGGAGTCTCCACCACCAACGATGGAGGTAGCGTCGCTAGCTGCGAGGCATTCAGCGATTGCCTTGGTGCCTGCTGCAAATGAGTCGAGTTCAAAGACGCCCATGGGGCCGTTCCAGAGAACGGTCTTGGCGCCCTTGATGATGCTGCAGAATTCTTCGATAGCCTTAGGGCCGATGTCGATACCCATGCCGCCTTCGGGGACGCAGCCACCATTAGCCCAAGGAGCTGTGGCGTTGGTCTCTGCACCTTCTTCAAACTTGAAGGAGTAGGTGGTGTCAGCAGGGAGGACGAATTGGACGCCTTTGGCCTTGGCTGTTGCAAGGATTTCTTTGGCGAGATCGAGCTTATCGCCTTCAATCTTGGATGTGCCTACATCGTGGCCTTGTGCGGCGAGGAATGTGTTAGCCATTGCGCCACCGATGAGGAAGCACTTGCTCTTTTCCATGAGGGCTGTGAGGACTTGAATCTTGTCGGAGACCTTAGCACCGCCCATGATGACGACGAAGGGTTGCTCTGGAGCGCTGAGTTTGCCTTCGAGGTACTCGAGTTCGAGCTCGATGAGGAAGCCCATAGCAGACTGTGTGGCAAAGTGTGTGACGCCCTCTGTGGATGCGTGTGCGCGGTGGGATGAGCCAAATGCGTCGTTGACAAAGATGGTAGCCCCAGCGAGGAGTGCCTTGGCAAACTCAGGGTCGTTCTTCTTTTCTTTTTTGTCGAAGCGGACGTTGTCGAGCAGAAGGATGTCTCCCGCATTGAGCGCGGCGCGTGCTGCCGTGGCTGCTTCGCCGATGCTCTCGGGAGTAAATGCTACGGGCATGTTGAGCAGCTCACTGAGGCGAACCGAGGCTGCTTGCAGGGAGAATGTTTCTTCGTAGCCTGTGCCTGCAGGGCGGCCGAGGTGGGAGCAGAGTACGAGCTTAGCGCCTTTATCAAGCAGGAACTTGATGGTGGGGAGAGCTGCGACGATACGTGCATCGTTGGTGATTGCTCCATCTTTCATGGGGACGTTAAAGTCAACACGCATGAGGACTTCCTTGCCTGCGACGTCGAGGTCGCGAACTGTCAGTTTAGCCATTTTAGTTTGTTTTTTGCTTAATTGTTAGATTTGTTCTTCGATGAGAAAACTTGCAGTGCTAGCTTGAGCTAGTTTCCGCAGGGATATTTTATCTGTAATCATATGTGGAATCAAGGATAAATTTCCGTAACAGTCAATATTTCGTGATTAATGAAAAAAACACCAGCAGCTTAGTGCTGCTGGTGTGTGATAAAGAGGGATTGAGCCTTTGCTTACATGGTCTCTGTGGACATCTTGTACATGCGAGCGCGCATGTCTTGGCGGATTTCTTCCTCGGTGACGGGTCCACCTTTACCAGCCTCTTGCTGGCGCTTGACGTTGTTTTCTGCACGCTGTGCAAGCAGTGACATGGAGATGCAGGAGGGAAGCGTAAGCAGGGTGATGATTGCGATTGTGATGCGTTTCATTGTGTTAGTGTGTTAGTGTGTTAGTGTGTTAGTGTGTTAGTGTGTTAGTGTGTTAGTGTTTGGTCTGGGATGATGGTATTGGTCGCTATATTTGCGTCGGAAAGAGGTTTGACTCTTAATTGGGTGAGTTAAAGGGGTGTGGCTGCTCAGGCATGCCATTGAGTAAAGGCTTAATCTTGAGTTCCTGCTGAGGGAATGGTATTTCAATGCCATTTTTCTTGAAGCTGTTGTAGATGGCCTCGCGCACCGATGAGAGGACGATGTAGCGCTGCTCTACAGGCACCCAGACATTTACTGCTAGATTGATCGAGCTATCGGCAAACTCTTCGAGGTTGACATAGCTGCTGTGCTTGGATGAAAGGAGCTTAACCTGAGAGAGCGCCTCAAGGATGAGAGTTCGCGTGTGGGCAACATCGGTACCATAGGTGACGCCGATGACGACGCGGCAGAGCTCGTAGCCATGGTTGCGGGTGAGGTTGCGGTAGTTTTGGTTAAATATCTGCATGTTCTGGAAGCAGATAATTGAGCCATCCAGAGTCTCGATGGTAGTGGTGCGGTAGCCGACGTGGGAGACCTTGCCACGTATCCCATTGCACTCGACTACGTCACCAGGGCGCATGCGTCCCAGCATGAGGGAGAGACCGCTGACGAGGTTCTCAATGGTGTCTTTCAAGCCCAAACCGATACCCACGGACATACCACCCATGATGACGAGCATGCTGCTGTAGTTGGCTTTCAATAAATTGAGCGCAAAGAGGCAGTAGATGCACCAGATGATGAGAGAGCTCAAGGTGATGGCTGTTTGGATCTGGCCAAACTCAGGGCGATTCTCATAGACGAGGCGCAGTGTAGCCTGCATGATACTGATGATGTAGTTGAGAACAATCGCCATTGTAATTAAGAGGAGAATATAGCCAATGGTAATCTCTTGGATAAAGCTGTAGAGCATGTAGCGATGATTCAGCGCGGCATCAAGAAAGTGCTCTAAATCAAAGAGCTGAGTTGTCCAAATCATGCCATAGTGCAGAATCTCTATCGAGAGAAGCGGGATGATAAGTAGTGCGAGGAGGCTGTTGACCCAGAGCTTGATATATCGCTGGTAGGGGAGCATTTTCTTGATTCGCAGGATGCGCTTGCTGACAAATTTGGAGAGCTTGACGAGTGCCGTGATGATGCAGATGTTGCTCACAATGACGAGCCATCCCAGTGTGCCGATGAGTGTCATGTAGCTGTAGCCAATCTTGCAGAAATAGGCACCCAAGAACATGATCAAGATGCTCATCATGGAGATGATGCGTGAGCTTGTACTGAGGTAATTGAGGTGGCGTAGCAAGATGAAGAGCTGCCAAAAACCGCAGACGAGGAAGATGATGGGTGATGTGATATCAATTAAGAATGTACTCAGCATCATGATGCTGTAGAGGATGATGATGCCACTGAGCGTCACGAGAGGCGCGACCATCTTCGCTGAGTAGGCTAGCTTGCGTGATACCTGTCCTAATACGATTGAGGCGTAGAGCGTCGCGCAGATCAAGAGGTACATTCCAGCTGAGGATATATGTTGATCAAGGTAGCCTTTCTTTGCGTATCCAGAGTAGATTAGAAGGGCACACCCCAACACAAAGAAGATGATGGGACGCTGCATCTTTGTAAAACGCGCTGATATCGTGATTCCTGTAATCTTAGGTAAATTTTGGATAAAGAAGTGTGCAATTAAGGCCGTTGCAATGCCTGATAGAGTAATGAAGATGAGTAAATTGCGTAAATCGTGTGCAAACTCTAGGTCGTGGGGGTTGATGCAGCTATTCCAAAAGGTGAGACCGAGGAAGTAGCATGTTTGGCGCAAGCCAAGACCGGAATTATTGGAGCGGAAGGCATTGTTGGGGTCAAACAGGGCCATCTTAACGCGATTGGTGAGTGTGCCTTCTTTTCTGAGGTCATCATGGAAGCTTGATTTCGTGTTGCTCTCAACATTCGTGTTCTTATGCTCAGGCGCAGGGCTGGGGATTAGAGCGGCAGTGTGGGTATTGGTTGTTTTGTCTCCGTTGAGCATGAGCCTGATTTGACCTTGAATCGGTTGCCTTGATGTGATGGATGGCACATTTTTTGTGGCTACAGCCTGCGTGTTCTCTTCTCCGTTCTCAGTCGTGCCGTTGGCGTAGCGATTGAGTAAGGCGATGCGCTTGCCGATGTTATCAAAACGATTTTGTGCAGATTTGAGCTCTTTGTTATATTTCTTGTAAGATGCTAAAATCTTATTGCCATCTTTGATTGATATATCAATAACTTGGGCATCCACTGCAGAGATATTAATCGTTTTTTTGCGAACTTCCAGCACTTGCAAGAGGTGGTCGAGACGACTACTTGCAATCTCGATACGTCTTTGAATCTTGCTAAAGGGGGATTCTCCGCTGTTGTGCTCTTCGTTGAGCTTCGCTATTTGACGGCAGTAGTATGTGAGGAAAAAGAAATTGCTAAAGTCTTGGTAATAGACTGCTATCGTGAGTTCGTTGAGCCGTTTTTCTACCGATTTAATGCTGTTTTCGGCTTTGATGCTTTGACTTTTTAGGTGAGTATCGAGAGCGTTGATACGGCTCACTTCACGCTGCAGGCTTCGCATGATGGCGATGAGTGGCAGGTCTGAAACATTGGCAATGCTATCCAGATTGCTCAACTGATCAGCATGGGCCTGCTCAAGGGTGCTGCTAAACGCGACACAAACAGCCTTGTTCTTTTGATCATCTGCGAGGGCAGGGGCCAACAGTAAAGCAAGACAGAGAGAGCCGTATAAAAAAAATTGTTTCATGAGGATACTGCCAGATGTTATAGTGGATAACTGTACTTCTGTCAAGACTTCTTGCTATACTCAGAGCTGCTAATTGCGAGCTTTTCTTGACAGACGGCTCAATTTATCGTAGAACATGCGCATGATAATCGACACACTCTGCCACATCGCCTCATCAAAATTTAGTGATATGGAGCAGTTAATATCTGATTCTAAAGAGCTTGGCGTAACTCATGCCATTACTCAGGGGACGCATCGCAAGGATTGGCAGCCGACGCTGGAGCTTGTGCGTGCTTATCCTGAGTTTTTGAGCTCCTGCCTTGGGGTGCATCCCACAGATGCCCATGCGCTTCAGGATGGTGATTTGGCTGAGCTTGCCGCCCTCTGCCAAGAGTACCCCCAAGCCGCCATCGGTGAGGTGGGGCTCGACTACTACTGGCCAGCCCCTGAGGGCTGGAGTGAGGAGAGCTATCGCGCTCGTCAGCGTGGGCTGCTAGAAGCTCAGTTTGAGCTAGCTGCCCAGCTGGGGCTCAATATCTCGCTGCACTCCCGTGACCGCAGCGGCTCAGTCTGCTTTGATGATGTGTTTGCCATCGCGCGCAATTTTCCCAAGGTGCGACCAGTCTTTCACTGCTTTATTGGGACGATGGATCAGGCCGAGAGCATCTTTAACACACTGGATGGTTATATCTCCATTACTGGTGTCGTGACTTTTAAGAAGATGGATGCCCTCCATCAGGTGCTCATCAATAGTCCTCTCAATCGTATCATGACTGAGACTGATGCTCCCTATCTCTCACCTGAGCCCTACCGTGGGCAGCTCAATATCCCAGGGCGCGCGCGTTTTGTTCTGGATAAGATTGCTGATCTACGTGGCATGGATAGAGAGCAGCTCGCAGCCATCACAACCGCGACGGCTAAGCAGTTCTTCCGCCTCAATCCCAAGGCAGCTATTTAACTCAGGCAGCCAGGGCAGCTACGTACCCAGTGATTAGGGCAAATCTCCTGCAGGGCTGGGACTTGGTCACGCAAGCAGAGCTCGGGCCGGCCGATGATGTTGCGCTCGCGAAAGGTGCAGCCACAGGGCGCATGCTTGAGGCTTGGTGCGATGCCCGGGATGCTCTGCAGGGGTTCCCCCTTCTTTGCCCTCGCTGGGATAGAGGCAATTAGGGCGCGTGTGTAGGCGTGCTTGGGGTTGCGCAATAACTCATCACTAGGGGCACTCTCGACGATGCTGCCTGCATACATGACTTGGATGCGGTTGGCATAGGACTTGACCAGTCCGAGATCGTGGGTGATAAGGATGATGGCGGTGCCAAGCTCCCGCTGCCTCTCTTGGAGGAGGTCGAGTACCTGCTTTTGCACCGTGACATCAAGGGCGGTCGTGGGCTCATCGGCTATCAAAATATCGGGGCGGGTGATGAGTGCCATGGCAATCATGACGCGTTGGCGCATACCGCCTGAGAACTCGTGGGGGTAGCAACGCGCGCGTGTCTCTGTATCGGGGATGCCTGTGCGTGCGAGCTCCTCAATAGCCGCCCTGCGCGCTTCTTTCCAGCTCATACCCTGATGGATGACGAGGGGCTCTGCCACTTGGTCAACGACACGGATGTAGGGGTTGAGACTGGTCATGGGGTCTTGGAAAATCATGCTGATGCGCTGACCTCTTATTTTTTGTAGCTCGCTGGCAGAGAGGCTCAGCAGGTTGGCTCCCTCAAAGATGGCCTGCGAGTCCTTGCCGATGATGGCAGGGGGGCTAGGCAGTAGTCCCATGAGAGCGCAGCAGCTTACAGACTTGCCAGAGCCTGACTCACCGACGATGCCGAGGGTCTCAGCGCGATGCAGATCAAAACTCAGGTCGTTGACCGCAAAGTTGCTGCCGCTACGCTGACGGAACTCTATATTGAGATGGCTAACTTGGAGCAGGGGGGCGATCATCGGTTCTCATCCTAGCGATTTTGTCCGCGCTTGTCAACTCATCATCGTCCACCAGTCGCTCAATAGCTGCGAAAATTCCGCTCAGATGATGGGGCCGGGTGATTGCTGTTGATGATAAAACACAGCGCGCTTTATTCATGCATACTCCATGCTCTTGAGCAAAATAATGAAGGGATTGCCAACATGCTAACTCTCGCGAGACCAAAGCCCTAGCTCATCAAGAATCAATAAGCTGTGTTATGATAACGGATATTGAACATGGTGTTACGTTTGGTACTCTATGATGTATGAACTGTCACATTCATGGATTTGAGGGCGAGCAATATGTCTTGCCAAAGTTGAGTTGCGATGCTGCTGCTCTTGAGGGCTTTATTGATGCTGAGACGCTGAGTCTACACCACGACAAGCATCATGCGGCCTACGTCGCAGGTGCTAATAAGGCTCGCGCTTTGCTGCGCGAGATTGCAGATGGTAAGGCCGATGCTGCTTTGCTGCCCTCCGCAACATTGGATTTGAGCTTCAATCTGGCGGGGCATATCCTGCACAGTATTTATTGGAAGAGTGTTGGACCCTGCGCCAAGGCTGCTCCCCCAACGGGTCTGTTTATGGAGGCAATTGAGCGCGATTTTGGTAGCTATGAGGCGTTGCTCTCGCTCTTTGAGCGCCTCTGCCTCGCGGTGCAGGGTAGCGGGTGGGTTGTCTTTGGCGTAGACGTGATGAGTAAGCGTTTGATGCTGATATCTGTGCAGAAACATCAGGATGCGATGTTGCCATGCTTCCACCCTCTGCTCGTCTGCGATGTCTGGGAGCATGCTTACTACCTGCGTTATAAGAATGTGAGGGCTGATTATGTTGCGGCTTTCCTCGGTCATATCAGCTGGACTTACGCCCAGCAGCAATTTGACTCCTGTAACTGCAATGTCTGATCAACTTACACCTGAGGCAAAGGCTGGGGTTGAGACGCAGGAGAATCTCGTGATTGAGGCCGCTCCATGTGTTGAGTCCTGCCGCCCTGCTTGGCTCTGCCGTGCGCTCTCAAGCACTTGGATGATGACCGCTCTGGCGGTTACTGAGATTATGCTGGGCTTTGTGCTGCTGAGCTTCCCCTACTTGCTGGCGGCATCCGCAATTTGGGTGGGTGGCTTTGCGCTCGGGGCCGCTTCGCTCGTGCGCCTCATCCAGACCGTGTCTAGTCCCGTTGAGCGATGGTGGAATTTACTTGCCGCTGTGCTCTATTTGTCGTTGGCGGTCATGATGCTCTCAGCCCCTCTGCTCAGCCTCTCCATCTGGACCTTGCTCATTGGTATCACCCTGCTACTCATCGGCGCGATTCGCACGGTGGTGTGCCTGACGATGCTTAAGCACAGGCGCATGGCATGGCGCCTCATCCAAGCTCTCGTTACCCTCGGGCTTGGCATTTTGGTACTCTATAGCTGGCCAGCCTCGGCTCTTTGGCTTATCGGTACGCTGATTGCTGTGGAGATGGTGTTCTCTGGTTGGACGCTGTTATTTATTGCCCTCGCCTCGGGGCGTGATGCTCAGAATCAAGAATCATAAAATAAGACATGACGCTCCCTTGTTGGGGCTGATTGATTATGCTAAGATAGCTCAATGAAACTAATTTGCGTCTGCACCATCGCCTGTGCCTCTTGGTTGTCACTTAGCTCAGCCCAACTCCCCGACCCCCTCGGAGGTCTAGGTTTTGGACTAGCAAGTGCACGGTCTGAGATTCAACCGAACTCAAGCAAGCTCACGGCAGCTCTGCAAGCGAGCCGTAGCAGCTACAAGCAGGGGGAGTCCCTCTATCTTGCCTACACGCTAGATGTAGAAAAGCCATGGCACGCCTACTACCGCAACCCCGCAACGGTAGGTCTTCCGCTGGAGTTCTCGATTGAGGCACCCTCGGGATTTGAGCTCAAGGGGCCTTATTGGTCTATTCCTCATCGCATGGAGGGCGCAACTGGTGTCTCCTACGGCTATAGTCAGGCTCTCGCTATCTGGCAGCTCACGCCCAAGGGTGACGCGCCTGCTGAGGCGAGTTTCAAGGTGAGCTCCGTGGCTCAGCTCTGCAATGATGAGGGCTGCCTTCCCCCAGAGACTAGCTCTGCTAGCCTTAGCCTCAAGCTAGGCGATGGCAGCGCTAATGCTGAGTGGAAGTCGCAGGAGTCAGAGGTGGAGACCCTCGGCGAGAGCGACGTAGAGTTGCAAGCTAGCAAGCAGGGGCCCCATAGCATCGTCTTGCAATTTAGCGCGGCGGCTGGAGATGTTAAGAGCGCCTATTTCTTCTCTGAGGATAACTTCGTCGCCCCACAGCTCGCTCAAGAGCTCATCGCAGATAAAGATGGCGTCTATCAGCTGGTACTACCCATCAATGATGGCAGCAATCCTCTCTATCCAGCCCCTAAAACACCCTCTGCAAATCTGCGTGGTCTGCTCGTTTTTGATGACAGTCACGTGAGTGTTGATATCCCCCTGCTCGCTGAGCCTGCTACTGTGGCAGTGGCTGGGATTCCTTCGGGATTTTGGACGGTGGTTGCCTCGCTTTTCCTCGGTGGCTTTATCCTGAATCTGATGCCTTGCGTCTTTCCTGTGATTGGTCTTAAGATTATGAGCTTTGTGGAGATGGCCGGTGGTGATCGACGCAAGGTACTGATGCACGCTGGTGCATTTGTGCTCGGTGTTGTCGTCTCCTTCTGGATTCTCACACTGGGGATTATCATCGCCTCCAAAATTGATATGCTTCTGCAGCTGCCTTGGTCGCAGTGGGCATCCGCTATTTGGAATGATGGAGGCTCCTCTACCCGCTCTTGGGCGGTATGGATGCAAAACCCTTGGGTTGTCTATATTCTCTCACTTATCCTGCTCATTCTCGGTCTGAGCATGTACGGTATCTTTGAAATTGGCGTCTCGGCTACGGGTGCTGGGCAGAATCTACAGAACAAGAAGGGTCTCTCTGGCTCCTTCTTCTCAGGCCTGCTCGCCACCGTGGTGGCAACACCTTGCAGCGGTCCTTTCCTCGGTGCGGCGCTGCCTGTTGCCATGGCGATGCCTTCTCTCTGGTTGATGCTGGCGATGACCTGCATGGCTCTCGGCTTGGCACTGCCCTATATACTGATTGCTGCCTTCCCCTCGCTGCTGCGATTCCTCCCTCGCCCCGGTGCATGGATGGAGTCTCTCAAGCAAGGCCTCTCCTTCCTGATCTTTCTCGCCGTGGCGTGGTTGGTGGGTGTTTATATTACCTTTATACCTGAGCAAAACAATGTC
The DNA here is from genome assembly GCA_947039485.1 of uncultured Verrucomicrobiales bacterium. GTDB lineage: Bacteria > Verrucomicrobiota > Verrucomicrobiia > Verrucomicrobiales > Akkermansiaceae > Akkermansia. Next base: position 56,515 of record CAMQZC010000013.1, on the reverse strand, counting down.
CAGATGCTCTGGATGCTCATAGGTATGGTCTTGATTAGCTCCGCCTTTTGGGTCTATGGTCGCTGGTGCCCAATCTTCCGCAGCAAGCTCAGCCGTATCTCGGGTCTCATCGTGATGATGGCCTTGCTTGTGGTAGGTGTTGTTTATAGCAATCCTAGTACTGTGCTCAATGTCAAGCAGGACTGGGTCACATGGACTCCTACTGCGATGGAGGAGGCTCTCGACGACGGCTATCCCGTCTACGTGGATTACACCGCCTCATGGTGCGCTACCTGCTTGCTCAACAAGGAGGTTGCCTACTCAGATGATGTCTATGCTCTCATGGAGGATGCAGGCGTTATCCTGATGCGTGCTGACAAGACTGCACCCAATGCCGCTATTGATGCCGAGCTCACACTCCTTGGGCGCAGCTCAGTACCAGTCAATGTACTCTACATCCCTGATGAGAAGCCTGCTATCACTAAAGAGCTGCTCACAGCCTCGTATTTGAAAGAGTTTTTACTCCAGCATCTCAAGACCTACTTGGTTAATTGATTCAATTTGTTGCAAACGCAAACAAACAAAGAGAGAGCTCATTGAGCTCTCTCTTTTTTGTTATAGCTGCGGCAGTACAAGGCTTAGGGACTCGACTGCCGATATTAATTGTAGCGTTTTCCGTCTTTGTCCGTAGCTCAGTACCAAATAACGTGCCCTATACCACCAAGGAGAAGCTAGTTATTAGCAAGTAGCTGCTCACAGCCCTGTATTTGAAATCGTTTTACGCCAGTATCTCAAGAACTATGTGGATGATTGAGTCAATTTATTGAAAAATTGGATCAAAAAAAGGGAGAGCTCGATGAGCTCTCCCTTTATTTTGATTGTTGATGTTGCTGCGCAGAGCTTACATGCCCATGATCTCGTAGCCGCCGTCCACGTAGAGGACTTGACCCGTGATGCTGGCTGCACCGTCGCTAGCGAGGAATGTAGCCGTTGCACCGAGTTCTGCGAGAGAGCAGGAGCGACCGATGGGGCAGCGCTCTTCGTAGATTTTGAACATAGTAGAGAAACCACCTACACCGCGAGCGGCGAGGGTCTGTACGGGACCTGCAGAGATGCAGTTAACGCGGATTGGCTTCTCACGACCACCAAAGTCGTGGGCAAGATACATGCTGCTAGTCTCAAGGGCTGCCTTGGAGATAGCCATGAGGTTGTAGTTAGGAACAACCTTTTTGCTAGCGTAGTAGCTGAGAGCTGTGATGGAGCCGCCTTCAGTCATGAGGGGGGCTACGCCACGAGCGAGAGCAATGAGGGAGTAGGCTGAGATCTGCAGGGAGGTATTGAATGCCTCACGTGGGATGTCAGAGAAATGTCCATCAAGTGTACCAGGCATCTTGGGCGCAAAGGCGATGGCATGCAGAAGCATGTCGACACGATTGGTGTGCTGTTGCACAAAGTTAAAGAAGTTGCTGATGGACTCATCGCAGCCTACGTCGAGGTCGCAGATGGGAGTGTCCTCACCGAAGTTCTCGCGCACCAGCTTGATGACGCTATCCTTGAGGCGATCGCCTTGGTAGTTAAAGATGAGCTTTGCACCTGCTTCGTGCCACGCCTTGGCGATGCCAAATGCGATGCTTCGCTTGTTGGCGACGCCTGTGACGATGCCGACTTTACCTTCTAATGGTTTTGCTAATGACATAAATCGTATTGTTAATTTGTGTGTAGGGTATTAATCTTAGAGTTCACCGTAGAACTCTTGCTGGATAATGCGCGCGTAGGTCATGCTCATGCTCACGCCGAGTGCCTCCATGTGCTCGATCTCTTTATCCATATCATCGGGGCTGATGGTCATGCTAGGAGTGAGCTTCATGCGGTAGTAGACAAAGCCCCCATCTATATCCAGCAGGAGCTGGCCCTCAGGTAGGTTGGCATTGAGTGTGAGGATCATGAGACTGAGCTCTTGAATATCTTCACGTGCAAAGCGCATGGCAAAGTGGGCATCAAAGACGAGGCTAGCTGGATTTTCCAGCTCAGTGAACATGAATGTGCTTGGTACAGCCGTCTCTGCATTGGGCAGATAGGCAATACCGATGCGCTGTTCATCATCTCCCATGGTGATCCATTGGTAGTCTTCGTTCTTCGCGATGAGGTACTGGCGAACGCTAGCCAGTAAATTGAGTTGTTCAGACATAAAAAATCAGTTTAAAAGCACAGTTTGTACTTCATTTCATTCAGGTTACACCTTTATAGAGCAAGAGTCAAGCAAAGGAGTTAGAAAAGTCGAGCCAACTCAATCGCTGCTCTTGATTCTCAGCGAACTCAGTCGAGGAGCCCTGCTGGGATGGCGATGCGGTTCTCTGGCTTCCAGAGTTCTTCAAGTGCGTAAAACTCGCGTACTTCACCAGCCATGACATGAACCATGACGTCGATGTAGTCGAGTACGGACCAGAGACCGTTGGGTGTACGCTCAGCGTAGACTGGATCAATATTGTGCTTGGCAAAGATGTCCTTGTCAATCTCACGCAGGATGGCGCGAAGATGGGGGACGGAAGTGGCTGTGCAGACGATGGCGTAGTCTGTGATAGTGGAGCTACCGCGCAGGTCGTAGATTTCGATGCCGGTGGCTTTCATGTCGGATGCTGCTTTTGCGCAGATGTATGCTAGTTCGAGATGGGTCATAGGGGGATATATGTTGTGTATAAAATGCTTTTAGCTGTTCGTTACGTTGTTTTGGATGAGGGATGAGCAGAGTAGGTATCGATTAGATACTCCTGTTTTCTTCCTGCTCGGGAGAAGTGGGGCTGAACTCTGAGTTTAACTCAGAGTCTGTGGATGAGTCTTGCTCGGAGCTCTCATCATCCTCAGGGAGGGGGGGAGGGAGCTCACGGTCAGGGGGGCTTTGCATGGTGCCAGTCTCAAGTAGCTCCTTGATGTGCTCACCGTTGAGTGTCTCAAACTCGATGAGCTTGTCGGCAATGAGTTTGAGTTGCTCGCTGTTCTCGTTGAGGATAACTTGCGCACGCTTGTAGTTATCCTCAATGATGCGTTTGATCTCCTCGTCGATGAGTTGAGCTGTGTGCTCGGAGTAGCTGCGTGAGGAGTGACCCATATCGCGAGCGAGGAAGACTTCTCCACCGCTGTTGCCGTTGCCGTACTCGACAGGTCCGAGCTTATCGCTCATTCCGTAGACGCACACCATCTTGCGGGCGATATTTGTAGCACTCTGGATATCTCCACGGGCACCGCCTGAGATGTCGCCAAAGACGACCTCCTCAGCCACACGTCCACCCATGGCGACGGTAATGTAGTCGAGTAGTTCATTCTTGTGCTCGCTGTACTTGTCCTCATCAGGCAGCATCATGGTGACACCCAGTGCTGGCCCTCGAGGGATGATGGTGACCTTGTGCAGGGGCAGGCTCTTGGCAAGGGGGGTCTTGAGCAGGCAGATGGCGTGGCCAGCCTCATGAATAGCGGTCATGTGTTTCTCTTTATCAGAGATGCTAAGGGAGCGACGCTCACGGCCCCAGCGGACTTTTTCGCGGGCCTCTTCAAGGTCGCTTTGTCCGACATTCTCCGCATTGCGACGTGCGGCGATGAGGGCGGCCTCATTGATGAGGTTGGCTAGCTCTGCGCCGGAGAATCCTGTTGTTGCGCGGGCGATCGGGCTGAAATCTACCTCTGGAGATAACTTGACCTTGCGGGCATGTACCTTGAGGATTTGCTCGCGACCGAGGGCATCGGGCAGGTTGACGATCACCTGACGGTCAAAGCGACCGGGGCGCAGCAGAGCGGGGTCGAGTACATCGACTCGGTTGGTTGCTGCGATGACGATGACATTTTGGTTGGCGGTAAAGCCGTCCATCTCAACGAGCAGTGCATTGAGGGTCTGCTCACGCTCATCATGCCCGCCTCCTACACCGTGGCCGCGATGGCGGCCGACAGCATCAATTTCATCGATGAAGATGAGGCAGGAGGTGTGACGCTTGGCCTCTGTGAACATATCGCGCACGCGGCTAGCACCCACACCGACAAACATCTCAACAAAGTCAGAGCCTGAGATGGTGTAAAAGGGCACATCAGCCTCGCCTGCAATGGCGCGAGCCAGAAGGGTCTTACCTGTACCTGGATTACCGACCATGAGGATGCCCTTAGGGATGGTTGCGCCGAGGTTGCGGAACTTCTCGGGATTGCGCAGGAACTCGACAATCTCCCAGACTTCTTCCTTGGCTTCAGAGATACCGGCAACGTCCTTGAATGTGACCTTGTTTTGGCTGGGGTCCATCAGGCGAGCGCGGCTCTTGCCAAACTTGGCAGCACCTCCTGGGCCGCCACCACTCTGGGCGCGGAAGATGAAGATGAAGAAGATGACGATGAGGATGATTGGCAGGAAGTTGAAGATCATCGAGCTCCAGAAGTTGCTATCAACCTTGTAGCTGGCTGAGTTGCCGAGGATGTCCTTGACCTGCAGGGCTTGGAATGCGTTGACGAAATTGACGCGGAAGGGCTCAAGCTCTTTGCGCTGTGGCTCGGCTGTGTTAGATTCGCGGAATTGACCTACAATGACGGGATGGCCATTGTTGAGGTAGATGTTGGGCTGGCTTTCCTTGCTGTTGACGATGCGGCCTTCCTTGCCGAGCTTAGCGAGTTCATCGGTGGAGGAGATGCGCAGAGTCTTGTCATTTTGCGGGGCTGGACCATCTACAGTCTCTGTGATGCCGAGGCTGTTGCAGAGTGTCTTGACGTTCTCGCTGGGGGTGTAGGGCAGGTAGAAGCTCTTGAGTTGGGCAGGGGGTGTCTTCTTGTAGGCATAGCCCGAGATGATGCCCTCACCATTAGCGGCCGTGGTTACCGTCAGGGGGAACTTCTTGGGGCTGTTGCTGACAATGGATCCATCTTGGTAGATTTTGGCGAGCTCGTCAAGCTTGATTTCACGGGCAGGAGCGCCCATAGCGCCGTTGAAATTGAAGGCGATGAGCAGGATGCCTGCGACGACAGCGATGAGGACGAGGAGACCCCAGTTTTGCTGTTTGGGGGAGGAGGGAATGGGAGGCATGGTTGTAGGCTTAGATGACTAGGATGTTGATGTTTCCAAAGAGTCTACTCTAGGTTAGGTGTCTTGAAAACGATATAGTGAGACATAGCCCCTGCATATTTGTCATGCTAGGGGCTATCGCTTAGCTTAGGACAGGGTGTGTCCCATGCGTTGCTTCTTGGTATTCAGATAGCGACTGTTGTCGCAATGTGCTGCAATTTCGATGGGTACTTGCTCGATGATTTCGATGCCGTGACCACCAAGACCAATGATTTTCTTGGGATTATTGGTGAGGAGGCGCAGCTTGCGTACCCCGAGTTGGCGCAGGATTTGCGCACCAACGCCATAGTCGCGCAGGTCTGCTGCATAGCCAAGCTTGATGTTGGCATCAATTGTGTCAAGACCCTGCTCTTGGAGCTTATAGGCCTTAATCTTGGCAGAGAGACCAATGCCGCGACCTTCTTGGCGCAGGTAGAGGATGACACCACCTTCTTGAGATACTAGCTTCATCGCTGTGTGCAGCTGGTCGCCACAGTCACAGCGGCGACTGCCAAAGACATCACCGGTGAGGCACTCACTATGCACGCGGCAGAGCACAGGTTTCTCAGGGTCGATAACACCGTGCACGAGGGCAAGGTGGGTCTGTCCGTCTACTTCACTGAGGAAGGAGTGGCAGTTAAAGTTACCAAAGTCTGTAGGCATGGAGACAGTCTCCTCGTGGATGACGAGGGTCTCTGTGCGCTGGCGGTAGGCTATGATTTGGTCGAGGGAGCAGGCCTTGAGTTGATGATGCTTTTGGAAGCTACCAAGATCGCCGATGCGAGCCATGGTGCCGTCTTCCTTCATGATCTCACAGCAGACGCCAACGGGCTCCAGCTTCGCAATATCCATGAGGTCGACAGTTGCCTCAGTGTGACCAGCGCGGCGCAGTACGCCGCCCTTGCGCGCACGCAGGGGGAAGCTGTGACCAGGCTGGACAAAGTCATCGCTCGTTGCGCGTGGGTCAGCGAGCTTCATCGTGGTGATGGATCGCTCAAAGGCGCTGATGCCCGTGGTCACGCCATCAAGAGCATCGACGCTCACGGTGAAGGCTGTGAAGTGCTTCTCTGTGTTGTGAGTGGTCTGCATGGGCAGCTTGAGCTGAGCTACGCGCTCGAGGGACATAGGCACGCAGATGAGACCGCGTGCATGGATGGCCATGAAGTTGATGTTCTGAGGTGTAGCAAACTGACCAGCGCAGACGAGATCAGCCTCATTCTCACGATTAGGATCATCTGTTACCAGCACAATCTTACCCATGCGCAGCTCCTCAATCACCTCCTCAAGAGGGGAGAAAATCAAAGGATCAGTACCACCAGCAACTGGAGGTGGATAGGCTGATGCCTCGATGGGAGCTAAGGGTGGAGTGTTTTGCTTCTCCTCGCAGCAAGGGCAGGGCTCTTGCTGGATGGCTGGGGCGGTGGTGTCTTGACCACTCACCGCTGCATCGCATTGGCTAATAAAGCTGTTCATGTTGAAGGAACTTCCTTCAGGACGAAATTCGACGGTTTTATTCACAATATAAAAATTAAGATTTGTTCATTTTGCTCCAAGAGTCACGCAGACCGACAGAGCGGTTGAAGACGGGCTTCTCGGGGCTATGGTCGTAGCGGTCTGCTACAAAGTAGCCTGTGCGCTCGAATTGGCAGAGGAACTCAGGAGCAACTGCGGCGAGGCTTGGCTCGACGATTGCATCAGTAATGATTGTAAGAGAGTCCTTGTTCATCGATGCGAGGAATCCCTCGGGATTGGCATCAGGAGCTTCATCGCCAAAGAGGCGATCATAGAGACGCAGCTCAGCTGGCACACCATACTTGGAAGAGACCCAGTGGATCGCAGCCTTACATTTGATGCCCTCAGGGGCTGGATTGCCAATCGTGTCAGGGATAATCTCTGCACGCAGCTCGGTAACGTTGCCCTCGTCGTCCAGATCATAGTCTGTGGCGATGATGCAGTAGCCACCGCGCAGGCGCACGCAGGCACCGGGGCTGAGACGCTTGTACTTCTTGTTAGGAGGCGTTACCATGAAGTCTTCTTTCTCGATAAAGAGCTCACGCGTGAGCTTGACCTGACGATGACCCAGCTCTGGCTTCTCTGGGTTGATGGCGACGGAGATTTCTTCCTCAAAGTCCTCGGGGACATTGCTGAGGACGAGCTTGAGGGGGGCGAGTACAGCCATGCGACGCTCAGCATTGGTATTGAGCTGCGAGCGCACCGAGTTCTCAAGGCGCGCTACGTCTGTATTGCCGTTAAACTTGGTGATACCCACGCCTTGGCAGAATTCGACAATGGCTGCAGCTGGGTAGCCGCGGCGACGCATACCACAGAGCGTGGGCATGCGGGGGTCATCCCAGCCAGCGACGAGCTTATCCTCCACCATCTGGCGCAGCTTACGCTTGCTCATGACTGTGTAGGTGATATTGAGGCGGGAGAATTCGCGCTGTTTTGGCTTAGCTGGTACGGGGCAGTTCTCAATGGCCCAGTCATAGAGGGGGCGATGGTTCTCAAACTCCAGCGTGCAGAGGGAATGTGTGATGTGCTCGTAGGCATCCTCCAGAGGATGCGCAAAGTCATACATGGGGTAGATGCACCACTGAGTCCCAGTGTTGTGATGAGAATCGTAGGAGATGCGGTAGATGACAGGATCGCGCATGTTCATATTGCTGCTAGCCATGTCAATCTTGGCGCGCAGGACAGCAGCACCCTCGGGATACTTGCCTTCTTTCATCGCTGTAAAGAGCTCAATATTCTCCGCTGGCGTCGTGTCGCGGTAGGGAGAGTCCGTGCCTGGAGTCGTGACGTTACCACGCAGGGCGCGCATCGTCTCGCGGTCTTGGAGGTCGACGTATGCGAGGCCATTCTCAATGAGGTGGATGGCGCAGTCGTAGTAGAATTGGAAGATATCAGAGGCAAAGTAGAGGTGATCACCCCAGTCAAAGCCCAGCCACTTGATATCCTCTTGGATAGAGTTGACAAACTCCACATCCTCCTTGCAGGGATTCGTGTCGTCAAATCGCAGATGGCAGCGTGCACCAAGATGCTTGTATTCTTGAGCCAAACCGAAGTCAAGGCAAATAGCCTTAGCGTGTCCAATATGCAGGTAGCCATTGGGTTCAGGAGGAAATCGAGTGATGGGTACCTCGCAGTAACCCTCAGCAAGATCATGGGCTACCATCTCGCGGATAAAGTCGCGCTTGGTGGCAGTTGGTTCTGTCGGCTCATTGGTCATGCGCGCGATTGTACGCTTTAGAAGCCTGCAAGGCAAGCATTTTCAACATCAATGACACATCTGTCAGGAGCTTGACTTTTGATTTGACGCGGCATGGATCAAGGTATATGCTATTATTCAATGAAGCTTCTTCTTATTCCTTTTGTATTCTCCGCGCCAATCTTGTGCGCAGAGATCGCCGCTACCTGCCCAGAATCTGCGACAGATCAGGTTTTTCGCGGGGAGCCAATTCACGCGAAGTATGTCGAGATGAAAGACTATAAGGTGCGCCAAGTTCGCCATGATGACTCTGTCGTTGAGTTGGATATCGAGCTCAACGTGGGTGCCAAAAGTAGCTTTTCTCTCCCCTCCAATCCCAGCACAGGCTATCTCTGGATTTGCCAGCCTACGCCAATTGAAGGCCTGCGCGTGGATATCCTGCAACTTGCCCCCAAGAATAAGCAACTCATGGGGAGTCCTGCTGGTACCGTCGTGACCATCATCGCTGATAAAGCGGGGGAGTATAGCTTCAGGCTCCTCTACAAACGCCCATGGGAGAAGGACACCCCCCCTGTCAAAGAGCAAATTTTTAAGGTTACTGTCAAGAAGTCATGAAACGTTACCTCCTCTGCTTCCTTCCCCTCCTGCTTGCTTGCTGTTGTACACCTAAGCAAGCGGATAGCTTTAGCATCTCCATTCCATCAAAGGAAGAGGAGTTGACCGTGGAGCTCAGTCCCGATATGAGTTATAAAATGAGACAATTCGCGGAAGCGATGGAAGAAGAAATCAATTCAGGTGTCTTAATAACAGCTACAAGTAGCGGCTATTTTATGAAATTCATGCCTCCGATGTGTCGATTCTTGTTGAATAATCAAGATTATTATTGGCTTGGTAACTCCGAATTATGTCGTATTGATGAGTCTGGCTACTTCCGCTACTCTTTGCCTGATGAATTTGACCGTGATGGTAAAATGATATCAAAGTACCCACTATTTAAAAGCTACATGCAGCCCCGTCATTTCCTATCTCCCTGTGACATAGGCAAGCCAGGGCAGTTAGAGAAGGAGATTTACGCATGGCTTATTGACAGTGCTAAATGAGCCCTATAGAGAGCTTTTTCATCGTAGTGGGGCATTTAGACTTGCAATTGAGTCATTTTCGCGTTGTAATACTCGGGCATCAAGGCCCCGTAGTTCAACGGATCGAACGACCCTCTCCTAAAGGGTAGATATGGGTTCGATTCCCCTCGGGGCTATTGGCTAGCAAGGGCCATATAACATTGCTGAACCCTGTACCCCCTGTGGGTACAGGGTTTTTTGCTTGCCTACAAGCTTGCGGCTTACTGGCAGGATGCTATGATGATGAGGCGAAAAACGCGGTAATTTCGCCTTATGTGGCGAAAAAGTGGCGCATTTTGATGAGATTAATGAAATCGAATGATGTCATGGTTTGAAAATAAGAAACCAAGCGCTTCAACAGTGATAGGTCGATTCCCATTGAGTGAAAGGGACTGTTCATTGCTCTTCTTATCTACGATCTCCGCCGCATATTTTGCAGTTGTTGCCTGAGCCTGTAGAAGAAAAAAAGCCCTTGCAGTTGTTGTAATAACGGCAACTTCGGTTATGCGTTTTGCTTGTCGAAGAAATCCAATATTGTTTTTTTAATGAAACGCTATAGATTCGCTCATGGCTTGTTTCATTTGCGCCGATTGCGTTCAGTGATGTGATGCCAGAGAATATAATCAACGCTGTGATTTTGAGTGTGTTTAAAAGCTTCATGACCTTTTTGTTCTTGTTTTGATCGTATATCGGCAAGCTAAAGACGCGGGCGGATTGAGAATTATGGATGAGGATTAAAAAATGCCCGCATTTTTACTTCTTTAGGTAGAAAAAATAGAAATGGGGGCATCGTAAGGGGCGCGTGTTACGATGCCTACGTAAGGAGAGTCGAACTTATTCCGACAATTATTTGCTTATTTGTTTAGCAATAAATGTGGACACAGCTAAGGATAGCAGGTAAGAGGAAATCATCACACGCGCAAAAATATCACCATTGGGGGCCGATCCTGCCGCAATATAAAACGTGGCATTGATGAACACGGACCAAAGAGCATACTTGAGAGAACGCTCTCGTGAGAGCTTGTCTTTGGCATTATTAAATCCTCGTTTTTTATTAACAAAAGAGATGATTATGTTAGCAGTCCACATAGGTGTAAGTACACAACTACTAAATTTAACTAAGAGGAAAAAAAGGGAGAATAAGTATTGGGATGGTATCAGAGGTGTTAAAATCGTAAACAATATAAAAATAGGAAACCCAGCGCAGTAACAGAGAAGGTAAATTCCCAGTTTTTGAAAACAACTTAGTTTTTTCGCTTCAGGAGAGGAAGGGTCGTTATCTGGTTTTGATATTGCATTTGACATAACTTGTTAAGTTTATAACTAGGAACAAAGACTGTAAAGAAAAAATTTCATCTAAATGTTTATGGTGTTGAAGTGGGAGGAAACGCAGGTTAATCTCGATCTTTCATTGTAGAATGGTGGCATGCGGCTAACGTATATAAATGCCACGCTGAAATCTGGGATGTCAGCGGCAAAAAACTCGTTGGTTTACATTGGCTCTATTTCTTATGTTATTGCCATCTCCAATGCGCTAAGTATGGGTGGGCTCGCTATATAATCTTCATAAGACTAATAAGATGCTTCCTTGGGCTGAATTTCTGCGTGTAATGTAGCTTACTAAGTGAGCCCTCAGCGGTCTAATTTGACGTGACAAGATGCATCAAATAGAATATTATCTAGCGTATGACTAAACCCCACCCGCAAGCCCCCTCGTCCCTCTGGATGCTGTGCTGCCAACAATGCAATAAACAGGCAGTATCGGGATTTGTTTTGATGGCGGTTTTTGGAGCGCAAAATGACCGACTGATGGCCGAGTTAATATAATCGCTTCCCTCTCGTTCTCTCATTTGCACGATTCTCATCTGGGCTATGAGTATACTTCACCACCTTTCAGCCATGGACTGCTCCATTTGCCAATCTTCAAATCCTACGGGGCCATGCCCTATTATTGGTGTTGTCCCGCAGAAGTTGGAATTATTTCCGCTTCTCCTCATTGACATGCCCGATACGGCCAAATGCTATCGCGTGACGGAGGATATCTATCGCTCAGGCCAGCCTAGCCGTGAGGGCTTTAAAAACTGGGTCAAGATGGGTATTAAGTCGGTGATGAGCCTGCGCGAGTATCATAGCGATGAGGCTCGCACCTCAGGGATGTCGCTCAAACTCTACCGCGTGCCCATGTCGGCTGGTAGCCTCACCGCCCCTCAGCTGATGCATGCTCTCTATGTGATGCGCAAGGCTCCTAAGCCGATGCTCATTCATTGCTGGCATGGCTCTGATCGTACGGGGGCTCTGCTGGCAGCTTATCGTATTGTCGTGCAGGGCTGTTGCCCTAGGGCTGCTGAGGAGGAGTTACGCAGGCCCGAGTACGGTTTTCACGAGTTCTGGTACAGCAATATCCCCAAGCTTTTTCATCAGACTGATTGGGCTGAGATGCGCCGTCTCTGGGCAACTTGGGGTTGAGATTGGGCTGTGTAGTCTCGGGCTTGTGTCAGCTTTGATTCTTTGCTCTCTTTGTGGTTGAAATCTGCGCACTCTCGCGTATAATATAGGGGACGCTTCGCTATGAACATCCGCCGTATTTTCACCCGCCTCTTTTTGCTGCTGCTCCTGATCGGAGCTGTCTTGGCTGGGAGCTACCTCTGGTGGTATGTGGATTATCAATCCAAGCCAGTGATGAAGCCACTCAACGCTGAGTATCAGTCTCAGGTGTACCTGCCTGAGAAACATCTGGGGCTGGAGCTTGAGTATTTTAATTTTAATGGATGGGATGGCGAGACTCTACCTGCGCTCATCGTGACCAAGGGGCCAGAGGACTCCTCTCGTCAGCTCAATGTGATTGGAGAGATGGATGAGCAGGCAAAACTTGAGGCGAAAAAGGTCCATTATGTGCTCATTAGCGTGGAGTGGGATCATGGTATTCTCTCCGCCCTCCCTCTGGCAGAGACTCTGACGGCGGCTGGCTATCGCTGTGTGCTCTGGGAGTCGCGCGGCGCGGATAATGCTCGCGCATACTGCACGCATGGGCTGAAGGAGAGTGCTGATGTTCCCCTCTTGATTGATGCGCTCAGCCAGCGCGATGGCAAGGAGAATCTCATCTGTCTAGCCCTAGGGCAGGGTTATGGTGCGGCTATGCTGCTCCAAGCGGCCCCTCTCGATGGGCGCATCCGCGGCGTGGTGTCGATTGATTCCTACTCCTCTCTGAGTAAATCACTACAAGCTACTTTACCAGACAACCACCTGAGCATGGTTATGCTCTGGCTGATGGATCGCCGCATCAGCAGCATTGTGGGCTATGAGTGCTTTGATGTGGCACCTGTGGAGCATATCTCACGCCTCAATGAGGATGTGCCGCTGCTGCTAATCAATCTCACACAGGATAGCGAGGTGGTGAGCGTGGATGATGCTATTAATTTGTTCTGGCAGGCGAGCAGCCTGCGCAAGCAGGTCTGGGCACTGCGTGATGCCAGAGATGACGCGCAGAGCAAGACGCGCATGATCAAATCTCCAAGTGACAGAAACAAGGAGGCGGAGGAGATTCAACTCAAATCCAGTAGTGATGAGGCCCTACTCGACATGCTGCGCTGGTTGCAAACAGATTTTATTGAGGCAATCCAAGCTCCAGGTAGCTTGCAGCCACAACGCCCGGACTTCATCAAGAGCTCCATATCATGAATTACCCCCTGAATAGCGAGCCTTCGAGGCACCACGCAAATCGTCGCCGTACTAACAAGGACTTTAGTGGAGAGTCATCTAGCATTCTCCCTGTGATTTGCGTTGCCACTTTGGCAGCCATCGTGGCTCATGCTCTGCTCTTCCTCTCCATCCCCGTGCTACTACACTACAATATCATCCGCCCAGTAGAGGCAACAAAGGTGGTGGATGATGTCATCCGCGTTGTTGTTGCTCCCTCAGAGATTGAGATGGAGGTGGTGAAGACTGATGGGGCTGTACCTGAGGAGCTCGAAATGACTCATGAGGAAGTTGAGTATGCTGAGATTGATATCATTGACCTTGAGATGGAGGAGCTCAGCATTGCCCCGGGAGAGACTAACATCCCTGAACCTGAGGCGCCCGAGACCTTGCCCAATGAGGAGCTGAGTATGGAGTCTATCGCTCCGTTGGGAACGGACACCTTTGAGTTGCCTGAGGAGCTGCCCACTGAGGCAATCGATTTGATGCCTGAGCCTACGCCCATCAATGCGAATGATGTGATCGCTAATACAATTGCCTCCGAGCAGGGGGTAGATGACGCGAGCGAGCTGCTTAAGTCTGAGCTCATTGAGCAAGCAGGCCAGACAGATGGTCTGCCTGAGGATACGCGCAGCCTTGGTGAGCTCATCAAGATGAGGAATTTGGGTGCAAGCTCTGGAGTGGCGCGCCTTGGCGCGGATTTGCTCTTTGCTTTTGGCAAAAATGAGATGCGCAACTCAGCACGCGTCACAATGCTGCAACTAGCCGCCCTCGTTCTCAAGAATCCCAAGACGAAGTTTATCGTCGAGGGGCATACTGATAGCTTTGGCTCATCCTATATTAACAACCTCCTCTCCTTGCAGCGTGCCGCCGCCGTGCGTGAGTGGCTGCACGATAACCGTATCCCTACGGGAAATATTTACCTACGCGCTTGCGGTACCAACAACCCACTAGTGAGCACCGATGGGGATGCCGATGCGCAGAGACTTAATCGACGCGTGGAGATTCACATGCGCAGCGGCAGCGAGCCTCTCCCCATGGGCGCTGTGCCTGACACCTACAAGGTTGACGTCAAGACAGCCGTGACCGTGCAGCTCTCCAAGGGCGTGCTCGTGCCCGCTGCATATCCACCTCCGCCCCCTGATGCGTCTAAAAGTGCAAAAAAGAAGGGTAAAAGATAACTCTAATGCAGAGACGATCTTATGATGCGACTTGAGGAGCTGGAGAACTTGCCCGGACGAGCTGCTCCCTTTGATGGTGAGTGCCGATGGCTGCTCTCCTTTGATTTTGATGGCACCCTGCGCTCACGCACAGGACCCTGCATATCGCCTGAGTTCTTTGAGCTCATGGCTGTCTGGCGCAGTTCAGGCGTGCGTTGGGGTATCAATACTGGACGCTCACTGCCAGACCTACTAGAGTCCATCCTCCCCGTCTCGCCCATCCTGCCAGACTTTATCTGTAGCTGCGAGCGCTATGTCTACATAGCTAGTCCTAAGAGCGGTAAGCTGCATCCTGCACAGGAGCATAACACGCGTTGCGCGCGCGATAATGAGCAGTTGCATCAGCGCTTTGATAAGCATGTTGCTCTAGGATTTGCGGCCATACAAGCCAGCCAGCTCGAATTGCAGTGGAGCATCGCGCTGGATGATAGCTTCTCCATTGAGGCTGTTAACTCCGCCACCATGGATGCCATTAGCCCCCAGATTGAGGCGATGCTGCCCCATCTTCCCGGTCTCTGCATGCAGCGCGCAGGTCGTTACATGCGCCTGAGCGACACAAGATATAACAAGGGCTCTGCCCTGCGTCATGTAGCCAAGCTCTGGCATGTGGATGAGGAATCACTCTTTATTATCGGGGATGGGCACAATGATCTCGATGCATTTCGCCAGCTCCCTCGCGCATTTTGCTCCGCGCCTGCGCAGTCACACCCTGATGTGCTCGCTTACCTGCGAGCGAATGATGGACATATCTCCAGCGGCGGAGTCATTGAGGCACTACATGTCTGGAATAAGCTCCACGCAAAAGCCCAGCTGAGCCACTAAGCTCAACTGGGCTTGAAAGAATCGCCTCTATGCTCTTAGTTCGCTGGATGCGTCCAAGGGGAGAGGAAGTCAATTACGGGCTTACCGCTCTCAATGTGAAGCAGCAGGGATGTACCAAGTACAGCCGCATCTGGATGAGCATATGAGGGCAGAGAGTTGAGCTGCTCGGGGCGTTGGAGCCCGAAGCCGATGCTCAGTGGCGTATCGGCAAAGGCCTCGCGCGCCTCAACCATCGTCTTGCTCAGCGCCGCAATATCTTGATCGTTGTGACCCGTGGTACCCAGTACTGAGGCAACGTAGATGAACCCCTCGCTGTAGGGGGCGTACTCCTTCATCCGCTCCAAGCTCGTATTAGGACCAACTAGCGTGATAAGGGTGAGACCCTTTGTGGCAAAAGCCTCGCGAATCTCCACAGACTCCTCAAGAATCTGGTCAGGGATGATGAATCCCGAGATACCTGCGTCGGATGCATCCTCAGCCAGCTGATTATAGCCGTACTGCATGAAGGGGTTGAGATAGCCCATGAGTACGAGCTTGGCGTCATAGAGACCCTTGCGCTCCTTGAGCCCTTCGAGAATCCACTTGAGGCTCACACCGTGAGCAATAGCATCGGCGGAGGCCTTCTCAATGACAGGACCATCAGAGACAGGGTCGGAGAAAGGGACACCAATCTCAATGATATCAGCCCCTGCTTCATCAATCTCTTTGAGCTCGTACCAAAAGCGCTTCGTGTTGGGGAATCCAGCGGTGATGTAAGGAATGACGGCCTTGCGGCCCTGACTGTTGGCTTTCTTAATAGCGTTTTTCATCAGTTTAAAATGAGTTAAAATTATTTGAGGTTGATGTACTTCATCGCGTGGTTAAGATCCTTGTCGCCACGGCCAGAGAGATTGACGAGCACCTTGGAGCCAGCAGGAATCTCATCCACGTGATTAAAGACCCAAGCCAGAGCATGGCTGGACTCAAGAGCAGGGATGATACCCTCAAAGCGAGTCAATCGCTGGAAGGCATCAATAGCCTGATCATCGTAGGCAACCTCGTAATTCACACGACCGATGGAGTGCAAATAAGCGTGCTCTGGGCCCACACCGGGGTAGTCTAGACCAGCAGAGATGGAGCCTGAGTCATCAATTTGACCATTCTCATCCTGCAGCAGCATCGTGAGCTCTCCATGCACCACACCTGGGCGACCAAGATTTAGAGAGGCTGAGGTCATGCAGCCGGGCTCACCCGTACCACCAGCCTCAACTCCAACAAGCTTCACCTCCTTGTCCTCAATAAAGGGATAGAGCATACCAATTGCATTAGAGCCACCACCGACAGCAGCCACAACAATGTCGGGCAGGGAGCCTGTGCGCTCAACCATCTGACGACGAGCCTCAGTCCCAATCACCTTTTGCAGGTCACGAACCAGCGTGGGGAAGGGGTGGGGGCCAGCAGCTGTGCCAAAGACATAGAGCGTGTCCTCTTGGCAGGTAATCCAGAAGCGCAGAGCTTGATTGATAGCAGCCTTGAGTGTGCCTGTGCCATAAGTTACAGGCACCACCGTGGCACCTAGTAACTTCATGCGCTGCACATTCGGCGCCTGACGCTCCACATCCTTTGCACCCATGAAAATCGTGCAGCCCAAGCCGAACTTAGCCGCCGCCGTCGCCGTGGCAACACCGTGCTGTCCAGCACCAGTCTCTGCGATGATATTCTTCTTGCCCATCATCTTGGCGAGCAGAGCTTGACCAATTGCATTATTGATCTTGTGAGCGCCAGTGTGCAGCAAGTCCTCACGCTTGAGATAGAGATCAAAGCCGAGCTGCTCCGAGAGAATATCGCAGTAGAACACAGGCGTCTCGCGGCCACAGTAGTTAGTCAACAGATCAGCATAACGATCCTGAAACTCAGGTGTAGGCATAATCTGCTCAATAGCCTTTTCAAGCTCAACGAGGGGGGGTAGCAGTACTTCCGCAACATAGCGGCCGCCGAACTCACCAAAATAGCCAGGACGTGGCTTACCATCAAGTGTCTTCATAATTTTATATAGATTTTTTGTTTAATATGTTAAATGGTTAAAAATGTAGATTGGAGCAATAAAAAAGCCTCAGCTCCCTTAGGGGCCAAGGCATCAGATAAACTGCTAGCTGACTCTGCACGCACAGCTTCTGCTGCGAGCACTTCCCTAAAAAGTTAAAGATGTGGGCGACGCCAAAGCCAAGCTTCGGCTCGGTAGCTGCTGTATCGTAACTTGGGGGAAGATGTCATCTGAGAGCAATCATACAGAAAGCGAGTAGAAAAGCAAGACTTTTTGAGCATATAAATCTAAAAAGCCACGACATCATGTGCTGCGTTCAATCTAGACGTAAACAAAGTTATCAATAAAATTAAACGACATAGTGGAGTTGCCGCGCTCCGCGATCAAACATGATATTGATAGGGTTGATGTATAATTTTTGCTATAATTATTCTGAGGTGCGTAGTCTAGTATAACTCATATTCGAGAGCTCGGTAAAATAATTTCTCATATTGCAGCTTGAAAGAAGGAATCATTTATTATAATATGACCGCGACTACGGCAATTTTCTAGTTGCGATTTGTGCTCGCTCTATCTGTGTCAAAATGAATTAGAATAAAGAATTAGAGATGACAAAAAGAGAGAGACTATGGATGTTTTTAGGGGTCGTATTCATCACATTTAACTTGAGGGCTCCTATTACAGCTGTTGGTTCTGTTGTCGATATGATTTCAAGTGAATACAGATTAACGAGTGCGGAATCGGGATTTATTACGACTCTACCATTGATTGCCTTTGCCTTAGTTTCTCCATTTGTATCCAAGCTCTCGAAACATGTTGGTTATGGGAAAACCATGGCAATAGGTCTTTTGCTAATTTTGTTAGGCGAGCTTGTGCGCTCCTATACTAATAATATTGGTTTGTTTGTGGGTACTGCATTTCTTGGTATAGGAATTGCGATAGGCAATGTCTTAATTCCTAGTATCATCAAAATGAAATTCCCCAACAGCGTAGGGGGTATGATTAGTGTGTACACTACCTGCCTGTGCATTTTTGCAGCAATTGGGGCAGGCGTTAGCGTACCTCTTGCAAAAGGCTTGGACTTGGGGTGGAGAAACTCGTTAGCCTCTTGGATTATATTATGTTTGGTCTCCTTGGCAATTTGGTTGCCTCAGCTGAAATTCAAACCAAGCAGCAGGCCTGTTGCGGCTACTCGTTTAGAATCCTCACCGGAGAAAAAATCAATGAGCATTTGGAAATCCTCTACAGCGTGGTGGGTTACTTTATTTATGGGAACTCAATCATTATTGTTCTATTCCTTAGTGGCATGGTTGCCAACAATCATCATATCAAAGGGCATGGGTGATTCCTTTGCTGGGTCAGCTGCATTGACCTATCAATTACTCGCAATCCCCGCGACGCTTATGATACCCATCCTCCACAATAAGTTTAAAAATCAGCGTGGTCTTGTTTTCTCTATCTGCCTGACCTATATATTGGGTGTGTTGGGGCTGTTGATTACAAGTACTCCTATTTGCATTTTGCTCTCTTGTGTGTTGATGTCATTGGCGATGGGAGGAAGTATTAGTTTATCGATCATCTTCATTTCCCTCAGAAGTCCCAATGCGATGCGAACTGCTGAATTGTCAGGGATGTCACAGTCGGCGGGCTATCTACTGGCCGCGCTAGGGCCCGTCTTAATGGGCGGTGTTTTCGATATATTCCACACATGGACCATTGCAATGATTATCTTTTGTGTGCTTATTTTGTTCTTGGCCTTTTGTGGATGGTTTGCAGGAAATAACGTCCTTATCGAGGAATAAAGCAATCAGCGAGAACGCGATTTTCACGCCTATCTTATCATCAATAAGAACGATAATATTAAAAAGCCCTCTTGCAGCAGAGCTGCAGAGGGTTTTCTTGTGTCTCTTGTGCACGATTCCGTGATAGCATGCCCCTATATTTGCGTTCTATTTAACTGTTTCATCTGCCCCGATTATAATACAGTGTCATCAAATAATTGATGAGGAATGTGTCGTAGCTTGGGCAATACCGTCATATTGCTTTGATAAAATAACTTTGGTGTTGACTCTTGTCGCGTTGTCAGCATAATAGCTGCTGTTATGAAAACTCCTGTAACCGTTACTGTAACTGGTGCTGCTGGCAACATCGCTTATTCTTTACTTTTCCGCATCGCTTCTGGCGAAATGCTTGGTGCTGATCAGCCTGTGATCCTTAATCTCCTCGAAATCACACCTTGCCTCGAAAAGCTGCAAGGTACTGTAATGGAGCTTGATGACTGCGCATTCCCCCTCCTCGCAGGTATCGTCGCTACTGACGAACCAGCTGTCGCTTTCAAGAATGCTGACTGGTGCATGCTTGTTGGTTCCGTTCCCCGCAAGGCTGGTATGGAGCGCAAGGATCTCCTTAGCATCAATGGCAAAGTATTTGTCGGCCAAGGTCAGGCAATCGCTGCTAACGCTAAGCCAACATGCAAGGTATTTGTCGTAGGTAACCCCTGCAACACAAATTGCCTCATCGCTATGCACAATGCTACAGGTCTTCCAAAGGAAAACTTCTTCGCAATGACCATGCTTGACGAACTCCGCGCTAAGAGCCAACTCGCAGCTAAGGCTGGTGTTCACTCTTCCGAGATCACCAACATGTGCATCTGGGGCAACCACTCCGCTACACAGTACCCTGACTTCACCAACGCTAAGATCGCTGGTAAGCCCGCTACTCAAGTCATCACTGACGAAGAATGGCTCAAGGGTGAGTTCATCGCTACTGTTCAACAGCGCGGTGCAGCTATCATCAAGGCTCGTGGTCTTTCCTCCGCAGCTTCTGCTGCAAATGCAGCTCTCATGACTGTTAAGCAACTCGTCAATCCTACTCCTGAAGGTGACTGGTTCTCAGTTTGCACCATTACTGTCGAAGGCAACGCCTACGGTCTCCCAGTTGGTATCATTTGCTCCCAGCCTACTCGCAGCAACGCTGATGGTAGCTACAGCATCGTTGAAGGCCTCGTTATCGACGCATTCTCCAAGGAAAAGATCGCCGCTACTTGCGACGAACTCCTTGCTGAGCGCTGCGACGTTTCCAACCTCATCGGCTAAGTTCAATTCAACACATTGATTTTAGCTCCCAACCTTCACAGGTTGGGAGCTTTTTTGTGATTGAATTAGCTTTGTGCGGTATCGATAAGATTTGTGTCTATTTTCTCCTCGGTATCGCAGTAATAGCCAAAGTAGAGCCCAAGCACCATCATGATGAAGTAGGCAAATACCATGCCTAGATGGGGGGAAGGGAGTTTGAAGACGAGGGTTCCCATCCATGCTAGGCAGGATCCGCCCAAAAACCCTATCCCCTGCGACATGCCAGAGAGCGCAATGGTGCTCTCCTCATTGGCACAGCTCGATACAATGAGAGTCGCAGCTAGTGCAAACATGAATCCAGAGCTCAGCCCGTAGATGAGTGCCCAAATTGGCCATAGATTGAGTGGGCCTAGCAGAATGAGGGCAGCACCCAAGGCTGTGCAGGGCATACAGATGAGGATGAGCGCTCTCGCGCTACCAAGCCAGCGACTTACCCTACTCATCAGCAGTCCTCCAGGGATGGCTCCACAGGTACAGATGGCAATCACGAGTCCACCCTCATCAAGTGAGAGTCCTCGCTGCTGCATCAGCACGGGCAGCCAGACGATGAACATCCAGCTAGCTGCGACTCGGAGGAGGTAAAAAAGAGTGATGTACCATGCCTTGCGATGGGTAAATAGTGGCCGAAAGCGTATATTGAGCGCGCTAGTAGAGAGTCCCTCTCCTCCGCCAGAGGGTAGCTTGATGCATATCAGCAGCCATACCAGCAGCAGCAGGGCGAGTGGCGCAGCCCAAATGAGCAGTCCAGCCTGCCAGCCACCCAGTAGGAGCATGAGAGGTGCTGCTAGCGCGGAGCCGAGGGCAGTGCCTGCGTTCATGACCGCTGTGTAGAGCCCCATTATGCTTGGGATTTGATCGGAGTAGATACGCTTGACCATCCCTAGGATGATGCTACCTGTCACACCGAGACCGAGACCAAGTATGATATTGCCAGCATAGAGTGCAGTCATATCGCCCCACGCGCGGATGATTGCACCTGCTAGGCACAAGCAAAGCGCATAGAGAATTAACATGCGAGGAGATATGTAATTACAGAGCACGCTGCCTAGGGGTGAGGCGATCCCTAAGACCATCACGGGCATAAGCGCAAAGAGGCTCGCATTCATCACACTTATATTCAAATCATCCATCAATGATTTGAGTAGGGGGTCTGCCGCAGAGATGGGCATGCGCAGATTGAGGCAGACAAGAAGAAAAACTGCTAAGAAAATGAGTCGAAAGCGCGACAGGCTAGAGCTAGGCATAGTTCATTATAGCAATTTAAAATACAGGGACAAACTAACTTGCTAGTTGTTATGATGCTGCTAGCGACAAAAAAGGCTCCCCACATCTTATCGATGCAAGGAGCCCCAACTACCCAATGTTGTATTGCCGCATATTATTGCGGCGTGAGGCTGTTTGTAGAGCCCCAGCCTCATGGACTATATGAAAAATAGCACGCTTTTCACAATGCGTCAAGTAATATATATATGACATGTTCCTCATTGGCATGTGCTTATGTAGCATTGTGATTTGAGATTCTAATCACAAAAGTGGGAATTTCGCTTTATTATAGAGCTTTGAGCCACCTAGCCGAGTGTGCAAATTAGAGGACGATTTAATATAAAGGTCAAATTTGTTGAGCAAAAATATTTACTCAGGCAAGCAATTGCCTGCGCATTGAGAGGCTGCAAAGCAGGCTCAGGAACTTGCTGTAGTCCTGCTCTCGGTCTGCTGAGTTGAGGATAAATTGATACTCATGACGGCGGGCCTCCTCGGCCGCTGCATTGCTCAGTCGCAGAGCGATCACTTCATCGCTATCACTCTCACGTCCGCGCAGACGTGATTCGAGCTCTGCTTTATCAAGGTGGATAAAGATATCAGCATAGGCGCGGCGGATTGTGCTATCCTCAACTTCGCGGATGAGGGCTGCTCCTTGCACGTCGATATCAAGTACGACGGTTTCGCCTGCGATGAGTTGATTGATGACATGGCTGCGCAGTGTGCCATAGCTGTTGGCGTGTACTGTAGCGTATTCAAGAAAGTCACCTGCGGCTACCTTTGTGGCAAAGTCTTCTTGACTCAGGAAGTGGTAGTCCACACCATCGACTTCTCCCTCACGGGGGCTGCGCGTGGTGCAGGAGACTGAGAATTTGCAGAGATGCTCGGCCTCGGCGCGGCGGCTAAGTGTGCTCTTGCCTGATCCTGATGGGCCAGAGAGAATGAGGAGTGTTCCTAACATGTTGTGTGTGTCGTTGTCGCTAGATGCTTATTCTGCGTTTTGTACCTGCTCGCGGATTTTCTCAAGCTCGGTTTTGGCGTTGACGATGAGCTGGGCAAGCTGGGCGTCATTAGCCTTGGAGCCCGTGGTATTGAGCTCGCGGAAGATTTCTTGGCAGAGGAAGTCAAGAGGGCGTCCAACAGCCTCATCTCGTGCACAGATGCAGTCAAATTGGTCGAGGTGGGAGGCGAGTCGTGACATTTCTTCGCTCACGTCGCAGCGATCGGCAAAGAGAGCAATCTCTTTAATGATGCGGTCATCATCTGCAGGGAGAGGGAGGCCGCTTTCTTCGAGGCGGCGTAGCATGTTCTCGCGATGGCGGGTGATGACGCTGGGTGCAAGCTGGATGATTTGCTCGCGATATTGGCGCAGGGTATTGATGCGCTCGTGGAACTCCGCCTTGAGCTTCTCGCCCTCTTCTCCGCGCATGCGGGTAAAGGCGATAAGTGCTTCGATGGTCATCTGCTCAAGGGAGGGCCAGATTTCCTCTTTGCTGGTTTCTGCTTTTTTCTCCTCGCTCAAGATGCCTAGGCGGCAGAGTGAGTCAAGGCTGATACTGACGCTCTCCCCGAGCTGGCTCTTGATGATGGGGAGCTGCTCTGAGAGAGCCTGCATCTTTACCTCGTTGAGGCTCATGGTAGATGATGCGGCGGCGTTGGGCTCCCAGTTGACGGATATCTGCACGCGTCCTCGTGATACAGCGGCATTGGCTAGTGCGCGGAGGGCTGTCTCAAACTCTGTCCATGAGCGGGGCATGCTCATGGCTATCTCTGTCTGCTTGCGGTTGACGCCGCTAATCTCGACGCGCAGATTGCCGCCCTCTATTGTGGAGCTAGCTGCTCCAAATCCTGTCATGCTATTCATGGTGTATCTCTCTATTAGCCGCGGCTACCGATGATGTCAAGCATATGGACATCGAGGCAGAGTGGCTCGTTGACGTTAAAGTTGATTTTTTGGCGCAGCTTGTCTACGGCACGCATCCGATAGATGAGCTCATGGATGCTGCATCGCTGCGAGAGTTCAATGAGCTCGGGGCAGAGGGGGCTGAGCTGGGGTGCCTCAGAGGCAATCAGCACGGCCTGCCCGAGCGCTAGGCTCATGAGCTCAAGGAGCTCTTCTCGCTCGGAGAGGTACTCAGACTCAATTAGGGCGAGGGTGGCATCTTTTTGGCTGGCCTCCCAGTTACTATAATCGCTGCCCTCAGAGATGCTTTTTGCCTCGATTTTGAGCGCGTCATTCACGCGCTTGCTAATCTCTTGCTTGCGGCCATCGAGTAGCTTGCGGAAGTCGCTAGAGAGTCCCATAGCCGCGATATCGCCCTCTTTCTTCGAGACGAGGCTCAGAGCGTATTGTAAATTGGGTAGGAATAGCTTTTGCACCTTGCTGAGGCGCAGGCTGCTATCCGTGTCGCGCAGCTCCATGCGGATGCAGCGTGAGAGGATGGTGGGCAGGAGACGCGCGGGTTGCTCAGTCATCAGGATGATGAGCGTGTGGTCTGGTGGCTCCTCAAGGGTCTTGAGAAAGGCGTTTGCTGCTTCTTCCTTCATGCGGTCAGCCTCAAGGATGATGACAAGCTTGGTCTGTCCCTCAGCGGCTCTCAGGGAGAGAAAGGGCTCGACCTCGCGGATATCTGAGATGAGGATGCTACGGCTTCTTGAGCTGGGGCGTAGGACGCGGCAGGAGGGGTGGCGCAGGCTCTCAATGCTGCTAGCCTCTGCACCATTGAGGTCGTAGGCGAGCTGTAGGACAATCTCATGGCAGCCTGCGGCCTCTGTGCCTGCGATGAGCAGGGCATGAGGGATGCGACCATTGAGGCGCGTATTGCGCAGCAAATTGCTTGCTTGTTGCTTGGTGAATGCCATGGGAGCTCAGCTTTATTGCTCGGGGTAGGAGCCCAGTACCTTAAAGAGAGGGCAGTGGGCGCGCAGGTCGGTGATACAGTCTTGCAGGGGGGATTGCAGCTGGTGACCTGACACATCGATGTAGAAGAGGTATTCCCAAGCGGTATCACGGGTCGGACGAGATCCGATGCAGTAGATGTTAATGCCGTGGTTCTTGAAGTATTGCAGGACCTCTACGAGGCTACCAGCCGTGTGGGGCACGGAGAAGCAAATGGTCGTGCGATCGTCTCCGCTCGCGCTCGTGCCCTGCTTGCCGATGACGACAAAGCGTGTGGTGTTGCTAGCCTTGTCTTGCACGTTGCGTTGCAAGACGGTGAGCCCTGCGATCTCTGCGGTCATGCTGCTGCCCAGAGCCGCGGCTCCGTTGAGGGCTTCAGCACGTGCAAGATGGGCTGCTGCTGAGGTTGAGGACATGGGGACAAGCTCCACCTTGGGGTAGTTCTTGAGTAACCAGTCACGGCACTGACCTAGCACCTGTGGGTGTGAGTAGATAGCCTTGATTGCAACAGGCTCGATATTTGCCATCAGGCAGTTTTGCACGCTCAGTCGCATTTGCGCGCAGATTTGCAAGTCGGTGTTGGCGAATTGATCCATCGCCTGAGAGACGGATCCATCCGTGCTGTTCTCAATGGGGATGACTCCGTAATCAACCTCACCTCGCTCAACGGCCGCAAAGGCGTCCTCAAAGCTATCAAAGGGGAAGAACTCAACGCTCTCTCCAAATCGAGCCAGCGCTGCTTGGTGGCTCCATGTTCCTTCGGGGCCGAGGTAGGCAATCTTCATACCACCCTCGAGGAAGAAGGAGCAACTTACAATCTGACGATAGATGCTCAGAAGTCCTTTTTCTGGGAGCACTCCTGCATTGAGACGCAGGAGTTTATCTTGCATGTCGCTCTCGCGCTCGGGTACGAAGATGGGGCTCTGCTGAGCCATCTTAATCTCGCCTACTCCGTGGACAAATGTGGAACGCTGCTTGAGCAGCTCCACGATTTGGGCATCGATGTTATCAATATTGTCTCTGAGCTCGTTTAGCGTCATATCTTGTACAGCTATGTTAGCATAGATGGGCTCTGCGTTCAATCTTGATTTTGCCAGCAAGTCTCATTTTTGCTTTTCTCAATGAGATAGATAGTAATTCATCGTTAGGAAATGGCTTTTTGCTTGACCTGTCATCGATGTTTGGTGTATCTTCTACTTATTAGACAAAGCCTATCCAATGAAGATAAGAACGCTCCCCCATTTTCTCTCATCAAACCGCAATAATCGCGGTTTCGCGATTATTGCGACCCTCATTTTAATGATGCTACTCACTATCATAGCCGTAGGCTTGATGGCGACCGCGTCACGACAGAGCCGTATCGCTACACAAACCATGCTCACAGCGAGTGCTCGCCAGCAGGCAATCATTGGTTTGGATGCTGCTATTGCTGAGCTTCAGCTTGAGCTTGGACCCGATCAGCGCATCTCAGCCAACTCTGGTATTCTCAATAATGATGAGAATGGCCAAGCGAGCAATATTCTCGGCGTCTGGAATAGTTGGGATGGACCTATCTATGGGCAGAGCGTTAGCGGCAAGGTATCTAAAATCGACGAGACCTACGACAAGGGTCGCAGTAAGATGTTCCGCCGTTGGTTGATATCCTCTACTGATCGTAATGCTCAGACCGATATTAACGCCTATGAGGACTTGGCTAGCCGTCGTCCCGGTGAGCGTATTTGCCTCTTGGGTGAGGGTACTCTGGGTAGTATGGGTAGCACGACTAATTACATTTTTGCAGACCTCATCAAGATGACTGGAAACGGTAAGGATACGGCCTACTATGCGTGGTGGGTCAGTGGTGAGAACCAAAAAGCAAAAATCACCGTCAAAGACGAGGAGGAGAGCGATGACCCCTATGAGGTCTTGCGCCGCACTTGGAATACACCAGCCCCTCTATTCCGCGACAACAATGATCTGAGCTTTATTCCAGATCAGATTGAAGACCCAATCAAGATTCTGAGCATGAACTCGCTTCCTCTCTTGGCCGCGGGATCACAGCAAGCAGGCTCCCCCTATTACTTTGATGTGACAACGAGCTCATACTCCCTGCCTACCAATGTGCGTATGGGGGGGCTCAAGCAAGACCTCAACCTCCTGCTCAACAAGGAGACCCTCAAGAATACAGAGTTTGCTCGCCGCACCAATCAGGATTGCCCCATCGTGGAGCAGGGCGGTGATTTGCCAACAGGCTCAGATAGCAATATGCCCATTGGCTCATGGCAGAATATGCACGCCTACTTCAACACTTGGCCCAATGGCAAAGCATCTGAAAGTAAGAACTTCACCGCTCGCCTCATTGGCTCTGTCGATGATGCCTACACTCGTATGAGTGGTGCCCAATTTGATGAGAAAGGTAGCAAGTACTCTGCCCTTGAGCCCAGCGGAAGTAATGGTTCGTCGTCCACCTTCTTTGACACGATGGCTCTGCTTGAGGAGGGTTCGGATGCCTCAGGCTATGCTCGCTCCCCTGTCATGCTCGCTTTTGTACAGAACTTTGCTCAGATTATTGATGTCAAGGAAGGTGAGGAGATTAAGTACAATGAGGAGACTGGCAAGTTGATACTAGACGGCACCGCTTGGGCTCGTATGGCCTACGCTCCAACCGTTCTCTGGTGGAACCCATACAACGTCCCCATGAAGATTCGCGGTGGTCAAATGTGGGCAAACTCCTACCCCAATACAACCGGATGGGTTCAAAGTTATGTTATTAACTATGCGGATACCTCTAGCCATCAATGGTCCTACTACGGTGTCAATATCGGTGTAGCTATGCAGGATAAGGGTGTTTATGTTAGCAATAAAGTAGAACTTGATACAGGCGAGAGCTTTATCCTGTCTGAAAACGATAAGACTGGCGACATCGTCTTCCGCCCAGGCGAGATCCTTTACTTCTCTCCAACAGGTGGTCATGGCGAAGATGCACAAAATCCATGGGTGCTTGGTGATAATGTGAACACGCTCGCCAAGAAGCGCATGCACTTCTACACACTCTCCGAGATAAATGTAGCTACGAAAACGCCACCTTTTGTTGGTCTGCGCTTTGGTATTAATGATCCGAAGATGAATGCCCAGCTGACGGGTGTTTTTGATGGGACGTCCTCGGGCGGACTTGTTGAGCAAGCTAATTTCTTGCAAGGCCAAAAGAACGATGCATTCAACTTGTCAGGATCAGCTGAGCGCATGTCTGTGATGTTTGGCTTTGGCGGTAAACAAGAAGATTCTTCTGGTGCTGGTGAGCGTTTAAGTGGACGCCAGATGCACTCCCCTGGTCGCTGGACCCTCGGCTGGTATGATCCCAGCAACCTTCTCTCTGATGATGCGGCCTTCCTTGGTAAGACTTATTGGAGTAGCGATACCGAAGGTAAGACTTACGAGGATGTCGATATCTACACGGATGAGGAATCCCCTAACTGGGTAGCAGCTATGGGTGTTGTGGTCAAGTCGGCTAACAATTCCCTGCGTACTAAATTCGCCGATAACGATTATCGCACCAAGATTTGGCAGCACTCTAACCCCGCAAGCTATGGTACAACGACCTATCGCCCTGATGAGCAGACACGTCGTTATAGCCCCTACCAGCTCGTGCAGCTCGATACAGCTATGGGTGCTCCCATGGACTCCATCGGCAAGAATGGTATCTTTGGCATCACCAGTAGCGGTGAGAATGTCTCCTTCATCTCCAGCATGGAGCTGCCCGTGCATCCTCCATACTCTATCGCAGGCTTTGCAGGTATGCGCCTCACCCCAGGCTGGTACTCCTCAGGTGATTCCTATAAGGATCGCTACACACGCCACGTCTACTACTCGGGTGTACCCTCTATTGGTATTGGTAATTCCTTTGCTGACCCCTGCTTACCATCGGATGATGTCTATGTGCGCCATAATGTTGATTACCCCAGCGCAGAAGATGCTGGCAGCTCTGCTGTACTCAATGATTTCTACGACCATGGTCTGCTGATTAATGATGGTCTCTGGGATCGCTTCTTCTGCTCCTCTATCTCGGATCGCCCTGAGGGATCAAAGGGAGTCAAAAAGGCTGAGGAGGTACTCAAGGACTTCCTCGATGGAAAGAGCGCTCTGCCTGTAGCCCGTTATAAGAAGTCCAACAGCCCTCTGAACAACGATGCTCTCGTTGAGCGCATCATGGAGGATGATGGCTGGGAAGTCATCGCTCAGTACCTCGTCATCGACGGTGGATTTAATATCAACTCCACCTCAATTGAGGCATGGGCAGCCACGCTACAAGGGCTTGCTAATCGTAAGCTGGCGTCCAACAAGAATGAAAATCGCCTCTCGCTGGTTGAGGAGTCCAAGAGCGATGATGAAGTGCTTTTCTCTCGCTTTATGGTATCGACCTCTGATAAGAGCATTGATGATCTCGGTGGTTACAGCATGATGCAGGGTAGCTCACAATTGCGTAGCAATTCTGGTGAAGCTGCTGCTTGGGGAGAAGTGCGCAAGCTCGACCTTGACGGTATTCGTCTGCTGTCTGAGGAAATGGTCAAGCAGGTTCGCAAGCGCGGTCCCTTCTTGAATATGTCCGACTTTATCAACCGCCGTCTTGACAGCGGGGATGAGGAGCTCTCTCTCAAGGGTGCTCTTCAGACGGCCATCGATGACTCAGGTGTCAATGAGGATTTTGACGAGTACGAGGTAGGGGATGCTGTCGATGGATCACTCTACCGCTTCCCCAGGGCTGATGAGGGCTCAATCCACACGGCTGCTCCCGGTTATCTCATTCAAAGCGATGTGCTCATGTCCTTGGGCAATATCATGACGCTGCGTGACGATACCTTTATTGTACGCGCCTATGGCTGCATCAAGAATGTCAATGACGCTGTCATAGCTCAGGCATGGTGCGAGGCAACCGTACAGCGCACAATTGACTACGTTGACCCCAGCAATACAGCTGATGAGGCACAGTATCGTCCCGATGGCTCACGCGGTGAAACTCTCAGCGACGTCAATAGGACACTTGGTCGCAAGATGAAGGTTGTCAACTTCCGCTGGCTTGATCACTGGGATATCTAATCCAGGAATTTAATCAATAAAAAGCGCCCAGCTCATCATGAGCTGGGCGCTTTTTATGTGTGATAAATTAATCAGCTGTTAAAGAAGTTGCGAGCTGCATTCCAGACCTCGGGGAAGGAGCTAGCAAAGTCCTCGGGGCAACGCTTAAGCCAGCAATCAATGAGCTCCATGGAGAATGGCATTACTCCTGAAATCTCAGCCGCAGGGAAGCTCAGCTTACCAGTGTAGGCTGCAATATAGACAGAGACATGCTCCCAGCCATTCTTCTCACAGGGGGCTAGGGTGCAGACGGGGATGAGCTTTGAGTCAACAATGCCCAACTCCTCCTTGAGCTCGCGGATAGCGGCGCTCTCGGAATCTTCACCAACGGCGAGATGACCAGCAGCGGATGAGTCCCAGACGGAGGGATTGCAGTCTTTGTACGCGGAGCGCTTTTGGAGGTAGCAGTCACGGTTCTTGTTAAAGACAATCACGTGTACGGCTCGGTGCATGAGTTTCTGCTCGTGTACCTCTTTGCGTGAGGCTTGGCGCAGGACGATATTCTGATCATCAACCACGTCAAACATCTCATCTACATTTTGTGCGATATTAGCCAGAGGGTTGCAGTCGTAAGCCGCTGTAAGGGCTGCCCACTTTACCAGACTGAGCTCCTCAGGGCGCGCCGTTGGGATAATATCAAGCTTGCTTGAGATATCTGCCCAGCTTGGGCTCGCGGGAAGTTGCTTGTGCATCTGCTTGCGACGCTGAGAGAAGCAACGGCGCATCAGCTCATCCATGAGCTTATGGCTGTAGGGTGGCATCTCCTTCTCATCGCGTGGCGTGAGCAGCATGACGGTGGAGTCGATGCGTGGTTGGGGGGAGAATGCCTCTGGCGGCACAGTCTTGAGAGCCGTTGGTACCCAGTCCATCTGCATGCGTAGCGAGAGTAGACCATAGGCATCATCAGCCTCAGTGGCAAGGATGCGGTCAATAAACTCTTTTTGCAGCATGACTACTGCTCGCTCAAAGGCGCAAGGGGATGTTAAGAGGTTGGCAAGGATAGCTCCGCCTGCAGAGTAGGGGAGATTGCCCATGAACTTGATAGGACGCTCGGCAAAGAGGGGGCGAGGATCCCAGCTGGAGGCATCGGCTTGATGTACTTCCACATGAGGGAAGTCAGCCCAGCGCTGACGCTGATAGTCAGCGAGTCGAGCATCAAACTCAATGAGGATGAGCTTGCGGCAGAGGGGGACAAGATGCTCTGTGAGGGCGCCTGTGCCGGGACCTACTTCGACCACGCAATCATCAGGACCAATTTCGAGTTGTTCGACAATCCAGATTGCGACATTCTCATCAACGAGAAAGTTTTGGCCGAGGGATTTGGAGGGTGTTACGTCAAAGTCTTCAAGGACGCTCTTAATTTCACTGGAATTCATCTGAGCGCATTGTAGCGGCTCTGCGCGCTATTAGCAAGCAGTTTGACAGATTGTACGCTTGATTTCTTAGCGTAAATAGGGCATGATGGGGGCAGATATGATTTCATTTTTGCGTGGTAAGATAGCAGAGGCTCGTCCTCAGAGCTTGGTGCTTGATGTCAATGGCGTAGGTTATGAGCTCAATGTGCCTCTCTCGACCTTTGATTTTTTGAACCCTGTGGAGGGGATGGAGGTGACACTCAAGACGCATCTCCATATCCGTGAGACCGCGCATGTGCTCTATGGATTTGCTACAGATGAGGAGCGCGATATCTTTCGCCTGCTCATTGATCGCGTGAGCGGTATTGGCCCATCAATGGCACTCTCTATCCTCTGTGGGCTTAATGTGGAGTCCTTTAAGGCTGCTGTGGTGGCAGGTGATGCCGCCATGATTGCTCGTGCCAAGGGTGTGGGCAAGAAAACAGCTGAGCGCATTATCCTTGAGCTCAAGGATAAGGTAGGACTCGCATCGACATGGCAATCACAGGCTCTGGGTACAACCAGCCGTGCGGCTGCTGATGCAGAGCTCGCGCTCATCGCACTTGGCTTCAAGCAGGTTGATGCCCGCAAGTCAATTGCCGCTCATCTCAAGGAATCTCCGGACTCTGATACCGATGAGCTCATCCGCTCAGCTCTGCGCCGCATGAGCTAAAAGCTCATTTGACGGCAAAGGCTATATCCTTGAGGCAGTAATCCTGCATCTCAAGCTCCAAGATGATGTGACGCAGCAGCACAAAACTGGCTGCCGCATCAAAGAGCGCATCGTGCCATCTCTTGGCTGGAACGAGGGCTTGGATGCTTCCGAGTAGTCCCAGCCCCTCACAGATCTCACCCAAGGAGTAGTTGGGCGCGTCGGGAATGACCTTGCGCGCGAGAGCGAGGGTGTCGATGTAGGGGCCAAATCCGTGGCCGGGAAAGGCCGCCGCAAGAAAGCGCTGCTCGGTGGATGGGTTGTGACCGATGAGGACGCGCCCTCGCAGTTGAGTCTTAATCTCAGGCCAGAGGTTGCTCATGCTTGGCGCATAGGCGAGATCCTGTGTGGTGATGCCGTGCACCTTTGCCGCGGACCAATGCACAGGGCGATTGCAGGCGATGTAGGAGACGTAGGTCTCAGGAGCTGCCAATAGAGCATCTGCGCGCAGGATTCCAATTTGTACAGGCTGGTCAGTCTGCCCCGCCATGCAGCCAGCTGACTCAAAGTCAATGGCGGCAAGGGGGAGTTTACTTAGGGCAATCTGCTGGATATTGGAGCTCATCTCAGCTCTTACTCTGGCTCTTGACCCAGAGGCGGATTTTCTCCATCTCATCGCAGAGCGCATCGTAGTCACAGCTCAGGTGCTTGCCATTGCGGTAGAGCTCTCGACCGTCAACGACGCTGAGGAAGCACTCATGGCCAGAGGCGGCATAGACGAGGTTGGAGACGATGTTGTGGCAGGGCTGCATGTTGGGTGTGCTCAGATCAAGGGCGCAGAAGTCGGCCTTCATCCCGGGCTCAAGACAACCAACCATGGGTTCACCAATGGCGCTGGCTCCTCCCAGTGTCGCCATGTCGAGGACGGCTTGCGCGGGGCAGGCTGTGGGGTCACCTTGCGTGAGCTTTTGCATGAGGCTAGCGACATACATCTCGCGGAACATGTTTTGAGCGTTGTTGCTAGCAGGGCCATCTGTGCCCAGTGCAAGGCGGATACCTTGCTTGCGCATCAAGTCGATGGGGGAGCAACCGCTTGCGAGCTTCATATTTGAGGCTGGGTTGTGCACGACTGTGCAGCCACCCTCAAAGAGCATGTCGCGATCATCCTGATTGACATCCACGAGGTGGAAGAAGCTGCTACGGGGGCTTACGATGCCCAAATCCGCGCAGTAGGCGACGGGACGTTTGCCGTAGTTTTCTAAGCAGGTTGCTGTCTCAAAGGGGGTCTCAGCAAGGTGCATCCCAAAGAGTAGGTCGTAGCTCTCGGCCAGTGCGTAGCCTTCTTGAAGCAGCTCGGGTGTGGATGTGTAGGGGGCGTGGGGGGTGATCGCCATCTTGACTCGGCTATGGCCGCGCCAGCGATCGGCGCGATCACTCATGATGGCAAAGAGCTCCTCCTTGTTCGGAGCTACGAGGCTGGGGAAGTACTGTGTATAGCTCTCGCCGACAACGCCACGCATGCCCATCTCATCGGCAGCGCGCATCACGCCCTCTTGGAGCATGTACATGTCATAAAAGGCCGTTGTTCCTGTGCGTATCATCTCCGCAAAGCTGAATCGTGCAGAGAGCTCGATAATCTCAGCTGTAAGCTGATCCTCAATGGGAAAGATGTCCTGTGTGAGCCAGTCCATGAGAGCTTTATCATCTGAGTAGCCTCGCAGGGCGCTCATGGGTACATGGGTATGCGCATTGATGAGCCCCGGTAGGAGCACCGCATTGCCCAGCTCAACGACACGGGCATTGGGGTAGATGATGCGCAGTATGTCGCTGTGGCCAATACTCAGGATGCTATCACCTGCGAGGGCGATAGCGCCTTGCTCGATGATATCGCGCGACTTATTTTGTGTGACAACGTAGCGAGCGCAGTAGATTGCGTCGCATTGATTGGGTGAGTTACTCATTATCCTAGGGACTTACCAGCTGATGAGAGCAAAGGCGAGGATGAGCGCACCGTAGGCGACTCCTGCGATACTGCCGTAGCGGATGAGGGCGGGGCGAGCAGCCAGCCAGTTCATCCAATCGCGGAAAAGATAGGGCTTTGCCACCCAGAACATCGCTGCTGTGAGGATGGGGTAGCAGTAGATGGGGATGAGCAGGCGTGTCATCGGGTCCTTGAGAAAGGCTGCTGTGAGTGGCACATTAACAGCGAGTAAAATGAGCAAACCTAGAGCTCGTGGGAAGAGGTTCTCCTTGACCATCGTGCTGAGTACAAACCAGATGACGGGGCAGAGCAGGATGAGTGCGCCGCGCATGGGCTCAAATACGTAGAGCTCGATGCTTAGCGGATTCCAATTGCTATCAATGAGCAGTAGCATGAACCAACCCATGGCCATACCGAGCGTGACGCGGCCGAGTAGCACATTTTTATGGGCTGCTGTGAGCCATTGCATGCTGGCTTTGGGGGCGAGCAGGGGGATGATGTGGATGAGGATGAGGATGAGCCCCATCATAATGCCTGCAGTCTGAAGGCTGAGTCTCTGGTAAGCGTGAAGATACTGATCGTACATAAGTTGATTGATAAGCTTATTTTAACGCTCTGCAACTCTGCTTGCAAGCGTAAACCCTCTGTAGAGCGGCATAAATATAAAAAGAGCGCTAGCCTGATGGAGGCTAGCGCTCTTTTTTGCAAATGAGATAATTGGAATTAACCCTTGCTCTTGAGTGCCGAGGATGCCTTGAAGGCGACGTAGCTGCTTGCTGCGATGCTCAGGGGGTTACCAGTTGCAGGGTTGTGACCTGTACGCGCGGCTCGTTTCTTGGTTTCAAATGTGCCAAATCCGACGAGTTGGACTTTTTCTGTAGCTACGGCCTTGGAGATGGCGCTGAGTGTGGCGTTGAGAGCCTCAGTAGCCATTCTTTTGGTTGTTTCTGGACCAAGTTCTTCTTGGATTGCAGCGATGAGTTCTGTTTTGTTCATAATACTAGTAGGTAAGTAAATTTATTTGTGACAGATAGCATCATAGCAATTCGAACATCATGAGGCAAGAGATAAATGGTGATGAATTACATTATTTTACTTATAATTGTCA
This sequence comes from uncultured Verrucomicrobiales bacterium, assembly GCA_947039485.1. Classification (GTDB taxonomy): domain Bacteria; phylum Verrucomicrobiota; class Verrucomicrobiia; order Verrucomicrobiales; family Akkermansiaceae; genus Akkermansia. The sequence goes on along the minus strand of CAMQZC010000013.1, from coordinate 21,841 downwards.
AAATCGAATTTATTGTAGCTAATTATCTTAGAGTCGCACAAATCAACGTAAGAGGGGCTTGCGTTGCGAAAGCTAGCGCCTGTGGTGATGAGTTGTCTCGCTCCTCTCCTCCAGCGACCATTACGATGCACATGCCCAAAGATCAGGCAGTCGCATTGTGGGGCAAATGACTTGGCAAATCGCTCGGCGCGATAGGGTGCGCTGAGCCATGCTCCGATGATGTTGAGCGGGCGTTGAGGGGGCCAGAAGCAGTGTAGTAGTTTGGCAAGAATCTCGCAGTGACACTTGCTCGGACTGTGGTAGATAGGCTCTATAGCGGAGCTCATGCGGCGTGTCAGTTCAAAGCGAGATTCAAGATCGGAGTTGCGATTGGGGTATTGCGCAATGATACGCTGCACCTGCTTACGATGGTGCAGGTACTCCCAGCCCCATGGTGCGACCTGATCAAAGAGCGCGTGACCATGGATGATAACGATACGACCCTGCCAGAGGCTGAGCATCATTGTGGGTACCTCGGGGTCGTGATTTCCCGCGAGGTGGTAGAGCGTGATGCCTGCCTGCTCGCAGGCTTGCTGTAGCTCTAGGTGGAGGCGCTCTCCCTCCGCCTGCCAAGGGCCGGGGCGCAGCTCAGCGAGATCGCCCGCGACAATGAGAATATCTATTCCCTGCATGCCTGCTACCAGCTGCTGAGGACTGGGCGCATTAGAACGCACATGCCCATAATGCAGGTCTGAGATGACGCGTACGCGTGCCCCTGCCGCTGGTTCAAGTTTGATATGCATGGCAGAGAGAGATGGGTAGCCTGGCTTAGAGGTTTCTCTGGCGGACTGCCTCGTAGAGGCAAATGCCTGTAGCCACCGAGACGTTGAGGCAGGGGACTGATCCGTGCATGGGTAGACTGATGAGGAAGTCACAGTTCTCCTCGGTGAGGCGGCGCAGGCCATCTCCTTCGGCTCCCATGACGATTGCTACACCTCCCTTGAGATCTATGTCGTAGAGACTGCGGTCAGCCTTGTCTGAGGTGCCACTAATCCAGACGCCTGCATCCTTGATTTGCTTCATGGCGCGAGCTAGGTTCGTGACTTGGATAAAGGGGACCTTCTCGGCTGCCCCTACAGAGATGCGTAAAACTGTCTCGGTGATACCTACAGATTTGTCCTTGGGGGCGATGACTGCGGTTACGCCTGCGCCGTCAGCGCTGCGAAGGATAGCGCCAAGATTATGAGGGTCTTGGATGCAGTCGAGGATGAGGTAGAGACCCTGAGGCTCTTGTTCGAGTAAGTCGAGCAGCATACCCTCGGGCAGTGGCTTGACCACAATCTGGCTAGGGTTCTTGATAAAGCTAGCATCAGCACGGGGGTTGCGACCGATACCATCGGGTCGACCTGCTGGGCGACCTGCGGGCTCGGGGCGCGATGTGTGTTTGTTTGCTCGTGCGTTGCGTTCTCTTCCGTTTGGTGTCATGTGCAGAATGATAGGTTAGGGGCTGGACTTTGTCAATCTTTTTGGTTTTGAGATTTGAGGAGAAGATCAATGGCAGCACCTGCACAGTAGAAGCCAAAACAACCTGTGATGTGTGTAGCTGATCCAAATCCACTCGCGCAGCCGATACCGCCCAGCTGTCCAGCCTCTCGCTGATGGCTCACCGAGCCATCGCAGCGTGGGAAGCGAGGCTTCTCAGGAGAATAGACGCAGGGGATGCCAATGTCGGGGCAGCGATCCTGCAGGGGCATGCCATAGTCGACTCGCAGCTGTCTTCGTAGCTGTGAGAGCATATTATCACCATTGGTTCGTGCGAGATCCGCCATGCGAATGGCAGAGGCATCGATGCGGCCACCAGCACCACCACAGCTCACGCAGGGGATAGAGCGCTGATAGCAGCTGGCGATGAGATGCGCCTTGGCGCGCATGGAATCAATCGCGTCAATGACAACATCAGGCTTTTGGTAAAAAAGCTGATCAGGGTCGGAGGTTTTGTAAAAGCTCGATAGCTCAATAATTTCAATCTCAGGATTAATGAGGCGCAGTCGCTCGGCCATGGCCGTTGTCTTGAGCTTAGCGTAGTTACCATCGAGGGCATGGATTTGTCGGTTGGTGTTGGTGATGCAGAGATCATCCATATCCATCAGGATGATGCAGCCAACCCCTGTGCGTGCAAGAGATTCTGCAGCCCAAGAGCCAACACCTCCGATGCCAACAACGGCGATGCGTGCACGGCTGATACACTCAGCTGCGCTATTCCCATAGAGGCGGTAGATGCCGCCAAAGCGTTGGGTATTCATTCCTTCTCGTAGATTCTGTTGATGGGGGTGATGGAGAGGGCCTTGCCGCTCTGCCAGTCGAGCTCAATAGCGACACCATTGATTTGGACTGGCCAGCCAGCCACTGCTAGCTTGCAGGGCATGCGCTTCTCGCAGGCAAAGAGGACAGAGTCAATCTCGCGCCCAATCACACTATCTCTAGGGCCACACATGCCAGCATCACAGATGTGGGCACAGCCGCCGGGTAGGACGCGCGCATCTGCTGTTTGTACATGGGTATGAGTGCCCACAACGGCCGTTGCGTAGCCATCAAGATAATAACCCATCGCCACCTTTTCACTGGTAGCCTCAGCATGGTAGTCGATGAGTTGGACGAGGCAGCCAGCCTCCTTGAGTCGTGCTGACTCCACGCGGGCATGCTGAAAGGCATTCTCCGCATAGGTGCCGATAAAGGTGCGACCCAGCAAGCTCATGACGCCGATGGGGCCATGCTCGCTCTCATAGATGCCAGAGCCTTGACCTGGGCAGCCGGGCTGTAGGTTGAAGGGGCGCAGGACGCGAGGCTCGTTATCAATCCAATTGACCAAGTCCTTTTGATCCCAGACGTGGTCACCCAGCGTGATGACGTCCACACCATGGCGCAGCAGCTCTTGAGCAAGCTTGGGCGTGATGCCACGTCCGCCAGCTGCATTCTCCGCATTAGCGATGACAAAGCTAGCGTTGAACTCCTTGCGCAGCGCGGGTAACGCCTTCATGAGCGCTGTGCGACCGGGATCGCCAACAATATCACCGAAGAAGAGCAGGGAACTCATGCTTCAGGCTTGTCACAGGGGACAATGAGGAGGGGGATATTGCTGTGCTGCACAAATTTATTGGTTGTGTTGCCCAGCAGGAGATTGCCCAGCAAGGAGTGGTGGTGATTGCCCACAACGAGCATGTCAACATGATGTCGGCTGCAGAACTTGAGGATGTGCGCGATAAGATCAGTGCCTTCCTCTGCCTTGGCGTAGACTTGGATGCCCCATTGCGAGCTAATTTGTGTGCCGAGCACCTTGCTGCGTGCATCAGCGATGGAGAGAAGTGAGGCGGTGAACTCAAGGCTCTCTTCCTGCACCTGTATGTCAGGTAAAGAGATGCCAAAGCTGTCTTCATGGTGTGATGTGCCAGGGGGGTCGATGAGGCAGGGGGAAACCATGTGGAGCAAGTACATCTTGCTGCCACAGGATTTGACCAGCTTGGCGGCAAAATCGCGGGCTGGGATACTTTCTTCTGCAAGGTCTGTAGCTAAAAGGATTTTCATGATTCCCTATTTTAGCATCCAAGCCATGCTAATCCAAGTAGAAAATCTCAATATTGGGCTATAAAACTTGCTCTTGCAACTCAACACAAGATGTGTTATTGTCCCGCTTGTCAACAATATGGAAATTAAGCAAGAGAGACACTATGGCATATGGGAACTTCCTGAGATGATATCAGGGCTCTTGGTGCTCCTAGTTGTCCTGTGGGAGATGTGTTTCCTTCGCGCGGCAGTGTTGCCTGCTGAGAAGTTATCCTTCTTCATGTCGACGCATATGATGATGACCGCCTTGGTGTGGTTCAATTCTGCGGTGGTGCTCATCCACTCTGTTTTCTATTTTAGAAAACACGCCTATATTCCACGATTTATCATCTGGCAGCTGGTGGTTGGTCTCTTATCCTCCCTTTTGTTTGCAAATGGTGTTGGTAACATGATTCAGCGAGAGTTCACCTACCATTCCTACTGGTTAAGCGTCTTTGTTGGCTTTGTTATTGGTATCTTTTCGATGGTGAACATAGGTTCCTTTGTCCGACAATCGAGAGAGGGTCGAGTCAAAACGCACGCATCAAGCTGGTCTCCTGCGGTTATTTTCTTTAGCTCGATGCTCGCCTTTGTGATTGTGAGCACGCTGCTGCTACTCACTCCCGGCGCTACCTACAAGCCTGTCAGCGTTGTAGATGCCTTTTTCATCACCTCCAGTGCGACCGCTAGTACGGGACTATCAACCGTCGATATTGCCAGTACCTACACGGCCATGGGCAAGATGGTAATCCTGATGGATATCCAATTGGGTGGCGTTGGGGTCATGACCTTCACCTACTTTGTCATGTTGATGATGGGCAAGCGCCTCGCGGTAAAAGATCGCACGACCCTCTCAGGCATCCTCGACCAGCAGGGTGTTAGCATTGTCCCCTCTCTAATCAAATCAGTGATTGCTGTGACCTTTGTCGTGGAGCTCATCGGGGCAATCTTCCTCTATTTCTCGTGGAAAGACTTGCCCGGAATGCCTCAGGACAATCTTTGGGCCAACGCTGTATTCCACTCCGTCTCCGCCTTCTGTAACGCAGGCCTTTCTCTCTTCCCCAATAATATGGCTGAGCCCTGCGTTGCCTACGCGAAAATGGGACAGAGTATTATGATGCTTGTCACCCTAGCAGGTACAATGGGTTTTGGCTTCTATCTAGAAGTAGGGCAGCGTCTGCGCTGCCGATTTAATAAGAAGCGTCCCCCTCTGCGCTGGAGTACCCACTGCTGGCTCGTGACTCGCGTTACCTTCATTGTTGTTGTTGGTGGTTGGTTGATTCTCTCATTACTCGGTATCCTAGAGCCCTCTGCTAGGCAGGAAACGGAGATCTGGTATAATATCTCGTGGGAGGCTCTGTGGAATACTATTGGTCGATCGACAGGCTTTAATATCAGTGATTTGGATGACTATGGTCCAGCCTACAAGCTCTTCCTGTGCGTGTTGATGTTCATCGGTGGTAATCCTGCAGGTACCGGTGGTGGTGTCTTTGCGGTTGTCGTGGCGCTCTGTGTTTTAGAGATTGTCCGCGTGCTGCGTGGCGCAAATGACCTTGAATTGCATCAGCGCCGCATTGCTCGAGCCACAATCTCGCGCGCTATGGCAACAGTTGTTCTCTCCATTGTCTGGATTGTCTTTATGACCATGATTCTTTGCCTGCTCGATCCAGTTATTGCCAATCAGAAGCATGGATTTATGAGCATACTCTTTGAGGAGGTGAGCGCCTATACAACAACGGGCTACTCTCTCGGCATTAGCTCATCGCTCAGCGATGCATCTAAGTGGTTGCTCTCCTTCAATATGCTTTTTGGCCGCGTGGGTATGTTTACCTTCATGATGATCTTTGTTCGTCAGAGAGATCCCAAACTACTGCGCTTTCCTGAAACTCGACTCCCCCTCACTTAACCCCTTTAACCAACCACATTTAATAAGATGAAATTTGTCATTATCGGCTTAGGCCACTTTGGCCGCGCGCTTGCCCGCAACTTAGCTCAAAACGGCTATGAAGTCTCCGTGTTAGACCTGCACGAGAATGTCATCAATGAGATGAAGAGCGAGGTTGCTAGTGCCCAGGTGGGCGACGCCTCGGACCGCCGTGTACTCGACCAACTCGACCTCGTGGGTGATGATATTCACGTGATTGTTGCTATTGGAGAGGGATTTGAGCGTAGTATCCTCATCACAGCTCAGCTCAAAGAGATTGGTGTCAAGCATCTCTATGCGCGCTCCGTGAACTCCTTGCACAGCAATGTGCTCAAACTCATCGGTATTCGTGACCTCTTCCGCGTGGAGGACGTCGCAGCAAAGCAGCTTGCCGATCACTTTATCAATAAAGGTCTGATGCGTAGGCGGAGAATTGATAAAACGCATATGGTGGCTGAAGTCAATCTGCCCAAGGACTGGATTGGTAAGAGATTGATGGATGTGAACCTGCGAACCAAGTTTCAACTCAACCTTCTCACCCTACGCCGAGGCGCAGCTGTTGATGAGGCTCTGACTGAGGATGCCTTGGAGCTCTCTGACCAACCCGTCATTGACACAGCTACCCCTGATTTGGTCTTCCTTAAGGATGATGTGCTGGTTATCTTTGGCAAGGATAGTGATTTAGAGTGCTTTGCCAAAGCGTACAAACTCTAATTACTGAATCTTAATTTTATGAATAAGCGTGTTGAAATGCCGAGCAAGTGCTACGGCGGATATATATTTGATTTGGATGGAACCCTTGTCGATAGTATGGAGCTACATTACAAGGCTTGGCGAGAAGCACTTGCCGCCAATGGCGCTCCTTATGAGGTGTTTTTAGCCGAGGAATTTGTCAGCTATGGTGGCTGTGCAGCAACTGATATTGTCGCGGCCCTCAACAAGCGCTATGACTTGAAGATGAGTTCTCGTGCTGTAGCTACTCAGAAGCGTGAAATCTACATGCGCCTGCTTGACTCGGGTTCACTCAGCCCAATTGACGAGGTCATTGAGCTCGTTTTGAGCCTTCAGTTAAAGGGTATTCCCTATGCTATTGGTACAGGTAGTGCCCTGCCGGGAGCTCTTGCCACACTGAACTCGGCAGGACTTGATGGCAACTTTCCTATTATTGTCACTCCTGAAGATGTTGGACCTCGGCGCGGCAAGCCCGAGCCTGATATCTTCCTGAGCTGCGCCCTGCGCATGGGTGTAGCCCCGGAGAACTGCATCGTCTTTGAGGATGCTCAACCTGGAGTTGTAGCAGCTGTTGCTGCAGGTATGGACGTCGCCATCGTCAAGGCTCCTGACATGATTCATTGGGAAAGCTGAGCAGCTTGCTGAGTATATTTGAGGGCATCCAATTGCTCTCAATCGCCAGCCCCTGCGCTAATTTCTCTCGGATAGCCGAGGACGAGGCAGGGTGCTCCCCATGTAGAAAGCAAGCCTGAGCATCAGGACGGCTCCGCGGTGCGCTGCCGCGATGGTAGACAATAAAGTGAAGTTGCTCACGCAAGTAATCACTACGAGCCCATGCATCAAGTTGCGCCCACTGATCTGTACCCATGAGCCAGTAGAGCTCCGCGTCTGGCTCTTGCTTGCGCCATAGCTCGACGAGTCGCCAAGTCCAGCTAGGGGGAGGCAGTGTTAAATCGAGCTCTGAGACCTCAGCCCATGGCAGGTTGTCAGTGGCGAGATGGATGAGCTCTAGACGCTGGGCATCACTGAGCATGAGCTGCTGATGCTGCTTGAAGGGGGAGCATGCTGCAGGTAAGAAAATTACAGAGTCCAAGCCGCAGTTCTCATAGGCCTGTTGGGCAATATGGAGATGTCCGCTATGGATTGGGTCAAAGCTACCACCAAAAAGGCAAATCTTCTTCATCGTAGCGTGGGGCTTTAGAGTCCCTTCGTATCCTTGTAGGGGAGGAATCCACCGATGGGCACCTTGACGAGCTTAGGCTCGCGGGGAAGTTTGCGGTATTTCTTGATGAAATTAGTCAGATTCCCATAGTTGCGAGCGTTCTTGGGGATGCCTTGGTGTCCCGTATTGACATTTACATTGTAATGCAGCTCCGCATGAAGATGAGCTTGGAACATTCCACGATTGGAGCCAAGGGTGCCGATTTGGTAGCCGCGTGGTATGAGTTGCCCGAGCTTGACATCGATACGGTCGAGATGGCTGTAAAGGGTCTGACAGCAGAATACCTTGCCCGACTTGGGATCGCGGAAGGCATGGCGTACAATGACGACCTTGCCCCAGCGCCCTCGTGCATCCTCAGCATAGGAGACAAGACCGTGGCCGATGGTATAGACAGGATCACCTAAATCGCTATTGCCGCCACCATTGCCATTCCAATCCTCCCCCAAGTGACGTGGTGTGCGCAGGCGCAGACCGCGCGCTTTGTAGTAGCCATCGGCATTTGGCTTGCCTACGGGATAGTCAAACCCATCAGAGAGCGGGACATAAGCCCATTTACCATCAGGGGTTTTTCTCGCCATAGTAGTGTGCGCATCTACTGGCGTATTGAGACTAGCAAAGATAAAAAGAGCAAACAACCATGTGACAAGCATGTGGGGCATAATTAGAAAATACCATATGGAGGCTGTTCATTCAAGCCAAAAGCAAGTGTAACGTGACATCAGTAGGCTCGCTCAATAGCTCTCCACAGGGGATGCCGCTGCTCGGACACTCTGCGTAGGGCTGATGCTTGTATGAAATGCGGCGCAAGATCGCTGGAAATCGCGCCAAGCGATGAAGGGCATCGGGGGAGCCGTCTCGCAGAGCATGCTGTAGCGCTCAATGCGTTCGCAGGCACTGTCTAGAACGTGCTCGGGGAGAGACTCAATGGACTTTGCTACAGCATCGAGATGCTGCACAACCTCATGACAGAGTAGCGGCAGATCACAGCCTGCCAGCAGTGCCATCGCTGCGGACTGTGCAGGGCTGTAGAGCGTGCTAATTGCCCCCATACAGAGGTCATCTGTCATCACCAGTCCCTCATAGCCGAGCTGATTACGTAGCAGTTGCTGCACAATGGAGGGAGAAAGAGAGGATGGGAGTTCAGTATCAATATCTGGCAGCAAGATATGCGCCATCATGATGGAGGGGAGCTCGGGCATGAGCGCGGTAAAGGGGATAGCGGCTTCGCTCAGGAAGTCCTCGCGGCTCCCCTTGAGGATAGGTAGCTCAAAATGCGGATCACTGCAAGCCCCTCCCATGCCAGGGAAGTGCTTGCCGCAGCTACGGACGCCATTGCGCTGCAGCTCACGGTTCCAGATACCCGCGTAGGAGGTGATAGCTTGACTCTCGCTCCCCCAGCAGCGGTCGGGTAGGGCATTGCTGCGGCTTGAGCCAGCATCAAGGACTGGGGCAAGATTGCAATTGACTCCGAGATCAAGCAGCATACGCGCGGTATAATGTGCTGCGATAGATATCTGATGCGCATCCTTAGTCGCAGCGAGTGCGCTGGCAGAGGGGAGATTGAGCCCGATATCAGCCGTACGCACGACACGACCACCCTCCTGATCAATAGCAATGATGGCGTGATGCTCGCTCAGGGATTGCAAATCATCACAGAGCTCACGACAGAGCTCGTGGTCGATGATATTGCGGCTAAAAAGAATATAGCCCGCTGGTTGCCACCTTGTGAAAAGCTCGAGCTCGCGACTGCTGAGCATCGAGCCTTCAATACCTACAAGGATGGGCAACATAGCGGGCTATGGCTAAAGGTTAGCGCTCTTATTTGCTGCCAAAGATGCTCTGGCGAGTGAAGAGGGGGAAGACGGGGATGTTGCGAGCTTCGATAGCTTCGCGGCCGCCTTCTTCGCGGTCAACGAGGACGAGAGCTGCAACGACTTTGCCGCCCTCAGCTTCGATGGCATCAATGGCCTTGAGTGTGGAGCCGCCCGTGGTGATGACATCATCGACGACGATGATTGTTTGGCCTGCCGCAAAGTTGCCTTCGATGCGCTTGGTGCGCCCATGCTCCTTGACTTCCTTGCGGACGGTGAAGACGCTCATAGGTGTCTTCTCCTTGGCGGAGTACATACCAATAGCGAGGGAGATGGGGTCAGCACCCATGGTCATACCACCGATGGAGTTGACCTCGGGAAAGAGGGGCATAATCTGCTTTTGAACAAGCTCCCAGCCGCATTGACCGATGAGGTTTGCACCAATGGCGTCGAGGGCTGTGACGCGGCAGTCGCAGTAGAGATCACTCTCTTTGCCCGAGGCGAGGACAAAGTGACCTGTTTTGATAGATTTGGCCAAAAGGATTTGTTGGAGTTCTTGGATAGGGGTGCTCATATCTCCGTAATTATAGCCGCTGAGCGACTTTAAATCAAACTTAAAAATAATGACATTAGCTGTTGCAATGAAAATAAAGCTGGAAATGTATCAGCGTGCATGTATAATATGAAGCGAACCTAACCACACCATTCTTCATTATGATTAAAAAGCAACTCACTGTCCTGAATAAGCTGGGCATTCACGCACGTCCTGCTGCACAGTTTGTACGTACGGCTAGCCGTTACAAGGCGGAAGTCGTAGTAGCTAGTGATGAAGAATCTATTGACGGAAAAAGCATCATGGGACTCATGATGTTAGCCGTTGGTCATGGTGCTAGCTTCAACATCACGGTTGATGGCCCTGATGAGGAAGAGTCAATGGCTGCTCTCGTTGCCTTGGTAGAGAATAAGTTTGGAGAGGCGTAAGCGCTTTCAACTGCGGATAACCGCTCAAATAAGTTTTTTACAGACGTCAAAACCAGCTGCCTATAGAGAACTAAACCCATGATGGAGACACTCGAACGACGCCTCAGGGGAATGCCAATCTCCCCGGGGATTGTCATTGCAACAGTCAAGGTAGAAGTTGCTGGTAGCACGGCTCCTGGTATTTACTCGATTAGGCGTTGCGAAAAGCAGGCCGAGTGGGATCGGTTAGAAAAGGCCCTTTGCCGCACGGAGGTAGAGCTCAATGAGCTCAAGGCTCGCGTCGAGCACATGAGTGGTGCTGATGAGGCTGCTATCTTTGATGCGCATCTGCTCTTCCTGCGCGATCGCTCCATTATGAGTAAGCTCCATGTGGAGTTTGATGCTCGCATGCAAAACATGGAGGCGGTGTACTACGCTGTTGTGCAGAATTTCATGGAGCTTATGCGCCGTGTTGAGGATGCCTACCTGCGCAGCCGCGTCGCCGATATGGAGGATGTGCTGCGCCGTGTGCTCAAAAATATGGCTGGCGAGCATCACGAGTGCCCCAGCAGCCGCGATAAGCAGCCCCACATCCTCGCAGCATACGACCTCAGCCCCAGCAGTACCGCTGATCTTAACCGTGATCTCGTGCGGGGCTTTGTCACAGAGGCTGGATCCACCGTCTCACACACCGCTATTCTTGCGCGATCACTTGGATTGCCCGCTATTGTAGGTATTGAGCAGCTCACCATCGAGGTTAAAGCAGGACAGGAGGTCATCATTGATGGCTACGAAGGTCTCTTTATCCTCAACCCCAGCCCCGAGACCAAGGAAGAGTATCTCAATCTACGCGCGGAGAAGGAAAAAGCCTATAAGGCACTCGCGCTGATGCGCGACCTGCCCGCAGAGACAACAGATGGTCGCCACATCCGGGTAGCAACCAACGTCGAGTTCGCCCATGAGTACAGCAACATCACCGCCTCAGGTGCTGAGGGTGTCGGTCTCTACCGCACGGAGTTCTTCTTGCTCAATGATGGCAATATGCCCAATGAGGAGGAGCAGTATGTACACTATAAGGACCTCGTTGAGGCCTGCGCGCCCGAGGAAGTCATCTTCCGCAGTCTCGATGCAGGTGGAGACAAGTTGCCCTTTGAGCGTGATGTGAAGGAGGATAACCCCTTCCTCGGCTGGCGAGGCATTCGCGTCTCGCTGAGTCGCCCCGAGATTTTTAAAGACCAGCTTCGAGCAATCCTCCGCGCCTCTGCGCACGGCAAGGCGGGCGTCATGTTCCCCATGATATCTGGCTATACGGAAGTCATCCGAGTCAAGAAACTGCTGCAAGATTGTCGTGATGAGCTCAATGAACGAGGACAGGCCTACGACCCTAATCTTCGTGTTGGCGTCATGATTGAGGTGCCCTCGGCTGCCATGATGGCAGACGTGCTCGCGCCTCATGTAGACTTCTTCTCCATCGGTACTAATGATTTGACACAGTACACGATCGCCGTTGACCGCGTAAACCGTCGCGTTGCTGACATGTTCCGCCCAGCGCACCCAGGTGTTATCCGTCTCATCGACCAGACCATTCGAGCTGGTATCCCCACTGCTATTTGTGGAGAGACTGGATCTGACCTCAACCTCGTCCCCCTGCTCATTGGGCTCGGTGCGACAGAACTCTCCGTTGGCGTGCATGTCGTGCCGTTGATTCGCTATGCTATCCGACACCTTAATTATGAGGAATGTCGAGAGATGGCACAGCTGGCACTCAAGGCTCAAGATAGCAGTGCTATTAAGAAACTTTCACGCGAGATTGCTATTAAATCCTATCCAAATCTCTTCCATTAATTGGAAAGGTTTTAATGTAGAGCTCATATTAAGCTTGCATTTACAGGCCGGAAAGGTTAATTTTTCCTTTGCATATGAACAAGCGTAGTTTATCACTCATCCTTACCCTCCTCATTGCCTCTTGCAGCCAAGAGAGCAAAATCGCCCCGCCAGTGGCGGAGATGAGCAACCACTTCACCACCACGCATGCGCGCATCGGTCAGGTCAAGGTCAAGGTTCCATACGTTGCCCTCACCTTTGATGATGGACCTCACGCGAGCAACACACCTCGCCTGCTCAACATCCTTAAGAAGCATAACGCGAAGGCTACATTTTACGTGCTTGGATCCAATGTGCGTCGCTATCCATCCATTGCTGCTCGCACAGCTGCAGAGGGTCATGAAGTAGCAGTTCATACATGGTCACACCCCTTTCTCCCACGTCTCAGCTCGGCCAAGCTCAATGATGAGCTCAGCCGTAGCGTAGGCATCATTAAGAGTACGACAGGGACGACACCACGTACCATACGTCCTCCATACGGCGCGATTAATCAGAGTCTCATCAGTAATTTTGCTAACAATTACGGACTCAGCACAGTCCTGTGGAGCATTGATACCAACGACTGGCGCAAGCCTGGTATCAATACCGTCATCCAACGAGCCGTCAATCCAGCACGCCCGGGCTCCATCATCCTCATGCATGATATCCACAAGAGTTCCATTGACGCTGTTGAGAGCGTTATCATTGGGCTGCAGGCCAAGGGTTACAAGCTTGTGACAGTCTCAGAACTCCTCGCGCAATCACAAAAGGAAGCCCGTGAGGCTGCCGAGGCAGCGATTGCAAACTCAGCTAACGCAGAAGTAGCACCGGAGTGATTCGACCTCTCTTCACATTGTTGCTCAGCCTCTGCTTAATACCGAGCGCGCCAGCAGCCATTATCCAAGGTGACGCTAGTAATGCTAGCGGAGCGAGTGCCTACCCCAGCCACTCCCAAGAGGATATTGCCACTTGGGTGGGGGTGACCGCAAAGGCTAATCAACCCATCCAAGTATCAGATTATCGCATCAGCCGTGTCAATGGTATCAAAGGAGCCGTTGCCCTGAGCTATGACGATGGTCCACACCCCATCCACACCCCTCGCATTCTTGACTTGCTCAAGAAGTACAATGCCAAGGCTACCTTCTTTGTCTTAGGCAGCTGCGTAGCTCGCAACCCTCATCTGCTGAGCCGCATGGTCGCAGAGGGACATGAGGTAGCAATTCACACGTGGACGCACTGCAATCTCGCAAGGGTCAGCTGGGCTCGCGCTCAAAGAGAGTTCACACGTAGCTCTGAGATCATCGAGAAGTACACAGGTATCAAACCCCGAGCCATGCGCCCACCCTACGGTGCTGGTAACAACAAGACTTTCAAAAAGATTTTTGAGAAGTATGGCACCCCAGCTATTCTCTGGGATGTCGATCCTCAGGATTGGAGGCGCCCGGGCTCCACAATAGTCGCCCAGCGAGTTTTGCGCAGCGCACGCGATGGCTCGATCATCCTGCTACACGACATCCACGCACCTAGCACCCTTGCCAGTGAGTATATTCTGAGCAATCTACAAGCTCGCGGCATACGTGTGTTAACAGTCTCTGCTCTCATTGATGAGGGTAAAACGGGCATCCGTAACCTCCATGCTGGTTATCTCGCGCCCACGCACGCCGCTGATGATGTGCTTGCAGAGGAAATTGACGAAGCAAGCCTCCCACCAGAGCTGCGACAACTTCCTACCATGCAGCCATTCATCATCCAAGGCGCTGCCATCCCTGTGGAGCCAATCCTGCAGAAAGAAAGCCCAGAAGCAAGCACTCAAGAGCTGACATACTAAAGTCTCTTGTTGCAAATGCTGCTACTTTCTGCTATGATTTGCGCATGCCGCAAGGAACCATTCATCTCATTGGAGCTGGTCCAGGAGACCCCCGATTAATGACCATCAAAGGTCGTGAACTTATTCAATCAGCTGACTGCATTCTCTATGATGCACTCGCATCTCCAGCCATACTCTCATGGTCAAAGCCTGACTGTAAAGCAATCTTTGTAGGCAAGCGCGCAGGAAATCACGCCCTCGCACAGGAGGATATCAATGGTTTGCTCATCCAATGTGCAGCTAAATACGCCCACACAGTACGCCTTAAGGGCGGTGATCCCTATATCTTTGGACGTGGTGGAGAAGAAGCTCTTGCGCTGCGCGCTGCTAAAATCCCCTTTGAGGTTGTACCTGGCATCAGCTCCGCTATCGCAGGCCCAGCCTATGCCGGCATCCCCGTGACTCAGCGTGGAGTGTGCTCTCAATTTACCGTATTCACTGGGCATGAGATGCCCGGAAAAGATCGTTCTTCTCTTGACATTAAGGGTATTGCAGCGGCTCAGGGTAGCAAGATTATGCTCATGGGTATGAGCAATCTCCATGAGACACTCAGCGCCCTCATTGCAGCCGGTCAGGATGCAAAAACCCCAGCAGCAGCCATTCAATGGGCTGCAACCAACCGTCAGCGCAAGGTCATCGCCAAGGTGAGCACGCTGGCTGATGCTGTCGATGCTGCCGGACTTGAGGCACCTGCCGTTGTCATCATCGGTGATGTTGTCAAGCTCTCTGACAAGCTCGATTTCTTTAGCCGCTTACCGCTGAGCGGCAAGCGCGTCGTTGTCACACGCAGCCGTGATCAAGCCAGTGCACTGAGCCGTGAGCTCACTGATCTAGGCGCAGACGTACTTGAGCTGCCTACAATCCGCATCACCCATCCAAGTGATCGCCTCGGCTTTGCTGAGTCTGTAGTTGACTGCCCACGCTACGATTGGCTCATTTTCTCAAGCCCCAATGCCGTCAAGCGCTTCTTCCAAGCCTTCTTTGCCGTCTACCAAGACATCCGAGAATTGGGTGGAGCACGTATCGCCGCCGTAGGTCCAGGTACCGCAGCAGAGCTTAAGAAGCAGGGTCTCATGGTAGATGTTATGCCCAAAAAAGCTGTCGCAGAGGAACTTGTCGCTGAGTTTGATCGCCGAGCTGATGAGTTTGGCGGTGTCGCGCATACCAGCATGCTCTGGGTGCACAGCGAGCAGGGGAGAGACATCCTCTACAAGCAACTCATGGAGCGCAAGGCCATCATTGATGAATGCTGCGCCTACAACACTGTCCCCGAGACAGAGGATCCTACAGGAGCCTGCGACCGACTCAAGAGAGAGGGAGCTGATCTCATCACCTTTACCAGCTCAAGCACAGTCAAGCACTTCGTGGCTATGGGCATCAAGTTACCTGAGAACTGCCGCGTCGCTAGCATCGGCCCCATCACCACAGCAACTCTTGCAGAGTATGGTATGAAGCCGGATATTGAGGCAAGTAAGCACAACATTGCAAGCCTCATCAAGGCCATCACCAAGTGTCTCAAGTGAGCCCCCTGTGTTGAACTAATGAGTGAATTACCGCGTTTCTTTTGTTTAGGAGTTAACTACCGCAGCTGCCCCGTGGCTGTGCGTGAGAGATTCTCTGTAGGCAAGAGTCAGCTAGGAACTGTTAACCAAGAGCTGCTCGCTCGAGCAGCTCTTGAGGAGTGTGTCCTGCTATCCACCTGCAATCGTACAGAGCTCTATGGCTGGTCACACGATATCGTAAGCTCACAGCGCTTGCTCTTAGAGTACTTCCTCGGCTCTGCTCAGCTACAGGGCAGCGAGTACTTTTATCTACATTGCGAACAGGCTGCCCTCTATCATCTAGCCCGAGTCGCCTCAGGGCTAGACTCCATGGTTATCGGTGAGACTGAGATATTTGGACAGCTCAAGGACGCCTATGACTCCGCCTACCAGAGTCAGGCCACAGGACGCTGCGCCAACCGCCTCTTTCAGCGATGCTTTAGCATCGGTAAGAAGGTGAGACACAGCAGCCGCATCAACGCTGGACCAAGCTCCGTAGGGGCAGCAGCCGTACAGATGGCGCAGCAGCACATGGGAGAGCTCTCAGGCAAGCGTGTCCTCATCGTCGGAGCAGGAGCGGTAGCACGCAGTACCGCCCTGAGTCTCAAATCGCGCGGTGCAGAGGGCGTATTTGTCGCCAACCGCTCCTATGACCGAGCACTAGAGCTTGCCTCACAGATTGGTGGCGAGGTCATCCGCTTTAGCGAGTGGATACCCTACCTGCGACTCATTGATATCATCATCGTCTCCACGGCATCCCCTGTCTACGTGCTGAGCAAAAACTCACTGAACAGTCTAAGTGAGCAGGATCTGAACAAGCCACGCCTCTACATGGATTTATCCGTGCCGCGTAACATCAACCCAGATATTGCTAGCTTGCCCCATGCTCAGCTCATGGATGTCGACGCACTCGAGACCATGGCTCAAGAGACACGCGAAAAGCGAGCAGCAGAGATATCTCAATGCGAGGATATGATTAAAATCTGGGTTGCTGCGCAAGCGCAGGATTTGCTACTCCAATCAAGGCGAGCATCAAGCTGATAGCTTTGCCCAAATATCGAGCAGAGTCATCAACCAAAGAAAGAGGGAGAGCAGGGTAATGAGTAGGCTGATGCAAATCGTCCTACGATCGATATGGCAGCGCAGAGTATTGAGCATACGTCTGCCGGCAAGCTGAACCTTACGGTTCTGCCGCTGAAAGACTATATCCTCATTCTGGCTTAATTCCTCCTTCATTACAGTAGATACACAGTCTAGCATAGCAAAATTATCAGGACAAGCATTAAGTGAAAGAAGCTTGACTCCCATGCCGCAAATCCCTATCATAGCTCCATGCACGCAAGCTCCTACCTCCTGCTCCCACTCGGCCTTATTGCCAGCGCGACTCAAGCCTCGGAGCTTTCCAATAGTTACAATAGACTCAAAGAGGGTATCTTGCAGCAAATTGAGCTTCTTGAGAGCGTCAGCGATGCCGACTCAGCCCAGCGCATCATCGCCCCCTACAAGGAGGCCAGTATTGCTCTGAGTCTGCTCAAGAACGAGGGTCTTGATACAACCGACTTTCTAAAGTACATCCTCAACTCAAAAAATCGCAATGATGAGATCATTAGGCTCATTCGACGCCAAACACTCGTCTTGCAAGAACTAGCAGCTGTAAAATGCTATGACAACGAGCAGCTCTACGAGATGCTTTTTAGCTTGATGGCTAAGGAGCTCAAGGATGATTCCTCCGCGAAATCGTCATAAAATTTTCCTTGTGCTTGAGTAATTGCTGGATCTGAGCAATCTCCTCATCCATGTAGTTCTCTGTATCCTCAGGGTGCTGCTTAATCGCTGAGATAATCTGGTCACGATACTCCAGAGCCTCAGCATAGGAGATGCGCTCAGAGCCATATTGAAGGTCAGAGAAGTAGCGCGTGACAATGCGTCCACAGCGCTGAATGCTCACTCGCCATCCTTGGAAATCTGTATTCTCGTAGGTGTAGCGCGTGATGTTTTTATTTTTTTTCGGGGGGGTATTGCTCATGAGGTGGAGACAGCTTATTGAGGCGCATAGTTCAATAACTTACAGATTGTGCATTTCCAGCTTGCCAAGTGATGTACAATAAGCTAGTATTTGCCCATGCCAGAACTGACTCAAATCACCCCAGTAATTGAGATACTTATCCTCTGGTTCGTCTTTTACCAGCTCTACCGCAGCTTTCGCAACTCGCGAGGTGCCGCTATTTTGGTCGGTCTCGTTGGTATTATCCTCGTAGGAAGTATTATGCTAGAGCTCGTACAAGCTACAGTTCTCAAGTACATTGTGACCTCATTTATCGGGATTGGCACGCTGCTGGCGGTCGTCTTTCAGCCCGAGATGCGCAGCGCACTAGCCCGTATTGGTAATCATCACGTCATCCGCCGATTCTGGAACCAAGAAGACAAATCTGACTTTGTCAGCCAAATCATTGACACCATCCCCTATCTTGTCAGCAAGCGCTACGGTGCCCTCATCGCCATCTGCCGCAGCAACAAGCTTGAGAGCTACGTTGCTAGCGGTGTCAAGATGGATGCCCTTTTTTCCCGTGAGCTGCTAGGCACCATCTTCATGCCCAAAACACTTTTGCATGATGGTGCTGTCATCATTGAGAATGAGCGCATCATCTCCGCAGGCTCGATTCTACCTGTCTCCAACCGTGAGCTCAAGGATAGATCCATGGGCCTGCGCCACCGCGCAGGCATCGGTCTGGCAGAGGAATCAGATGCTGTCATCATCATCGTCTCCGAAGAGACAGGTGCTGTCTCACTTGCTGTTGGTAACATGGTTGAGCGCAATGTTGATATGAACTACCTTTCCATCCGACTCACCGAGCTCCTTTACACCGCGAATCATGCTGAAAAAAATCAAGAGATTCCTGTCCGTTAATTGGCAGGCAAAATTAATATGCCTCGTGCTCGCCATTGTTATTTGGCTCGTCGTGCGCAACGGTCGTGTCACCGAAGAGCAGGAGTACGGTCGCGTGCTCGATGGTGAAATTATCCTCTCAGCACCCTAACCTAGAGCAGCCCAATGCAGAACTTCTTTATCACTGGTACCGACACTAATGTTGGTAAAACCCATATCAGCTGCGCCTTGCTGCGCGATCTACGTCAGAGAGGCATCCCAGCCCTCGGTTACAAGCCACTCGCCTGTGGTGACCGTGCAGATGCACGCGCCATGCGTGATGCCACAGAGAGTAGCCTGAGTCTTGATACCATTAACCCCATTTACCTGCGTACTGCCACAGCTCCCTACATTGCAGCTGAGCTTGAGCAGGTCGAGATTAAAATTGAGCATCTCATGGCATGCTACCATGAGCTGTGCAAAAGCAACGCCCCTATCATTGTTGAGGGTGCAGGCGGCTGGGAAGTACCACTTGCCCCAGGTCTGAGCATCTCAGACCTGGCAGTCGCGCTCAATCTACCCATTATCCTCGTCGTGGGCAACCGCCTCGGAGCCGTCAATCACACACTACTCACCCTCCAAGCCATCGCTGCTCGAGGACTAGAGTGCAAAGGAATCATCCTCAATCACATGTCCGAGGAGTGGGATACTGCTAGCCTCACCAACAGACAGCTCATAGAGCGCTATACAGATGTACCCGTCCTTGCTGAGCTCATCTGCGGCCAAGATGATCTGGATAGCCGTATCTTAGAGAGACTTTAATTTCTGACGAAATCACAATAAAGCCGCCAACTCATTGTGAGTTGGCGGCTTTATTGTGTTAATGTATTTAAATCTTAGGCTTCTGGCTTGATATAGGGATCGCAGCGCATCCAAGCGAGGAACTCCTTGTTACCCTCCATACCTGTGATGGGCGAGGGGGCTACACCCATCCAAATCATGCCGAGTTCCTCTGTGATAAAGAGGCGAATCTTCTCAACAGCGCGCTCATGGAGCGCAGGGTCGCGCACGATACCACCTCGTCCAATATCCTCGGGCTGAAGCTCAAACTGAGGTTTGATGAGCACGAGAAAATCACCACCAGCAGCGAGGCAAGCCTTGGCTGGGGGTAGAATCTTGGTCAGGGAGATAAAAGAAACGTCACTAACGATGATATCCACTTTCTCGCCAATGTCCTCAGGGGTCATGTAGCGAGCGTTGAACTGCTCCTTGACAATCACACGCGGATCAGTGCGCAATTTCCAAACAAGCTGGTTAGTGCCCACATCAATCGCATGGACACGCGTCGCGCCATGCTGGAGGAGACAGTCGGTAAAGCCACCTGTTGAGGAGCCAATGTCGAGGCAGACCTTGTCCTGAGCAGAGACGGGGAAGGTCTCGAGAGCTCCCTCCATCTTGAGTCCGCCACGGCTGACATACTTTGGTTTTGTCTTGAGGACGATGGTCGAGTCATCCTCAACCTTTGTGCCGCGTTTTGTAATAATTTGTTCGTTGACAGTCACCTCACCAGCTAGGATGAGGCGCTGTGCTTGCTCTCGGGAATCACAGAGTGCAAGCTGCATAATGAGCTGATCTAATCGGATTTTAGCCATGAAAAATAAAGGCTAAACTTAGCGACGACGACCGCGTCCAACACCAGGCATGACGATGAGCTCATCAGGGACTACCTTGTAAATATTCTTAGATGGTGTAGTCCTACCGTAGTCGATGACCGTAGCTTTCTGCTGTTGAGCAGGTGAGGGGCTAGGTGTGTAAGTGTTTTGCACGACAGGAAGAGGAGCTGCTACAGGAGCTGCTACAGAGGGCTGTGTGATCACTACAGGCTTTTGCTTTTGAGTAGGTGTGAGGCTTGCGCTTGCAGGCTTGGTAGCGACGGTGGGCAGAGGCTGAGCTACGGGAGCCGCGACAGCTTGGGGCTTGGGCGCAACTGGAGCTGCTGCTGGTACTGCTGATTGCTTCACCTTTTGCGTTTGAACAGGTGAGAAGTTTGCCGTATGGGCCTGTGTAGGCACTGTAGGCAGGGGGGCTGCAACTGGAGCCGCTACTGCGGGAGCCACGTAGGCAGGCGCTCTATAGGCTGATCGCGCTGCGTGAGCTGCAGCTGCGCGTGTGGCGGCGGAGGCTGATTTGTCACGAGCCAAGACCGAGGGATCAGTGATCATCATCGGTTGAGCAGGGGGGCCATCGTTCATTTGGATGACCACGTTCCTCTTTGTCACGAAGGAAAATGCACCAAGATCGGGTTGATCTCGATGGGAGCAAGAACTCATGGTAAAAACCGCGAGTATACCGATGCCGGCAGTTGTTAATGTCAGGTTTTTCATTGTAATTTAATTGTTGAGTGTGAAGATTTGAAAGCTTGTTGTTATCCATGCACTGACGCAGTAAGCGGCAATAAGGGTATACATGATGATGCCAGTCATGTCGCGCTGCTGGTCCGCTGGCTTTTCATCGGGGCGCAGGCGCATGCTGCCAGCTGCTATATAGCCAGCGGCAATCCAGAGAACAAAGTAGATGTTTTGCCAAGTTGAGCTCTGAAAGACCTCCATGTAGGAGGCGTCTGCAGTTTTGCTAATAGCGTAAATAGCATAGGGCAAGATCGTTAATATAGCAAATTCAGGGCGAAAACGGCTTTGATAATAGAGACGTACCCAAACAAGCCCCCAGCAGAGGAGCACGAATGCACCAGAGATAGCCAAGGCAAGCAAAGGAGCCAATTGAGCAAAGAGCATAGGAATGCAGCTCAGTGCCGTAAAGCTTGGGAGAGCCCAGTAGATGTATTTAGATCGCTTCATGCTAGTTAATTAGCTGAGCCAAGACCAGTTAATAGGTACATCAATCGCAGGATTGATGCTTTGCATAGCTGGGCTTGAGAGCGCGCAGTTGAGTAGAGCCTCGCGATGGGGCGTATCGGAGGGGAGGGGGACATAGATATCAGTTTCAATCATTGCGATACGGCGAGGATTGGCACTCATGTGCTTGGTCACAGTGATGCTCAGATCAGTTAAATCTAGCTCTTCTTGTTTAGCGTAAATACCCATGATTGTCTCCATGCATGCACCAACAGCGCAGCACATCATATCTGTAGGAGAGAAGGATTGACCCTTGCCTTGATTGTCGACGGGTGCATCTGTGTAAGTAATCGCACCTGAGCTCTCGTGTTGCAGCTCGCAGCGAAGGTCACCCTGATAAGAGATTTTGCATTTAACCATGTGAAGAATATACGCATCAAATCATCGCAGGTCAAGCTTGTATCACCCACGTGGAGCTATTAATCTCTTATGGAGGCCGGATCGAATGCGCAAATATTGAGATGCGCAAATATTGAGATGCGCAAATATTGAGATGCGCAAATATTGAGATGCGCAAATATTGAGATGCGCAAATATTGAGATGCGCAAATATTGAGATGCGCA
>CAMQZC010000012.1 GCA_947039485.1 uncultured Verrucomicrobiales bacterium | reverse complement strand
GCGTCGTTCACCGCCGCCGAAGCCGCCGCGATCACCACCGCGATCACCGCCGAAGCTGCGACGTTCGCCGCCGCCACCGCCGCCACCGAAGCTGCGACGTTCACCGCCACCGCCACCGAAGCTGCGTCGTTCGCCGCCGCCGAAGCCGCCGCGATCACCACCGCGATCGCCACCGCGACCACCATAGCTGCTAGAGCCGCCTTGACCACCACCTTCGCCGCCAAACTTGCCACCTTCTGGGTGACCCTTGTCTTCGCGGACGTTGATTTCGTAGCCACATACTTGGCATGTTGCGAGCTTCTCAATGAGTTGAGGAGCAATCTCAGGAGTAACCTCAATGAGGGTATGCTTGAGGAAGAGGCGGATGTCGCCGATGCTACCCTTAGGTGCACCACCTTCATTGTAAAGGAGACCAGCGATGTCCTTAGGACGGATGCCGATCATCTTGCCGCAGTTCATAAAGAGTGTAACGGAGTTGCTGATGCTATTCCAGTCTGCACCCTTTTCAGGTTGCTCGCTGCCGTCGTTTGACCTGCCCTTGGCGTACTTGCTGGGGCGATCCTCAGGGATTGACTGGATTTCCTTGGAGGCTTTACCAGAGAGGATTTGGAACATTGCGTTGATGAGCTGATCCTGTGGGAGATCGACGTCGAGGAGTTCTGTGGGGAAGAAGTCGATGGGCTCAAGTTCAATAACTGGAGCTTCGATAGCTACTTCTTCACATACTGTTTCATCGCAGTCTGTTGATTCAACAATGGCTTCAATGATGTTGCCGTCTTCGTCGAGCATGTCAACGATTTCAGCTGCCTTGGCTGCCTTTTCGGCTTCTACTGCTGCGATAGCTGCGCGGCGTGCTTGAGCTGTTTCAGCTGCAAGAGCTTCTTCTGCTTCAAGCTTGAGCTTGGCTGCTTTTTCAACGATTTCTGTGACGAGACCACTGCGGCGAGAAAGCTCGACTTCGTGGGCGGTCATGATTTGTTCGCGATTCATTTTCACGCCGATAAAGCGCTCAATGCGGCTGAGGAGTGAGAAGTCACGGCGACCGATGAAGGTGATTGCGCGACCACTACGGCCAGCACGTGCTGTACGACCAATGCGGTGAACGTAATCTTCGGGGTCACGTGGGAGTTCAAAGTTAACCACAGCATCAACGTCGTTGACGTCGAGACCACGTGCAGCGATATCTGTTGCAACGAGGATGTTGAGGTTACCCTTGCGGTAGGAGTCCATGACGCGTTCGCGCAGGTTCTGGGGCATGTCACCGTGGAGACGGTCGACAGTGTAGCCGCGGGAGAGGAGACCATCAACGATGTCATCAACCACACGCTTGGTGTTGGAGAAGACGAGACCGCGCTTAATGCTGCCAGTTTCGATGAGGCGGCTAAGCACCTCGATACGAGAGGAGAATACAACTTCATAGACCGACTGCTCACATGTGGGCACGGTCATGGCTGGACGCTCAATGATAATCTCAGTTGGATTAGCGGAGAGCTTCTTGATGAGGCTGCGGATGTTGGGGGACATGGTTGCCGAGAAGAAGAGCGTCTGATGCTTCTCAGGAAGAGAGGCGATGATACGATCAATGTCATCTTGGAAGCCCATGTCGAGCATTTCGTCAGCTTCGTCGAGGACGAAGGTGTTGATGTTATCGGTACGGAGTTCTTTTTGGGCGATGAGATCAGCAACGCGACCTGGGGTGCCTACAACGAATTGTACACCGCGCTTGAGTGCGCTAAGCTGTGGACCAAAGGAGGTACCACCGTAGATTGGCACTGCGGATACACCATCAATAAAGAGGGCGAGTTTGTCAACTTCGCGGCAGATTTGAACAGCGAGCTCACGGGTGGGTGCAAGGCAAAGGACTTGGACGCCACGGACTGCTGGGTCGATGTTTTGCAGAGCAGGGATGGAGAATGCAAGGGTCTTGCCCGAGCCAGTGTGGGAGAGGCCGACAATATCGTCGCCTTGGATTGCGACTGGGATTGCGCGCTCTTGGATGGTGGAAGGGGTGTCAAAGCCGAGTACCTCGACGGCTTCAAGAATTTCAGGGCTGATGCTAAGTTCAGAAAATGTCATTGATATTAAAATGCCGCGGGGTGCTGATGCGACATGGGGAGAATGCCGTAGGTTAGCGAAAATGTAAAGCTAATTCTTTGTTGTTTTAGGGGTTTTTTGCTATATAGCTTGACTTTGCGCGAAAAAGTGTTGCTTTATGCTGTCCTAAACTATATATTTTAGGGCGTTCTATGAAGCATGATTCTGATGAAGTAAGCGCTAATTTTTCCACCTTTGACTGTGTGGCTATGTGTCTTTTGCTCGGTCTTGTACCGATGGTTTTAGCTTTCGTTTTCATAGAGTCCACTCAGCAGATGCTGCTCAGTATTGCTCTGCCTACCATCATCGTCAGTATTGCGGTGGGTTTTCTACATGCGTTTTTTCGCTGGCACGGCTTAGGTGTCATCATCAACATGCTGGGTAATATCTTGGCTCACGTTTATTTGGTGGCTGTCGTTTATTTCTTTTATCAGGCGAGTCTACAGCCTCCTCCTATTATGGAGTTTTTTGTGGACAAGAAGGAGGAGGCCCCAGCCCAACCCGCTCCGGCGAGCCCCTCGACAGCACAGTAAAGATGCTGGAATGAAAAAAAGCCCCCGAGCAATGGCTCAGGGGCTTTTTTTATTGTTGATGAGTTGATTTATTTGATGGAATTGGCGCCGTAGCTTTTAACGACATCTGAGAATTTGCGATTTGCGATTTTCTCTTCGATGTTCTTTTTAATGCTGTTTGTGCTTGAGCTGGTTGCGTTTGAGGCCGTGATGAGTCTAGCGATGCTTTCTGCCCAGTGCTTGAGGTTCTTGTCGGCTTGTCCCTCAACAGAGTAGGCGTCCTTGTGGTAGATTCGAGTCTTTTTGCGGTTGGCATCTTTGAATGCAAAGTAGATTTGATTCTTGTTTGCACCATCTCTGATGATACACTCGATGCAGATGGCTCCATTAGTATATTGACCCGCAACGGTGCTTAGACCAGGGATCGGGATAAGCCAACCCACCGTGCTGTTGAGGAACTTGAGGGTGGGGTGCTGGGGTTTGAGCTTAACAACGGCTGTCTCAATGACGAAGGTTGCGTCGTTGGGGTTGTTTGTGAGGGTCCAATTAACACCCATTTTTTTATTGGTGTTAGCGAGACTCCTTGAGGTTTCCTCGTACATGTATTTGTGCATCAGCGGGGCGATGGCTTTTGCTCCTTCGGGCGACTCCTTTTCAACGGCTTTTACATCAAGAGGGGCAATGTAGAAACTGATGTTCTTGTCTTTCGCATGAGGATTGGTCTTCTCGGAGACCCAGAATCCTTTGACGGGTACTTTATAGGTGTGCTCTAATTCAATGTTGTCTCCATAGAGACCGCTCTCGGATTTGAGAGTGCCACAGGAGCTTAGGAGAAATAAGCTGGCCGCGAGTGTTAGTATTCTGAGTGAGTTGACTTTCATTGTAGTATCGTGGTGTTTTTTATGGGCTGTTGGGCGTTTCTGTCCAAGCTGGTAGTTCGAGATCGATGAGAAGGGTTTGATACTCGGGGGGTATCTCGGATTGGATGGCGATGCGCTTTTGGCTGACGGGATGGGTCAGAGCAAGTCTCCATGCGTGAAGCAAGAGGCGCCCGGGCTTGAATCGCTGCTTGGTAGGCTTGGCATAGATGGGGTCGCCGACAAGTGGGTGCCCGAGGTGGAGCATATGCACGCGAATCTGGTGAGTGCGCCCCGTGTGTAGGGTGCACATGACGAGACTAGCATCGCTAGATGGATCGTGACGCAGTAGCTGCCAGTCGGTGATGGCCGCCTTTCCCGATCCGGGGTTGACGACACTCATCTTGAGCCTGTTGACGGGGTGTCTTCCGATGTTGGTGAAGATGGTGCCGCTCTTCAACTTGGGGCGGCCCTGCACGACGGCAAGGTAGATTTTGGAGGTGCTGCGCTCGGCAAATTGTGCACTGAGTGCTGTGTGGGCAAAGTCATTTTTAGCCACGACGATGCAGCCGCTGGTGTCCTTATCGAGGCGATGCACGATGCCGGGGCGCTCAACACCGCCGACGCCTGAGAGGTCGCTACAGTGGAAGAGTACAGCATTGACGAGGGTGCCATCGGGATTGCCCGCAGCAGGGTGGACGACCAGACCGCTTTCTTTGTCGATGATGAGCATGTCCGCGTCTTCATAGAGTACGTGGATAGGGATGTCCTGAGGCTGCGCCTCGGCGGTCTCTGGCTCTGGGATATCAATGCTGATGCTTGAGCCTCGATAAACGCTGTTTTTTGCCTTGCAGGCTTTGCCGTTGAGTAGGATGTCACCGCTCTTGATGAGGGACTGGATGCGTGCGCGCGAAAGCTCAGGTAGCTTGGCTACGAGGTATTGGTCAATGCGTTGACTCTCTCCGATGTCGTCGATAATAATCTGCATGAGTATTACATCCCTGTGGGATGGTCGATGAAGTGGTAAGGGAGCTCGAGTTTATCCTTGAGTAGGGCTCCGAGCGATTTGACGCCAAAGGTCTCCGTGGCGTAGTGTCCTGCAAACATGATGTTGATGCCTATATCCTGTGCGGCATTGCGCACCCAGTGGTTCTCCTCCCCTGTGAGGTAGCAGCTGTAGCCCTTGCTGGCTATTTGGTAGATGCAGTCA
The DNA here is from genome assembly GCA_947039485.1 of uncultured Verrucomicrobiales bacterium. Lineage (GTDB taxonomy): Bacteria > Verrucomicrobiota > Verrucomicrobiia > Verrucomicrobiales > Akkermansiaceae > Akkermansia. The sequence continues at coordinate 64,415 of CAMQZC010000012.1, read as the reverse complement.
CCAGCTCCGCCTGAGCAGAGGGCGATGCGACCTGCGCGAGCAGCTCCGTCATGGATGATGCCAGTGACCGGACTGCTACAGAGTTGCCCGTAGGCTGCTTGGAGCTCTGCGACACTGCCTTCATAGATTCCTGACAAGCCAATGAGTGTGCCATGGTAGTCGACCTCAGGCTCAATATCTCTCAGCCCGAGTCCTGCGGCGATGCCTGCGTTGTTGCCCAGTGTGGGGTGCAGGTCGAGGGGGAGGTGGGCGGCGTAGATGGCGAGGTTGCCATTGAGGCAGGAGAGGATTTTCTTCTTCCACCAGCCTGTCATTGGCTGGAGTCCTGCCCAGTAGATGCCGTGGTGTAGGATGAGGAGATCTGCGCCCATGGCAATAGCGGCATCTATGCTGGCTTGGCTGCCATCAACGGCGAGAGCAACGTTGCTCACCTGTCCGTCATTCTCTACTTGGAGGCCATTGAGCGCAACGCTGGCATCCTTGATGCCGCGGATGTTGAGCTCGCTGTCGAGTAGCTCAACAATGCTGTGTAAGGGAGTACTCATGGGAGGGGGGAGCGGTCGCTGTGGCTGCCACGGTTGGCGAGCTCCTTGTGCAGTCGCTTGGTGAACTCCTCGGCCATATCATAGCCACTGTCACGCAGGTAGTGACCTAGTGCGGCCACTTCCACGAGTCGGCTCATGTCGCGGCCTGCTGCGATGGGGAGGTTGAGTCGCTCGACATCGACACCGAGGATGGAGGTCGTTTTGCGATCGAGGCCAAGGCGCTCCATCTCGCTCATCTCACCATCGCTGAGGTTGATGACGAGGTGCAGCTTTGCCTCGCGGCTGTAGGCCTTGAGACCAAAAAGGTTGGTGACGTTGGTGATGCCCAGTCCGCGGATTTCGAGGAAGCCGCTGCTGAGTTTGGGCGATGTTGTGATGAGTTCCCCACCGATGTTGCGCACACGTACCATGTCATCAGCGACGAGGGAGGCACCTCGCTCGACGAGGCCGAGGGTAATCTCACTCTTGCCAATACCGCCACGCCCAGTTAGCAGGACGCCTACACCACGTACTGAGACCATGCAGCCATGGATAGATGTGCTATCGGCAAACTCGTTTTCAAGGTAGATCGTGGCACGGTTAAAGAAGAGCATCGTGGGCAGTGCTGTGGTAAAGACACAGACGTTGTTCTCATCAGCCATGGCGATGATGTCCTGAGGGATATCTGCATTACGAGCGAAGATGAGGCAGGGTACGTCATTGTGCTCAAAGATACGCTCAAAACGCTCGCGTCGCGCATCACCCTCGATGGTGCCGAGGTAGGACATTTCTGCATTGCCAAAGACCTGCACGCGCTCATGCGCATAGCAGCCGAAGTAACCAGCCAGAGCTAGTCCCGGTCGGTTAATAGCTGGCTGGATAATGTGTCGAGACATACCTAGTGGGCTGTTGACTAGTTTCATCTCCAGCTGTTGGCGATAAGTCTCATAGAATTTAGCCACAGTGATGTGGTCAACGTTTCTGACAATGTACTCCTTCATACGCCTGTCTATTGTACAGCAATAGGATGGTAGGTCAAGAATAATGCAGACTTGTATCAGAGTCGATCTTATGATAGACTGCGCGCATGAAGTTTCTCATCACCGCAGGGCCAACTCGCGAGGCTATAGACCCTGTACGCTATCTGTCCAATCGCTCATCAGGGCGCATGGGGTATGCGCTGGCAGGTGCAGCCAAGCATGATGGACATGAGGTGCTGCTCATCTCGGGGCCTACGTCGCTCGATGTTCCTCCAGATGTGGACTTTATTCAGGTTGAGAGCGCGCAGCAGATGTATGATGCTGTGCAAGACATGATCAAGGGGGTGGATGTTTCTATTCTCTGTGCGGCGGTGGCTGATTATCGCCCTGTCGCGGTGGCGCAGCAGAAGATTAAGAAGGACGGCGAATCTGCCGCCCGCATGACTCTGGAGCTGGAGCGCACGCCTGATATTCTGGGCAGCATGCGCGATGTTTTTGGGTTTGAGGGCAAGCTTGTTGGCTTTGCTGCTGAGACCAACTCCGTGATCGGCTTTGCACGCGCCAAGCTGCTGCGCAAGAAATGCGATTTTATCGTGGCTAATGACGTCTCGCGTAGCGATATCGGCTTTGACTCACGAGAGAATGAGGTCATGCTCGTCTATCCTGAGCATGTAGTCAAACTTGAGAAAGAGAGCAAGGAACGCATTGCTATGCAGATTGTTCAACATGTAACTATTTTAAAACAATGAAGGTAACTATGGAGATGTTGGGCTGGGATGATTTTTTCAAGTCCTCCTTTGATGCTATTTTGCGGGAGAATCCCAATTACTATCCTGCTCGCATCATCCGCGAGACTCGCATCAACTTTACCGTGCTGGCAAAGGGGAAGGGCGATCACGATGTCGTGCTCTCAGGCAAGCTCTGGCATGATGCTGAGAATGATGCCGACTTGCCTACCGTAGGTGACTGGGTGGCTGTGGACCCGGGTCATGATGAGGATTTGCCCGTGATTCGTGCCCTGCTGCCCCGCAAGACATGCTTCTCACGCAAATCTCCAGGCAAAAGCTGCGCCCAGCAGGTCATCGGCTGTAATGTCGATACCGTTGTGATTGTCACCGATGCAGGCAGCGATTATAATCTGCGCCGTATCGAGCGATACCTGACGCTGGTGCGCAAGAGCGGGGCAAAGCCAATCGTGCTCATCAACAAGGCAGACACAACTTCAACAGAGCTCATGCAGCGCGCCATCACCGAGATTACATCTCTCGAAGAAGGGTTGGAGATCTACCCTATTGTGGCGATTTGGCGCAAGGGTTATCCCAAGCACCTGCGCCGCGTACCCAAGGGCGAGACCATCACGCTGGTGGGCTCCTCAGGCGTGGGCAAGAGCACATTAGTCAACTCCCTACTCGGTGATGAGTTTCTTGAGACCGGTGGTGTCAATGAGGTCACCGGTAGAGGTCGCCATACCACTGTAGCTCGTGAGCTAGTGGTACTCGCTGGGGGAGGTGTCTTGATTGACAACCCGGGGATGCGCGAGATTCAAATGTGGACCGATGCTGCAACGCTGCGAGCCCAGTTTGCCGATCTGGAGCAGCTTAGCAGCAACTGCAAGTTCTCCGACTGCTCCCATCAAAAGGATGCAGGCTGCGCCATCCGCGCAGCACTGGAGGATGGCAGTCTCGCAGAAGATCGCTACGATCACTTCCTTCGTCTGGAAGAGGAGGTGGTCGAGCTAGAGCGTCGTACGGAGAAACGCCAGATGACACTCGAGCGCGTCAACCGACGAAATAAGCGCCATAGCATGCGGAATCAAGAAGATAAGGACGATCACCGTCGCGAGATGCGTCCCCATCGTCATTATTGATGACTGATTTTTTTGAGATTTCGGCTTGCCATGGTTAGATGGCTGTGTTATTGAGTGGGTATGGAAAAATATTTTTTTGCTGCTTGCTTCACTGCTCTATCTGCATCCTCAGCATTTGCTGCCCCACTGCCCCCAGCTGACCTGCTCGCCAGCAACAGCGTTAAGGCCTCCTTTGTTGGAGTTGAGGATCGACCCTGCCGTCATCTGACCTCTGAATGCCCCGACAAATGTGGGCACGCTACGCGTATCGCCAAGTTCCTCGTCATTGAGAACAAGGGTTATGAGAAGCCCGGTCAATACGGTGATGACAAGGCGGAGCCCGGCAAGATTCTCATCGTGGATGTGAAGCGCGATATCGAGGGGCAAGACGTCGCTGTCGCTGCCGCAATCGCGAAGCTTCAAAAGGGAGCAAAGGTTGATATGACAATCACCCACTACTACGTCAACGTAGATGGTAGTCGCTGGCCCGTGCGCCCCGTGACTGAGTTTGTCGTGGAGCCTAGCTAATTAGCGCAGCTTGCGCAGGCTTGTAGGCAGGATGTTGAGCTGCTCGCGGTACTTGGCGATGGTGCGCCTAGATATGCTCACGCCCTGATGGGCAAGAGCAGTCTCAAGCTTTGCATCACTCAGTGGCTTGCGAGGGTCCTCATCCGCGATGAGTGCAGCAATACGCTGATGAATCGCGCCTGCCGAGTAACTGCTGCCACCAACTTCACTGCTGCTGATACTGGAGCTAAAGAAGCTGCGCAGCTCTGCCAGACCCCGCTTACTCTTGATATACTTACCCTTGACAGCTCTGGATATGGTGGAGATGTGCAGCTCGCAGTCCTCTGCAATCTGCTCCATCTTGAGCGGCTGGAGGGCCGAGGCATCTTGGGTGAAGTACTCGCGCTGACGCACAACAATGGCACGCGCCACGAGTAGAATCGTTTGCTGCCTCTGCTCGATAGCATGGATGAGCTCTCGCCCCTCGCGGAAGCATTTGCTGAGATATTGACGCAGCTCTTGGTTCTGCGCCTGCTCTGACATCATGCTTCGGTAATCAGCGCTGAGACTGAGCAGGGGGATTTGTTCACCCGTCAACGATACCATCAGTTCATCGCCCTGCTGCTCAATGATAACATCGGGGCTGATGATATTGAGCTCCGCACGGCAAAAGTTGCTGCCTGGATCAGGATTGAGTAGCGCAATACGGTGGACAGCACCGCTCACCGCAGCCTCCTCAACCTCCATCATCTTAGCTATCTGCGCGTAGTGACGGTGCAGCAGGGCATGCCAGTGTAGCTCAATGAGCTCATGCGCGATACCCTTGCGCTCACCGAGGCGGTCGAGTTGCAGCAAGAGACTCTCGCGGATATCGCGTGCGCCCACACCCGAGGGGTCAAGCTCCTGCACGCAGCTCAACGCTTTGGCAAAGAGTGTAGGACTCATCTCCTCACGCTGTGCGATGAGCACCGGCGCCTCCTCAAAGAAGCCCCTCGCATCGAGTTGTTGGCAGAGCATGAGAGCCGCATTTGCTAGCTGAGGCTCTAGACCACTGTGGCGAATCTGCTCGCTGAGATGATCGTGCAAGCTCTCCTCCTCAGCCAAACTCTCTAAGAAACGGCTATGTCGCTCCGTGGCCAGATGACCCTGCGCATTGACAGGCGAAGCCTCCTCCAGAGTCGGGTTGCTGGCTAAGGCTTGATTTGTGATTTCTGCGAGCTCGCTGCTCGTCGCCTGAAGTGTGCGCATGAACATCTGTAGCGATTGGCTCGCGACCATGCTCTGCTTCATGCTCTGCTGGATACTCGCTGAGCTCATCAATCTAGTCTCTTAGCTGCCCAGCGCATCATTGAGCATGCGCTGGATGTCGGTAATCTGTCCGAGAATCTTGATTTTCTCCTCGGCTCCCAGCCGAGGGTTAAGGATACGACTGCGCAGAGCATCAATATCGAGCTGGAGACTGTCGCGAGCCGCGCGAGCCGCCACCTGATCAACATGGAGCAGCGGATCCTCAAGCGCGGCTGGGGCAATGTCAATACCCTTGATCGCCGCCGCCTGAGCAGGACTAAGACACTGACAAAAGCTCGCCCAGTCCTCCCTGTTGTGAGGGCGAGGGAGCTGCTCTAAGAGCCGCTGAAGAATCATGCCACCTGCGAGATTTTGAATTGGGGATTGCAGCTCCTCAATACGATCTACCAGCGCCTGCTGAGCCTCTAGATTGCCAGCAGCCAAAGTAATGAGACCGCGAATCGTGCTATGCAGCTGCACAGGCACAACAGGGGCGTAACTATCCTCCCCCATGTCGTACTCTGCCTCATCAGGGTCAAATCGACGATCTGGCGCTGCGAATCGGGATGGCCTTGGTGAGGACTTGCGCTGACGCAGCAAATGAGCCACCTGCTCTCGCAAGTTCTCCAATCCTGTGTTGAGGCGCGTCGCCAAATCTGCAATACTAATATCGCGACGCGTCGCATCGGGAATCTCTGCAGCCAGCTCAGCCATGATATCAATAAAATTAGCTCGTGAAGCAGGCTCACGCATCAGCGTCTCCTGCTCTTGACTGCATCGCAGCTCCAGATATGGGCAGGCATTCTCAATAGCATCACGCAGAGCTTGCGGCCCCTGAGCACAGATGAGAGAGTCTGGGTCCTCGCCATCGGGGAGCGCAGCTTGATACACCTCAAGACCCGCAGCTATCAGCTTGCGATAAGTCTTCTCACTCGCCTTGATACCAGCGCGATCGCCATCATAGCAGAGGATGGCACGCTTGGCATACTTGCGTAGCATCTGCGCGTGCTCATCTGTGAACGCCGTACCCAAACCGGCCACTGCATTGCGGATATCAGCCTTCTCATGGCAGGCAATCACATCAATCTGACCCTCGCAGACAACAACCGTCATCGAACTTTTGCCAATAGGTCCTGTCGCTTTATGCAGGCCAAAGAGCAATTCGCCCTTGTGGAAAGCCACCGTATCCGCCGTATTCACATACTTGCGCGGGTCCTTGTCATCTTGCATCACGCGCCCAGAGAATCCCACCACCTCACCACGTAAGTTGTGGATGGGGAACATCAAGCGATCGCGAAAAACGGGGTAGAGACCTGACTGAGATCGCCCCAAAAGATAAGCATCAGCCAAAAGCTCATCTTGAATATTCTGCGAGCGCGCCAACTTGGCAAAATCTTGGAAGCTCTCAGGAGCCCAGCCGAGCTGCCAAGCGCGTGCCATCTCTAAATTGATCTGTCGGCGCTTGAGATAATCGCGCACATGAGCCGCTCGGGGGTCGCGGCAGAGCAGACGATGATAGTAATCACTCGCCTGTTGATTAACCTCAATGACGCGACTGCGCAAGCGTCGTTGGCGTGTCATCTCGGGATTCTCCTCCTCCTCAATGACGGGAATACCATGAGTATCGGCGAGACGTCGCAAGGCATCAGGGTAACTCAGATTCTCAAACATCATCAAGAACTTCACCGCATCGCCACCGACACCACAGCCGAAGCAGTGGAAACTCTGGCGCGAGGGATTCACACTAAAGGAAGGCGTCTTCTCCGCGTGGAAGGGGCAGCAAGCCTTCCACGCCGTTCCCGCTCGCCTGAGCTCAATATACTTGCCCAGCAGCTCGACGATGTCAGCTGACTCCTTGATGCGTGCTTCGCATTCTTGTGTGATTCGGGCCATATTGTGCTGCTATTGTATCTTTTTTTTGCAGGTCTGGCAATAGCGGATACGGCACAGAGTAACGATGCCCGCTCTAGCTGGCGTAAAGTTTGCCAGCTGACTTGCTCTCTGGCAGAGGCCTGCGAGGGGTAGATATTTCTGTAGGCATGGGCGAGTATCGCCCATGCGGGATAAGGTGCTGAGCTCCATGAGGCTCAGCTAGCACCATATTTTTCGGCGCATCCGAAGCTCGCTAATTCAAGCTTTTAAAAGCTCTAGCAGACCATGCAGGTCTGCCTTGCGATACTGCGCACGCGACAAATTGCAATTCTCTGTCATGCGATTGGCAATCGCGAGGCAGGGGATGCCCGCATTCTGAGCCGCAATCGTACCATTCTCAGAGTCCTCAATCACCAAGCAATTCTGAGCTGGGATGCCATGGAGCTCACGAGCTGCGAGAAAGAGGGCAGGATTAGGCTTCACTGGATAACCATCCGTGCGGCAAAATACCCCCTTGAATCGGTCATAAACCCCCAACTTATTGAGCCAACCAGCAACCCAGCGGCGTGATGATGATGAGGCAACCGTCATCTCAATACCCTCTGCATCGCAGTAGTCAAAGAGAGCCATCGCCCCATCCATGATACCCATCTGTGCGAGATCAGCTTCAATCTCTGCTTGGCGCGCAGGCGTCTCAATCTCCCAGTCATAGCTCTTGCCTGTGAGCTTTTCGAGCTGGTCAGCGGGATTCCAGTGCGAGTATCCAGCCCCGAGGCAGGGTGCGTAGTCAGCTATACTGATATGCTGAGCTTCGCGCTCATAGAGGCGTACCCAAGATTGGAAAATAGCCCACTCGGTGTCAACAAGGACACCGTCAAAATCGAAAATGATTGCCTTAATTTGTTTCATGGTTAAACTTTTGTGCGAAAGAGCGATAGAATCCACTCCTTGAGGCTGCGGTGGCTCAGATTATCACTCCAGAGCTTAATAGCAATGAAGCTGTAGATGAAATTAGAAGCCCATGCGCTGAGCCATGCAGGCATCACGCCAGACTCACCGAGTGTTGAGAAAATGCGGTAGAAGAAGAGCAGTAGAGCTGCCATCAGGATAGCGAGCCCAATGCCCTTCATCGGGCTACGGCGTTGGAAGGTCACGGCACTAGGAATAGCAATGAAGACAAGTACAATGCAGGTGAAGATACGCGCAATGCGGATGTGCCACTCCGTACGCTTGCTTTTGCGCTCGCTGCTTGATCCTGCATTGCTGCTGAGGAACTCGTAGAGAGCGGAGGTGCCCATGGACTCATTGCCCTTTTGTGCGCTGGGGCTGACAATCTGATAGGGCTTCTCCATGAAGTCCATCGTGATACTATCGCTGTAGACATCCGCCTTGGGCCGGATTGTCTCTGGGGTAATCATCTCGCGCTGATAGACCTTGTTAAATGTCCAAGTGGACTCTTTTTTATTCCATTTAGCCTCCTTGGCGTGGATTTGGTGGATGAGTTTGCCTGGGTTATCAGAGGCAAACTGCTCGATGATGACTCCGCGCATGGGCTCATCGAGTTGGCGCATCTCAGAAGGCTGCGCAATGCGCCAGATACGTCCCGTTGATTCGCTGCGGTAGATAATCGGGGCAGGCAGATCATCCCCGCTACGACGTTGCTTGAGCGTGATCTGACGGTACATTGATCCATTGGGCGCCCAGTGGAAGCCACAGATGCCATAAATCATCGCAATGAGAATACTAAAGAGGAAGATAGGGCGGCAGATGCGCAGGATAGAGCGCCCCGATTGTAGCATGCCAGTGAGCTCGCAGCTAGAGGAGAGCTTACTCATGCACCAGAGTGTCCCCATTAAGAGCGTGTAGGGCAAAATCTGGTAGAGGAACATCGGTAACTGCGTGCCGTAGAAAAGCAGGGACTGCCTGATGGGATTCTCAAAGCGGCTGCTAAAACGCTCCATATTATCAGTGTAATCCGCAAGGATGTAGATGAGCAGCAGGATGAAGGTGCAGAGGATGAAGTAGGTGATGAACTGAGCACTCACGTAGCGGCTCATCGTGCCCATTGCACTGTAGAAGACAGCGCCTATGAAAGGAATATAGCAGAGCAGCAGTAGCAAAATGGGTCGCATCTTTTGCTCAATGGGGTAGCTCTCAGGCATGCCTGGTACCTCCCAGTGCATCTGCTCAAGCTCATAAGGAATAAGTTGAAAAGCCATCAGCGTGCCAAGGACTAGCAAAAAGAGAGCAGGGAGGATGCGTCGCAGGATGGCCATCATGGATAGATTGCTTGATGAATCGTTTAAATACCTTGAGCGAGTCGGTCTGCAAGGAAAGCAGGGAGACCAGCATGATGGATGGCCTGCTGAGCGGAGGCGATATCGTAGCTGACGCGGCGGAAGCTGATGATGCGTGTCTCGCTATCAAAGATAGCGTAGCTGGCGCGTGAATCCTTGTCACGTGGCTGTCCTACTGAGCCCACATTGATGAAGTACTTCACATTCGCGCGTGGGGAGAAATCGACAAATCCATCCTCAGCGAGGTGCGTGAGAGCCTCCGTATCCTCTTGCGCACCTATCCCATCCCAGAAGAAAATCTTGGGTACATGCGTGTGTCCATGGAAGCAAAGGCTAGAGAATTGCTTGTTAAAGTGTGCTGAGGCATCGTTGGCGTTGATGATGTAGCCCCATGATTTTGGCTGATCGAGTGTAGCGTGTACCATGGAGAATGTCGAGCGCACTAACTTCATGTAGGGCAGCTTCGCGAGCCACTCAATTTGCTCATCATCAAGCTGACGGCGAGTCCACTCCATAGCCTGCTTGGCCACGGGGTTCATATTGGCGTAGTTCTCAAGAACCACCTCCTCATCGTGATTTCCGCGGACGACAAAGCCGTTGAGGCTGCGGATATAATCGACACACTCACGAGGGTAGGCATTATAACCCACGATGTCTCCCAAACAGACAATCTCGTCGCATTGAAGCGTTTGAGCATCCTCTACCACGGACGAAAGCGCGTGCATGTTAGCGTGGATGTCGCTAATGATTGCAGTTCGTGGCATAAGCGTCTGAGGTTTTGGTATCTCGAGACTTTGGCATATCGCCGAGATGGAAAATAATAGGGCCGGCGGGGTTCGAACCCGCGACCAAGGGATTATGAGTCCCCTGCTCTAACCGCTGAGCTACAGCCCCGGGCCAGTATAGATGAGTTTGGTCGCGGAATCAAGCTTAAAATGGTGCCGAAACACTTTTGTCTAAGCTAGCGAGGCTATCTCTATGTGATTTAGCGCAGTAGGTTGCGCGATTTCCAGCAGTAATTAATGCCGCTCCAAAGTGTCAAAATGACTGCTCCCCAGAGGGATATGGAGCGAAGAAGCTCGCCGCCAATACCTTGAGAGAGGAACCTGAGCGGCTGGGGAAGGTTGCCTGCGTAGGCGATGTGAATCATGCAGGCGATGCAAAAAGTGAGCTGGAAGGTCGTTTTCCACTTGCCCCATCCGTCAGCGGCGATGACTTGACCTTGCGCAATGGCGATTTGTCGCAGGCCGGTGACGAGGAATTCGCGGAAGATGATGAGTGTTGAGACCCAGAAAGGGCAGTAGCCTACGCTGCTGAGGTAGATGAAGGCGGCTGCAACGAGTATTTTATCCGCAAGGGGGTCGAGTAGCTTGCCAAAGTTGGTGACTTGGTTGAGCTTGCGTGCAAAGTAGCCGTCAAAGAAGTCGGAGATTGCTCCGAGTACAAAGGCCCAGAGTGCGACTGCCTTTGTCCATGTAATAGCATAAAAATAACCCGCAAATGGGGTTCCCTCGATCAGTTCTTTATTTGTGGAACTGCTGTCGAAGGCTAACATAATCGTAAAGATGATGACGAATATAATGCGAGAGAGGGTGATGCAGTTGGGCAGGTTGAACATGGGCTTGTGTTTTTTACATCCTAACTTAGAGGATGCTAGCTTGCAAGCTTAAATTACGCACTCTTTGGCTTGACTCTCTATTTGCCTTTGTTATAGTGGAGCGATGACAATGCTTTCTGATTTATCTGTCTCAGATTCCGCCGTGCTAAAGTCCATCGGTGTTGATTTTGGTGCGACGAGTATCAAAATTGGAGTTTGCCGTGGAATTGAGGTGATTGACCGAGCCGAGCCACTGCTTACACTTAGTTATGATAGCCCTCTAGCTATTATTGATGCGATGTGCTATGCGATTGAGTCTTTGCGTGCTAATCACCTAGATATTGCGGCTATTGGTCTCGGCATGCCCGGTTGGGTTGATTTCCACCGTGGCGTGCTCTATCAACTCACCAATGTGCCCGTTTGGGATCACGAGCTTCCTGTCTGTGAGCTGATGTCTGCACGCCTTGGTCTACCTGTTACGATGGATAATGATGCCAACTGCATGGCTTATGCCGAGTGGAAGATGGGCGCGGGACGCGGGATGGAGAGCTTGCTGAGTCTGACTTTGGGTACGGGCGTTGGCGGTGGTCTTGTCCTCTGCAATCAGATGCTGCGTGGGCGCTCTGTCTCAAGCGGTGAGTTGGGTATGACGAGTATCGACTACAAGGGCAAGGTGGGACCATTTGGTAACCGCGGAGCGATAGAGGAGTACATTGGTAACAATGAGATGGCTGCTGACGCGCAGGCTCGCTATGCGGCAATCGGTGTTGAGAAGTCTCTGGAGGACTGCACGCCCTATAAATTAGAGCTCGACGCACGTGCTGGCGATGCGATTGCGCAGCAGATTTACATCGACTTTGCTGAGAAGCTCGCCTGCCTTATCATGAATATGATGTATGCGCTCGCGCCTGAGGCTGTTATTATCGGTGGCGGGATCGCCAAGGCGAATGATCTGCTCTTTGAACCTTTGGATGCCTTTCTCAAGCAGCAGCTCTTCCCTGTGCACTATGCATCGCTTAAGGTGATGCCTGCGCAGTTTGGTACCGATTCTGGTATGATTGGTGCAGCTCTGATGGCTTTGGATGAGAGTCGTTAAGTTTCTGAGTTTTATTTAATAGAAAGAGCCCAAGACCAGGGATGGTTTGGGGCTCTTTTTCGTGGGCTGGTATATTGCTCTTAAAAGTACCAGCGCAGGGTGGTCATGAGCACGTTGCCGTAGTCAGGGCCTAGCCAAGGTACCCATGAGCAGACAACTGCGAGATTCTTGTACTGGAAGCTCATCTGCGGCGTGAATGCGGGGAGGGGGAGGTAATAAGCCTCGTGCCTCATGGTGAGGAAGAAGTCGCAACCGTAGCCAAAAATCCAATTTTGCTGGCGGTCCAAGAAGAGGTCCTTTTGCCATGTGTAGCTCAGGGTGGGCTGAGGCTTGTAGTTGGAGTCAGAAAAGGTGATAAACATGATCTGGTGGCGCGTGTTGTTCTTGTCGCGGTACCACTTGCCGATACCTGCACCCCAGGGCATCTCGTTATAGTCATCAATGCTATCCTTGTCGTATGTATTGCGGCTATGGTAGGTGTTGACGGGTAAGATGGCAATCCAGCCTGGGGAGTGCCAGACATTCTTGATGCGCTCGCGCAGGCTGCTGTATTCTGGCTGGTACTGCTCAACGCTCAGTGTTGGCTTGCTTTGGAGCTCGGGGACGAGCCCTGCCTTGGCAGGTGTGGTGAGTGGCATTTCTTCGTTTGCCTCAAGAGTGGAACACTCAAGGAGGGTTATGAGGCCGCAAAGGAGGATGCTATGAAGTAGGCTCATGTATCCAATGCTGCACTTAGATGAGGTTGGTCTAGTCTTACAGAGAAATGTAATGTTCATGGTTCGTGTGTAATTCCTTGTCTGTTTATGTTTGCGAAGCTGAGGCTGATTTTATTATAGTTGTGTTATTAAGAAGTTGCAAATATTATTTTGACTAACGATGAAAATAATAATTCTACCTTGTTACTTTTTATAATCTGCTAGAATGACATCTGGATAAGGGCGGAATTGCCGCTTGCAAATTGGGGTGTTTTCTGTTAAAATTCGCGAGTAAAGATGAATGACCTTAACGAATTTCACAGTCGACGTAGAGCGGCAGCGACGCGCCGTCAAGGTGGAGCTGGGCAAAACGATATCAAATTCAATGAGCCTAGACCCCTTTGGCTGCGTCTGTTACTGCGTCTCTGTATTGTCGCGGTCTGTCTTGCTGTTTTCGGTTCGTTGCTTGGTTATCTTGCTTTTACGACAATTACATCGCCTTACAAAAAGTGGGCGCAGGAGTTCAATCTCGAGGATATTAACAATCTTGATCACCCTTGCGTCATCTATGATCGTAGTGGGCTGGAACTAGGGCGTATCTATGATGAGAATCGCAGCTATGTATCTCTGGATAAGGTTGCGCCAAGTATGCTCGATGCACTTGTTGCACAGGAGGATAAGACGTTTTGGACGCACAAGGGTTATGACCTGCTCGGCATTGTGCGTGCGGGCAAGGCTGCGCTCTCTGCTGGCGGTGAGGCGAATCAAGGTGCATCAACCATCACTCAGCAGCTGGCGCGAGGCGCTTTTGATCTGGAGAAGCGCACCACAGCGCGCGGAGGTGATAAGTATGTGCGCAAGATTGTAGAGATTTTCTTAGCCATGCGTATTGAGGGTAAGTACGATAAGCGCCAAATTATCGAGTTTTATCTCAATCGCATTTACTTCGGCCGCGGCTATTATGGTATACGCGCGGCCTCATTAGGTTATTACGGTAAGGAGCCCAAAGACCTCACCGTACGCGAGTCGGCTAGCCTCGCGGCTCTCATTAAGAATCCTGAGAACTACAACCCCATTCGCAATCCTAAGCTCAATCTGCGCTGGCGTAATGATGTGATTACTCGCATGCAGCGATCCAACTACCTCACGGCTGATGAGGCATCTCGTATCAAGGATATGCCCTTGGATGTTAATCCTAAGCCACTCAAGCGTAATACATCCCACCTCTACTCTATCGTTCAAAAGAGGGCGATGGAGCTCTTTCGCGGTGATAAAAGTGAGGAGATTGTGAAGAGTGCGGGCATTCGCGTTTACACAACTATCGATAAGCCTATGCAGGTTGCAGCCGAGGCAAAGCTCAAGAGCCAGTTAGAGTTGATTGAGGCGCGTGATGGCTATAAGCACGTACGCTTCTCTCAGCGAAAAGATCCTCGCTTTGCTCGCCATGATTATGTGGATGGTCTCGCTTACGCGCTTGATAACAAGTCAGGCGCTGTGCTGGTCTACGTCGGTGGACGTAGTTTTGATTACGATAATTTTGATTTAATTGAGTCGGGACGCCGCCCTGTGGGTACGGCTATTTTGCCCTTTCTCTATGCCGCGGCCTTTGATCATGGATTCAACCCCTGCACACGCATGGTGGATGATGCGATGGACAATCGCCTCGCTGGCATCGGCGGCAGTGAGGGTATCCTCGGCGAGTGGGGTATGGAGCTGGAGAAGGGGAGCTACCTCGACTCCGTGACTCTACGTCAGTCGCTCTCATGGTCCAAGATATCCTCTAGCGCTCGCTTGGGCATGGTTGTTGGCGCCAAGAACTTTATCAAGGAGCTGCGCATGTTTGGAATCACGCCCCCACCGCGCAACGCCAACAGTACTGAGGCAAATCCTGTCTACTACCCACGCGTTTACTTGGGCACAGAGGCTGCTTCTATCAAGGAGCTGCTGCTCGCCTACACTAGCTTCCCCAACTCGGGTTCACGCCCCATTGCCCCCTACATCATCACCAAGGTGACCGATAGCAATGGCAATGTGCTCTGGGAGGACCCCATCGCGGTGACACCACGATTAGTCAACTCAATCAAGCCCGCAACGAGCTATCGCGTACACTCCATCATGAAGCAAGGGCTTGAGAGCGGAGCTGCCGCGCGTTTGCGTCCCTACCTTCCCGATGATTTTAATGGAGTTGTCAAGACTGGCTCTAATTATGACTTTGCCGACAACTGCGCTGTGGGCTATAGCTCTAGCGTTAGTGCTGTGGTATGGGTGGGCTTCCTCAATGTTAAGAAGGCTATCTATCCGCTCGCCTTCTCCTCTGATACCTGCGCACCTGTGCTCGGTGATATCTTCAAGGCTGCCCAAGGCCGCTTTGAAGATGAGCTCATCGGGGTGCCTGATGACACCGATGAGGTGGAGATATGCCGCGCCTCGGGGCAGCTCGCAACCGAGTTTTGCTTTGAGCACGTGATGGAGGATGGCAAGCCTAGCTACAAGCGAGACACCTATCTTGAGTATTTCCCCAAGGGGGATATGAGTCTGGGTCTTTGCTCTGTTCACGGAGATCGCGCTCCTAGCCTCGGTGACTTCATCACCGCTGACCACAACTCGTCGCGCATCCTGCCCGTGGCTCCCTTTTTGCCACAGAGCCTACCCCTCATCGGTAATGATCCCTATGGATGTGAAATGCATCTCAATCCACGCCACAAAGGCGGGGCTGGTCTGAGCGCTGGCGCAGCCACACTAATGACAACTCCCAATTTTAAACCCAAAGAGGGGCCAGATCAGGATGGTGATGCTCCCTATGAGGGGCTCCTTGAGCTCAAACAACCTCGCCCCATCAGCTTACCCTCACTGCCGCTGCAACTGTGATTTGCGACTGCTACCCCATACACACACTGCTTAGCCAAATTATACGATTATGAATTCCGCATTTCAAGCCGCCGTTGCAACACAAGAAAAGGCCTTCCGCATTAACATGGATCGCAGCTTCTATGGCACCTTTGCCGAGATAGGAGCTGGGCAGGAGACTGCTAACTGGTTCTTCCGCGCCTCCGGTGCCTCCGGTACCGTTGCAAAGACAATCTCCGCCTACGACATGACGGTGAGCGATGCCCTCTATGGCCCAGCGAGCCGCTATGTATCAGAGGAGCGACTCAAGCAGATGATGGATTATGAGTATGCTCAGCTCGTTGACCGCCTCGCCGAGAAGCGCGGAGCTGATACGCGCCTCTTTGCATTCTGCAGCACCGTCAAGTGCAAGGGTTACAAGGACAAGGGCTCTTGGTTTGCATGGATTGGTCTGCGATTCCAGCTCAAACCAGGTCTCCCTCCGAGTGATTTGGTGATGCATGTACGCCTCAAGACTCCTGACCATGACAGGCAGATGCAGTTGCTGGGTATCCTCGGAGTTAACCTCCTTGATGCGGCCTTTTACAAGCGCAATCATCTCGACAGCTTTGTTCTGGCTCTGGGAGAGAATCTCCAGTCTGATGAGTTTGATTTAGACATGCTGCGCTTTAGCGGACATGGATTCAGCATGTTTGATAACCGCCTGCTCGCCCTGCAGCTCGTGCAGAGTGGACTCTGTGAGGCCTCGCTCTTTCAGCCCGATAGCAGTGTGGCTCAACCCTCTGATTTGCTCTACAAGCGACCCATCGTGCTGATGCGCGGTAGCTTTAGCCCCCTTTGCAAGATTCATATTGAGATCATGGACAGCGTGCGCAAGAAATTCCGTGAGACTCTGACGACAGCTCAGTGCGAGCGCGAGATTGACGTCTGCGAAATCTCGCTCAGCAACCTGCTGCGCGGCAAGGATGTTGATTTAATTGACTTCATTGACCGTGTAGATGCCCTTGCGGCGCAGGGGAAGACCGTCATGGTCACCAACATGACGCATTTCCACTCCATCTCCACGCTGCTCAATCAGTACACGCAAGAGCCCATCGCCATTGCCATCTCCATTGGCCTGCTCAACGAGCTCTTCAAGGAGAAATGGGTCGATAGCTCTTCTGGTATCTTTGTGAGCATGAGCAAGATTTTCATCAACGAGACGCGATTCTACATCACACCTTGGCTCAATCGCAAGACAGGTGAGCTCGTGACAGCACACAGCTATGTCGTGCCCAAGCGCTACACCTACCTTTATCGCCACCTGATGTCCTGCGGTGATCTCATTGACGTGCCATATTACAATATGCAGCTACTCTCCCAGACCCCTCGCGATATTATCGAGATGATTCAATCTGGCAATGAGCAGTGGCGTGAGTATGTCGCTAACCCCTGCCAGCTCGCAGCTGACCATATCAAAGAGAGAGGTCATCTAGTTTGATTGATCCACTAATTAGAGAGCAGTTCCCCATCTTGGAGCTCAAGCAGGGGAAGTCACCGCTCATTTACCTCGATAACGCCGCAACGAGTCAAACGCCCCGCTGCGTGCTGGATGCTATTAGTTATTACTACGAGCAGCAAAACGCCAATATCCATCGCGGCGCACACTACCTGAGCCGCCTCGCCACCGAGGCCTACGAGCAGGCACGTGAGCGCGTGGCTAGCTTTGTTGGCGCAGATAGCTCGCGCGAGATTATCTTTACATCGGGGACAACTGCCTCCATCAACCTCGTCGCCGAGGTAATCACCTCGCGCCTATCCCCTGGTGATGAAATCCTCGTCACCTACGATGCGCACCACTCTAACATCGTGCCTTGGCAGATGCTCTGTGAGCGCAGCGGAGCTATCCTGCGCCCCATCCCTCTGCGTGAGGACATGACTCTTGATATGGAGGCATACTGCGCCATGCTCAGTCCCAAGCTGCGTATGCTCGCCTTTCCTGCTATTTCCAACGCCACAGGCATCCTGCATCCCATCAAGGAGATGATAGCGAGCGCCAAGTCTGCTAGCCCTGATTGCCTCTGTCTGCTGGATGGTGCGCAGAGCACGGGTCATGTAGAGCTCAAGCTCGCTGACTGGGGCTGTGATTTCTACGCCTTCTCAGGGCATAAGATATACTCAACAACTGGCACGGGTGTGCTCTGGGGGCGTGAGTCCTTACTCGCTGAGCTCCCCCCATGGCAGGGTGGAGGCGAGATGATCAAGGAGGTACGCTTCTCTGGCACGACCTACAATGATCTGCCTTATAAGTATGAGGCTGGCACCCCCGATATCGAGGGTAATATCGTGCTGGCTCGCGCCATGGACTTTATTGACACCCTTGGCATCGACAAGATTGCTGCCCACGAGCATGCCCTGATGACTCAGCTCTGCGCTGGGTTAGAGTCACTGCCGGGTATGCATCTGCTGGGTGATAGCAGCCAGCGAGGCTCGCTGGTCTCTGTGCTAGTCGATGGCGTGCATCACTATGATTTGGGCATGCTGCTCGATCAGATGGGCGTTGCTGTGCGCACGGGGCATCACTGCTGCCAGCCGCTAATGCAGATGCTAGGTGTCACGGGTACCACGCGTTACTCGGTCGCGGCCTACAACACGAAGGCTGAGATTGATGCTGCTATCGCGGCTACGGCTCGCGCACTGGATATGCTGCGTTAAAGCCGCTCAATAATCCCCATGAGGGATGGGGGCTCATCGCTGCTCAGATCACCCACCATCCAAAGGAATGGCCGATTGATGATGAGGGGGGCAGCTGCGGTGGTGCTGGCAGGGCTCATCTCCTCTTTCTTCCTCTGTTGTAGATTCTCTCTGCACTGGGTTAGTTTTTCATCGGAGATGTTTTGCATTGGCTCCTCGTGCATCTCTGGCTGCATGTTGATGCTACAGACTTGGATGAAGCGATCAATTTTGAGACCTTGGCTTCGCCCATGGCGAAAGAGTGAATTGAGGCCAATCTCACGCATCAGCGGCTGCATGTCGTAAATGTGTGGCTGCAGGCTGAAGCACGGCATGCTTAGCTTGCGATTGATGGGGTTATGGCTCTTCACAATGAGCTCGTGGCGTATCTCACTGAGCTTTTTTGTGCTGAGTTGCTCTGTGATGAATTCGCGGATAGGTTTTTTAGGGACGATGATGGTCAGGAAGCTAGGGCGGATATCCTGACCTTTTTTTCGAAGCAGCGCCGAGGCGTACTCATCCTCTTGCAGCATGATGGCGTAAACATCGTAGTCCGGGTAGCTCAAATAGCAGGTGTCACGGCTGATGCTACTCATGGATGCTACCGTGGTCTCTCGACCAGATTCCTCGATAAAGCTAATGCCTTCTTGCTCATCATTGATAAAGGGCTCCCTCCATGCTAGCTCTTGCGTGATGGCGTTGATGCCGATGAGCTTGCTCTTGGGGCGAATAATCTCGCCATTGATGATGTGGCTGATGGCGCCATGGGTTGATTTCTCTACCAAGCCATTGAGATCAATGATGCTTTTGTCACGCTGCTGGGCAAAGTCAAAGCTCGGGCACTGAGCCTGAGAGATGCTGCGATCAATATAAAAGCTGGCGACACCTCGCGCAGGGCTGCCCAGCTCTAAGTTAGAACTAGCTCGCTGAAGGGGGAGGGCATCAAGCAGCTTCTTATCCTCCTCTGAGAGGATATGCTTGAGCTGCTCTAGGCTCTGCTCTAGAGCAAGGGGTGAGAAGATGAAGTTTGTCTGCTTGGTCTTCTTGGCAAGTACCTTGAGCAGATTTAGGCTCAGCTCACTGCTCTTGACGCCATTCGCAGGGATTTGAGCGGTTGGTCTAAGCCCGATTCTCGCGCTATCCTCATCTTCAATGAGATCTTGAATATCGTTTGATATGTTGCTCACGTAGCCATCAGAATACAGCTTGATGCCCATGCCGATACTTAGTCCCAGCATGGTGATGCCTGCAAAGATGCGCAGGCTCTTGCCCTCAAGTTTCTTTACAAGCTTATGCATGGTCGAGTTAGCTATAGAGTGAGAGAGCCTCGTCGAGTTCAGGGCTGCGTTTGACGCGGTAGCGCTCACCGAGCTCGATGCTCAGGCGCTGGCCAAGGGAGTTGCGGAAGGTGATGTGCACAGGCGTGCGACCTGAGTGATCAAATAGGATGTTCTTCACCTGATCAAGGTTCTTGCTATTGTGGCGGCTTGTGTTGAACACAATCTCATAGTAGTTCTTCTTCTCCGTCTTGCGCTTCGTTGAGCGTAGCGACTCAAGCCCATTGGCCGAGACCTTTTTACCCTGCGTACGCTCATCAATGTTGATGCGTGCGCGGAACTTGACAAAGTTGCCCTCCGTTAGCAGATCAGCCTGATCGGCAGCCTTGCTGTAGGAGTCACCCCAGAGCAGCGCCTCAGTCTGGCCTGAGAAGTCCTCAATCATGATAATGGCGAACTTTTGTCCGCTCTTGCTCATCTTGACCGTCACCGTACGCAGCATGCCCGCAATCGTGTGGCTGCCGCGAATCTCATTCTCCTCCATCTCGTGCATGATGCCGATGGGGAGGTAGCGCTCATGGTCGATGATGCCGCGCATGTTATCCAGCGGGTGACCTGTGAAGTAGGCACCCGTGAGCTCCTTCTCCTTTTCAAGGCGGTCTTTCTTGGGCCACTCTTCGAGGATAAGATGCTGCTGCGGGGCGATGCTCGCCTCAGTCATATCAAAGAGCGACATCTGCCCACTCTCTGCATCCTTGTGCACGCTGCTTGCGCCTGCGATGCTCTGCTCAATGATACTAAAAACATGGGCTCGTGTCTGGAGCATCCAGTCAAAGGCTCCCACCTGCACGAGTACCTCAATCTGGTTGCGGCGCACGTTTTGAGGGGGGATACGGTAGCAAAAGTCCTCCAAGCTCTCGTAAGGGCCATTCTTCTCACGCTCCTCGACAATCACGCGCACGGTCTCAGAGCTCATGCTCTTCACCGATGCGAGACCAAAGCGCACCGCAAGGCGGCCATTGGGCATCATCTCGGGCTGGAATTTTACGGAGGAGTGATTCACGCAGGGGCCGAGTACTTCGATGCCCATGCGGTTCGCCTCAAGGATAAAGAGTCCAATCTTCTCATTGGTCGACTCATTGGTCATCAGACCGCAGAGGAACTCCACAGGGAAGTGAGCCTTGAGGTAGGCTGTCCAGTAGGAGATGTGACCATAGCAGGCGGAGTGAGACTTGTTGAAGCCGTAGCCAGCGAACATCTGAATCTTATCGAAGATGGCGTTGGCGACGTCAGCTGAGATGTTGTTGACCTTGTCGCAGCCCTCGACAAATCGTCGACGCTGCTCGGCCATCTCCTTCATGTCCTTGTGACCCATAGCTCGGCGCAGCAAGTCAGCACCACCCAGCGTATAGCCTGCTAGCAGCTTGGCGGCTGCCTGTACCTGCTCCTGATAAATCATGACACCAAAGGTGAGACCAGAAATCTGCTCCAGCAGGGGATGCTCATAGACAGCCTGGCTGTGACCCTTCTTCACCGAGATCATCTCATCAATGAACTGCATCGCCCCGGGGCGATAGAGTGCGAGGAGTGCAATGATGTCTTCAATGTTGTCGATGCCATATCGCTTGCAGGTATCAACCATGCCGCCTGATTCAAGCTGGAAGATACCCAGCGTCTCACCGCGGTTGAGTAGATCAAGCGTGAGCTTGTCACAGATATCAACCTTGTCAAAGCAGAAGCCAGGCTCGCGCCATCGCACGTAGCCCTCTGCATCCTTCATCACGGTGAGGGTCTTGAGACCGAGAAAGTCCATCTTGAGCAGACCTGCGTTGTAAATGGCGTCCATGTCGCACTGCGCTACAACTTCGCCCTTGGGGTTGCTGAGGTCATCTCGTGTTAGCGCGATGTACTCATCGAGCTCGCGGTCACCAATCACCACACCTGCGGCATGCATGCCCACGTTGCGGATGGTGCCCTCGAGCTTCTCTGCGAGATTCCAGACCTCGCGAGAGCTATCATCCATCTCCAGCAGGTTGCGCAGATCCTCGCTCTCCTTGTAGCTTGTTGCGAGGCTGACCTTGGGGCCTGTAGGGATGAGTTTGGCTATCTTGTCACTATCGCCGTAGCTCATATCGAGCACACGGGCGACATCTTTAATGACAGACTTGGCACCCATGGTGCCGTAGGTGATGATGTGGGTGACGTTGCGCTCACCGTACTTGTGATGCACATAGTCGATGACCTCGCCACGCCTTGCTTGGCAGAAGTCAATATCAATATCGGGGGGGCTGACGCGCTCAGGATTGAGGAAGCGCTCGAAAATGAGCCCAAACTCAATGGGGTCAATATCGGTGATATTCATACAGTAGGCGACCAGTGAGCCTGCAGCTGAGCCACGACCAGGTCCCACAGGGATGTCTTGCTCCTTGGCCCAGTTGATAAAATCAGCAGTGATGAGGAAGTAGCTGGGGAAGCGCAGCTGATTGATGATGCCAAGCTCATAGTCGAGACGCACCGTTAGCTCAGCGTCCGTCGTGGCGCGCTCGAGACCGTAGCGCGTGATGAGCCCCTCATGGCAGATTCTGCGCATATAGTCCTCGCGGCTGCTGCCATCGGGTGGGTTGTACTCAGGGTATCGCTCGGTGGAGGTTGCGTCGAGCTTGATGGAGATGTTGCAGCGCTCCGCGATGATGGCGGTGTTGTCGCAGGCCTCAGGGTAGTCGGCAAAGAGATCGCGCATCTCCTTCTCGCTCTTGAAGTATGAGCTGGTAGGGTAGTGCATGCGGTTGGGGTCATCGCGCTTGCTGCCTGTACCCACGCAGATGAGAATGTCGTGTGCCTCGTGATCCTCAGCTCGCAGGAAGTGAGCGTCATTGGTCGCAACGAGTCCCACATCGTACTTACGTGCGATACGCACAAGCTCAGGGAGGCAGCGATGCTCCTCGGGAATCTCATGGTCTTGGAGCTCGACAAAGACATTATTCTTGCCATAAATGTCGATGAGCTCCTCTAGGACCTGCTCCGCCTTTTCTGGCTGATCTTGGAGTATCCATTCTTGCAAGGGGCCGCCAAGGCAGGCTGTGAGGCAGATGAGTCCCTCAGAGAGCTCACGCAGCGTCGCCATATCGACGCGAGGCTTGTAGTAGAAGCCATCGAGATGCGAGCGAGAGATGAGTCGGATGAGGTTCTCCCAGCCGCGGTTGTTCTCACAAAGTAGCACAAGGTGGCAGCTTTTGCGGCGGCCAGGGATGAGCTTTTTGATGTTGATGTCGGTGGGGGAGAGGTAGATTTCGCAGCCGAGGATGGGCTTAAAGACAGGCTTCTGCTCCTCGGGGTGTTCCTTGTTCCACGCGAGAATACCCTTGTTGTGTTTTTTGACATTGACCATGAACTCAATCGCGCCAAAGACATTGCCATGATCGGTGATTGCTACGGAGTCCATACCGAGCTCAGCGCTACGCTTGATGAGCTCCTTGGTGTGAATCATGCCATCGAGGAGAGAGAATTCGCTGTGGACGTGGAGGTGGGAAAATGCCATATCTTGTGAGGCATATTTTAGCAGATAGCAGAGCTCTTGTCAGCTCACAAATTCATAAAAAGACAGACTTGTCATAAGTTCTCGTAGTTGCTTGAGCTTAATGCATGAAAATGCACTTGCTATTTAAGTATATTAACGTATAATTCCTACCGATATGACAGATAATAACATCATTTTTGCCCCTCGCGGCAGCTATAAAGAGGTGGAGTCCAACATGACTCTCATGCCTAAGTATGACTCTGATGGTCTCATCCCTGCCATGGCTGTGGATTACAAGACTAAGCAGCCTCTTATGCTTGCTTACATGAACGAGCAATCCCTCAAGATGACCATCGCTTTGGGCGAGGCTGTCTACTACTCCCGCTCACGCCAAGAAATCTGGCATAAGGGCCTGACTTCTGGTCATATCCAAAAGATTCACGAGATTCTCATCGACTGTGACCAAGATGCATTAGTTCTCTTGGTTGATCAAGTTGGAGCAGGTGCCTGCCATACAGGACATCACTCCTGCTTCTTCCGCTCCATCCCCTTTGGTGATGCTGCTCAGGCCGACGTGCCTACTGATCTCGCTGCTGCTGATGCCGGCTGCTGCTTTGACGCTGATGCTGTTTACGGCAAGAAGTAAGTCACAAAAACTCCAATTTCACGCTTGCTCTTAATAGGGCAAGCGTGTTATCTTTTTTTTAAGATGAAAAAAACTCTGACAATTTTAACGGCAGCTGCCGCACTCTCATTGCTGAGTTGCAATCAGTCCACCGATGTTGCGGTGCCTGTAGGCAGCGTGCAAGCGACTGATAATGTAGCTGACACGCTTATGAGCGAAGCTCAGGGTTATATTCAAAAGGGCGAGCACCGCAAGGCAATCAAGAAGCTTAAAAAAATTGCCGTACGTCATCGCCTCGCCCCGAATGCAGCTCAGGCACGCATCCTGATGGGAGAGTGCTATGAGGCTGAGGCTAGTTACCGCGATGCTTTCAAACAGTATGAGAAGGTGGTAACCGAGTATGAACACAGCCCACTCTACACTGAAGCTCTCCATCACCAGCTCTCTATGGCACATGCCGCGGCTAGCGGCGAGACTAAGGTCAAGGTTTTAGGCCTCTGGGAGGTTGGCATTGAATCCGGTGTCGTCATCGGCTGGCTGCAATCCATCATCAAGAACGCCCCATATAACGATATGGCGGCTACGTCGGCATCCGTGCTCGGTAAGTACCTCATGGATAATGGTATGCCTGAACAAGCTCGCGTCGTCTTCACTCAGGTTGTTGAGAGCTACCCCGATAGCAAGTATGCTCCCGAAGCTCAGCTGATGGTGGCTAAGATTTGGGCTGATTCATACGCTTCTGGCAACAAGAACATGGTCAATGTCAGCAAAGCTGAGGAAGCTTTTGATGAGTTCTGCCTCCTCTACCCCAACCATCCTCAGGCCAAGAAAGCCCTCAAGGAGGCAGCTAATATGCGCAGCCTCATGGTCGAGCAGCAGCTCCAAGTTGCTCTCTACTATCTTGACCGTGCGCACGAGTATCAAGCAGCGGTCTTCACCCTGGAGGATATTGCGCGTCAGAAGAATGTTAACGCAACCGCCGCAGCTAAAGCTGAGGCACTACTCCCTGATGCTAGGAAAAAACTCCAAGCGAAAGGGCGCTAAGAGCTCAGTGAGCTAACATCTTAGTTATAAATACACCATGCGACGCATTTTTACAATTTTGAGCTTATCCTGCGCTATGATGCTCAGTCTGAGCTCCTGCGGTTACCATATTTCCGGACTCAAAGCCGAGAAGCTAGACTCTGTCGATAGCTTCTCTGTGCGCATGTTCGAGAATAATACACTGGAACCTCTGGCTGCTGTTCTTGTGACAAATGCCATTGCTGATGCCTTGCAGCGCGATGGAGCCCTCAAGATGGTCTCTGATAGCGCTGCTCAATGTCGAGTTGAGGGTAAGGTGGCGGAGATTAAATTTAGCTCCCTGCGACCTGACCCGTATGATACCTATATTAGTACAGAAATCCAGGTTGAACTCATGGTTACTTACCGCATTATAGACAACAAGACCAACAACGTACTTATGGAATACCGAATTAACTCGACAGCCAGCTACTTCAACCAACAGGGTGATGTGCAGTCTGCTCGTGAAAATGCTATCTCTTACGCAGCGCGTAAGATTGGCGATGAAGTTGCTATCCAAACTGGAACACGATGATTGAATACCCCGTTAGTTTTATAGCCTCCCCAATTGGGAATCGTGAGGATATCACACGCCGCGCCCTTGAGGTGCTGCAATCTGTGGACACGATTTGCTGCGAGGACACACGCCATACAGGGCTCCTGCTGGCTCATTACGAGATTCGTGACAAGAAGCTCATCAGCCTGCACGAGCACAATGAGCTGCAACGCGCTCCAGATATTGCCACACGCGCCCTTGCAGGCGAGCGTTTTGCCGTCGTGAGTGATGCTGGTATGCCCGGAGTCAGTGACCCTGGTTATCGTCTCATTCAGGAGCTCAAGCTTCGCGAGGTAGGCTTTACAGTGCTCCCTGGTCCCTCGGCAGTCATCACCGCTTTGGTGGGCTCAGGCCTGCCCTGTGACGCCTTTTTCTTTGCGGGATTTTTGCCCGTTAAGTCTGGTCGCAAGGCCACTCTGCTCCAAGCAGCAGTTGACGCCTCGCATACCAGTATCTTTTATGAGTCACCCTACCGCATTGTGAAGACTATCACCGCGCTGGCGAGCATTGATCCTGATGTTCCTTGCTGCGTTGCACGTGAGCTGACAAAAAAGTTTGAGACCTATCATCGCGGCTCTGCCTCAGAGATAGCTGAGGCCTTTACCAAGCATCCTCCTAAGGGTGAGATGGTCGTTCTCATCGGTGGTCAAAATGCACCCCGATTACAGTCAAGCTCAACTGACTAAGAGTCGCGCCTTGATGCGCATCACTTATGCTTCCATCCTCATTTGAGGATGGAAGCTGTTTTTTCTTCTAATTAAGAAGTATAAAGCCCCCTGCTTCATCATGAGGCAGGGGGCTTTGAGTATATATGTGTGAGTCTCTATTTATCGTTCGATAAAGATAGTTGGCTCAAGGCTAAGGAGAGCCCATGGGGCAGTCAATAGTTGCACGAAAGCGCTTGATGTAAGCCCTTGGCTTTTTTCTGGTATTTCCTGTGGTGCTGACAGTTGTGCTTGTTTGTCATTCCCAGAGCAAATCACATGAGCCTGACCAAGGACTATGCCTTGATGAGTATTAAGCTAAGCCCCTATCCTTATTTGAGGGTGGGGACTAGTTTTTCTTGTGATCCAGGAAGTAAAAAGCCCCCTGCTTCGTGATGAGGCAGGGGGCTTTGAATTAAATGAGTGAGTCGCTATTTAGCGTTCGACAAAGATGGTTTGCTCGCGGTCAGGACCGACACCGATGGAGCCCACGGGGCAGTCGATAATCTCACCAAAGCGCTTGATGTAAGCCTTGCACTTTTCTGGGATTTCAGCCCATGTAGTACAGGAAGTTGTGTCTGCTTGCCATCCTTCGATTTCTTCGTAGATAGGCACGCACTGATCCCATTCCTCGATGAGGGCAGGGGGGTAGATGATGATTTCACCGTTGAGCTCGTAGCCTGTGCAGATTTTGATCGTCTTCATCTCATCGAGACCGTCGACGTTGGTCATAGCCATTTCATCAAAACCGTTGAACATGGAGGAGTAGCGCAGGACGACACCGTCAGCCCAGCCACAGCGGCGAGCACGACCTGTTGTCGCACCAAACTCACGACCGAGGCCGTGGAGGTAATCAGAGATTTCATCATCCTCAGTGGCGAATGGACCAGCCCCCACACGAGTGGTGTAGGCCTTGCAGACGCCAATAATTTTGTCGATGCGCGTAGGCGCAACACCTGAGCCTGTGCAGCAGCCACCAGCAGATGTGTTGGAGCTGGTGACAAAGGGATAGGTGCCAAAGTCGATGTCAAGCATCGCGCCTTGAGCTCCCTCGAAGAGCAGGTCCTTGCCTGCCTTGATGGCGTTGTTGACAAGGGGGATGGTGTTGGTGATGTGAGGACGCAATACGTCAGCAGCTTCCATGACTGTGTCGATGGTTTCCTTTGGGTCAACAGCGGCCCAGCCGAGGCGGATGAGCTCAGCGTTAGCTGTCTTGACGCGGTCTTGGAGTACCTTGAGGAGGCGGTCACGGTCGACGAAGTCAGCCATGCGGATGCCGAGACGGCGAGCCTTGTCAGCGTAGGTAGGGCCAATGCCCTGCTTAGTTGTGCCAATTTTTTGGTCGCCGAGAGCTTCCTCTTGAGCAGCGTCAATCTCACGATGGATGGGGAGAGTGACGTGTGCGCGGTCAGAGATGACCAGATTCTCAGGAGTGATGCTGATGCCGCGATTGCGCAGCATGGTGATTTCTTCTACGAGGTAGCCGGGATTGATGACGACACCGTTGCCGATGACGTTAAGCTTGCCACTCCAGAGGATGCCCGAAGGAATCAAGTGGAGCACATACTTCTCTCCGTTAGCAATCACGGTGTGGCCAGCGTTGCTGCCACCTTGACCACGTACGACGCAGTCTGCGGTCTCGGTGAGGAAGTCGATGACTTTCCCCTTGCCTTCGTCGCCCCACTGGGAGCCAATTACGAGTGTATTCATATATGTATTGGGAGATTGTTAGGAGTTGTATACGCCAGCTTTGAAGTCCTCGATGAGTTGGATGAACTCACCAAAGAAGTAGTCAGCGTCTTTTGGGCCAGGAGCTGCTTCTGGGTGATATTGCACGCAGAAGATTGGCATTTTAGTGTGACGCACACCTTCGACAGTGCCGTCGTTGAGGTTGACGTGAGTCACTTCGATTTCTGCGGGGAGGCTGTCTGGATCAACCGCAAAACCGTGGTTTTGTGATGTGATTGAGACCTTGCCAGAGCGCAGATCCTTGACGGGCTGATTGCCGCCTCGGTGACCGAATTTGAGCTTAAATGTCTTGCCACCCATGGCATGACCCAAGAGCTGATGGCCGAGGCAGATGCCAAAAATAGGCAGCTTACCAAGAAGTTTCATAATCTCAGCGTGGATGCCTGGCAGTGCAGCTGGATCACCTGGTCCGTTTGAGAGGAAGATGCCATCTGGTTGCATAGCGAGGACTTCCTCAGCTGTTGTGTGAGCGTTGACTACGGTAACATCAAAGGATGCTTGACGCAGGCTGCGCAAGATATTTCGCTTGATGCCAAAGTCGTAGGCAACAACCTTGTACTTAGTCTCGGGGAGTTCTGCGTAGGTGCCCATGTCGCCAGCTGTCTTGTTAGGCAGTTTCCATGCGCGGGATTCACCTTCCCAGCGGTAAGTGTCTGGGGTAGATACCTCAGATACAAAGTCACTGCCAGCCATAGGCGTGGAGTTCTTTGCGCACTCAACGGCTTCTTCTGCGTTAAGCTCTGTTGTCAGGCATGAGCGCTGGGCGCCATGTGTGCGCAGATGCTTGGTAAGCTTGCGGGTGTCAACCTCCTCGATACCGGGGATATTGTGGCGTTCGAGCCATGTTTCGAGAGCCTCATTGCTGCGCCAATTGGAGTGCAGTCGGGCGAGCTCGCCAATCACAAAGCCTCGTACTTGAGGTCCCGTGCTTTCGTTGTCCTCTTCACAGATGCCATAGTTACCAATAAGTGGGTACGTCATCGTGACTATCTGACCGCGGTAAGAGGGATCAGTCAAAATTTCCTGATACCCTGTCATGGAGGTGTTAAAGCAGGCTTCACCAGTTACCGTCCCGGTGGAGCCGAAGGATTTTCCTTCAAAGATAGTGCCGTCTTCTAGTGCCAGAATTGCTTTCATTCTTGTTGGGTTTAGCCAAGGAATTATATATAGAATGTGTGCCAATTGCAAGTAAATTTTAGTGTACTGTCAAAAATACTCTTGATGTGCTAACTCTGAGGCTTAGGCTTATTGCCTTTATTTTCGCTATGCGTCTTTAGGTGCTTGCAATTTGCAATGGATTAGCTATAATTCGAGAAATGGATGAACTCGCGTTTATCAGATGCTACCATCCTTAACCAATAATCTGAATTATGGAACAAGATATAACTTCACCCGCAGTTAATAACACTCCTTGCGAGGGTAATAATGACCGCCTTGGCGCAGCTCGTCGCTTTGCTGCTTCTCAGTATGATAATATTCGCCGCGCAACAGCCCACCAGGTTGATGGTGTTAAAGCTTACACCAAGGACGCTCGCGAGCAACTCCACGTGCAATGGGATACCACCCGTGATAAAGCTGTTTGCGTGCATAAGGTGAGCGAAGACTTCGTTAAGGAGAACCCTACTGCAACCGTACTTGGTGCTCTGGGTGTTGGTGTGATTATCGGTCTCATCCTTGGGCGTCGCTAAGACCTGCTACCAGCCTAGGCATCTAGCCTGCTGGTACGCTTGATGAATGCTATCTGCAACATGATATCTTGGCTCTTTAGAAGGCTTCCTTCACTGCTCCCTCAACGACGGTCAGTTACGGCTGATTTGCGTGCAGTTGTCTCGCAGATGATGGAGCACTCCCGTGCGCTTATTGGGCTCTTTGGGCTCGAGCTCAGCGAGTACTTACGCAAGCATTTGCTGCGACTCATCTTCTTTGTCGCCGCCCTATTTTGCCTTCTTATTGCTTATATGGCCCTCTGGGCATTGCTTGTTGTCCTGATGGCGCAGGCTTGGTCCCTGTCTGGCGCACTTATTATATTTCTGGCATTTCACCTTGTCGTGGGGACGCTTCTCCTGCTTATTTGCAAGGGGATGAAGATAGGGCCTTTGGCACCAGCTACCTGTAACGAAATTCAAACTGACCTAGAATGCCTGCGTCTTACGCTAATAAACGACAAGAACTCCTGATGCGCTCAGGGGCTTCGCGCCTCGCAGTCTTGGAGGGGGCTGAATCGGCTCGTAGTCGATTTTCGATCAGTAATAAGCTGCCTGTGAACACCAAGCATCTTGGTAAGGTGGTCATCGGTATCGGACTCACACTCATCGGGCTGCGAACTTTGCGTGCCATCTCACGTGTTGTTGGTGGTAGTAAATTGATGCCACGAAAGACTAAGACAAGCTGGATGGGTCGCTTGATGTTGCAGTGCTTTATGTTGCTTGTGTTCCCTTACCTGCGATCCAAACTCTCCGAGTACGGGACAGCCCACTTACTCAATCGCATGCACATCCCACAGCTTCCTGATTTTAATCAGATGTTTTACCGCTGGATAGGCTGGGAAAAATAATTTTAGGAAAAATTCTTATAATGAAAGAACTTACATACAAGGTAGGTGAATCGGGCGTACGCCCGTGGGGCGAATGGTTTGTCGTGGGCTTGCTACCTAATTGCGTTCTCAAAAAAATCATTGTCAATCCCGGCCAGTGCCTATCCCTGCAGAGTCATAAACACCGCCAAGAACGCTGGATAGTCGCCCATGGGGAGGCTATAGTCACCCTCGACACCAAGCGTATTGTCCTCACTGCTGGTGAGACGGTCTTTGTCCCTAAGGGCGCGATGCACCGTGTTGCTAATGAATCGACAGAGCCTCTCTACTTTGTCGAGCTGCAAATGGGAGAGATTCTCTGCGAGAGCGACATTGTGCGCTACCACGATATCTACGGCCGCGTAGATGATTAATAATGCTCTTTTTTATTGCTCATTGAATGATTAAGCTTGAAAATTGCCAATAATAAGGCGATAGTACTGCCACGAATTTAATACATATGTCTGAACAAAAAGATAGAAAGACACTCGAAGAACGCCAGCAGGTCAGCGACGTTGAACGCCTGCGCCATTCATGTGCGCACGTCCTCGCTGCTGCAATTTGCCGCATATGGCCCCAAGCCCAGCTTGCCGCTGGACCTTCCGTTGATAACGGGTTTTACTATGATATTGAGCTCGAAGGGCATAATATCTCCTCTGATGAGTTCCCTCTTATTGAGGCCCAGATGAAGGCTATCGTAAAAGAGAATCAGACATTTGAGCGAATTACCCTGACGCGAGACGAAGCCATGGTGATGGCTCAGTCTGGTGAGCTTGGCTCGATTGCAACGCGCGACTGCGCATCCAAATTCAAAGTAGACCTGCTCAACCGCATCCCTGAGGGCGAGGAGATTTCCATCTTCCGCAATGGTGACTTTAGCGATCTCTGCGCAGGACCTCACGTAGGACGTACAGGTAACTGCAAGGCCTTTAAGGTCATGAGCGTGGCATCGGCTTACTACCAAGGTGACTCAAATGGTCCCCGCCTGCAGCGTATCTATGGCACCTGCTTCCCCAACAAGACTCAGCTTATGGAGCACCTTGAGCGCCTCGAAGAGGCTAAAAAGCGTGACCACCGCCGCCTCGGCCGCGAGATGGGTCTCTACACCATCGATGAGATGGTGGGTCAAGGACTGGTGCTCTGGAAGCCCAAGGGTGCAATTCTGCGCCGTCAGCTCCAAGACTTTATCACCGAGGAACTCGATCGCCTCGACTACTCCCAAGTATACACCCCCAACATTGGCAAACTCGACCTTTACAAGACGAGTGGCCACTGGGCGCACTACAAGGAGAGCCAATTCCCCCCCATGGCTGACCCTGACGACTATAAGCGTCTGCGCGATGAGAATGCATCCTGTGCAGAACTCTTCAACGGCCTTGACTGCGGCACCATTGGTGGCTTCATGCTCAAGCCGATGAACTGCCCTCATCACATTCGCATCTACTCTAGCGATGCTCACTCCTACCGTGACCTTCCCGTCCGCTTGGCTGAGTTTGGCACCGTCTATCGCTGGGAACTCAGCGGTGAGCTCGGAGGTATGACTCGTGTGCGTGGATTTACTCAAGATGATGCGCATATCTTCTGCCGCCCTGATCAAATCAAGGAGGAGGTCAAGCAGTGCATCGGCATTGTTAAGCTCATCCTCGGTACCCTTGAGATGAATGACTTCCGTGTCCGTCTCTCCCTGCGTGATGAGGACTACACAGATCCTAAGTACGTTGGCTCCGCTGAGAACTGGCGCCTCTCTGAGAAAGCTCTGCGCGAAGTCCTCGACGAGAGTGGCTATGACTACATTGAGCAGTCCAACGAGGCCGCCTTCTATGGCCCCAAGATCGACTTTGTCGTCCGTGACGTCATCGGTCGTGACTGGCAGCTGGGCACAGTGCAGGTTGACTACAATCTCCCTGAGCGCTTTGATCTGACCTACACTGGTGCTGACAACAAGCCACATCGTCCTGTGATGATTCACCGTGCACCATTTGGCTCGATGGAGCGCTTCACCGGCCTGCTCATTGAGCACTTTGCTGGTAAGTTCCCCACCTGGCTCGCCCCTGAGCAAGTACGCGTCCTGCCCATCTCGGACAAGGTAGCTGACTTTGCTGACGAGGTCTACAAGCAACTTCGAGCCGTCTCCGTGCGTGCTACACTCGACAGTATCCCTGACAAAATCGGGGCTAAAATCCGCAATGCTCGTCTCGAGCGCGTCCCCTACATGATTGTTGTGGGTCAGCGCGAAGCCGAGCAGGGTCTCGTCTCCATCCGTCATCGCGATCTCGATGTTATCGGCACCATGCCCTTAGCTGACTTCATCGCGGGACTGCAAGATGAAATTAACAAACGCCTTATTAAGCCTGCTTTCGAAGTAAAACCGACAGAGCAAGCCTAAGAAAACATTGAGTCTGGGCCTCTCCATACTACCCATTCTCAAATCATAACACCAAGTACATATACAGTGCCAACACCCCCAAAGAAAAAGCCATCTGGCAACAAGAACCGTCGCGACTACAATCGCGTTCCTCTCATTCGCGTCAATGAGCGCATCCGCGCTCCCAAAGTCCGCGTCGTCACCGCACGCGGTGAACAGCTCGGCGTCTTGCAAACACGCGACGCCCTCGCCAAGGCTAAGGAAATTGGTCTCGACCTCGTCGAAGTTGCTCCCAACGCAGATCCCCCAGTCTGCCGTATCATCGACTACGGTAAGTTCAAGTACCTCCAAGCTAAGTTGCAAAAGACAAACAAGGCAAAGACCGTCAGGATGAAGGAAGTTAAGCTCCGTATCGGGACTGACGTCAATGACTACAACGTCAAGATGTCACGTGCAGAGCAGTTCCTTGACCAAGGCCATAAGTGCCGTTTCCAGCTCCGTTTCCGCGGGCGTGAGAATGCTCACCACGACCTCGGACTTGAGGTAATGGTGAAGGTCTGCGAAGACCTCAAGGGTATCGCCGCTGTTGACCAAGCCCCTAAACTCTCGGGTAACACCGTCAATATGGCACTCACACCACTTCCTGAGGCTCAGCGCGTGCGCAAGTTTATGAAGTACCAAGAAGCCGACTTTGACACCGAGTCCGAAGAATATGACGCTACTGACGATGCCTCCGATGAGGTCGATGAAGTAGAAGCCGTCATCGAGATCAGCTAAAGCTTGATCATCACAATTTCAAAGCAGCCTAGTCGCAGTACGCGTCTAGGCTGCTTTTTCTTGATGCGTCAGTATCAAATAATGAGGATGCAGGGGCTTGGAAAAGCTTATAAGTTAGATGAAACAAACAAACTTGCTTGACATTCGTGTTAGTTAGTGCTAACATAAGGGCCAATATGAAGCAAACACAATATTCATCAATTGTCAATATTACCGCTCGTGAGATTCTTGACTCTCGCGGTAACCCCACCGTGGAAGCTGAAGTAACACTGGCCGATGGCAGCTTTGGCGTGGCCTCCGTTCCCAGTGGTGCATCAACAGGAGTTCACGAAGCCTTTGAACTGCGTGATGGCGATAAGTCTCGATACCTTGGTAAGGGGGTTGAAAAGGCCGTTGCCAATATCATCAACATCATCGCTCCTGCACTTCTCGGAAAGGACGCTCTTGATCAGGCAGGCATCGATAGCTGCATGTGCAGTCTTGACAGCTGCGCCAACAAGAGCACAATTGGAGCCAACGCTATGCTCTCTATCTCTCTGGCCAACGCACGCGCAGCTGCCGCGAGCACAGGTCAGCCCCTTTATCGCTATCTCGGCGGTAGCTTCTGCTCACTCCTTCCCGTCCCGATGATGAACGTCATCAACGGTGGTGCTCACTCTGATGCCCCCCTTGATGTGCAAGAAATTATGATTGTCCCCAAGGGGCTGCCTACATTCAAAGAAGCTCTGCGCTGTGGTGCTGAGGTGTTCCACGCTCTGGGCTCCATCCTTAAGGCTCGCGGTTTGAGCACAGCTGTGGGTGACGAGGGAGGCTACGCCCCCCAAGTTGAGAGTCTAGATGATGCTTTGGGCTGTATCATGCAAGCGATAGAGAAGGCTGGCTACGTCGCAGGTAGCGACGTCTGCATCGCCCTCGACGTCGCATCCAGTGAATTCTATGACGCAGACAAGGGGCTCTACGTTATGTCCCGCAGCGGTGGTGCAGAACTTGACGTACCCGCACTCATCAAGTACTATGAAGAACTCATCGCTAAGTACCCCATCGTCTCTATCGAGGATCCCTGCGATCAGGACGATTGGGCAGGCTGGAAGGCTCTTACCGAGCGCATCGGCCACAAGTGTCAAATCGTCGGTGATGACCTCTATGTCACCAACCCCATCATTCTGCAGCGAGGTATTGAGGAGAAGTCAGCTAACGCGATTCTCATCAAGCTTAACCAAATTGGCACGCTCAGCGAAGCCATGGCCGCTACCAACCTCGCACTTTCCCACGCCATGGGCGCCATCATCTCCCACCGCAGCGGTGAGACTGAGGATTCCTTTATCGCTGATCTTGCCGTCGCCACAGGTGCAGGCCAGATCAAGTGTGGATCTCTCTCACGCAGTGATCGTATGGCGAAGTACAACCAACTTCTGCGTATCGAAGAAGAACTTGGGGCATCAGCTCGTTACGGCTGCACCTCAATGAATAAATAAGATTCATAGAGGGGCACAGCGCCAAATTGTTTGAAAGCTCGCGCAGCTAGGCATCGTCCTAGCTGCCCGGGCTGGCTGTGTTTTGTATTTTGTGCTCGCTTGTCCTAGCAAAATAGATTAGGATACGGGTAGCAAAGAAGTTGAAACCTGCCACGATAGCAGACGAGACAGTTTGCTGCTAGCCAAAATACACAAGTTATTATGCAGTACACAACAGAAATCGAACACATGTGTGTCGTCAAAAAGGGCTGTAATCACGGTCCCGCCCCTATTCCTCAGGAGGGTTCATGGACGGCTTCAAAGAGAATTGAAGACATCTCCGGCCTCACTCACGGTGTGGGTTGGTGCGCCCCTCAACAAGGTGCTTGCAAGCTTACGCTCAACGTAAAGCAAGGCATCATTGAAGAAGCTCTCATTGAGACAATCGGTTGCTCCGGCATGACGCACTCCGCTGCAATGGCCTCCGAAATTCTCCCTGGAAAAACCTTGCTTGAAGCGCTCAACACTGACCTTGTCTGTGATGCGATCAACACCGCCATGCGCGAACTTTTCCTCCAAATCGTCTACGGACGCACACAGAGTGCATACTCTGAAGGTGGTCTCCCCATCGGTGCCGGCCTCGAAGACCTTGGTAAAGGCCTCCGCTCCCAAGTAGGTACCCTCTACGGCACAGTTGCCAAGGGTCCTCGCTACCTCGAACTCGCAGAAGGTTATATCACACGCCTCGCACTTGATGCAGGTGGTGAAATCACTGGTTACGAATACGTCAAGATGGGCCCCATGATGGACGACATCAAGAAGGGCTTGAGCGCAAATGATGCACTCGTCAAGCACACAGGTAATTACGGTCGTTTCGTTGATGCAGCTAGCTACATCGACCCTCGCCACGCCTAAATCTGACCCAAGAACATTTCAATAGAATAGAAACTAAATACTATGCCTCTTTTTGAATCTTACGAACGCCGCATCGCCCAAATCACAGCAGCACTTGCCCCTTACGGCATCGCCTCCTGTGAAGAAGCTGAACAAGTCTGCCTTGCAAAGGGTATCGACGTGCGCACCATCGTCAATGACATCCAAAACATCGCCTTCGATAATGCAGGTTGGGCCTACGTCGTAGGTGCAGCAATCGCCATTAAGAAGGGTGATACCAAAGCCGCAGCCGCAGCTGAGTCCATCGGCCAAGGTCTGCAGTCTTTCTGCATCCCTGGCTCCGTAGCTGACGATCGTCTCGTTGGTATCGGTCACGGTAACCTCGCCGCCATGCTCCTGCGTGAAGAAACAGAATGCTTCTGCTTCCTCGCAGGGCACGAATCTTTTGCAGCTGCAGAAGGTGCTATCGGCATCGCTCGCTCCGCTAATAAGGTACGCAAGTCCCCCCTCCGCGTTATCCTTAACGGTCTGGGCAAAGACGCCGCCTACATCATCTCCCGCATCAACGGTTTCACCTACTGCAAGACACAATTCGACTACGCTACTGGCAATATTGAAGTTGTTAGCAAGAAGTCCTTTTCCGAGGGCGAACGCGCTATGGTCAACTGCTATGGTTGCGACGACGTACGCGAAGGTGTAGCTGTCATGTGGCTCGAAGGTGTGGACGTATCCATCACTGGTAACTCCACTAACCCAACACGCTTCCAGCACCCCGTCGCTGGTACCTACAAGAAGGAACGCGGCCTCAAGGGCAAGCCTTTCTTCTCCGTAGCCTCCGGTGGTGGTACAGGCCGTACCTTGCATCCTGATAACATGGGTGCAGGTCCTGCTTCCTATGGTATGACCGATACACTTGGTCGTATGCACAGCGACGCTCAGTTCGCTGGCTCCTCCTCCGTACCTGCGCACGTCGAAATGATGGGCCTCATTGGTATGGGCAACAACCCCATGGTCGGTGCTACCGTCTCCGTGGCTGTTGCTATCGAAGAAGCTTGCAAGTAAATAATCTGGGTTCTTAGAGCCCAAATATATAATTCCCGACCTCGTCGGCCCTAGGGCTGGCGGGGTCGGATTTTTTGCTGTCTGGAGCTGTAATGCCGCGGCTCGGAGCTAGCTTTTCTCGCTAGTAGTCGTGTTTACAATCTATAAAAACCAGCCCAGAAACCTCATCTGGATTCAACCACAGATTTTTTTCCTTTTCAAACTATCTTTAGGGAGTTATATTGTTGCTGCAAGCACGCTTCTACGGCGGTAAATTTATTTAAAAATGCTTATTAAGGCAGGGATAGTAAGCTTAATTACCTGCTCTGGGTATTGTAACTTCGCCGATACTGGTGAGCCCCCTTTTGACTCATAGTCAATGTAGAGAGACAGCCCCGCAAAATTAATTGCGGAGCTGTGGTGTAGTAAATAGTATACAGTGGCAGAATCATCATCTGGGCTAGAGGACGTAGATGATGATTGGGGTGTTTAGAGAGTGCCGTTTAGCAAGAATCGCTACGATGTAAAGAGCACAAGCCCTGCTGGAAGATAGTGCAGGGTGTGTTGCTCGACATTCTCATCATGGCTCCTTGCCGCTGGGCCATGCTGGGGCTATGAGGATGAGATGCTGGTTGTTATTTGGAGGCTTTATCGTTCTGCGCTTTTTGCTTTGCGCTGAACTCGATATTATGCCTGATGATATCAGACATGACCTTGACGCGATAGGCGGGAGGCAGCCCACCCGCGGTTATGTTGCCCACGCTGGTAATGAGAGCATGCGTCGTGGCATTGAGCGCTATTTTATAGGCCTCAGGGTCGTCGAGGCTGTTAATATTAAATGCTCCGATGAGGTGGCTATTTTTTGGCTCTCTGAGGTTCATATAGATATGAGCCTGTCGCCCCGTTACAAATGACGCCAGCGAGCAGATGCAGACATCCTCAGGTACTTTGCGTGGATCGGGGTCAAAAGGAATGACGGCAACGATATCTTGGATTTTTTGGAGTACATCACGCTGGAGCATGTAGCTGCCGCCGCTAAAGGGTGCTTTCACACTACTGTAAGTGAAGTACTGCGCCTTTTTCGCCATACCATCAAGGATGGGTTTGGGGCGTAGCAGGAGGGTGTCAGGGTCGAGCTTGATGATGATGCCCTCGCTGTTGCCGTCTATATCGGCTGACTCGGCGAGTGCGTTAACGATGCCCTTAACAGCGGTCTCTCCATTGAGGTTTCTGTTGCGATTGAAGTGACTGAGTCTGTACTTTAGTTTGGGATTGCGCGCTTTGACCTTTTCTACAATTGCGCTAGGTATGGGATCGCAGGAGTCATCGATGAGGTGTAGGTTTGCCTCTGGAAGAATTTTAGAAAGATACAGGGCTTGGAAGGGGAGAATTTCTTCTTCTCCCCTGTAGCAGAAGAAAACGATGGTGATATCCATCATGTGATTATAGGCAACAGAGACTATCGAGTCAATGAGGAAATGGGCCTAGCTCATGATGTTTTAAATTGCGCTCAAGGTTACACCCTGCCTAATCTCGATAGGTATTGATCTATGAGGAACTCC
This sequence comes from uncultured Verrucomicrobiales bacterium, assembly GCA_947039485.1. GTDB lineage: Bacteria > Verrucomicrobiota > Verrucomicrobiia > Verrucomicrobiales > Akkermansiaceae > Akkermansia. Next base: position 26,000 of record CAMQZC010000012.1, on the reverse strand, counting down.
ATTCTCTGCATTCTTTATTCTTCGTTTTTATAGTGCAACGATGTCCCATATTCTCACAGGAGAGCACTTGTTACCTTAAGCTTTCGTGACTGAGAGGGGGCTTTTGGCGTTGGATTACCCTAAATAGGTAGAAGGATGCGGTGACTAAGCCCCCCCCCCCCGTTGAGCAAAGCGTGAAAAATAGTGAGCGCGATTTAGAGCCGCTAGGAGATGCTTCATGTCTTCTTGACCTATGTTGCTTCTAGCTCATGCTTGGGTTGTGGCTCTACATGCTCGGTGATGTCTATAGAGGGCTCGGTGATGTGCATTTGTGTCAGCACACGTTTTGCAGTGGACTTATTTTGATATTTATTCTACGATGTCCACGATTATGTTTATTGCTTTTCCTCTGCTTGCAATTTATCTTTGCGTATCACTGGCCCTGACGCTACGCCTGAATTGGGTTTGTCGCGTGCTTTTGGTATTGCCTCTGCTCATTGGGGGATTCAAGCTCTCGTTGCTGCCTCTCATTTGGGGGGGGGGTACTTTTATCTCCCCTGAGGCGCCTCGCTGGGCGTTGCTTGTGTCGGGTGCATGTTATGTGTTTTTGATTTTGCTCTTTGGGCTGATATTGTTGCGTGATGTGTTTGGGTTGCTGATGCTGCTTTTGCAGTGGCTGCTGCCTGTGCTCAAGGGTTTTTTGATTCGCAAGTTTGGTGGGCTTCTGCGCCTTCTGGGCAGTCTGGGTCTGGCGGCCTATGCGCTGGCTGCTCTCGCTACTATATATGGGACGCATCAGGCGATGCAGGTGCCAGATGTGCGTGTAGAGCGCTTACTGATGCCGCAGCTACCTGCTGAGCTTTCAGGGCTGCGTGTGGTGGTGCTGGCAGATATTCATGCGACGGCTCTGAATGATGAGCGTTATGTGGCTGAGCTGGTGAGGCGTAGCAATTTGTTGGAGGCTGACTTGGTCTTGCTTCCGGGGGATGTCTCAGATGGAGATGTGGCATTGCGGCGCTCTCAGGTGGCGCCACTGCGTGATCTCAAGGCTCGATATGGGGTCTTTGCCTCGATGGGCAATCATGAGTACTATTCTGGCTACACGGATTGGCTTGCCGAGTTGCGCTCACTGGGCATGGATGTGCTGGTGAATGAGCATCGCGAGATTGTGCCAGGGCTGGTGCTGGCTGGGGTGGCTGACCCTGTGGGTGCCTTTGATTTCCCTGGTCGCAATGGGCAGCTGCTGCCGCGGGTTGATATGCAGGCGGCAATCGCTGGGCATGGACGTCTCGCTGGGCGTGAAGAGGCGATTGTGTTGATGTCGCATCAGCCGATTACAGCGCGTGCTGCTGCTGCTGCTGGAGCTGATTTGCAGGTCTCAGGCCACACGCATGGTGGGATGATGTGGGGATTTGCCCAGCTGGTGATTGCTCCGCACAACGGGGGCTTTGTAGCGGGGCTATATGAGCTTGATGAGATGCTCCTTTATGTGAGCCGTGGCGCAGGGATTTGGCCGGGATTCACCCTGAGATTGGGTGTGCCAGGCGTGATTACTCTGCTGATTTTGGAGAGCTCTGAGGGCTGATCTCTCCGTGAGCTTTGTTAGCTTCGTCGGGTGACGAGCTCGCTGTAGTTGACCTGACTGCCGCCAAAGATGTCAAGTGCTGAGCCTACGGTTGCGTCGATTGTGCCGCCGCTGAGCTGGTCGATGAGCTCAAAGTCATCAATGCTGTTAATGCCTCCAGCGTAGGTAATAGGGCGACCACGCCAAGCACCTAGCATGCTGACGAGCTCGCGGTCGATTCCTTGGCATTTACCCTCGACGTCGGCCGCGTGGATGAGAAATTCATCACAGCTATTGGCGAGCATGTCGAGGGTTTTGGTGCTAATGGGCATGTCGGTGATGGTTTGCCACCTGTTCATGGCGACGCTCCATCCAGTAGTTGTGCGTCGGCAGCTTAGATCAATGACTAGCTTTTCTGCGCCTACGGCCTCGACGAGTTGACTGAGAATATGGGGCAGGAATTGCCCTTGGTCGTCAAAGAGGGCACTGGTGACGATGACGTGGCTAGCGGCTGCGGCAATCCACTCTGGGGCGTTCTCTGGGGTGATGCCACCACCAATTTGTAGTCCACCTGGGTAGCTGGCAAGCGCGCTCAAGGCTGCTTCTTCATTGCCACCGCCGAGCTTAATGACGTGTCCGCCTCGCAGTTTGTCGCGTTGGTAGAGCTTGGCATAGTAGCTTGAGGGCTGCTCGGATTCAAAGTTGGTGCGCAGTTGGCTTTCGTCCTCGCTGAGGCTGCCTCCAACAATTTGTTTGACTCGGCCGTTGTGCAGGTCGATGCAGGGTCTAAAGTGGGTCATGTGCTTGCTTTTTTATTGGTAGATGTCGATTCCAAGTTTGCGTAGGTCGGAGAGGGAGATGGCGCAGGGGTCAGGGGCGATCCAGTGCCCAGGCTCAACTTCGCGAGGTGTCATGTCCATACCGTAGGTTACTTCGCGGTAGGGATGGTTGATGCGATGACCAAAGGCGCTGCCGCGAGGTGGGTTAATGGGGGAGGGTATTTCCCCCGGCAGAGAGATGGGGCGCTTGGTATAGCTGGGGTCGGGGCGTGGTATGGCGTTGAGTAGGGCGCGCGTATAGGCGTGGCGCGGTTTGCTACAGATGCTCTGCGTGTCTCCCATTTCAACAATTTTGCCCAGATACATGACGGCGATGCGGTCTGCAATATGGCGTACGACGGAGAGGTTGTGGCTGATGAAGAGGTAGCTGAGCCCGAGCTCACGCTGAAGCTCAAGTAACAGGTTGAGGATTTGGCTCTGGATGGAGACGTCTAGCGCACTGATGGGCTCGTCGAGGATGAGCAGCTTGGGCTTGAGGGCGATGGCGATGGCGAGGGCAATGCGCTGCCGCTGTCCGCCTGAGAACTCATGGGGGAATCTTGTTGTGGCGCTGGCTGGTAGGCCTACCATGTTGAGGAGTTCGCGGATGCGTGCGTTGCGCTCTGGCCTGCTGCCGATGTGATGGATATGCAGGGGCTCACCGATGAGCTCGCTGATGTCCATGCGGGGGTTGAGGGAGTTGGCTGGGTCTTGGAAGACCATTTGCACTTGGCTGCGCAGGGGGCGTAGTTGTCGCTCGCTCAGATGCGTGATGTCGCGCCCCATGAGCTTGATGCTGCCACCTGTGGGCTCATGGATGCGTGTGATGCATTTGCCGATGCTGCTCTTGCCACATCCGCTCTCGCCAACAAGTCCAAGGGTCTCGCCGGGCTTGATGCTGAGGCTTACCTTGTCGATAGCTTGGAGGTGTGTTTGGCTCTTGCTCCAGATACCTTGACCAATGGGGAAGTTGAGTTGCAGTTGGTCGATGTCGAGGATGGTATCCATGGCTCAGGCTTGCATGGCTTTGCGGATGCGCTCTAGCTCGGCCTCGTTGATGAGGGGGCGCAGCTGGGTGAGCATTCGCGGGTAGTACTCGCGGAGGCTCCAGCCGTGCAGTGGCTGAGGCTGGGAGTTCTTGTAGTTCCAGCTTGGGATGGGGAGTACTTGGTCGATGATCTCTGGGCTTTTGCCTGCGAGTTGCTCGATGCAGATGCAGATGCTCTCGCTGAGGCTTGGATGCTGTGCGATGGCTTGCATGAGCCAGTTGATTGTTAACCTATTGAGGGGGCTGCTGAGCTGTTGTATGTGCTGGCTTAGGGCTACTGGGCTCAGTTGCTTGATTACCTCGACAAGCTCGATCTCAAAGCGGAGGTCAGCTGTGTTTAGTAGGGCATCGAGCAGGCTGCTCGGGGTACTCTCTCGATGGATGAGTTGCTCGCAGAGCTCATGGATACCGCGAAAGCGTGTGGCCTCATCGGGCTGGGCGAGGCGGATGATTTGCTGCGCTGCTAGCTCTCTGATGGGGCTGAGTTGCTCTTGCAGGGCAAAGGGGAGCAGGGCTTGCCAGCCTTCACCGCGGTTGCTCTGTAGGAAGTTGCAGAGGGTGGCAAGGCATTCTACGCGTGCTTTGGGGCTGTTCTTGCTCTGGAAGTACTGGTAGACTTTGAGCTTGTGTGCTAGCTGCCCGCTCTCATCGCTGCTGCTATCGAGGCAGCAGGCGATGAGGGCTTGAGGCCAGTCCTGAGGCTCAATTTCGGGTAGGCTCTTTTCGTTTTTTGTCAGGTCTGCGAGGCGTTGCAGACCTGAGATGCCTGATTGATGATTGAGGTGGAGCCCCATGGCTTGGTGTTATTGGAAGAGAGGTTTGTTAGCTCCGTCAAGCAGGGACTTCGTCGTGCCATCTGGGCTAGCAGCGCTCTCAATTGGCTTGGGCGCTGCTGGCTGAGGTGCGTCGATGTCGAGCTGCTGGAGGCGCATGGAGATATCCTGCGTGCTGAGGAAGGCGCTTTCGCTGCAGTTTTTCTCGGCTGATTGGTAGTAGGCGCGAGCACCTTCTTTATCACCGCTGATTTTAGCGATGTCTCCGAGGTTGAGGTAGGCTAGAGCGCTGTAGGGGTTTTGCTCCATACCGATGACTGCTTTCCATGCTTTGCTAGCTTCGGGGAGTTTGTTCTCGCCCATGAAGTGGTTAGCGATGGCTGCTGCTGCGCGGCTGCGGATGATGATGGAATTCGAGTCTTGGGCGATTTGGCTGAGCTTGGCGATGCCAAGGGCGCTATTGCCGCTGTTGAGGAGGCGCAGGCCGTCGAGTAGTGTGGCTGTGGGGGCTGAGGGGCTGTTGGGGTAGTTCTTGAGGATATCATTGATTGCGTCCTGCTTGTACTCTGCTGAGGAGAGTGCATCGGCAGGCTTCTCAGCTTGCATGATGGTGACGATGTCGCAGGCGGCGCGCTCGTTGGCGTCTTTGGTCTGGCTGAAGAAGGCGATGCCAATTCCACTGCCGATACCCAGTATGAGGATGCCAATGAGGATCTTTTTGTAGTGGCTGTTGAGGAATAGCTCGTGCTTGCTGGGACCAACTTGGATTTCGCCAATGGCTTGGAGTTCTTCGGGGCTAAGGGGGGGCTTTTTATTGGGGTCCATAGTTGTTTAGGAGTTGTAGAATTGGTTGAGTTTGTGCAGACGATCTATATCGTAGTAGTTATTGATACCAAGATTATTATAAATCTCAAGTGTGGCTTTTGACTTGTTGAGAGTGTAGAAGTGGATGCCATCGACATCCTCATCTAGCAGCTCCGCGCACTGGTTGCTCGCGTAGCTGATGCCAACGCGCTCAATGGCGTTGCGGTCGCCGCCTGCGCGGAACATAGCCTTGAGTAGGCGTGCTGGGAAGTTGGTGCCGGCAGAGAGCTCTGCCATGCGGTTGAGTCCGCGGATGCTGGTGACGGGCATGATGCCTGCAATGATGGGTTGGTCGATGCCCATGAAGCGGCAGCGATCGCGGTAGTCAAAGAAGGCGTGGTTGTCAAAGAAAAGCTGGGTGCAGATGTAGTCTGCGCCCTCATCAAGCTTCGCCTTGAGGTGGTCCATCTCGCGGATGCGGTTGCGGGTGTCAGGGTGCCCCTCTGGAAAGCCTGCTACACCGATGCTAAGCTTGTAGGGGAGCTTTTGCTTCTCTTCCCACTGGCGGATGAAGCGCACGAGTTCGTAGGCATGGTGAAAGTTGTCTTTGCTGATGTCCTGATTGCGCTGCTGCGGCTCATCACCGCGCAGAGCGAGGATGGCGCGTGCGCCAGTCTTGATGTATCCCTCAAGGATTTGCTCTAGTTCTTCCTCGCTGTGTCCAACGCAGGTGAGATGCGGTACGGTGGGGATGCCGCGGCTTTGGATGTCGGTGACGACGCGCCGTGTGAGCTCGCGGGAGCTGCCTCCTGCGCCGTAGGTGATGCTCACGAAGCTGGGATGGAAGTCTTGGAGCTTGACGATGGTGTCAAGCAGCGCGCTGGCTCCTTCCTTAGTCTTGGGGGGGAAGAACTCGAAGGAGAAGCTAGGGACGCTGTCAAAGAGCGGAGATTTAGAATGGGGCATTTAAGGGACGGGTGTGAAGGGTACAGCCACATCGGGGAGATGGCTTGGTCCCTGGGTACCTGGATGTTTAGGGTAGTCTGCCTGAGGACTGCTACTGCCTGGGCTCATGGAGCTGCCATGAAGGAGTTCTTGGCTGCTCTTGAAGGGGGAGATGATGACTTGGTCGCCTATTTTGACTTGGTACGCTTCAGCATTGCCTCCGATTGATTGGGGGATGAGGCTGGCGGCGAGTTGTCCTGAGACCTGGTCTTTTCCGTCGATGTTGCCCTCTTGGATGATGCCTTCATTGCGACGGATGGCGATGCGTGTACCTTTCTCTACGGTGACTCCTTCATTGGGCTTAATCATCAAGGAGCTCCACTGGGGATCATAGGATACGACTTCTCCGATGATGACTTGCACTGGCTCGGCGGCTGGCTCGGGCGCGACGGCTGGTGTTGGTGCTGCCTTGGCCTCTTGTTCCTTTTTCAGGGCTGAGGCGAGTACGCTACGCTCCTCTGCGAGGGCTATTTCTGCACGGCGCAGTTTGGCTGCTTCCTCGGCGTCTTTCTTGGCTTCGTCTAGTGGGCTGGATGAGGCGATGGCCTTCATCCGTGCCTCGTGCTCGCTGTTGCGGAGCTCGAATTCTGTGACACGGGCTGTTGTCTGATAGTGGGCGAAGTTTTCTTGCCGCTGAGGGATAAAGAAGGCGACGATGTAAAACAAGAGACCAAGAGAGAGGCTCAGTAAGATAAGGATGGCGATACGGAAGGGGTTCATAGGACTTTAGTATAACATGCTGAGCTTTGTATTCAAGCTTAGACTCTGTCAGGGTTGGGGAATTTGGAGTTCATCGCGCCAGCTTTTGATGGCGCGAGTGATGTCTTTGTTGATGTGGGCTTTGGGCTCGACAAAACTGGGGACAAACCATGGGAATGCACCAACGATGTCGTGGTAGACGGTGACCTCACCATCACAGGTGCCGTGCCCACTGCCGATGCCGATGGTGGGGATGGGGCACATGGCTGTAATCTGGGCGGCGAGGCTGTGGCGTGTGCACTCAATGACGAGGCTAAAGGCGCCTGCTCGGACGACGGCTTGCATGTCCTTGATGATGCTTTGGGCTTCTTCTTCGCTCTTGCCTTTCATGCGGTAGCCTTCACCCTTGACGCTCTGGGGGAGTAGTCCGATGTGGGCTTGCAGGGGGATGCCTGCTTCGACAATGGCGCGGATGGCGCTCTCGCGGCTTTGTCCTCCTTCGAGTTTGACCGCGTCAGCGCCAGCTGCGATGAGTCGGCGTGCGTTGCTCAGTGCTTGCTCGGGGCTGTCGTAGCTGTTGATGGGCAAATCTCCGATGATGAGGGTGTTGGGTGCTCCGTTGGCGACGATGCGGATATGGTGCTCCATATGCTCCATGGTGACGGAGGTTGTGTCGGGGTGTCCCATCATGACCATGCCTAGCGAGTCTCCTACGAGGATGAGGTCAAAGCCTGCCTCGTCAATCATGCGAGCCATTGGGTAGTCGTAGGCGGTGATTTCTGCTATGGGGCGTTGTCCTCGCTTGTTTTGGATTTGCGCGATGAGTTGCTGAGTGTCTTTCATAGGTCTAGGGCTTGGGTTGTAAACTTGTCTTGCTCAGCAAGGTTCATGAGTAGCTCGCTGACGTTGAGCTGCTGACCTGGGAGCTGGAGCTGGGGGTCGATATCGCAGAGGGGGCGCAGGACAAAGCCGCGCTCTGCTGCTCGGGGGTGGGGCAGAGAGAGTCGGTCATCCTCAATCTGCACATCATCATAGCTGATGATGTCGATGTCGCAGCTGCGTGCTTCTCCTTGGATACCGCTGCGCACTCGCCCGAGGGATGCTTCAATAGAGAGGCAGCTCTCAAGGAGCCTATGGGGCGTGAGCTCGCAGTAAATCTCTACGGCAGCATTGAGGTAGTTTGGGGAGCCGTCGGGGCAGCCGACAGGGGCTGTCTCATAGAGCTGGGAGAGCCGTAGCTCTCCAAATTGCTCATAGAGCTGGTCGCATGCGCGCTCTATGTTGTTGAGCCTGTCGCCTAAGTTAGAACCTAGTGACAGGAAGGCGCGGTGGAGCTGGGCTTGCTCGGCCATGGGGTGAGCGGGCTGTGAGATTAGTTCTTAAAGCCCAGAACGTCCTGCATGTCATAGAGACCTGCGGGCTTGTCCATGAGCCAGAGAGCTGCCTTGACGGCACCTGTTGCAAAGGTCATGCGGCTGGATGCCTTGTGCGTGAGCTCGACGCGCTCTCCATCCGTAGCGTAGATGACGGTGTGGTCACCAACGACGTCACCACCACGCATGGAGTGCATACCAATTTGCTTTTGAGGGCGGGCGCCTACGATGCCGTCTCGTCCGTGCATGACGTCTTGGTCGTAGGATAGGCCGCTCTCCTCGCAGGCAATCTCAGCGAGGCTGCGTGCGGTGCCACTGGGGGCATCAAGCTTGTGATGATGGTGCATCTCGATGATCTCAATGTCGTAACCTTGGAGAATTTGGGTGGCCTTGCGGGTCAGCCAAAAGAGGGTGTTGACGCCGACTGAGTAGTTGGAGGCAAAGACGATGGGGATGCTCTTAGCTGCTTCTACGATGGCGGCACGCTCCTCATCACTATGGCCTGTTGTGCCGATGACGAGGGGTTTTTGTTGGGCGATGGCTTCGTTGAGAAGCTCGCAGGTAAAGCCGTGGAAGGAGAAGTCAATGCTGATGTCAGCTGCCGTCATGGCTGCGGTGATGTTTTCACCCGCGTCATGCGTGGAGGCGAGGCTGGCCTCATCGTTGCTCTTGACAGCCTCGAGGATGGCCTGACCCATACGGCCAGAGATGCCTGTGATGAGAATGTTGCTCATGTGATTACTATTGTTGAATCTTAGATGAGGTCAAATTGAGTCAGTAGCTCGCTGAGCTGCTCGCGCTTGCTTGCGGCAAGGGGGACGAGGGGGAGACGAATTTCCCAGCCACAGTCGCCAGCCAGCGCGTGCGCGGCCTTGATGGGGCAGGGGTTGTTCTCTAGGGTCATGAGTCCTGTCATGAGGGGGTAGTACTTCTTCTGCAGGGCAGAGGCTCGCTTGCCATCGCCTAATATGGCTGCATCGACGAGTTGCTTCATCTGCGCAGGCGCGATGTTAGAGGTGACGGAGACGAGCCCGTGGGCGCCGCAGCTGATGAAGGGGACGGTGAGGGCGTCATCACCGCTCAGGATGCTGAAGTCCTCGTGGACGAGGGCGCGGATTTGATCGATGCGCTCAATTTTGCCGCCTGCTTCCTTGATGGAGACGATGTTGGGGCAGTCCGCGGCAAGGCGTGCGACTGTCTCAACGGGGATCTCGATGCCGCTGCGTCCGGGGACGTTGTAGAGCATGATGGGCATGTCGCAGCTCTTTGCAATGGCTTTGAAATGTTGGTAGAGGCCCTCGTTGCTAGGTTTGTTGTAGTAGGGGCAGACTTGCAGGCTACCATCAGCACCCATGCGAGCAGCTTCTTGCGTCATGATGATTGCTTCATCCGTGGCGTTGGAGCCCGTACCAGCGATTACTTGACAGCGCTTGTTGCTAAACTCAATTGCAAGGCGGATGACCTCCATATGCTCCTCATGGCTGAGGGTGGGGGATTCGCCAGTTGTGCCGACAGCGACGATGCCGTCGACGCCAGCTGCGATTTGCATCTCTACGAGATTGCGAAATGCTTCAACGTCAACTTGGTTGTCCTTGAAGGGAGTAATGATAGCTGTGTAAAGGCCCTTGAATTTCATAGTATCGAGCTGGTATTATAGCAAAAATAGCTTGTTTGTCACGTCTAAAGCGTTCAAAACTTCGGCATATCTCGCAGCTTGGGTGCTGTCTCAGAGCTTGCCTCTATTTCGGGCAGCGCTGGCGCTGGGAGGGGGGCTGGTGGAGTAGCTGCTTTGGGCGCTACTGCTCGTTGGTCTAGCTGTGTTTCTTTCTTGTAGTTAGCGAGCGCAACCTGTAGCTTCATATCGGGGTAGCCGAGGTAGAGCAGGCGGCCGCGATGCGAGATGAGGGCTGCGTAGGGTAGTTGCTTGATGCGGTAGGCGAGTCCTCCTGCCCCGGTCTCGTCGAGGTAGAGGGGTTGCTTGATTGCCATCTCTTGCTGGAGCTGCGCTAATTCATCGAGGCTCATGCCCGTGCAGATGGGGTAGATGGCAAGCTTGGGATGTTGCAGCAGCAGCGCGTCAATCTGCTGGATGATGCGCTGCCCAACTTCTTCCTGCGGACTCCAGAAGAAGAGGAGGTAGGGCTGGGTGCTGCTAGGGACGAGATGCTTGCTGCCTGCTTGGTCGCTGATTTGGATTTGCGGGGGGAGGGCGCCGATGCTGAGCTTGGAGAGTAGATAGATCTGTTCAAGCGCCACTCTGTCGAGGCTTGTGTTGCCAAAGAGGCTGTTCTTGGGTGCTATTTGTAGGGATCGCTTGAGGTAGTAGAGGCTCTTTGCATTGGCAATTTGCTTGCTGCCCTCAATGGCTGATATCTCCTCCTGCTGTAGCATGATGCTCATGCCAAGGGCGGCACAGGCGGCGCAGGTCAAGTCGTTGTTGTTGAGATAGATCTTCTCCAAGAGCTTGTAGCCATTGAGGCTGTTTTCTGATGCGATTTGAGCGCAGGCGTCAGCGATATGTGGGCTGCGGAAGTGCACGCGCTCGGTGGCGCTGATGAGGGCCTTGCCCATGGCGCTGACGCGCGTGGGGTGCAGGCATGCCCTGAGCTGCTCTGGATGCTGGATGAACCAGATGACGGCAGGGGCTGCCCATGGCTCCTCGTACTCAAATGTATGCACGCGTCGGCTCTTGGTCTGGAGCCCTCGCCGTCTCTCACGCTGGCTGAGCGGCGCGATGATCTCGCGGCTACCGCAGCGCGCAGAGATGGAGGCCCAGAGCTTCTTTGCGATGCTGGATGGGTTGGGGGCGAGCTGCATGACTTCTTGCTTCTCAATGGGGCTGCTGGCGGCATCAAGGCTCTCTTGGAAGCTTTCTGTCTGCTGCTGCCAGGTCTCGAGGACGGTATTCATGCTCTGCTCATCTGCTTGGCTGCTGAGGGAGAGAAAGAAGAGGCTGCTAATTGCGAGAATCTTTTGCATGGTATTTAGTGTGTGTTGGCGCGAGGTTTTTCTGCGCTTTTTGTTGCGTCTGGGGCGCAGGTTTGTACTTGGTAGAGTTTGGTGAGGAGGAGTTGCTTGGGCTTGCTGTAGTCACTGGGGGTGAACCAGAGCTCAAACTCGGCTACAAAGGGGTGGTGCAGTTGCCCCTCTAGGATGTTAAAGAGGGGGAGCTTATTGTCGATTTTTCCGCTCAGCTGGCGCCATCGCGCATTGCTAATTCCGGTGGGGCGTGACTGGGGTATCTCGTGGCGGAAGGTTTCCTTCTCCTCTCCAGAGTGCTGGGCTGGGAAGCTAAAGATGCGCAGGGTGCGATCGCTTATCTTCTCCTTGATGATGAGGGTGAGGCTGCCTGATTCTCCCGTATTGCAGTAAATCTCAGCTTGGTAGCAGCCAAACTGTGAGGGTGGCTCGCTGAGGCGCAGCTCCACCTGCTGACCTAAATAGTTGTTCTTGCTCTGCAGCATCAGCTTGATGCCCTTGCGATTGGGGCTTTCTTTGAGCGGGATGAGGCTATTGTCAATCTCAGCGATGGCTGCATTGATGGCGCGTTTGGCTTCTTGACCAGTCCCAAGACCTCTCCATGCGAGCAGGAGAAAGGAGTCTCCCCCGAGATCGAGCGCGAGGTCGGGTATGTAGGCACTGTTGGAGCCTGCCCCGCTGGCTGGGCTGGGGAAGTCCTGTCCCGGTTTAACTGCGATGTAGCCCTTGGGCATGGCCTCGCCCTCACTGAGGTAGCGGAAGGCGGCGTGCACGCCTTGCACGCGCTCCTTGCCACTGGATTGGGGGATGAAGACCACGTGTCCGCGTTCCGCATAAAAATTGTCTGAGGGAGGGTTGCTCCATCGGGGTGATTTGCTGAGGTAGCTCTTGAGAATCCGTGGATGCTCGGACTCAAGGGCGCAGAGTTGGCTCGCGCTATGGAGCTTTATATCCTCTGTGTTATCGCTGTCAATGAGGATGCTCATCGCAAAGTTGCCGCGCAGGATGTCGTCGGGCTGATGGATGCGTGACTCGCTGGGCTCGCTGATGAGCTGTTGGCTGTGGTTGATGACTGTGGCTGGCATGTCACACAGGTAGCTCATCAGGGCAAAGATGCTAAAGCAGCCGCCGACCCAGATGCCAATCCATGTGATAAAGCGTAAGAATGCCTCGTAGTTGTTGAGCTTGAGACATTTGCTGATTATGATAGCGAGCTCGAATAGGGCGGATATACTGATGCTAAAGATGATGATGAGTCCAGCGTAGTTGCTGCAAAGGCTCTGGAGACCTGTGGGGAGGAACTCATGCCAGAGGATGCCTGCGCAGGCGATCAGTACGAGGATGCTGCAAAGCAGGTGTAGCTGCCAGTAGGAGTAGCAGAAATTCCTTAATTTGTTGAGTATAGGATGCATTGAGTCTGTCGATTAGGGGATGAAGAGCTCGGGGATGGTGTAGATGCGAGTCGAGAGCTTGAGGCGTAGACCTGGTCCGGGGATGAGTCGGTAGTTCTCGACGGCAGCGTTGAGCTGCTCGCCTTGCGTGATTTGCATGTTCTTCTTGTCAATGAAATTATTAAGGGCGATGGCTTGGCGGTAGAGCCCCATCTCAAACATGGCAGCGCTGGCGCGGCAAAGTAGGTCTGCATCGACCCACGGGGCAAAGACGCCGCTGCGTGCTCCCTCATCAGCGGCGATGAGCTCCGCCTCGCGACGCCTGCTCTCATCGAGGGCTTGGAGTTGCTCGAGATTGCTCACGCCCCAGGTTTTCTCCACGAGATTGCTCAGGGTTGGCTGGGGGAGTTTATCGAGGATGAGGAGGCTGCGGTAGGCTGCCTGCGCGAGGTCGAGATCGTTGGATTGGCTGTATTGGCGTAAGCGCTGGCGATGCTTCTCTTTGATGTACGGCTCAAGCAGAATCATGATTTTGCCCATGGGGATGCCAGCGGCGCAGTCAATCATGTCATTGTTGTCTGTGGGGCTCATGCTGTGGAGCTTGTCTAGTGCGCTAAGCAGGCTTGCCTCTGCGACTGGCCATTGGTAGCGTAGCAGCTCATGGAGAAAGTAGCTGGGGATGGCCTCAAGGAAGTGCTCGCTGTGCTGCCATATCTGCATCTGATCGATGAGGGGACGGCTCTCCTCAAGTTTGTTCTTGTAGAGGTAGTCGAGGCTGTCTCTGATGCCTTGTTTGCGCTGCAAATCACTCTCAGGACTCTTGCTTAGGAGGTAGAGCAGGTAGTCCATGCACTCCTCTGTGCTAGGCCCCTTAGCGCTGGGCTCAGCCTGGAGCTGAGGGCTGGGCATGGCGCTCGCTGGCTCATCCTGCGCAGCTAGGGGGCTAGTGCTGAGAGCTAGAGTGGGGAGCATGCGGATGATGCTCCATTTGGAGAGGCGGCAGAGCATGCTTATTTGAGAAAGGCTTCTTTGTTGTTGAGGATGTAGAGACCGATGAGTTCTTCGAGCTCGAGGACCCAGCTCTGATCCTCCTCAAGAGCGTTGTCGAGCTTCTCGGGGTCTTGGAGCAGGGGGATGATTTGGCGGTAGAAGTCAGCGGCCTTTTGCGCGCCAATCTCCAGCAGGATGCTCTCGATGCGCTTAGTCTGCTCCTCTGTAGGCGCCTCAAACCAGATCTCGTTGAGTGTGGTGAGCTCAAGTGCCTTGGCGATTCTGGGGTCGCTGCTGTCACCATCATGCAGGGCGAGCCATTTTTGGACTTCTCCATCTCGGGCTTGAGGGAGTCCTGCGGCCTCCAGCTGGGCGGATACGGCTCCTGCGCGTAGGGCGAGCTCAGGGGACTCTCGCAGAGTCTCAATGATGGCTTTTCCTTCGGGGATACGGTTGAGCAGGGGGACGAGCTTGCAGGCCTCGCGCAGGCGATTATCCTTGATAAATGAGTTGAGTACGGAGCTAATCATTGGGGCTGGTAGCTGGTATTCGCTGCGCTCATTCATCGCCTCAATGAGGGGGTCTAGGAGGTGTAGGGTGTCAGCGCAGCCGCAGCTGCTGACCGTCTTTTCTGGGGTGCTCCATACGGGGAGATTCGCTACAATCTCATTGGCCTGTGCAGGATTGATGTCTGCGAGGATGTTGAGCGCGGACTTGATGGCCGGCGCATAGAGCTCGTGATGGCAGAGCTCCCCATCATGCAGGAGTATATCGCGGACTTTCTCCCACTGGGGGGCGAGCTCAAGGATTTCCTCGTCACTGGCGGGATTGAGTCGAGCGAGCAGTGCGAGCATCTGAGGGCTGGGCTCTGTGAGGATGATGGCGGGAGCCTCAAGCTTGTGTCCCAGCTCGATAACGCTCTGGAGGATTTCCGGTGAGCTGCTCAGGAAGTCGTAGGGGCAGAATCCGGGGAAGTTGACATCAGCATCTGCTACCTGATAAGGGTCAGCGCCCTTGTTGAGTAGGAAGGATATCTTGTTGGCTATTTGGAGCTCCTTGGCATCATCCATCTTCATCTCTATGAGCTTGCTGCAGAGTAGGTAGAGGGGGCTGCGTCCGTGGATGTCCACGGCATTAATCTTGGCGCCGTTCTTGAGTAGGAGGTCGATATAGCCCAGTTCTCCCCCCTTGTTTATGTTGATGTGCAAGGGGGTTAGCTTTTCATGTGTGGAGATTTCGTTGACATCGTATCCCTCTTGAATCATCTCGTAGAGGCTGTTTGTCCAACTGTGCAGACTCGGCATGTGAAAGCTAGAAATTTTGACGCCATCGCGTCGTATCCAGCCTTTCTGATGATTCGGTGTGAGCTTGCGCACGTGGCGGAAGACTTCCTCATGCTCAGGGTGTATGCCTGCGGTGTCCATGACGCGCATATTCATAGGACCGAGCTTGCTGATGTCTGCCCCGTGGGCGAGGAGTAAATCAATGCAGGCAATCATCTCATCATTGTTCGTATCTCCGAGCATGTCGTAGCACGCAAAGCCTAGGACGGTATCACCTAGCTCGAAATCCCCGCTGTCATAAGCTTTGTAGAGTGACTGCGCATTGGGGTCTGCGCCATCAGCAAGCAGGCAGCGCATGAGATCAATCTTCTTATAGATGGCCGCGAGGTGGAGGATGCTTAGCTTACTTTGCTCGTGAGCTTCATTGGCGTTAGCTGTGGCGCGGAAATCGCTGAGGATCTGGAGTATTGCTTCTGTATCATCCTCATTGCTGATATCCTCGCTCTTAATTACCTCCTCAATAATTTGCTGCAATTGCTCCTGTGCAGCAGTGGTGGCACTCTGGGGCTTGCAGGATGTGAGACTGAGAGCTGAGAGGCTGAGGGCGGCGAGCCCGACGGCAATGAGAGAATACTTGCTCATAGTCCCTATCTTATCACAGGCCTGAGCACTAGCCAACAAGAAATTGTGGCTGTGCTTGGGAAATAAAAAGACAGCCCCCGCAGAGTGATATCTGCGAGGGCTGTGAGAGTTGTTCTCGAGGCTTACATGCTCAGGCTAATGTGATGATTGGCATCAATTGCTTTAGCGATGGCCGCAGTGAGTTCTGCACTGACGGGCTTGTTGGTCTTGAGTAGGGCGAGGGATTCGCCTGTCTGAGGGTTGAGGGGGGCGACAATGTTCTCAATGTTGATCTCCTCGGTGGCAAGGATACTGGCGATGCTGGCGATGACGCCGGGTCGGTCAGTGTAGCGCAGGGCGAGGGTGTGGCCTGAAAGGGCTGCATAGAGGTTGTCAAACTGGCCGATTCGGGAGACGACGGGGGCACCGTCAACGACCATACCACGTACGCTTGTCTTGAATTGCTCGCCCTTGTCGTTCTCCATAAAGAGGTCGATGGTGAGAGCGTCATCATAGTGTTTGTCATCCTTTGGCTCGCGAGCCTTGAAGATGATGCCGTGCTCGCGCAGTGATGTCTCTGCGGCTGTAGGCATGAGACCGCGCTCTGCTCCGGGTACAGCTCCTTCAAGGATGGAGGGGGTGAACCACTTGCGGTAGGAGCGCAGGTTGTTGTAGAAGGTGCACTCAATCTTGCGGATGGGCTTGCAGCCGCCTGCCGTGTAGCAGAGGCGTGAGAGCTTTTGGGCGAGCTCCAAGTTTGCAGGGTTGAGGTCGGTTGTAGATTCAGCATTGACGACGCAGCGTGTGTCGTTCTTGCTGATGAAGTTGTTCATCTGCTTGGCTGAGCGCATGGCTGCCATCTTGTTGGCTTCCTTGGTGTTGGCGCCAAGGTGGGGCAGCATGATGTCAGCTACGTCGGCGGAGGGCTGCATCGCTGCTGTGTCCTTGGGATGCACATCGGTGCAGTAGATGATATTCTGACCCTCGGCACGAAGGGCGCGGATAGCGTCCTCATCAACAACGCCGTAGCGTGAGCAGTTGATAAGCATGGCACCGTCCTTGAGCTTGCTGAGCAGCTCTCGTGTAATCATCTTTTGGGTGGATGGACCACCTGGGACATGGATAGAGATGACGTCAGCTGTGGAGAAAATCTGATCCAGATCCGCTGGCTCAGCGCCGATGTTGAGTGCGCGCTGGCGTGAGAGGAAGTGATCATAACCGAGTACGGTGCACTCAAAGCCAGTGAGGCGCTTGACGAGCAGGCTACCGATGTGACCCAGACCAAGGATGCCTACAGTCTTGTGGGTGAGCTCGCTACCAAGATAGTGCTTCTTGTTCCACTCACCTGCGCGTGTGCTTGTGTCACCGGGGACGATGTAGCGGTAGGCTGCGAGAATCATGGCGATGACCTCCTCCGCGACGGCGTTGGAGTTTGCGCCGGGGGTGTTCATCACGTCGATGTTCTTGCTGCGTGCGTAGACGTAGTCGATGTTGTCATAGCCTGCACCTGCGCGAATGATGCACTTGAGCTTGGGCAGTGAGTCCATGATGGCTGGGGTGACCTTTTCTGATCTCACGATGATACCAAATGTATCGGGGTGTGCTGCTGCGAGAACATCAAGTGCTGTATCAGGGGCTTGTATCACTACGTGACCTTCGGCCATGAGCGTTGCACCAGCGGCATTATCCAATTTGGTGGGGATGAGTATTTTCATATCTATAGAGGGGGGTGGGGAAGGGATAAATATTTTAGTCTTCGATTTTGTGGACGAAGAGACCTGAGCGCAGCTTGGGCTCAAACCAAGTGGACTTCGGTGGCATAATCTCACCACTGTCGGCTACATGGAAGAGCTCATCCATGCTCACGGGGTAGAGGGAGAATGCTACGGCCATCTCGCCAGAGTTGACGCGTGCTTCCAGAGCGTCAAGACCGCGGATACCGCCGACAAAGTCGATGCGTGGACTTGTGCGTGGATCCTCAATGGCGAGGATGGGCGCGAGCAGATTAGCCTGCAGGATAGCGCAGTCGAGGCTCTCGATAGGATGAGCTGCATCAAAGCTGCCCTCCTTGGCTCGGATGCTGTACCATTGGCCATCCACATACATGCCAAAGCAATGGCTACCTGCGGGTGTGCCTGTGTGGGCAGGGCTAATCTCAAATTTCTCAGTGACGGCGGTGATGAAGTCTGCTACATTCAGATTGTTGAGATCAGTGACGACGCGGTTGTAGTCCATGATGAAGAGATCCTCATCGCAGAAACTCACCGCCATGAGGAAGTTGAACTCTTCCTCGCCAGTGTAGTTAGGCTTGGCCTCGCGACGCTTGGCTGAGACGGCGGCACTGGATGCCGTGCGGTGATGACCATCGGCGATGTAGAGGTAGGGTGTCTCATCAAATCCCTGCTGGATGTTGGCAATGACGCCCTCATCATCGACAGGCCAGAGGATGTGAGTTACACCATCATCGGTCATGAACTCATACTCAGGCTTGTGGAACTTGATCCACTCATTGATGGCATGTGAGATGCCCTCATGCTTGCGGTAGGCAAGGAAGACAGGCTCTGTCTGTGCGGAGCATGCGTCAAAGTGCATGATGCGGTCAAGTTCCTTCTCATGGCGTGTGAGCTCATGGCGCTTGATGGTGCCATCGAGGTACTCTTGGACGCTGGCGCAGCCGACGATGCCAGTTTGCACGCGACCCCACATCATCTGACGATAAATGTAGTAGCAGGGTTTGCCCTCGCGGACCAAGAAGCCCTTGGCAATGAAGTCTGCGAGGTTTTGCGCGCTACGCTCATAGCACTCAGGGTCATGGATAGCAGCAGCGCCCGTGTCGATGTCTGCGCGGCAGATATGGAGGAAGGATGACGGATTGCCAGCTGCCATGGCCGTAGCCTCAGCGTTGTTCATCACATCATAGGGGAGGCTTGACACCTGCTCAGCATAAGCTTTGGGTGGACGGAGGGCAGCAAAGGGACGGATGGTGGCCATAATATTATAGAATCTGTGACCAGAATAGCAACACGGGGCGTATTGTCAAGGCTAAAGATAGAGGATGGAGCTTGCCTTTGCCATTTACAGCACCAAGTAACTCAATGATAGAAATGCCGCTTGCAGCTGTACTTTGGGCTTGCTTTCTTGGGCTTTATAGAGCATTCTTGTCGTAGTCGTTGGCGGTTGTCACAGCCGCTAGCGGGAGTGAGAGCAGACTAGCTAAGCTCCACCTGTAGCACCTCCACCCCCACCCTCAGTTATGATTCGCATCTACTCCCAGACAGAGAACGGCATTAGTCGTAGTGTAGGCCTTGATGATGGAGCCTTAGAGTACAAGGGAGCCTTTTGGATTGATTTGCTCACGCCTGATGCGGCTGAGCTGCGCTATGCCGAAGGCCTCTGCAAGATTGAGCTGCCCACTAAGGACGAGATGCGCGAGATTGAGGCCACATCACGACTCTACTGTGAGGATGGCGCCCGCTTCATGACCACGACGGTCCTCTCTCGAGTCGAGACGGATGAGCCCATGATTGCGGAGATTTCCTTCATTCTCAAGGACGAGATGCTCATTACCATCCGCCACACCGACTCCTACTCCTTCCGCGTCTTTGCTCACCAGCTGCTGCGTACGCGTATTGCAAACCGTGATGCGATTTTTATCGGCCTGCTTGAGACTCTCGTTGATCGACAGGCTGACGTGCTGGAGCGATTTGGCTCGGATCTCGACAGCCTCTCCAAAAAGGTCTTTGGCTCACATGGCGCGCGCAAGCGCAAGCAGCATGACCCCGATACCGAGGATATGCGAGATGCCCTTGAGGAACTCGGCCGCGTCGGCGACCTTATCACGCGTCAGCGCGACTCGCTGGTCAATATGCTGCGCCTCATCACCTTTGCAGGCAATGAGGACTCGCGTATGAGTGGCAATGATAGCCTTTATGTCCCCCTGCGCCCTGCCGCACGTGATGTTAACTCGCTCTCAGAGTATGCCTCCTTCCTCTCGAACAAGATTAACTTCATGCTCGATGCGGTGCTCGGACTCATTAATATTGAGCAAAATGAGATTATCAAGGTCTTCACCATCATGAGTGTTGTCTTTCTCCCCCCCACGCTAATCGCTAGCGTCTATGGTATGAACTTCAAGCACATGCCCATACTCGATTCGCCCATCGGCTTTTGGGCATCGATTATCTGCATGTTTGTCGCCGCTATCCTTCCCATCGTAATATTCAAAATCAAGAGATACATATGATTGCTACCCGCAACGTTCCACAACCTGATGAAGAGGTTCGCCTTGCAAACGTCCTCGTTGATGCCCTTCCTTATATCCAAGCCTACCGTGACAAGACGGTACTCATCAAGTTTGGCGGCTCTGCTATGGACCGCCCCGAGCTCGTAGAGTCTCTGATGAAGGATATCGTGCTCATGGAGGCACTCGGACTCAATCCCGTCGTGGTGCACGGTGGCGGCAAGGCCATCTCCGCTGCCATGCAGAAAGCAGGGCTTGAGGCTAAGTTTATCAACGGGCTTCGCGTGACCACACCTGAGGCCATTGATATTGTTGAGCGCACCCTGAGTGGCTGCATCAATCCCGGTCTCGTTGAGATGATGCGCAAGGCAGGCGGCAAGGCCGTGGGTATCCCCGGTACATCCGTCTTTGTCGGTGAGCGTATCTGTGAAAAGGATGCTGATGGCAATCCCATCGACCTCGGTCTTGTTGGTCATGTGATTGGCAGTCTCCTCTCGCGCGTAGATGAGGCTCTGTCCCTACAAATTACCCCTGTCATCTCCCCACTCGCTCGCGAGCTGGGTACCAAAGATTCTCTTAATGTCAATGCTGACCTCGCCGCTGCAGCCCTTGCTCGCGAGCTGCGCCCTGTGAAGCTCATCTTCATCTCCGATGTTCCCGGTCTCATGCGTGACCCCACTGACCCAAGTACCATCATTAAGAGTATCAATCGCAAGGAGGCCTTCCAACTCATGGACGAGGGCATTATCTCTGGCGGTATGATCCCTAAGGTGCGAGCTGCTGTGGATGCTCTCAACGCTGGTGTGCGCAAGGTGCACTTTGTCGATGGTCGTCTGCCTCACTCTCTGCTCTTAGAAATCTTTACAACGGACGGTGTCGGTACTGAGATTGTACGCGAGCAACGTTAATTGATTGGTATTTGGCGATGAAGCCTATCAGTCATATGGCTTTCTACCTCGCGAGGAGAACGCCCACCAGCCTACGAGTTCTCCAGAGGCTGCAAGAGCTTGCCGATACCAAGGGTATTCGTCACTATGACATCAAGCCCAGCAAGCAACTGCACGTCATGCCGCTTGAGGAGGGCACCGAGCTGGTGCTTTGCCTGAGTGGTGATGGCACCATGCTCTCGATGGTCAGGCAGGTCATCGACGCAGGCGCTATCCTCGCAGGGGTGAATCTTGGGCATCTCGGATTCCTCAGCGCATGTGGCAAGAATGAGGTTGAGCTGCTCCTTGATAGCCTCGCAGATGGCAGCTATCAGCTCGATGAGCGCAGCCTCCTTGAGATTACCCAGCAGGATGCTGATAAACAAATCGTCAAGGGTCCTATCTACGCGCTCAATGAGGTGTCACTCATGCGTGCGCAGACAGGCAAGATGATTGACCTTGACGTTTTTTTGGATGGCAAGAGCTTTAATCGCTACCACGCTGATGGTATTCTTGTCTCCACCCCGACAGGCTCAACCGCCTACTCACTCTCAGCAGGTGGGCCCCTCATCTGGCCCAATGCTCAGGTTGTCTGCCTGACTCCCATCTGCCCCCATAGCCTGACCAACCGCTCTGTCGTGTTGCCCCAGCAGGTGGCAATCCGACTCAAGCCACGTGAGCGACGTGGCCGCGCGCACGAGACAATCAACTACTCGCTCGATGGTCGTCACACGCATCAAATCTCCCTCAATGAGAGCCTCTGCATCCGCCAAGCAGAGATGAAGCTGCGCCTCCTCAGCCTGCCTGGCAGCAGCTACGCTCAGCGACTCCGAGCCAAGCTCGGTTGGTGAGACATAGATTTCATCCCCTTTATCTAATAAAAAACAGCCCCTGAGCTTTAAGAAGCTCAGGGGCTGTTTGATTGAGGGCTTTAGTCTACGTTTATTGAGCTGCCTTTTCTTCGGCTGCTTCGGTAGGAGCTTCTGCGACAGGCTCGGTGACTGGAGCTGCTGGTGTTGCTGCTGCTTCGGCTACGGGCTCAGTTACTGTTTCGACGACTACTGCTGGAGCAGGAGTTTCGTCTGTGGCTGGAGTAGCAGGAGTTTCTTCTGTAGCTTCGGCTTTTTGGGCTGGCTTTTTAGGAGCCCTAGGCTTATCGCTCTTAGGTCGGTCGCTCTTAGGGCGGTCACCCTTAGGTCGGTCGCCCTTGCCTTTTTCCTGAGGCTTGCGAGGATTAGCGTTGCGCTTGTTGTTGCCGCTATTGATCTTGGGTGGTGCTGGTGCTACATCACCCTTGGGATGCCAGATGGAGTTATCGTTGGTCACGACGAGGAAGCCCTGCTCGAGCAGCCAGATCATGTCGGCTACATAGGGCGCATACGCTGCTGTGGAGATTTCCTTAGCAGCTTCATCCTCACCGATAGGCACGCCGCTGAGCTCAGCAAACAAGAGGTCTACCTTGGAGCCAGAGTGAGCCATGGCCCAGTCGATGATAGCTTTCATACGATCAGCGAGTACCATGTCGGCAGGAATGACGCGAATGCGGCTGGGACCTGTGAAGTGATTGCCCTTCCACTTAAAGATAGGCAGGTGGTGGCGTGCAAGACCGTGGCAGAGGTTGGGGATGACCATCTGGGGGAACTTGCGGCTCTTGTCACCGAGGATGCCGAGATGGGCAGCCAGACCGGGGGAGAGCATCTTGCGAGGAGTGGAGCAGTTGACAAAGACCTTGTCAGCTGTCTCGTAGGCGTCCTCAAAGTGATTGGCGAGGAAGTCAGCCTCAAGTGACTTAGCGTCCTCAAGGATAATATCATCAGCACCCTCACGAGTTGGCTTCCAGACAGTTTTCTTAGCAGCGGCTTCGAGCCATGCTGCAACGGCTTCTTCGCCGTTCTCCACGCGGATTTTCTCGCGGAAAGCGGGCAGGGGCATGCGGGAGTACTTGCTCTTGTGCAGGCTCACGAGCGCTGCTTGATAGCCGTGCCAGTTGACTGGGCCGAGGATTTCTCCACCCATGCTGCACTTGGCGATGGCGCTGAAGTTACCCTTGGGTGCTTCTACCTCGATGCTTTCGCTGCGGTAGTAGTCAGCAATCCACTCGGCATTCCAGAGGTGAGCCGTAGCTTCCTCTTGGGTCAGCCAGCATGCGCTGTCGCCCTTTTTGGAATGGATGAGGCTGGGGCCATCCTCGAGCTTCATGTAGACGAGGTCATAGCGATCGGGGGATGCCATGACGAGCTTGGCAAGCTCGATGAGGGGGAGGACGCGCTTTTGCTTAACGACTTGCTGGCTGATGAGCTCAAGAATGCTGTTGGAGGGGCGCAGCTCAACACGAAGGCCTGCTGCTGGCTCTGGGAGCTCGCGTACTGGGCGCTCAAAGCGTGCGCCACCATCGCGGCGGTTGTCGCGGCGATCATCACGGTTGAATGGGCGTGCACCATCGCGGTTCTCGCGCTTGAAGGGGGGGCGGCTGCCTGAGTCGCGATCGTTGCGCTTGAAGCTTCGTCCATCGCGATTGTCACCACTTGGACGTCGATTGAATCGCTCGCCGCGGGGCTCGGAATGGGATGATGAGGAGCTCTTAGACGCGCCGGGGCGCGCCCAAGACGGGCCGAACTGGAATCCTGCCAGTTCCGAAAGATCAAAGGGCGAATTGCCTCCCTGTGTATTATTTTCCATATCGTTGGATGGTATTTGCCCCATAGATTAAACAGTTTTTTGCCTCTTGGCAATGTTTTTTTCTATGATGGACTCGCTTTTTACTTTGTAGATTGATTGAGGGTAAATGTTTCTGTAAATTCCATGCCGAGCATGCATATGTCATCATCGCCTTTTAGGCTACCAGTAAAGTTTTGCATGCACTTAATGCAGCTATCAATCATCTCCTTGATTCCCTCAGGGGGATTGCTGTTGAGATGGTCAAGGATGCGGATTGCACCCAGTTCCTCATCCTTGCTGTTATGCGCCTCAATGAGGCCATCAGTGTAGAGGGAGAGCTTCATCCCTGCGCTCACGCTCAGCTCGCTCTCACGATAGAGGGAGGTCTCCATGAGACCAAGTCCGGGAGATCTAGGGATGGGGGGGAGGTAGGCCTTGCCCTCAGCATCAATGACGATGGGTGAGGGGTGTCCAGCTCCAGAGAGTGTGAGGCGAGCTCGCTCAAGGTCGAGATAAACATAGCAAGCCGTGGCAAACATGTGAATACCTGCCTGCTCAAAGATGTGATAGAGCTTGCGGTTGAGAGAGGATAAGAGAAGGGCAGGAGTGTCGGCCAAATCGACCACTTGCTCCATAAGTCCTCGCAGCATCGAGGCGATGAGGGCGGCACTGATACCATGACCCATGACATCGCAGATGAGCATACCCACGCCAGACTCCCCAACGGGGAACACTTGGAAGCAGTCACCCGCCACGCCCTCAGAGGGCATAAAGATATGGTGGAATCGCGCCTCGCGCTTGATACCTGAATCGAGATGCTTCACGCGTGGACGAATCTTTAGCGGCTGGAGGGCTAGCTGAACCTCACGCGCTAGTGATACCTCGTTTTCCAGCGCCTTGTTGCGCTCATCGAGGTGCTTAGCAATACGCTGATAGCGGTGCTGACTGCGTACAATATCACTGACATCGGAGGAGATTCCGACAATGCCCTTGACCTTGCCATCTGCACCAAACCACGGGAACTTAGAAATCTGGCTCCAGGTATCGGGCAGACCCTCACGGGACTCGCGGTGGATGAAGGAGGTGAGCGGCTGACCTGAGCGCATGATTTCAAGCTCAGCACTGCGTGAGACATTAAAGTCATCCTCGGTGAAGAAATTCTTGTCAGTCTTGCCGATGAGGTCGGATGGGATGACTACACCTAGCTTCTTTGCCGTAGCATTATTGGCTATCACAAAGCGTGACTCG
This sequence comes from uncultured Verrucomicrobiales bacterium, assembly GCA_947039485.1. Classification (GTDB taxonomy): domain Bacteria; phylum Verrucomicrobiota; class Verrucomicrobiia; order Verrucomicrobiales; family Akkermansiaceae; genus Akkermansia. The sequence goes on along the minus strand of CAMQZC010000012.1, from coordinate 1,601 downwards.
CGGTTTTTGAAGTAGATGTTATCGGGGAGATAGTCAATGAGCGCGCGGAAGAGCTCGCGATCCTCCATGGCGTGCATGTTGGCCATCTTGCGGCGAGTGATGTCAATCCATACGCCGACGAGTTGCAGAGGCTTGTTGTTATTGTCTCGCTTGACTAGCCCATTGATACGAACCCACTTCCAGCCGCGTGATCGCTGGTTGCGTAGTCGTATTTCGAGGCGCAGCGGAGTGCTGCAGGGGCGGTCGATGTAACGAGTGACACCATTTTTGAAAAACTGCACATCCTTCTCATGGATTGTAATCTCAGGCTGTGTAAAGACATTGGGGGCAAGCTCGCGGTAGGGTAGACCCATCATGCGAAGACACTGCTCGGTGTAGTTGATGTGCCCGCTCTCGAGGTTCCAACAATAGACGCCTTCCTCCGCAGCACGGAGTGCGGTACGTACCATTTCCCAGTCAAATATTGCTGGGGCAGATATATTATTGAAAGATTCAGGCATCTGCTCTCTATTTAATCATTTTAGCGCGCTAAATACAAGTAAGAAATCAGAGTAAAAAGCCTAATTAAAAAATTTACTGACATCGTGTCATTTGTTTACAAGAGTGCAACTATTTAATCTTGACAAGTAAGCTTGGGCAGGCTAAAGTTATCCGCGCGTATTGTTTGTACGCATTTAAAACTGTTTAGGATATGATGAACAAGAAGAAAATGAACACGCTGGGTCCTACTTTAAAGATGACCACGGCTCTGATGGCTATCTCTCTGAGCTCCTGCATGCTCGGTCCGGATTATCAAGAGCATGAAATGCATGTGCCTGCGGCATTCCGCACGACCCCTATCAGTGAGAACTCTATCGCAGATATGCCATGGTGGAAAATTGTGAAGGATGACTGCCTGCACAGTCTACTCACCGATACCTATAGTAACAACCACGAACTCAAGCAGATGATCAATAATGTTGACAGTGCTCGTCAATACGTGACTGGTGTATCCGCACCACTTTTCCCATGGGTTGGCTATGATGGAGGTATGAGCCGCGGTGCTTCTTCCGCAACTGGCAAGCCTATGAGCAGTGCATCCACAGGGGCTTCGGTCTCTTGGGAGCTTGACATCTGGGGCAAGACTCGCCGCAGCATCGAATCCGCTGAGGCTGATTACATGAGCAGCTACGATCAGATGCGTGCTCTGCAGCTCTCCCTCCTCCGCCAAGTCTCCACGGGCTATCTCCAACTACTCATGCTTGATGAGCAGCTGCGTATCACACGCAACTCGGTGAAGTCCTACCAGCAATCTCTCGATCTCTTTACCGCGCAGCTTGAGGGTGGCGTGGGCAACAAGCTTCAAGTTGAGTCTGCACGCGCAGCACTCGCTGCCGCCCAAGCACAGGTGCCATCACTTGAGGTGGAAGCCATCGCTCTGGAAAATAGCATCGGCGTCCTCGCTGGTCGCATGCCTGGTCACATCAAGCGCATGAGCGTCCTGCGCGCCTACGCCGCCTCCTCCAAGGTGCCCGCTGGTGTCCCCGCCTCAGTGCTAGCCCAGCGCCCCGACGTGCTCGCAGCTCAGTCACAGATTCGCTCCGCTAATGCGAAGGTAGGCG
>CAMQZC010000011.1 GCA_947039485.1 uncultured Verrucomicrobiales bacterium | reverse complement strand
GTAACAACCAAGGCGAACGTAACAACCAAGGCGAACGTAACAACCAAGGCGAACGTAACAACCAAGGCGAACGCAACGACCGAGGCGAACGCAACGACCGAGGCGAACGCAACGACCGAGGCGAACGCAACGACCGCGGGCCACGCAACAACCAAGGCGAACGCAACAACCAAGGCGAACGCAACAACCGAGGGCCACGCAACAACCAAGGCGAACGCAACAACCGAGGGCCACGTAACAACCAAGGCGAACGTAACAACCAAGGCGAACGTAACAACCAAGGCGAACGCAACGACCAAGGCAACCGCTACAACCGAGGTGAACGTAACAACCAAGGAGAGAGCAACCGCCGCAACAACCAGTCGCAGCCCCAAGGCAACAACAAAGCACGATTCCGAGACCGTCGCGAGCCGCAAGACCAGCCTCAGGGCGAGGAGAGCCGCCGCGTCTACATCCCCGTCGGTGAGCCTGAGCCACTCTGCGGCCTGCTTGAGGTAACATCCAAGGGCTTTGGCTTCGTCCGCACAGCCGTCAACAACTGGGCACCCGCCGACGATGCAGTCTACGTACCAGCAGACCTCATCAGCCAGCACAACCTGCGCCCCTATGTACAGATTAGTGGCATGGCACAGCGCTATGAGCGAGGCCACCAGATGGTGAGCATCGAGAGCGTCAATGGCATGCCTCCAGAGCAGGCAGGCAACTCCCCCCACTTTGACGACCTCAAGGCCATCAACCCAACCCACCGCCTCGCCTTTGAGACGGAGGCGAACCGCTACACGACACGCACCCTTGATCTCGTTGCCCCCGTGGCTCGCGGTCAGCGCGGTCTCATCGTCGCCCCCCCACGTACAGGCAAGACCACCCTCCTGATGCACATCGCTGAGGCAGTGCAGCACAACTACGAGGATGACATCCATCTCATCGTACTGCTCATCGATGAGCGACCCGAGGAAGTGACCGAATTCAAGCGAAGCCTACCCGGGGCAGAGATTTACGCATCCAGCAACGACAGCGGGGTACGTGAGCATTGCCGCATCGCCGAGCTCTGCATCGAGCGCTCCAAGCGACTCGTGGAGAACGGAAAGCACGTCCTCATCCTCCTCGACTCCATCACACGCCTCTCGCGAGCCTACAACAACTCAGATCGCGGCAGCGGCCGCACCATGAGTGGCGGCATTGATGCACGCGCCCTTGAGACGCCACGCCGCCTCTTTGCCGCAGCGCGCAACACACGCGAAGCAGGCTCTCTGACTATCCTCGCTACAGCCCTCATTGAGACCAACAGCCGCATGGATGACCTCATCTTCCAAGAATTTAAGGGCACAGGTAACATGGAGCTCGTCCTCAGCCGCCGCATCGCGGAGATGTACATCTACCCCGCAGTGGATATTCTCAAGAGCGGCACGCGCCGCGAGGAGCTCATCCTCCCCGAGCTCACGTTGGAAAAGGTGCGCCTCATCCGCCGCGCCCTCGCTGGACACAAGCCCGTCGAAGCAATGGAGCGACTGCTCTTTTTCCTGCGTAAATGCCCCAATAACGCCCAAATGCTGCTAGAGCTCAAGACGCGCTAATAAAATCATAACTTTTTAAAATAAAAAGATTCAACTAATACGCCTTAAAGAAAGAAGCTAGTCTTCCGATTGCCAAAGGCGCAACTGGTTACCAGACGACACTTCATGGTTTGTGACAAAACTAGAGCCGTCGGTCGTCTTTGGCGATCGGCGGTTTCGTATATCAGGGTTAGCAGTCCGCGGCACAGCCATCAAGCCTACGATATTTTTAAGACACAATAAGCTCAGGAGCTGCTTTTAGTTTAGCCTTGACAGAGGATATAGCCTTGCTATAATGTCGAGGGGTTGAAACCACCCCTTTTAAAGACCATGGAACCCATTTACGAAGGCAAGGCCAAGAGACTGTTCACGACTGAAGACCCTAATGTACTGCGTATGGAGTATAAAGACTCCGCAACAGCATTCAACGCGCTCAAGAAAGCGGACTTTGAAAACAAGGGCCGCCTCAACAAGGCAATCACCCTCATCATCTACCGCATGCTTGAGGAAAAAGGTGTCAAGACTCACCTCGTCTCCGACGTGGATGACATCAACCTCCTGGTGACACGCGTCTCCATCCTTCCCCTCGAAGTAATCGTGCGCAACGTCGCAGCTGGTTCCTTCTCCAAGCGCATGGGCATCACCGAAGGCACTCCCTTCCAGAAGCCTATCGTCGAGTTCTCCTACAAGGATGACGCACTGGGTGACCCCTTCATCAATGATGACTACGCCCGCGAAATGGGTGCAGCTACTCAAGAAGAATGCGACGTCCTCAAGAAGATGGCTCTCGTCATCAACGACACCCTCATAGAATTCTTCCTCAAAGCCAACATGCGTCTCATCGACTTCAAGGTTGAGTTTGGCCGTCTTGCTAATGACTCCAGCACCATCGTCCTCGCAGACGAAATCTCCCCTGACACTTGCCGCCTCTGGGACGTCGAGACAGGTAAGAAAATGGACAAGGATCGCTTCCGCCAAGATATGGGCGACTTCATGGAAGTCTATGAAGAAGTTCTCGCACGTCTTCAAAAGTAAGCAATACGCAGCTATTTAATTCTACGACCACCTTCCGAGACGCCCCCCTAGGCGCCGTACTCAGAAGGTGGTCTTTTTTTTCGCCCCACAACAACCTTCTTAAAAGAACAACTGATCATGGCAACACTCACACTCGAAGTCTTTAGCCGCTTCCAATCGGCAACAGATGCTAACAAGCTCCTCTACACCCCCATTGCTGACAAGCTGACCTACAACTACACGCGTCTCTACACAGTCGAATGCGACGGTGATATTGATGCAGCACGCGACTACATGCGCGCCGTCTTGCTTGACGACATCTCCCAAAAGGCAGAAGAAACAGGCAGCCCCGCCCTCCAAGGCGAGCTCTTTAGCATCTGCTACGGCATCAAGCCCGGTGCACTCGATCTGGAAAAAGAAGCAATTCTCACCAACTATTGTGGCCGCAAAGAGCTGCCCTTTAGCATCAGCATCCTCAAAATCACGCAAAAGGTCTACGTCTTTGGCCGCGGTGACAAGGACGCGCTGGCAGCCCGCTTCGCTAGCGACATCTGCAACCCCGCCATCCACAACTGGAGCATCAACTAAGCTTTACCCCCCTCATCAATTTTTATGGCTACATACCGTCACATTCCCATCCGCGAGCTCAGCGAGGACTCCCTCACTCAACTGAGCAAGGACATGAAGCTCTCCCTCTCCACAGAGGACATGCTTGTCGTGCAACAAATCTTCCTCGGCGAGAACCGCGAGCCCACCGATGTTGAGCTTGAGGTCATCGCTCAGACATGGTCTGAGCACTGCAAGCACCGCATCTTTGCCGCCACCATCGACCACACAGTCAATGGTAAGAGCGAGAAGGTCGAGAGCATGTACAGCACATTCATCAAGAGCCCCACACGCACCATCATGGAGCAAAAGCCCGGCTTTGTACTCAGCTGCTTCGTCGACAACGCAGGCTTCATCACACTGGATGACGAGCTCTCCATCTGCCTCAAAGCAGAGACCCACAACCACCCCTCAGCTATCGAGCCCTACGCAGGAGCCAACACAGGCCTCGGCGGCGTGATCCGTGATATCCTCGGAGCCGGCAAAGGCGCTAAGCCCATTGCCAACCTCGACGTATTCTGCTTTGGCGCACCCGACACCCCTGAGGACGCCATCACTCAGAGCAACGTCATCCACCCCCTTGGCATCATGCGTGGCGTCGTCCACGGCGTACGTGACTACGGTAACCGCATGGGCATCCCCACAACCAGCGGCGCAATCCAATTTGACCCCACCTACATCTACAACCCCCTCGTCTACTGCGGCACCGCAGGTGTCATCCCTAAGAAAGACATCGACAAGGAAATGAAGCCCGGCCTCGTCGTCGTCGTCATCGGTGGTCGCACAGGTAAAGATGGCCTCCATGGCGCAACATTCTCCTCCGCAGGCATGGGCGAAGATTCCCACGTCGAAGACCAACAAGCCGTCCAAATTGGCAACCCAATCGAAGAGAAAAAATGCCTCGACGTCATCCTCGAAGCCCGCGAACGCGGCCTCATCGAGTTCATCACCGACTGTGGTGCTGGTGGCTACTCCTCAGCAGCAGGTGAAATGCTCTCCGAGACAGGCGGCAACGTCTACCTCGAGCGCGCCCCCCTCAAAGAGCCCAACATGCTCAGCTGGCAGATCTTCCTCTCCGAGTCCCAAGAGCGCATGGTGCTCGCCGTACTCCCAGAGAACCTCCCCGCCCTGCAATCCCTCTGCGACACCTTCCAATCCGAGATGACAATCTTCGGTGAGTCCAACGACTCCGGCATCCTGCGCGTCTGGCACAACAACGAACTCGTCTGCGAGCTCGACAACTCCAAACTCCACGAAGCCCCCACCAAATACCTCACATCCGTCTTCAACGCATGCCCAGCCAAGACAGGCGTCGCCCTCGACGAGAGCGACCTTGCAGGTGACCTCAAGGCAGTCTTTGCAGACTTTGCCATCGTCTCCCGCGAGCCCATCATCCGCGAGTACGACCACGAAGTACAAGGTAACACCATCATCAAGCCCCTCGCAGGTGCTAGCGGTGATGCCCCCCAAGACTCCTCCGTCATCGACATTGATGGCAGCAGCAAGCTCATGGGCCTCGCCCTCTCCATCCTCCCCGAGTGGGGCAAGACAGACCCCTACGCCATGGGCGCAGGCTCCGTCGATGAGACCATCCGTCAGCTCGTCATCAGCGGCACCAACCCCGACAAAATTGCCCTCTTGGACAACTTCTGCATGGGTAACCCCGAGACACCAACCGAGCTGGGTCGCCTCGTCGAATGTGGCAAAGCCATCCGCGAAGCATCCCTCGCCTACGGTGCCCCCTACGTATCAGGCAAAGATAGCTTCTACAACTACTTTGACACAGAGAATGGCCCCGTCAACATCCCCGTCACCTTCCTCTGCTCCGGCTTTGGTGTGGTTGAAGATATCGAGCATGTGCGCGGTAGCTCCATCCGCAAGGTAGGCTCCGCCCTCTTTATGGTCGGCACCACCGAGGATGAAATGGGAGCATCCGTCTACGCCCGCGTCAAGAGCGTCGCCGACTGCAAAGTACCCCAGACAGACTGCAAGCTCAACTACCCCATGTACAAAGCCTACTACGCAGCCCTCACCCAAGGTCTGAGCCTCGCAGCCCATGACATCTCCGAAGGTGGTCTCGCCGTAGCAGCCGCAGAAATGGCATTCTCTGGCAAAGGCGGTGTTGAGCTCAACCTCGACAAACTGCCCACCGTTGGTGGATGGAGCAACCTCGCAGTACCCTGCTTTAGCGAAAGCACAGGTCGCTTCCTCGTGGAAGTCGACGAAAGCATGACCGACGAATTCGAAGCCGCCATGGCTGGCTACCCCTGCGCCCGCGTAGGTAGAGTCACCGAAGCGCAAGACCTCGTCATCAGCAGCCAAGGCAAAGCCGTACTCAAGGCCAGCATCAGCGAGCTCAAGCACATCTGGAAGAGCGGTCTCACCCCCTTCTATTGATCTAACCCCTATATAACCCCTTTTAGAAAAAAATCATATGCCTCACGCACTTCTTCTGAAATACCCTGGCACCAACTGTGATGTTGAGACCGCTCGCGCCCTTCAGGTCGCAGGCTTCAGCACCCAAGTACAGCCCATCGCCACAGCCACCGCGGCACAAGTAAAAAAAGCCCAACTCGTCGTATTCTCAGGCGGATTCTCCTACGGAGACTACGTCATGAGCGGCCGTCTGGCACAGCTTGAGACAGAGCGCTTCCTTGGAGACGCCCTCGTCAAGCATTACGACAACGGCGGTTACCTCTTTGGCATCTGCAACGGATTCCAAATCCTCACCAAGCTGGGTATCCTGCCCAAGGCATCCCTCATCTGGAACAAAAGCGAACGCTTTGAATGCATGTGGGACAAACTCGTCAAGGTCGCTCCAAACAGCCCCTTCACAAGCCTCCTGCCTGAGAACTTCGAGCTGCCCAGCGCCCACGCTGAAGGCCGTCTCGTCTGCGAACCTGGCGACGCTGAGAAATACCTTGCTAGCGGCTGCGTAGCCCTGCAATACGGTGACAACCACAACGGCTCAGAGCTGCGTATCGCAGGCCTGCAAGACACGACAGGCCGCGCCATGGGGCTCATGCCTCACCCTGAGCGCTTCCTTAAGCCACAGCATCACTACGATCCTGACTGGAGCGAAGACACAGACTGGGGCTGGGGATACTACTTCTTCAAGGGCGCATTTGACGCCATGAAGTAAGAATACAGTAAGCAACCTTACACGCAAAAGCGCTAGATACACATCTAGCGCTTTTTTGCGTGTAGAGACAAAACAGCATTCAAAGAAAGCGCAGCTCCAGAGATTCTCAAGGGGTCACCCCTTGAGGCCTGTCCGGCAGGGACCCCCTCGGGAGAGCCCCCAAGCAATCGCAACGCGATTGCCCTCAGAGTAGCCCACAAAAGAAGCAAGGACTACCCGCCTCAACAACAACCCCCTAATCCTAGCCCAGCTACTCTGAGCCCCCCACCCCGCGCGCAGCGCGCTAATCAAATCGCCCATAGTCGCGCCAGCGTCATATGATCCAATAAAGCAAGCTAAGTCTAATTTTGTAAATACGGCCTAGAAACCCCGCGAATAATGCGCGCCTGCGTCATATCCGACGACTTACTCCTTGATCGCTATCGCTCTCAATGAGCAAAAAAAACGCACACAATTACAGCACTCACCCCACGCGCAACCCTCAGGAACAGCAAAGACCCAGCTCGCACGATCAGGCTCATGACTGAGACTAGCACCACCCCCTCTCTTTTTATCTTGCAGCCACCCTACCTCTTAGGCTAAAATGAGCGCGTGAGTTATCAGGTCTTTGCTAGAAAATATCGTCCCCGCAGCTTTAAAGATGTGCTGGGGCAAGATCATGTCGTTCAAACCCTCTGCAACGCCATCGAGCAAAAGCGCCTCGCCCATGCCTACCTCTTTGTAGGCCCCCGAGGCACAGGCAAGACCTCCACCGCCCGAATCTTTGCCAAAGCGCTTAACTGCAGCCATGGCCCCCGCGTCGACTTTGACCCCGATGAGGATATCTGCGAGGAGATTGCCGAGGGTCGCAGCCTTGACGTCCTCGAGATTGATGGTGCCTCCAACCGCGGTATTGATAATATCCGCGACCTGCGCGACAATGTCCACTTTGCCCCTGCGCGCGGCCAGTTCCGCATCATCTATATTGATGAGGTGCATATGCTCACCAAGGAATCATTTAACGCCCTGCTCAAGACCCTTGAGGAGCCCCCAGAGCACGTTAAGTTCATCTTTGCCACAACAGAGCCGCACAAGATTCTCCCCACCATCCTCTCACGCTGCCAGCGCTTTGACCTGCGTCCCATCCCCGCTGATGTGATTGCCAAGCACCTCATCACCATCGCCAGCAATGAGAGCGTGCGTCTCAGCGAGACCGCCGCCATGAGCATTGCTCGCGTCGCTGATGGCGGCATGCGCGATGCGCAGTCCATGCTCGACCAGCTCGTCTCCTTCTGCGGTCATGAGATTGAAGAGCAGCATGTCAATGAAATCTTTGGCGTCACCAGCCGTGACACCGTCGCTCAGGCTCTCTGCTACATCCTCGACCGCCAGCTGCCTAGCCTCCTGCAACTCACCCATGACCTCGCAGAGGCGGGGCGTGATATGGGTCAGCTGCTAGGCGACCTCATGGACGCTGTCCGAGAGCTGCTCGTGCAAAAGGTCAGCCCCGAGTACGGGCGTGCTAATATCCCAGACCAATGGCGCGAGCCCCTCAGCCAGCTACTCAGCCGCACCCCCAGCGACAAGCTCATCCGCCTTATGGAGATGCTCGCATCCTCCGAGGAGCGCATGCGCTGGAGCAGCAACAAACGCCTCCACCTAGAGATGGGACTCATCCAAGCAGTCCACGCCCTCTCTGAGGCAAATATCAGCGACATCGTCCGCGCCCTCAATGGAGCTACCCTGCCCGATGCCAGCATCGCAGCAGCAGCCCTGCCCCCAGTCGCAGCCGTAGCTATCCCGACCGCAACGCCCCAGCCAGTCCTCGCAGCAGCACCCATCGTGAAGCCTGCGCCCGAGCCCTTCACGAAGCCTGCGCCCGAGCCAGTAGCAGCTCCTGCTCCCACGCCCATCGCGGAGCCTGCGCCCAGCCCAATCAAGGAGGCATCGAGCCTCCCCCCCATTGATGACCCAGCCCCCAGCTTTGGCAGCGACGAGCCCCCAGCGGACCTCGTCTACGCCGACGAGGAGCCCCTGTTTGAGGGAAACATCATCCCCCTCGCTCGCACAATCATCCCCATGAGTACCGAGCTCTGGGCACGCTGCCTTGAGCAACTACGCGAGAGGCACCCCATCCAAGCAGGAGCCATCGGGGAGACCCTCTTTATCAGTGATAACAAAGGAGAGCTAGCCATCGCCCTCCATCCCACAGACACCTATAGCCGCGACGCCCTCTTATCCAAGAAAATCCGCAACTCCATCGCAGAAATCAGCCTCGACATCTGCGGGCGAGCCTGCAGCCTGCGAATCACCAACGATGCGAGCATCCCAGCCCCCATCATCGAGAACTACGTCCCAGCCCCCCTGCCAGAGATTGCCCCGCCCGTAGCCAAAAAAGCTACCAAAAAATCAACCGCAACCGCAACTACAGCAGCAACACCTGAGAGGAAACCCGAAAAACCCCTCGATGAGAGCTTCTACAACGACCCCCTCATCGAACTTGCCCTCAAGGAATTTCACGCACGAATCATCAACACATAAACAACACACACAACTATGAACATCCAAAAACTCATGAAGCAAGCCCAAGCCATGCAATCCAACATGGCACAAGCACAGGAAAAACTTGCAGCCCTAGAAGTCAGCGCAGAAGCCGCAAGCGGTAAAATCATCGCCACAGCCAGCGGAGCAGGCATGATCACCAAACTGAGCATCGACCCCGCCATCATCGACCCCGAAGACGCAGAATTCCTCTCAAGCCTCGTCCTCAAAGCCGTCCAAGACGCACTCATCGCAGCCAAAGCCCTCAATGAAAAAGAAATGAGCAAGCTCACAGGCGGCATGAACCTCCCCTTCTAACCCCCCGAGCCCCAGAGAGCAAGATGAGCACAGAGGCAGCACAACACCTCATCATCGGGCAAGGCCTCGCAGGCTCTGCTCTCGCTTGGCATCTCATCCATGCAGGGCAAAACTGCCTCGTCGTCGACCGACCTCTAGGCGAGAGCGCCTCACGCGTCGCCGCAGGCCTCGTCAACCCCCTACTTGGGCGCAAAATCAAGCCCGACTGGAGACAAGCCGAGTGCCTTGAGGCCGCGCACAGCTACTACCGCGCCACCGAAGCAGAACTCGGTGGCAGCTGGTGGGACTGCTGTGAAATCTGGCGCGAGCTCGCCGATGAAGACCAACTCGCCTTCTGGCAACAACGACGAGAAGACCCCCTCTGCGCCCAATTTGCAGGACCCCTACTCCCATGGCTCCCCGACTGGGAAGGAAAAGGCCAAGCCGCCATCACCTACGGAGCAGCTGTCCTGCATGCCGAGCAACTCGTCAACGCCCAAAGAAACTGGCTCAAGAGCAAGCAATCCCTCTGCGAAGCACAAATCCTCCCCAGCGACATCGAGACCCTCGCCTCAGGCAAACTACGCTGGCGCGAGCAAGAGTTTGAGAGCGTCATCTGGTGCAACGGCTTTGAAATAGCACAGCAACTCAAGCTCCCATGGCTCGAAAGCCGCCTCTCACAAGGCTGCATCCTCGACCTCAAAATGCCTGAGAACTTCCTCGCCCCCGAGGCCGTCCTCCACTTTGGGCACTGGCTCGTGAGACACGGTGAGATCTGGCGACTCGGAGCAAGTTACGACTGGGTCTGGTCGAGCCCAGGAGAGCCATCACCCACCGCGCCACAAGAACTCCTCCATAGCCTTAATCAACGCTACCAAGGAGAATACCAATGCCTCCGCGCACGCGCCGCCGTACGCCCCATCATCCGCTACTCGCAGCCCGTAGCAGGAGCACTCCCCGGGATGCCAGGGCAATACATGCTTGGAGGCCTAGGCAGCCGCGGCTGCACGACAGCCCCATGGGTGAGCCAACAACTCACCAAACTACTCATGCAAGGAGAAGAACTGCCAGCAGACCTTGAGCCCATCGCCCTGCTACGAGCCTACGAAAAACGCCAGAGCAAGCTAGCAGCCCGCTGAGAAACAACTCCTCAAGCAAGCCCACGCCCCCCTCATCAAGTCATCACCAGCGAGGCGTTTGAGCAGATGCAGCAGCCTCGCTGCATGACATTCTCCATATTTCCAGCAAGAGCATCATCTCCTCTATTCCTGCCTTGACCCATACACAGCCTAAATTTATTTTTAATTTAGCCGATGGAGAAAGCACGAAACCCACACGACGGCAGAGCCACCAAAACAGCATAAAGAGATAACAATCACCTACATCTAACTCCAAGTTCATCATTCCAGAAAACAACTCAACTCATTCTCACTGAAGTCAACAGGAAGGCAAAACCCCATCCCCAGCCCCTTCATAAACTTTAAGATTGAAGTAACAGATAGACTTGCTATAATAGAACGCACTATGAGTATAGATGCTACTTCTGCCGAACTTCCGGCCTCTGTGAAACGCTATGCCACCTACCTGACCACCATGGCAGGTCTCGGTGGCCTTCTCTACGGTGTAGACGTAGGCATTATCGCCGCCGCTCTCCCCTACATTGCACACACCTCTGACTACAGTCCCGCACAGCTAGCGCTAGTGGTTGCCGCTGTCTTGGCAGGCTCCGTGCTCTCATCCCTCTTCGCAGGACAGCTCGCTGAATGGTTCGGTCGCAAGATCATCATCATCCTCTCCGCCCTTCTCTTCACCCTGAGTATCCCCGTCATTTGCCTCTCTGATTTGATGGGCAATCAAGCCTTTGAAGCACTCGTCTTAGGTCGCATCCTACAAGGCTGCTCCGCTGGTCTCATCGGCGTCGTTGTCCCCATGTACCTCGCAGAATGCCTTGATTCCAAGGCACGCGGTAAAGGCACAGGCATGTTCCAGCTCCTGCTCACAGTAGGTCTCGTCTTTGCCGCAACAATCGGCATCGTCACCACCAACTTAGTTGGCGCAGCTGATGACGTCACCGTCGCCGTCGCTGACAAGGTATCCGCTTGGCAGACCATCTTCTGGTGCTCCGCAATCCCCGGCATCCTCCTCTTCTTTGGCGCATTCAAGCTCAAGGAATCCCCACGCTGGCTCTACGCCCAAGGACGCAAGGAAGAAGCACTCGACTCCCTCGCCGCAAACAACGGAACGCAAGCTGCTAATCTCATCCTTGAAGAAATGCTCGCTGCCGACGTGGCCGCAGCAGAAGCCAAGATTCAGCTCGCTGCAGAAGCCAAGGGTGACTCCATCTTCCAACGCAAGTACATCATCCCCTTCGTCCTCGCAGTCGTCATTCTGGGCTGCAACCAAGCAACGGGCATCAACTCCGTACTCAACTACTCCGTCAACATCTTCCTCCAAGCAGGCCTTGAAGGCGCAGCAGCCAACTGGGCTGACTTCGCTATCAAGATTGTCAACATGGCCATGACCATCGTTGCCGTCAGCCTCGTTGACAAAAAAGGCCGCAAATTCCTCCTCAAGATGGGCACAGCAGGTATCATCGTCGGTCTCGTCGGTGTAGGCTGCATGTTCCTCTCCGTAGAGAAAGGCCGCATTGATGTCACCGCCATGGCTCAAGCCAAGGTCAGCGACAACGCCTTCAGCCTCACCGTAGAAGGAATCGCCAAGGAACTCAAGAACGAGCAATTCGCACAAGCCGCGGGCATCACCCCTGGTACCCAACTCATCGTCAACTACACACAAGGCGGCTCCGCCATGCAAAAAGTTGTTGAGTACAAGGACATCGCCACCGTTGTTACCCCCAAAGGAATCAGCAAGGAACAAGTCATCAGTGAAGCACAGACCATGTCCATTGCTAAGAGCACCAACATTAAGCCCAACTTCATGGACAAGCTCGCCTTCTGGAAGACCCCTACAGTGGAAGGCTCCATCAAGGAAGTCGTCATCACCAAAGCAGAAATTGGAATCAAGCCAACAGCCTTCACAGGCTGGATGGTCACACTCTTCTTTGTCGTCTTCATCGCCTTCTACGCAGCAGGCCCCGGCGTCTGCGTCTGGCTGGCACTCTCAGAGCTCATGCCCAACCGCATCCGCGCAAACGGTATGGCCATCGCCCTGCTGATTAACCAAGGCGTCTCCACCACAATCGCTGGTGTATTCCTGCCATGGGTTGGTGCTGCAGGCTACTCCTCCGTGTTCTTCACACTGGGTGGCTTCACCGTATTCTACTTCATCACAGCAGCATTCTTCCTGCCTGAGACCAAGGGTCGCACACTGGAGGAAATTGAGAAGTACTTCTCCACAGGCAAAATGCCCGAGGAAAAGAACTAAACCAAGCCCCTCAACAAAATTATCAAAAAGCGGCTCCCACCTCAGTGTGGGAGTCGCTTTTGCGTCGAGAAAGAGCCCCCAGAGCAGCCAATTAGCAAGCCCCAGACACGAATCAATAAACGTCCAGCGCAGCATCAGCAAGCGATCAACCACAACAACCGCCCCAACAAAAAACCTAACAAACAGCCATAGAGCCATCGCTAGAAACAATCAAAACCCCATTAATCAACCGCCCTATCGTTGACCAAGCACGCTTTTAAGATAGTTTTAGCCCCCCTCATGCCGAATTGCGCACTTGACGAAATCCCCCCAAAGCGTTACAGTATCGCCCATGCAAATGGAAGACCAACAAAAAACAGAAAACGACAACGACATCAATCCCCAGATGAACTGCGGCGAAAGCTGTGGTTGCGATGCCCCAGCCCCTGAAGTTCCCGAGATAAACATTGACCCTAAAGCCGACTCCTCCGACCCGGAAGTCGTCGAAGAAGCCACCGAAGAACTCATGAAATGGCGCGAAATGGCCCTACGCTCTGCCGCAGAATACGACAACTACCGCAAGCGCTGCATCAAAGAGCGCGAAGACTTCAACCGCTACGCCAAGCAAAGCCTCATTGAAGAACTCCTCCCCGTCATCGACAACTTCGAGATGGGCATGCAAATGGCAGGTCAAGACACCAAGTCCATGATCTACATCGGCATGAACATGGTACAAAAGCAACTGCACGACTTCCTCAACGCCCAAGGCGTCACCACCATCCCCTGCGAGATCGGCGACACCTTTGACCACAACAAGCATGACGCCATCCAAAGCGAGCCCAGCGCCCTGCCCGAGGGCAGCATCGTCCGCATCGTCCGCAAAGGCTACATGCTCAAAGATCGCCTTCTGCGCCCCGTCAACGTCATGACAGCAGCAGCACCCGCTAGCGATCAATAAACTCAACAAAGACACACAACATGTCCAAAGACTACTACGACGTACTCGGCGTCTCCCGCGAAGTGGATGATGCCAGCCTCAAGAAATCCTATCGCAAACTTGCGATGAAATTCCACCCTGACCGCAACCCCGACGACAAAGTCGCCGAGGACAAGTTCAAGGAACTAGGTGAAGCCTACGAAGTACTCAGTGACGCCGACAAGCGCGCAGCCTACGACCGCATGGGGCATGACGCCTACAAGAACGGCGGCGGCAACAGCGGCTTTGGCGGCGGCGGCGGCGGCTTTGGCGGCGGAGTCGACCCCAGAGACATCTTTTCTCAAATGTTTGGCGGCATGGGCGGAGGAGGCTTTGGCGGCGGCGGACAACAACGACGCGCCACACCAGCGCGCCCCGGAGCCGACCTACGCTACGACCTCGACGTCTCCCTTGAAGAAGCCTCAACAGGCTGCGACAAAACCATCGAAATCGAGCGCCTCGTCCCCTGTGAAACCTGCCACGCAAGCGGATCCAAAGACGGCAAAGCCGGCTACAAAACCTGCGCAACCTGCCAAGGTCAAGGAGTCGTCACACGCCAGAGCGGATTCTTCGTCCAGCAAACCACCTGCCCCAGCTGCAGAGGAGCAGGACAAAGCATCAGTAACCCCTGCAACAAATGCCATGGTGAAGGCCGCGTCCACAAAGACGTACAAATCACCCTGCACATCCCCGCAGGCGTCGACAACGGCAACAAACTGCGCTCCACCAACAACGGAGATGCAGGCATCTGCGGAGGACAAACAGGCGACCTCTACGTCTTCATCGACATCACCGCGCACAACATCTTCACCCGTGACGGACGAGACCTGCACTGCAGCATGCCCATCCCCTTCAGCCTCGCAGTCGAAGGCGGGCAACTCCGCGTACCCACCCTACAAGGTCACAGCACCCTCAAAATCGCAGCAGGCACACAAAACCAAACCACCTTCAAACTCCGCGACAAAGGCATCCCATCCCTCAAGAACAGCAGCCGCGGTGACCTCCTCGTAGAAGTCGAAGTAGAACTCCCCACAGACCTCAACCGCGAGCAGAAGAAAAGCTTTGGAGCATTCATGGCCAGCCTCACCGAGAAAAACCAGCCAGAAAGCGAACAATTCAAGAAACGCGCCGCAAACTACCTCAAGTAACATGCACCGATGCTACCTCCCCAGCGCCAACTGGACCGCCCCCACACAACTCGTGGAAGGGGAGGAAGCACAGCATGCCCTCAAAGTCATGCGACTGCGAGTCGGTGACCGCTGTGAAGCCTTTGACGGGCGAGGCAGCGCAGCCATCTGCCGCATCACCCACATCGACGGCAACCGAGCCATGGAACTAGGCGTTGAGGAAATCCTACCCCAGCCCCCAGCCCTCCCCGAAATCAGCCTAGCATTGGCCATCCCCAAGGGAGGGAACATGGAACTCATCGTGCAAAAAGCCGTTGAGCTCGGAGTTAGCCGCATCATCCCCCTACTCAGCGAGCGCACCATCGTCCGCATCAAGGACAAAGAAGCAGCAAGCAAACAGCAGAAATGGGAACGCACCGTGCTCGAAGCCTGCAAACAATGCGGGAGCAACACACTACCCATCGTTGAACCCGTCAGCAGCTACAAGCAATTCATCACGCGCGACAACCTACCCGAGCTAAAACTCTGCTGTGCGCTACTGCCAGAAGCACGCCCCATGCGAGACATCCTCGAAGCCGCGCGAAGCAAAGGCAGCAAACAAGCCATCATCCTCGTAGGACCTGAAGGAGACCTCACAACAGAGGAATACCAAGCCGCGCTGGCAGCAGGATTTGAAGCAGCCAGCCTTGGACACATTATCCTACGCGTCGAAACAGCCGTCTTTATGGCCATCGCCGCAGCCCGCTACGCGCTCGACTAAACAAAGCGCAGCTCCCCCACCCACACACACAACAGGGTTTGGGGACACGTCCCCAAGACAGTCTGTCAAGACCCCCTCGGGAGAGCCGCCAGAGGCACAACCTCGGCAGAGAGCCATCAATACCCCCTGCCACATGAGCATCGGGGAAAACAGCGCAACCAAGCCCAGCTACTCTGCCGCCACCACCTCGGCAAAGCCGCAAACATCCCCGCCAATCGTCGCGATAGCGCCCCCTGAGCCACGCAAGCAAACAAAGCGCAGCTCCCCCACCCACACACACAACAGGGTTTGGGGACACGTCCCCAAGACAGTCTGTCAAGACCCCCTCGGGAGAGCCGCCAGAGGCACAACCATCAGAGCATAACACCCCAAAAAAACAGCGGACACACAGGCCTATTTTATACCAGCGAAAATCAAAAAAGCATTGACACCCATTGCATTTACGCGTATAGTACCGATTCCCGCAAATGCTGCAAACAATAACAACGAAGGGCAGTGGGACCCAGTTGCAGCACCTTTCAACGAACCGCTCGACCTGATACAAGGCGAGCAATACACACACATACAATGATTAACGAACTCGTTACAAAGATGGTAGAAGCTGGTGTTCACTTTGGTCACCAGACCCGCAAATGGCATCCAAAGATGAAGAAATACATTCTCACACAGAAGAATGGTATTCACATCATCAACCTCGAAGAAACTGAGAAGTGCTTGGACAAGGCAACAGCCTACCTCGCAGACCTCTCCGCTAAGAACAAGAAGATCCTCTTCGTCGGTTGCAAGCGCCAAGCACAAGAAGCCGTCAAGGAAGCTGCTGAAGCTACCGAACAATTCTACGTCAACTACCGCTGGCTCGGTGGTATGCTCACCAACATGACCACAATCAAGAAGAGCATTACTCGTCTCGATTGGCTTGAAAACCTCGACAAACAACCCGAGTTCAAGTCCATGTCCAAAAAGGAACTCGCATCACTCTCCCGTGAACGCGAAAAGCTCAAGCGTAACCTCCAAGGTATCCGCAACATGGGTGGTTCTCCTGACGTCATGGTCGCCATCGGCGCAGACCACGAAGACATCGCTATCCGCGAAGCTCACATCCTCAACATCCCCGTCATCGTCCTGACTGACACGAATGCCGACCCAGAAAGCGTCGACTTCCCAATCCCAGGCAATGATGACGCTGTACGCTCCATCCGTCTCATTCTTTCCGAGATGGTTGTTGCAATCAACAAAGCCAAAGCCAAGGCCTAATCTAAGTCCTCATTTATCCCCACAACAGAATTACTGACATGGCTGATATTACCCCACTACTCGTTAAAGAGCTGCGCGCCAAGACTGACGCCGGCATGATGGACTGCAAGAATGCTCTCGTCGAGTGCGACGGCAACATCGACGAAGCTGCCAAGTACCTCCGCGAAAAAGGCATTGCCAAGGCCGCGAAGAAAGCAGACCGCGCCGCCAACGAAGGCATCATCGCCACAATCGTTGAAGGCAAGGATGGTCTCATCTATGAGATCAACTGTGAGACTGACTTCTGCTCCAAAGGGGACAAGTTCCGCACACTCGTTGCAGAAGTAGGTGCAGCCCTCAAGGCTAGCTCCGTATGCTGCCTCGACAACGCAGGCACAGCTACGATCAACGGCATCACCATCGAGCAACACATCGCAGAGCGATGCGCTGTCATCGGTGAGAACATGAAGTTGAGCAAATTTGCCCGCTACACACTTAGCACAGAAGGCTCCATCGCCTCCTACATCCATATGGGTGGCAAAGTAGGTGTACTCCTCGAAATGAGCTGCGAAAACGCTCAAACAGCCCAAGCCACAGCGTTTCAAACTCTCTGCAAGGACATCACACTGCACATCGCAGCGTCCGCACCAAAGAGCGTTGACTCCTCCTCCCTTGACGCGGCATTCGTCGCTGAAGAGCAGGACATCGCCAAAGCACAGCTCATCGAAGAAGGCAAGCCAGAGGCTCTCCTTGCGAAAATCCTCCCCGGCAAGCTCAAGGCCCTCTACAAGCAAAGCTGCTTACTCGACCAAGAGTTCGTCAAGAACCCTGCAATCTCTGTTGAGCAACTCGTAGCCCAGACAGGCAAAGACCTTGGTGACAAGATCTCTGTCGTCAGCTTCAAGCGCTTCCAGCTTGGTCAAGCCTAATAAGGCTTAGATACAACTGATCCTTTAAAGCCGCCGTCCTCAGGGATGGCGGCTTTTTTTGCGCACACGCTACAAGGCAAGCCGCAGCCCTAAACCAAGCCAAGGAAAGAAGCCCTTAGAAAGCAGCAATGAACTAAGCCCTGCTCAGCAACTCCATTTAAACTTGCCAACGACGCGCGCAACTGCTAAGATTTGCCCATATGAATAAAGGCACCATTTGCGTCCAAGCTGGCTGGGAACCCAAAAAGGGAGAGCCCCGCGTTCTCCCCATCTACCAGAGCACAACATTCAAGTACGAGACAAGCGAGCAGATGGCCAAGCTCTTTGACCTCGAGGAAGCAGGATTCTTCTACTCACGCCTGCAAAACCCCACCACCGAAGCCGTTGCAAAAAAAATCACAGCCCTTGAAGGAGGCGTTGCCACCATCCTGACCGCCTCAGGTCAATCCGCAACCTTCTACGCCATCTTCAACCTCTGCTCTGCTGGCGACCATCTCGTCTCCACCTCCGCAATCTATGGCGGCACCTACAACCTCTTTGCCATCACCCTCAAAAAACTCGGCATTGAAGTAAGCTTCATCAATCAGGATGCTAGCGAAGAAGAAATCGTCGCAGCCTTCCGCCCCAACACAAAGTGCCTCTTTGGCGAGACAATCTCCAACCCCACCCTGCAAGTACTTGATATTGCCAAGATGGCAACCATCGCACACAGTCAGGGAGTCCCCCTCATCGTGGACAACACCTTTGCCACCCCCATCAATTGCCGCCCCTTTGAACTAGGTGCCGACATCGTCATGCACTCCACAAGTAAGTACATGGACGGTCACGCAACACAAGTAGGCGGAGCAGTAATTGACAGCGGTAATTTTGACTGGGCAGCTTACCCCGACAAATTCCCAGGCCTCACACAACCTGATGAATCCTACCACGGCCTAGTCTATACAGAGGCCTTTGGCAAAGGCGCCTACATCACCAAGTGCACCGTGCAGTTAATGCGAGATTTGGGAGCCTCCCCCGCCCCTCAGAACTCCTTCCTCCTCAACCTCGGACTTGAGACCCTCCACCTGCGCGTGGCTCGCCACTGCGAGAATGCACAAGCAGTAGCAGAGTTCCTTCAAGGAGTCAGCGATATAGCTTGGATCAATTACGCCGGTCTGCCCAGCAACGAGTACCATGAACTGGCCAAGCGGCAGTTTGATGGCGGCCGCAGCTGTGGTGTAATCTGCTTTGGTATCAAGGGCGGCCGCGAGCGAGCAATTCGTTTTATTGACAGCCTCAAGATGATCGCCATCGTGACGCATGTCGCCGATACACGCAGCTGCGTACTCCACCCAGCTAGCCACACTCACCGCCAGCTCAGCGATGAACAACTGCTTGAGGCAGGGGTCAAACCTGACCTCATCCGCCTCTCCGTAGGCATTGAAGACATCGCAGATATCATTGCCGACATAGAACAGGCCCTCTCAGCTATCGCCGAATAAACAACCCAACTTCTACACCAGCCCAAGCGACATCTGATCGCTCGGGCTGGTTTTTTGTTATAAGTAATACCAATAATAGTTAGTTATATAGATTGCAACATCTACCCTCTTTGCGCTATAAATGCCATCAGCAGCGGCGCAACCTGCTTATTGCTGCTACAATATAACCAAGAAAGACTCAACTGATGACAATCATAAAAAACACCTGCATCGCCCTCCTCGGGCTTAGCTCTATCGCCCTCGCGGGACCTCAGCCAATGCCTATGACCGCGCCCTGCACCCCCACCCCGCCTGCCAATCCTTATTGGTTGGAAGCAGCTGCCTTTTACGGTTTTGCCGGTAAAAACCTCAACAGCGGCGTCGGCTCAGTTGGCAAGGTAGACCTCGTTGGAGGCGACTTGACCATAGGGGTAGACCTCTGCCCTCGTCACGCCCTCGACCTACGCATGGGCTATGGCTATGGCAGCAACAGCAGCAATGAGCATTTTGGAAGCTCCACACTTCACAGCAAAGCACGCGTCAACACATTCAACCTCATGCCAGGCTATCGCTACACGCGACACCTGGATGGTAATTGGTCCATGTTCTTAGGCGCCAACCTCGGTGTCAACAACGAGGAAATCAAGGCTCGCGCCTCACTTGACTGCATCGGCGACAAGGATCACAACAGCGCCTGGGGATTTGCCTACTCAGCAGAGATTGGACTCAAGTATGACTGGTCAGCTCGCCTGTATAGTTTCGCCGCTTACCAATTCAGCGGAAGCACCGCCAAGCCCAGCGTCGACATCGCAGGACTGCGTGCTGAAAGCCGCAAACAAGTCTACCACAACATGCGACTCGGCATGGGTTGGAGGTTTTAACACCCAGTAAGCAAAAGTTAGTCCAGCCTCACTCAAAACGAGTGAGGCTGCTACTTATTCGAATGAACAACAAATTGTGTCCCACGTGACTTTATAGTTGATTTAGAGCATTTTGGTGTGTATCATATCCCTAGCTAGTCAAATATAGACATGCGTCTTACGCTAGTTTAAACAGTTTCTATAATACCCAATATGAGCACAACATACAGCACCATTGATGCCAATGAAGCAGTCGCTTCCGTCGCATACCGTTGTTCCGAAGTAGCAGCTATTTACCCCATTACGCCGTCCTCATCCATGGGTGAGGCTGCAGAAGGTTGGATGGCCGTAGATCGCAAGAATCTCTGGGGTACCATCCCGAGCATTGTTGAAATGGAGAGTGAATCAGGCGCCGCCGGTGCTGTGCATGGAGCCCTGCAAACAGGCTCTCTTGCAACAACATTCACCGCATCTCAAGGGCTCCTATTGATGATCCCTAACATGTACAAGATCGCAGGTGAGCTCAGCCCCTGCGTGTTCCACGTAGCCGCCCGTGCACTTGCTGCACAGGGTCTTTCTATTTTTGGAGATCACTCCGACGTCATGTCCTGCCGTGCCACTGGCTACGCCATGCTCTGCGGAGCAAGCACACAGGAAGCTCCCGATATGGCAGCCATCGCTCACGCCGCAACACTTGAGAGCCGCGTACCTTTCATGAACTTCTTTGACGGCTTCCGCACCTCCCATGAGGTAGGCAAAATTGCCGACATCAGCGATGACACCCTGCGCGGCATGATCAAGCAAGAGTGGGTGGAGGACTTCCACGCACGAGCCCTGACTCCTGATGCACCCGTCATCCGCGGCACCGCTCAAAACCCCGACGTCTTCATGCAAGGCCGCGAGACAGTCAACAAGTTCTACGCAGCCATCCCTGAGATTATCAAGAGCAACATGAAGCGATTTGGCGATCTCACCGGTCGTTACTACGACCTCGTCGAGTACATTGGTGCTCCCGATGCAGACCGAGTCATCGTCTTGATGGGCTCTGGTGCTGAGGCTGGTCTTGAGACCGTCACAGCCCTGCCTAATGAGAAGATTGGCATCCTCAAGGTGCGTCTCTATCGCCCCTTCCCCGCAGCTGACCTCATCGCAGCCCTCCCAGCCACGGTCAAAAAGATTGCCGTACTCGACCGTACCAAGGAGCCCGGAAGCCAAGGCGAACCCCTCCTCCAGGACGTCATCCAAGCCGTCGCTGACCAACTCATCAAGCGTACACTTCCCTTCGAGATGCCTGTCATCGTCGGCGGTCGTTACGGACTTGGCTCCAAAGAGTTCACCCCAGCTATGGTCAAGGGTGTCTTTGACGAGCTGAGCAAGGATGAGCCCATGACCAATTTTGTCGTCGGCATCAATGATGACGTCACAGGCCTCTCCATCAGCTATGACCCAAGCTTCTCCACAGAAGCTAGCACGGTATCACGCTGCATGTTCTACGGTCTTGGTTCAGATGGCACTGTCGGTGCTAACAAGGACGCCATTAAGATTATTGGTGGGCACACCGACCTCTACGTACAAGGTTACTTTGAGTACGACTCCAAGAAGTCTGGCTCCTCAACAGTATCTCACCTGCGCTTTGGTACCACCCCCATCCACAGCACCTACATGATCACCAACGCGAACTTCATCGCGCTGCATCAGCCATCCCTGCTTGGTATCTATGATTTCCTCAAGAATGCAGCACAGGACTCCGTCTTCTTGATGAACCACGCGGCCTCCCCTGAGACCATCTGGGACACCCTGCCAGCGCGCATGCAGCAGCAGATCATCGACAAGAACATCAGCTTCTACTGCATCGACGCCTTCAAGGTAGCTAAATCCACAGGCATGGGCGGTCGCATCAACACCATCATGCAAGCCTGCTTCTTCAAGCTCTCTGGCGTGATTCCCGCAGATGAGGCCATCGGCTACATCAAGGGCGCTATTAAGAAAACCTACGGTAAGAAGGGTGATGACGTCGTTGCCAAGAACATTGATGCTGTTGACGCAACACTCGCCAACCTCCATCAGGTCAACCTCACAGGCAAGACTGTCAATGGATTTACCATCAAGCCAGCCCTCCCTGACAACGCTCCTGACTTTGTCAAGAACGTGCTCGGTCGCATCGAAGTAGGTGAAGGCAACGACATCAAGGTATCCGAGATGCCCTGCGATGGCACCTTCCCCAGCGGCACAACCAAGTATGAAAAGCGCGACCTCGCCCTTGAAATCCCCGTCTGGAACACCGACAAGTGCATCCAATGTGGCAAGTGCACCGTCGTCTGCCCTCACGCCTGCATCCGCGCCAAGATGGCTGACCCCGAGGCTCTTGAAGGAGCACCCGAAAGCTTCAACAGCATGGACGCTAAGGCTATGCACAAAGAGTGGAAGGGTAGCAAGTTCATCATCCAGACCTCCGCTGCTGACTGCACAGGCTGCACACTCTGCGCCCGCGTCTGCCCCACAAAGTCCCTCACGATGACCCCAGCCGCCGTGGCACTCGCTCCAGAGACCGCCAATGCAGCCTTCTTCGAGACACTCGCTGAGAACGATCGCACCAAGATCAGCACAGGCAAGGTCAAGGACATGCAGTTCCTGCGTCCTCTCTTCGAATTCTCCGGTGCCTGCGCAGGCTGCGGTGAGACACCTTACATCAAGATGCTCTCCCAGCTCTTTGGTAACCGCCTCGTCGTCGCCAATGCAACAGGTTGCTCATCCATCTACGGTGGTAACCTCCCAACAACGCCTTGGGCACATGATGAGAATGGTCGCGGCCCAGCATGGGCTAACAGCCTCTTTGAAGACAATGCCCAGTTCGGTCTCGGCTTCCGCGTCTCCATCGACAAAAAAGAAGAGTTCGCAACAGAACTTCTTCAAGCAGCATCCGACAAAGTCGGCGCTGAGCTCGTCGAACGCCTCATAAGCAATCCTCAAGACACAGAGGGTGACATCACAGAACAGCGTGCAAACGTTGTTGAACTCAAGACAGCCTGCGGCAGTGATCCTGAACTCGCCTCCCTCAAGGCCAAGGCCAACTACCTCGTCCGCAAGTCCGTCTGGATTCTCGGCGGTGACGGCTGGGCCTACGACATCGGCTACGGTGGTCTCGACCACGTACTCGCATCCGGCAAGAACATCAAGGTCCTCGTCATGGACACCGAGCTCTACTCCAACACAGGCGGTCAGTGCTCCAAATCCACACCACGTGCAGCAGTTGCCAAGTTCGCAACACGCGGCAAGGATCAAGCTAAGAAGGATCTGGGCTACATCGCCATGACCTACGGCAACATCTACGTCGGTTCCATCGCATTTGGCTCCAACGATGAGCACACCCTCAAGACATTTGTTGAAGCAGAAGCCTACGACGGCCCTGCACTCATCATTGCCTACAGTCACTGCATCAACCACGGCATCAACATGGCCAACGGTCTGGAACACCAGAAAGACGCTGTTGACTGCGGTCGCTGGTTGCTCTACAACTACAACCCAGATCTTGCCAAAGTAGGCAAGAACCCCCTCACCATCAAGAGCCGCACACCCAAAAAGGATGTACGCGAAGCCCTCCTTGGCGAGAATCGCTGGCGCCTCCTGGCAAAGACTAACCCCGACAACTTTGATCGCCTCCTGACCCTCGAAGAAGGTGACATCAAACGCCGCTGGAAACTCTATAAGGCACTCGCCTCCCTCGATTATAGCGACATGATCGAGAACTAATCCCAAGGCTGCGCCCAAAGCGCAGCCACAACAACACACAAGCGGGGGGTATGGTCATCGGACCATGCCCCCCGTTTGGCACATAGCACTATGCACTATGCAGCCCAATAACATCAATAAAGACATCAGCATCACAGTCCCAGCCCCTGCCCTTGAAGTCCTCAACAAACTCAACGAAGCAGGCTATGAGGCCTACGTCGTAGGCGGCTGCGTGCGAGACTCCCTCATGGGCATCCCCCCCCTCGACTGGGACATCTGTAGCTCAGCCACCCCCGAGGAGAGCCTGCAAGTCTTTGCCCGCTACCACTGCATCAAAACAGGCCTGCAGCACGGCACCATCACCGTCATGGTTGACAAGCAAGCCATCGAGCTGACAAGCTACCGCGTGGATGGCAACTACAGCGACAGCCGCCGCCCCGATGAAGTCACCTTTGTGCGAGAACTACGTGAAGACCTCGCCCGACGCGACTTCACCATCAACGCCATGGCCTACAACCCCAAAGAAGGCCTCATCGACTGCTTTCATGGGCAGCGTGACCTTGAGCAAAAACTCCTACGCTGCGTAGGCAACGCTACCGAGCGCTTTCAAGAAGACGGACTGCGCATCCTGCGCGCGCTACGCTTTGCATCGCGCTTTGGCCTGAACATGGAGCCTCAAACAGCCGCTGCCCTGCGAGAATGCCGCGAACTCCTGCTCAAAGCTAGCGAAGAGCGCATATGGAAAGAACTCAAAGGCATCCTCGTAGGCAAAGACCCACGCAGCATGATGCTCAACTACCCAGAAATCTTCTGCTGCATCATGCCCGAGCTTGAACCCATGGTCGGCTTTGTGCAAAACAACCCACACCACTGCTACGACGTCTGGGAACACAGCGCCCTCGCCCTACAAGCCATCCCCGCAGAGCAAAATCTGCGCCTAGCCATCTTCTTCCACGACGCAGGCAAGCCTGCCAGCTACACCGAAGACGGCGAGGGACTTGGCAGCTTCCTTGGGCATGCCGCCCAGAGTGCCAAGATGGCGAAGAGCATCATGACAAGACTCAAGAGCGACAACGCCTGCATCAAGACCGTCTGCAAGCTCATTGATATCCACAGCGACTGGTACCCCACCACGCGCTACGACATGCGTCGCCTGCTGGGCGAGCTCGGAGAGGACATCCTGCGCCTCTCCTTCCACGTACGCCATGCGGACATCGTCGCACAATCTCAGCTTGAGCGCGATGAGAAAGTCGACCGCCTACAAGCCGCCGGAGACCTCCTTGAAGAGGTGCTAGGCATGAGCGCCTGTTTTACCGTCAAAGACCTCGATATCAGCGGCAAGGAACTCATGGAACTCGGAGTTAAGCCGGGGCCAGCCATGCGCATCATCCTAGAGCAACTGCTCATGGAAGTGCAGGATGAGCGACTGGATAACAACACCGAGCCCCTGCAAGCACGCGCTGCAACACTCGCTGCCTGCTAAGGGAGCATCAGCAGCCCTGCAAGACAAGCTCCCACAAAAAAAGCCCCCCTTAGCTAGTAAGGGGAGCTTCCTGATAAAAAATCAATAAGTAAGCAACTTATTTCTGAGGCTGGCGTGATTGCTTAATGCGCTCAAGCAGCGCCTTAGGATCAGCAAAGATCTGAGACATCTGCTTCTCCATCATCACACCCTTCTCACCAAGAGCAGCACAGTAGCGATCAAAATGATCCTTGGCTTGGGCGATATCCTCGACACTCTCCGCATACTGGAGGGTAACCTGAGCCTTCAGGCCAAGCAATTCAGCTTTGCTCTCAGGCTCAAACTTGTCAGTCACCACGCTGTCAATGGCAGCCATCATGGATTTGATGTCTTTACCAGCATCCTTCACCTTCAGAAAGACGGAGTTCATCTCGCTCATAATCTTTGACTTGCGCGCACCTTCAGCATTAATGCCCAGTGTGTCAGAGGGATCCAATGCGAGAACTTGCTTCTTGAGCTCTTGATTCTTAGCACGCATCTCGGATGGCACGGCATTGTAGGCCGCAAAGAGGGCCTTTGCCTTGTCTACTCCTTCAAGTGTTGCGGCCTTGGCCATCTCAACATCGACAATCTTGCCTGCGGCAAGTGCCTCATCAAGCATGCTTGTAACCGCTGGTACGGAATCATTGCCACCGACAAAACCACCCATGACCACGCCTGCGCCATTCATCACGAGAATCGTAGGGAAGCCCTCGACCTCATATTGCTCGACAAGCTCGCGATTTGAAGCAATTTTCTCAGCACTGAGCTTATCGCCTCTAGGCAGATCGATGTCAACCAACACGAACTTATCCTTCGCGTAGGCCTCAAACTCTGGGGTTGAGAGTACTTTTTCCTTGAGGGCGATACATGGACCACACCAGTCCGAGCCATTGAAATCAACAAGAACGTATTTATTTTCTTGAGAAGCCTTAGCAAGAGAGGCAGGAAGGTCAGTACTCCAATTTTCAGCAGCACAGGCAGGCGCCACAAGCGCTGCCACAGCAAGACAGGGGGTCAATTTGTTCAACATAGGCTTGCATAATGACGCGAAGCCCCCCAAATTACAAGTAAAAAGAGTGCCATCATTAACCAGCTAGGCGGCAATGCCCCTATTCATAGGCATCAGAGCGCCCTAGCAATTAGGACATCGGCCAGAGCCGCAGCAGCCTCATCGGGCAGCTCCAGCAACTTAATGCGTGAGCTAGAGCCCTGTGCGAGGCGAATTTGAGAGCGAGCAATGCCAAGAGAGGATGCCATAAAGGCGATGAGAGCCTTATTGGCCTTGCCGTCACTCGCAGGGGCTGCGATTCGCAGCTTAAGGACGCGACCCACGAGAGGATAGTCATCCACCCAGCCAATTATCTCGCTCTTCTTGGCTCCGGGGCTTACTTTGAGGGCAATTTTCATCTCTGCACCCCCAGTATATCCGCGTCAGCCTCTTAGCTCAAGCCCTAAAAGGAAGCTGGCACATTTGGCTTGATATCAGCCTCCCTATCCGTCATACTGAGGACCTAGTAGCAATGGGAGCAGAGCGATACAACAGGGGACAAGATGACGCGGATGCACAGATGCAACAGCGTCAAACTGCGCACACTGGACCACGCCCACGCTCTGAGCGACGCGGCTTTAGCCCCCCTCCGCCCTCGAAGAAAAGCGCCTACCTCCACATCTCTGCCCAAGAGGTGCGCGCCCACCAAGCCCGCAAAGCGCAACAGGACAACGACTACCACGAGCAAGAAGACGAGTTCATCGAGCAAGAAGACGAGCTCATTGAGCAACGCGAAACTAGGACGCATCGAGAGCAGCCTGCACCACGCCCAAGGCCGCGAGCAGGCACGCCCCGTCCACGCCGCGCGCGGCGCCCAAGACAACAATACGAGCACAGCCCTTGGGATGACTTCCGCCACCCTCCCAAGAAAGGGCTCAGCATCTGGAAGGCTATCGGGATGCTCTTCTGGCTACCCTTTGGCTGTATCCTCTTCTTCACCCGCCACGCGCCCAAGCTTCTCATCTGGCCACTGCGTCTGGCGCTCAGCGGCAGCTTTTTCGGCATCGTTGCCATCGGCATCCTAGCCCTCATCTACGGCTTCAAGAGCAACCGCTACGACATCACGCAGATACAGCGTATGCCTGAGCGATCTATCGTGCTGGACAGGCGCGGCACCGAGCTGGGCACCCTGCACGGTGAGAACCGCCGCAGCATTGAGTCGCTGCATGAGGAGGTCCCCAACTACTTCATTGAGGCGCTCATCCTGCAAGAAGATCGATCCTTTAGAAGCCACATGGGTGTTGACCCCCGAGGTATCTTGCGTGCCGTCATGCAGGTATTCAAGCACCGCCGCACCACACAGGGGGCCTCTACCCTCACCATGCAGCTCGCAAAAAATACTTACAACCACCGCGAACGCACCTTTGACGCCAAATTCACAGAAGTAGCCCTCGCGCGTCGCATTGAGGCTAGCTACAGCAAAGACGAGATCCTGCGCTGCTACATCAACCGCATCTTCTGGGGGCATACCTTTATGGGTCTCAAGCAGGCAGCCTACGGCTACTTCAACAAGATACCGCGCGACCTGAGCATCGGTGAGTCCGCCCTGCTCGCGGGTATCATCTGCAGCCCCAACGAGTTCTCCCCCCACCGCAAGCCCACCGCAGCCAAAGTCCAGCGCAACAAGGTGCTCATGCTCATGCTCGAACACGGCAAAATCACCCACACCCAGTATGAGGTTGCCCTCGCAGAACCCGTCACCGCACAGTGGCCCAAGAGCCGTGGGGAGGACAACTACGTCATGGATCTCGTCCGCCGTGAGGTCGATCACATCCTGCGCATGCTCGACAGCCAGCGGAGTAACTGGCGCGATCAGGTCATGTACAACGGTGGCCTGCGCGTGCAAACATCCATCGATGTTGACCTCCAAGACGCCATTCTCAAGCAGCTCGACGCCCAACTCTGCCAGATAGAGCATCGCTCCGGCTACCGCCACCGCACAAGAGCCCAATACCAAACTTACCTCGCCTCCCTGAGCCCTGAGCAGCAAGCAAAGGTACGCCCCGACTACCTCCAAGCCGCCTGTGTCGTCCTCCACCACGGCAGCGGAGCCCTGCTCGCCATCATCGGCGGCCGTGACAGCCAAGAATCAGCTCTCAACCGCGCCATTCAGAGTCGGCGCCAAGTTGGCTCCCTCTTCAAGCCGCTCGTCTACGCGAGCTTCTTTGAGCGTGGCGGCAGCCCCAGCAGCCTCATCTCAGATGACCGCATCCGCCCAGGCGAGATTAGCGGCAGCAAAAGATGGAGCCCACGCAACGTCAACGGCACCTACACAGGACTCCACCCAGCCAGCTGGGGGCTCCTCAAGAGCCGCAACACCATGGCCGTGCGAGTTGGAGAGAAAACAGGGCTCAAGAACATCATCGCGCGCGCCACCCTTGCAGGCTTTACCAAAGGACCCAAAGACTGGCTCGGCCCCACCATCTATCTGGGCACGTGGGAGGCTACCCCCTTCCAAGTTGCCAGCGCCTTTGGCGTCTTTGCCAACGGTGGCGTGCGCGCAACCCCCTACATCATTGAGAGCATCCAAGATGAGACGGGTCACTATATCTGGCAGCGCGACCCCACGCAGATTCGAGTCTTCTCACAGCGAGCAACGCAGTCCACTAGCCAAATCATGGAGAAAATCATGCTGCCAGGCGGCACAGGTGGATCCCGCCAACGCCTCGGCTTCCTCGACCCCTGCGGCGGCAAGACAGGCACCACCAACAAGTACATGAACGCGTGGTTCTGCGGATTTAGCTCCGAGCTCACCAGCAGTGTTTGGGTCGGCTTTGACCGCCAAAAAACAATCATTGACCGCGGCTATGGCAGCACCCTCGCCCTCCCCATCTGGGTAAAAGCCATGAATGAAGCCAAGCTCCGCGGCTATCCGATGAAAGCCATTCACCACACAGCCGCCAAGCCAGCAGCCTATGCGCTGCGCCTCTGTCGCAGCAGCAAATCCCTCGCACATAAGGGATGTGAGTACATGGGCTGCGCCTACACCGAGAGCATGGCTGACCTTGAGCAGCAGCGCGGATACTGCGAGATGCATGACCTCATCGCTGAGGAAGTCGAGGAAGAACTACAAGCCATCGACCCCAAAGCCGATGGCTCTGATGACATCCTTGCCGAGGATCCCGATAGTAGCCAAGGTGAACTCTGGGCCATCGACCCCCTCCCATAAAAGGCAAGACGTCCTTTCTGCGGCTTTGCGGCCTTTGTCCCGCGAGCTTGTCAAAAAAAAAAAACCGACCCTAGCCAGAAGCTAGAGCCGATTGATAAAATCTTAGAGAGCAAGCTTAGCGCAGCTGCATGTCTTTGAGCTTCTTGCCCAGTACGTCAAGTACGAGCTGATGCGCCTCATCGGCTTCCTTTGCGGTGAGCGTTTTCTTCGCATCACGATAGAGGAAGGTGTAGGTCATCGCCTTACGATCAGCGGCGATTCTCTCACCACTCGCATCGCAGAATACATCCTTGAGGCTGTAGCTCACCAGCAACTTTTGCTTGGCGGCAACAATAGCTTTCACCACATCAGAGTGCTTCGTGCTCATGGGTAACTCTATGGAAGCGTCACGGCTTGAGCCTGGGAACTGAGGTAACTCAGCCACCTTGAATGGAGCTGTCGCGACCTGCTGCAACTTGCGCATGTCGAGACCTGCGTAACTCGCATCAAGCGGCAATCCAAGCTTGCGGCAAGCATCGAGTGCCAGACGACCAAAGTAGCCACAGGGCTGACCATTAATCTGCACATCTGCACCTATTGCAATATAGGCGCGTGGCTTGGATGGGGTCATGGTGATGAGCGCGTTGGGGAAGAGTGATTCAATCACAGCCTTGAGGTCGGCAAAGCTTGCGTCCTGAGGCTTGAGTTGTGCCCAGCTGCTGGGGCTCTTCTTGCCTGCCATCAGGATGCCGAGGGCTTCTTGCTCAATGTCCTTGCCCTTGCCACCGCCTGTGTTGCGGAAGATGCGACCTATCTCAAAGAGGCGGATGCTCTCCACACCTTGATTGAGGTTGCGTACAGCCACGGAGAGAAGTCCGGGAGCCAGTGAGGGGCGCAGTGCGCTGTGATCCTCCGAGATAGGCAAGGAGACGTGAATCGCATCGCCCGCCATCAGAGGCTTGAAGGGGAAGGAGTACTTCAGATTAGCTATGGTAGGATCAATGCTATTAGCAGCAATCAGTTTGAATGTCTGGATCTCCCAGAATCCTGCGCCTGCGAGCTTGCGAGCGATTGCCATGCAGAAGTCATGCGTGCGGTCCTGCGCGCTCTCCTCCACGTAGACGGAGCTGTAGATTGAGGGGATGTTCTCCAGACCATAGACGCGGACAATCTCTTCGAGTAGGTCGCAGCTGCGCTTGAGATCAAGACGCCATGGGGGACAATCCCAGCGACCTTGGCGATCAGCTTCCTTGAGCCCGAGGCGACGCAGAATAGCGGCGGCCTCAAGATGAGGGATGCTCCCGTTGGTCATGCGGTCGAGTTCAGCCCACTGCAGCAGGACTTGGTCGAGCGCGTAGTAAATCTTTGCATCACTACCCTGCTCCAATACGGTAGCTGTAGCGGCATTGGACTCATCAACGAGGCAAGGAGCCTGCCCGGCCACTTGGATGGGCTCAGCTGTACCCCCAGCAATCGCTGTGATAAGATCAATGGCGCGTGCGGCCGCAGGCAGCACATTCCATGGGGAGGTGCCACGCTCAAAGCGGTAGGAGGAGTCAGAGCTCAGTGCGAGGCGGCGGCTGCTGTAGCGGATATTGCTACGCTCAAACCAAGCAGCCTCAAGAATAATATCAGTTGTTGTCTCTGAGACACCAGAATCGAGACCACCCATGATACCAGCAAGAGCAAGAGCCTTGCCGCTGGCGTCAGAGATAAGCAGCTCACCATCCGAGAGGATGTAATCCTTCTCCATCAGGCTGCTAAAGCTCTCGCCATCAGCTGCCTGACGCAGTTCGAGCCCACCTGTCACCTGTGCAGCGTCAAAGGCATGCAGCGGATGACCCAGCTCAAAGAGGCAGTAGTTGGTAATATCAACGATATTGTTGATGGGGCGCAGACCAATGGCCACGAGGCGATCAGCGAGCCACTCGGGAGAGGGGGCTACCTTCACACCTGAGATGCGTGTTGCCGTGTAGAAGGGGCAGAGCTCAGGGGCTGAGAGCTTGATTGCATCCTCGTCTGCGCTCACGGTCTGAGCCTGATGGACAAGAGCCTCCGCTGGGGAAGCCTTGAGGCTACGACCCGTGATGGCGGCCAGCTCGCGTGCCATACCCCAGTGACTCAGTAAGTCGGGGCGGTTAGGCGTAATTTCAAGCTCAAAAAGAGTATCGCAAGCGACGAAATCGCGTACCGTTGCACCAATATTCTTATCCTCATCGAGAATCCAAAGACCATGCTCGGCATCGGGCATACCTAGCTCCGAGGCAGAGCAGAGCATACCATTGCTCGCCACGCCACGCAGCTTACCCTCCTTGATCTCCCAGCCACCGGGCAAGATAGCTCCGGGCAGGGCGCAAGGCACCAAATCACCAACTTGATAATTGCTAGCACCGCAGACAACTTGACGCAGGGAACCCTCGCCAGCATCTACTTGACAGATATTGAGATGATCGCTGCCCTCGACAGGCGACTTCTCCATCACCTTGGCTACAACAACAAGATCAGACTTGATGCCGCGCTCAATAATGCCTTCTACTTCAATGCCAGCAAAAGTCAGCATATCAGCCATCTCTTGCGTATCAAGACCATCGAGATCAATGTAGCTAGCCAGCCAATTCAGGGAAATATTCATATTGAAAAAATTATGTAGGGTATTAAAAATTATTGAAACTGAGCGAGGAAGCGTTGATCATTCTCAATGAGCAATCGAATATCGCGGATACCCCAGCGGATCATCGCCAAGCGCTCCAAACCAATACCAAAGGCAAAGCCCGTGCAGCCAGCGTAGATATCCGTGCCTCTAGCCTGATCGATATTCTCAAACACAGCGGGATTCACCATACCACAGCCTGCAATCTCAATCCAGCGAGGCTGCTGACCAGCGGCCTGCAACAGCACGTCAATCTCAAAGCTAGGCTCCGTAAAGGGGAAGAAATGGGGGCGGAAGCGCACCGATGTCTCCGTGCCAAAGAGAGCCTTGAGGAAATACTCAAGCGTACCCTTAAGCTCACCCACGCTCACGTCCTTAGCCACGTAAAGACCCTCAATCTGATTGAAGGCGGAGAGATGCGTCGCATCAATCGC
This sequence comes from uncultured Verrucomicrobiales bacterium, assembly GCA_947039485.1. Taxonomy (GTDB): domain Bacteria; phylum Verrucomicrobiota; class Verrucomicrobiia; order Verrucomicrobiales; family Akkermansiaceae; genus Akkermansia. The sequence continues at coordinate 46,323 of CAMQZC010000011.1, read as the reverse complement.
GTCACGGCGGAAGGCTGAGCCAGGGCAAATAATGCGGATAGGAGGCGACTGCTTCTCCATCGTACGCGCCTGCACCGTACTCGTCTGAGTGCGCAGCAGCTTGCCGCTGTCAAAGTAAAAGGTATCCTTCTCATTGCGAGCAGGGTGATCCGCAGGTGTATTGAGAGCATCAAAGCAATGCCACTCATCCTCAATCTCAGGACCATCGGAAAGGGAGAAGCCCATGCGACGCAGCACGCGCACAGCCTCTTCCTTCACAATCGTGATGGGGTGTAGGCCTCCCATAGGGAGCGTTGCGCCAGGGAGCGTGATATCAATATCAGCAACAGCTTGCTCATCCAGCTCAAGCTGAATTTGGTCGCGTCGCATATCGAGAGCCGCGGTCATTATCGCACGAGCCTCATTGAGCAGGGCGCCAATGGCAGGCTTATCCTCCTTAGAGACAGTTCGCATGCCTTGTTGCAGCTGAGTGAGGCTACCTTTTTTACCTAAAATGCTCACACGGGCATCCTCGAGGGATTTCATGTTGAGGATGCTACTAATCTGTTGCATCGCGGCTTCTTGTACGCTTGCTATCTGCTCTTTCATACGCGAAAGAACTATACCTGATAAGTAAGGAAAGTCAAGCCTAGGAGAGGGAATGTCTCAGCTAATAAAAAAGATTGCGCCCAGCTCACAGACAGCCTCAGCCTCACGCGAAGCGCGCTCTATCTGCTAGGGCGACAATATCATTTCATTAGCTCCTAGCGCAGCCCATAGAAGCAACTGTGTACGCTCATGCGAAAAAGCTTGCCAGCAGGGGTAATTATCCGTTAGGATGAGAGGCGCCCATCATGCTAGCCTCCTATCGTACAGCACAGTGCTACCGACTCCTACTCCTCGGAGGCATCCTCGCCTTGACACACACCCAGTCATTGAATGCCCAAAGCTCACAAGGTGAAAGCCACAGCAAAGCAGAGGATCAAGAGATTGCAGAGATTTACATCACCGCCTACCGCCTCTGTGCCGATGCAGAAAAGCTCGCGGCCAAGCAAAACTGGAGCGCCGCGGTCCGCAAGGCTCGCAAGGCTGAGCGCGTCATGGCAGGCATCGTGCGTGATCACCCCACATGGCGACCCAACCTCGTGGAGATGCGCCGCAAAATCATCGCTAAGAATCTTGCTCTCAGCCTTGAGAAAGTCAAGAGCCGCAACATCGCCGCGACACGCGAGCCCCAGCAGCCCAACCCTCGCCCCTTTGACCCTGAGCAACCTCGCGGCAGAGGACGCATCACCCACCGCGAGCAGCCCCTCAATGTAACAATCACCAACAATCCCACGGTAACCCCCGCCACGATTGATAACAGCCGCCAACTCTACAACGAGCTCATGCGCACCCGCGAGGAGCTCCGACGTCTCGCAGGAGCCTACAAGAGCCTCAGCTCAGAGAAGAACGCCGCCGCTGTCCAACTCAAGATAGCCGAGCATCATCGCAGGACCGCTAGAGAAGAACTCGCCGCGCTGCAAAAGAACATCAGCGAGGAGCGCGAGGCAGGCAACCGCGTCGTAGCTTCCCTCAACGAGCAACTCAGCGACCTTGAGGCGAGATACCGCAGCAGTGAACTCGCACGCAAAGACGCAGAAAAGCGCAGCGAGAAGATTGCCACTGAATTAAGCCAGCTGCAGAGCGAGCATGCCCTCGTCGTCCAAGAACGCGACAGTCTGCGCGAGGAGAATACACGCCTCAAGGAGATTGTCGAGCTCAACAACCCCGACAAGGTAAAGTCCCTGCTCGATCAAAACATCACCCTTAGCAGCCAACTACAAGAAGCGCAAGCACGCGTCGCTGAGCTTGAGGCACAGGTCTCCTCTCAGGGAGATGAGCAAAGCATCCTGCGCCGTCAGCTCGACGCTGCCCGTCAAGAAGCCGAGCAACTCCGCGAGGAAATGGGCAGCATCTATGATGAGAACCTCGGCTACCGCCGCCGCATCAGCGAGCTCAGCGAGCGCACACTGAGCCTAGAGCAAGAGCTAGCCGCACAGGCCATCAAGCCCACTCTCGACCCAGCCATGCAGGAGGAAAACCAACTCCTGCGCAGCATTGTCGCCAAGCAAAAGCGCAGCATCTCCGCCCAAGAACAAGCCCGCAGGCTGCTCATTGAAACCTACAAGCAAATCAAGGGGCAGGACCCGGCCCTACTCGGCTCCCTCAAGAAGCTTGAGGATGAGAGCAGCCTTGAGCTCAGCAGCATCGAGCACGCCCTCATTGAGGCGGTGCAAGGCAGCGACGAGGCCGAGCGCGAGGGCAGCGAGGCTATCCGCGAGAGCCTTGAGATGGAGGCGCTGAGCAAAGGCGCCGAAAAAGCCTTTGCGGCGCAACGATACACCGCCGCCGAGCAGCTCTACCGCACCATCGTCGAGGCCAACCCCGATCAAATCGCAGGCCTCATCAATCTGGGCACCATCCTACTCTACCGCAACAAGAGCGAGCAAGCCATCGAGATGTTTGACCGCGCCTCACGCCTCGCCTCCGAGCTGCCCATTAGCTTCTACATGTCAGGCATCGCCAACTACCGCCTCGACCGCACAGCGGAGGCCGCAGCCAAGTTTGCCCGCACGCTAGAGCTCGACCCAGCCAATGCAGACGCCTTCTTCTACCTTGCCAACATCGAGGGTCTACTCGGGCAAAATCAACTTGCCCTCAAGCACCTTGCAGCAGCCCTCAAGCTGCGCCCCGAGCTCGCAGACGCGCACTACAACATGGCACGTATCTACATCGAGATTGGCCAGCTTGCAGATGCAGCACGCGCCTACGACCGCGCCGTGCACGGCGGTGCTCAGCCAGACCCAGAGTTAGAAGCCTTTCTCTCCAACAAACTTCAGCGCGACATGAAGCCCAGCAATGACCTCATCGCCAGCATCAGCCCCGAGGATGAAGCCCAGCTGCTTGGCGAGATGCTCAAGAACGATGGCACAAGCCCCGCAGAAGATAGCGTAAGCAGCAGCGCTGCCCCAAGCAGCGAGGTGCAGAGCGCCGAAGCAGCCAGCTACAACAAACTCAGCGAAGGCATCGTCAAAGACATCAAAGCGGCCAAGATTGCCTCACCTGCAGGCAAGAATCATCGCACCGCTAAAAAATACTTTGGACGCAAGCGCATCTGGCACGACGGCAAGCGTCACCAGCTGCGCAGCAAAAAAGCCATGCAAACGAGACTGCGTCTGCGCGGCGGCCCCCTGCCAGGCTCCAAGCTGGAGGAGAAAAACTAAGCGGCACAACACAATCTATCCCCTCCCCAAAGGGCCCAAAGAAGGCCCTAGGAGATAGGGATGAACCCAAAAAACAATTTTTCCGCGAAAAATGCTTTTTTGTGCTGGACAAAATCCGCTCCAGAGTGTATATTTTCTCTGCCCAAGGGCACACAATAACAACGGCAGGGTAGCTCAGTGGTAGAGCAGAGGACTCATAAGCCTTTGGTCGGGTGTTCAAATCACCTTCCTGCTATGAAATAAAGCGCATAACTATAATAAGTTATGCGCTTTATTTATGGAAAAAATAAGCCAGAAAAGGCCCTTATACACTTACTCGCTCAAACAAAAGCGATCTTTATTGTCAATTAGTTACGCCAAGCTCACCTCCGAGACAAGCTGCTACTCAATCTCATCTTGCCCATCCAAGGCATTGCTCTCCAAATCCTGCACGCGAGCTCAATTCGTAAAGCTGCCCGCGCCAAGCATTGCATCCATACCGAGCGGTCGCGAGAGAACGCCCTAAACAACCTCAAATAAGCAGCTTCGTTTAGAGTATCATTTTCATACGGTAGATATTTCACGTCCGCCTTGGCATCACGATTATTTTATGATATAGTGATTGTCTTTGGTATGAAGTATGATAAGCTAGATAAATCTAAGGAAGAACATCTTGGACAGTTAGAGAAGTTGGTTACACAGTTGGAAAAAATGAATTTTGCTGATTATATCGGATACGTTCATCGTCCGTTTTATGTTTTTTACATCAATTTCCTCATTGGTGTCGCACGGGGGGTCGGCTTGACAGTTGGAGCCTCCTTAGTTGTTGCGTTTCTTTTTCAACTGGTGAGCGCAATCATTAAAATGAATATTCCCTTTATAACGGAAATCTTACAGAATATTGTACGAATTGTGCAATCGACACCTGTTATTCATTGATGAGGGTGCTGGCACTTACCTCATTTTGTCTAAATGATGCTTATATTATAAGTACATGCGAAAACTCAGATATTTATACCCAACTTCAGAGAATAGCCCATTACAGCCAGATTGATTAGGATACATAGGATTACAAGGCATTTACTTAGAAGCTGCAGATTTATATGAGTTGTTACGGCTCTGTACGCCCATGCAACCCAGCCTAGATCTAGAGCAACTTATGGCCATGTTTCAAAGGTAGCCTGTGCATAGCAGCAGCGATTTGAGCTATAAAAAGGGCGCATCTTCTATCAAGAAGATGCGCCTGTCAAGCTTCGTATTTCTATTAGAGGCTCCAGCTCATACCGAGGTTAAATGATCCACCTCTACGCCCACCGCTGCGCATCATGATAGAGCCATGGAATCTCGTATTTTCGCTATAATGCCATTGCATGCCTGCGCCATATTCCACGTAGGGGTCAATGCTCAGGTTGGGCAAGGCATGGTTATCTGCCTTAAAGCTACTTTTATCATTTAGATTCCATATCATACGGACATCCAAATAGGGCTGCCACTCTTTGCTTCTGTTGCTAATGAAGCGTACACCTGGGACAATTTGGAAAGCGTGCATATCATCGGCTTTGATACGGACACCCGAGGCATTATTATAGTCTTCGGTGCCTACATAGCTGTACGATACTTGCATATGGGGTTGTAGTATATAATTCCCATCATCCAACTCAACGTTATAACCGCTCTTGCTTGCTACACCGCTGGTGAGCATGTTGAAGTTTTCTTCACCATACATCGTGTCAGCATCTGCGCTAAGAGCACCAACATTGAGCGTGAGGCTTGTCCAGAAGTTCTTTTTGTATGCCAAGGCACTCACACCCGCGATGCCGCCGTTTTGCTGCACCTTTGCGCCATCAAACTTCTGTTCGGATCCATTATAGCCAGCATATGCTGAATAAATCGAGCTCCAGCCATTGGGGATGTCTTTGACTGCAGAATCTACACCGGCATAAGTGCCGTAGGTGAACTCATCAACATTAGGAATATTGCTGTAATTGATATCACCCTTCGAGCTATAGGGGCGTACCCAGAAGTTACCTTGAGATGTTTTTGCTCGTTGATTGTATAGTGCGTGTCGCTGCTTTTGATTCAGTGAGCTAATCAAATCGTAGTTAGAGAAGGCTTGTTCAAAGCTATTAACTTGAGTCATGTAGGCTCCGATTTGAGCGGCGGCAGGTGTCACTAAGATAGCTGAGTTAAACTCTTCTGTTCGCGCAAAAATAAAATCACCAGACGCGGAGTCAAAGCTCACATCATACTTGAAGATGGGCGCATAGCCTTTGAGTTCTTCTCGTGATGAAAGATTAATGGCAGTTTTTAAGTTTTCATTGTCAGTGAAGTGGGCGCGGGTAATGAGCGCATCGCCGTCGGAGAGGATATTAATCTTTTTCACATTGAACTTAGCGCCATTCGCAACGGTGACATTTTCGGGATTGTGGCTATCGATCCTATCAGTTGTATCTTTCTGCGCCAAATCGGCATCAAGGTGAATATCCGCGCTCTTGTTTAGATTGAGACTTCCTACATTCATGGCGCGAATATCGCCGTCACAATGATCAATGGCGCCACCTTCTACATTCAATGTAACCGAGCTGTCAAAATCACCATAGCTGATAATTTCACCCTTCTCATTCTTCACAAAGCCTGTTTTGATGGTTCCCTTGTAGAGATTGATGGTATGATTGCTAACGAGGTTATTAAATATAATAGTGCCATTCAATGGGCTAGATGTAAATTGCTTTGCATCCGAGGGCTTATTGATATGCATCAGTCCATCTTCACCATTAATTCGATCATTGAAGATGATACTTCTTTCCGAAGCGGCAGCGAGTGAAAGTGTCCCAGCATTGTAGATTGCATTGGAAATTCCCTTTGCGCTATTACCCGTAAAGCATGTATTGCCATTAATTGCGGCGATTTTCATTGTGCCATCGTTATAAATAGCGCCACTAAGTGCAGCATCAGATGTTGACTTATTGTTCATGAAGACGCAATCTTTTATTGTTAATGTGCCCGCATTGTAGATAGCGGCAGCCTCATTACTCGCTATATTATTTTCAAAGAGACACCCTTCTATGTTCTCAATGACGTCATTTTCATCATTATAAATAGCACCACCAATCTCGGCCTCATTGTTCTTAAATTGGCTGTTTATTATATTCACGATCAGAGAAGAATCGGTATTGGTAATCGCTCCACCATATCTTGCTCTATTGTTGACAAATGATGAATCAACAATATTTTCTATTGTTGCAGAGTCAGTTCCACCTCCTATAGGTGAGCCTGTCCCATTATAAATAGCACCACCAGCATGACCTGATTCATTCCCGTCAAATATCGCATTTTTTATAAGCCCAATCCAAGCATCCTCTTGCGTATTGACGATAGCACCACCCGGTTGCATGGGGGAAATATTACCTTGAAATATAACATTGACCATTTCTTTGATCTTAGATGCGTTGAAAATAGCTCCTCCTGGTCTACCCATCGGGGAGCTATTATTAATAAACTCTACCGCCTCGATGCTCTCTATGACGCCTCCGTCATAATTGAATATAGGATGATGTATGAAATTCTCAAAAATTATATTTTTTAGAGTTAATTGACCGCCACCGGCAACTTCTATAGCGCAATTACGTTCAGCGTCTTTATCGCAAGTAACGCGATATTTTTCACCATTACCTGCATCGCCATTAATGGTGAATCTATCGGCGAGTGCATCTTTGCTGATAATTCCTAAATGATCAGCGCTCATGGTATAGACATCACCATCAAGGTGGTTTTCCCAGGCCTCTGTTAAGCTTTGAGTTGCGTCATTTTCCAATGCTTCATAATCACCGTATGATGTGCTTATTTTTTGCGTTAGCATCTCTTGAGAATGAGCGGCTTGCATAGATAACAATACGATAGATAAAGTAAACTTATTTAATTTCATATTTGAATAGATTTAGTGTTAGTAATCCTTAGTAGTTAGTAGTTATGCAACAGTATATATTATACTATTGGATTCCGCGTTTGTGGATAATTATTGTAAGATTTTGAATTATAGATAGTTTCTAACAATTATTTAGTTTGTACAAATTTTACATATTGCGCAACGAGTGTAGACGTTTCCGCAAAATACTGCTAGTAAGAAAATTATATTTGACTTCCAATAAAGTATAATATATACCATGACGAATGAATTATTAGCAAAGGCTCTACTGAGCAATACGGGAATTACATTTCTGGACGCGGCGCGACTTATTAAGAATATACTTGATTTCAAACCTGAAAAAACAAAATTAAGCAATATGCAGTTTTGTTCGAAAGTAAGCAACTACGGAATTAAGCACTTTCATATAAAAGACATGTCGATACGGGAGGGATTTTGTAAATACTTGACAACAAAAACACAGCTCCGCCACGATTCGCTACGCGATATCAACTACCTTGGCAATAGGCTTCTTAGATCCCGCTCCAACTTTGCAGAAATGAACTTTTATGAGTTAAGCATCAGTGACTGCGAACAATGGCTCAAATCCACATTTAACACTTCTAGTCAATATAATAAAGCACACAGCATGCTTCATGGACTCTTTCAATTTGCGTTGCGACAAGAATGGACAGAAAAAAACATTGTAAAGCTTGTTGCAAAGCAAAAAGTCATTGAGCGCGAAATAGTCGCTCTCTCTTTGGCTGAAATTAAATGTTTACTTGAAATTTCTCAAAAAACGGATTTTGTAGACTGCTCCGCTGCTGTCGCAATTCTCATCTGGGCAGGGCTACGCCCCAAGGAGCTTACACGCCTTAAGTGGCAAGACATTGATTTAGAAGAAATGATAATTACGATTAGCTCATCAACGAGTAAAACTGGTGGTGTACGTCACGTGGAAATATGCCGTCCTCTTAAAATCTGTCTTCAAAAATTTAAAAAGCATGCACTTTGTGATTACATCTGCCCTCACAACTGGCAAAGACGTTGGCGATTGATTCGTGATATGGCTGGATTTAAAGGCAAATGGGTGCAAGATGTATTGCGGCATAGTTATGCATCTTATCATTCTAAGCATTATCAGGATCTTAAGAGTTTACAGATTAATATGGGACATAGCTCACAGGCGCTCTTGCGCACGCGCTACGTCAATATGCGAAATATTTCAAAAAGTGATGCGAGAATTTATTTTCGCGATTTAGTCTAATGTTGGTATAATTTGATTGATTTATCCTGACCGAGGACGCTTGAAACAAGCAACAATCTCCTTATTCTTGTTTCAAGTGGGCAAAAGTCCTCCCTCTGGGGGGGGGAGATGGCCTGCTAGCTCTGTAGTTTTTGCTCTGCTTTTTCTGGAGTATCCTTCGCCCATATATAAGCAAATCTTCCTCATATACCTCATGTGATATTCTATAGACTACTCACTTACGTACTCTATCGTCAATAGCATTGCTTGCTTTAGATAGATCTCGAAACTTGCCTTTCAGCCGCTTATCCTCGGGCAAATAGCCTCTGAGCAAGCCCTTGGTATCCTCGCGCAGACAAGCACGAAAATAGCGGCTTTTGCGCTCTTCTAATCTCAAGATACATGCTGGCTCAACGAGGAATGAAGCCTCTGTATCGGCCTTCTAAGCGTGCACGACCTGCAATCTGCTCGTGACACCATTGATGCTTAAGAGAGCTGATTATTTTTCCCTTGTTTTTTACGAAATAAAGCTTGTTAAACACTTGATGTTTCATGCGATAGTATGAATATTGACAATATCCGCCTTGATAACCTATAACGAAGTCTCTATGTCCAACTTTTCACCTCTTTAACTGCTATTCTGCTCGTCACGTTCTTCTCCGATCTTAAAGCCATCCACCAATTTCAACGTATAGCCAGTCAGTTACGTCGCCCTCAAAAATAAACATTGCATATAAAAACTATAGTGCTATAACATAAACCAACCGCGCACCTTCTCATAATAGCTTAATTTTAAAATTTTGCGTTTGAAAGAAGTGCCCTATTATATATTACATTATTCAGTTAATTTAAATTTAACTACAAGCTCAATCAAAATGAATGATTTTCTTATGTTTGCTCTACTCCTAGCATTGGGGTTCGCCTGTTATGGCCTCTTTTTTCTATCTATTAAATGGTTTGACGAAATCTAAAAATTATGTATTTAGCGCTTTTTATTGTCAGTATAGCTATATTTTGTTATCTGATCTATGTGTTGATTAAACCAGAAAAATTCTAATGGTTTAACGTTTATTAATGATCAAATTAAAATAAAATGAATGACGAAATTTGGGGTATAGCCCTACAAATACTAATCCTTGTACTTTTGAGTTATCCGCTGGGAGGATACATTGCAAAAGTTTATCGCGGTGAGAAGAATTTCATGGACTTTCTTACTCCTTTTGAAAATGGCATCTACAAAGTCTGCTCGATAGATGCTACCGAACAAATGAACTGGAAGCATTTTTTGAAGGTGCTTTTAACCTTGAACCTCTTTTGGTTCGTGTGGGGAATGTCGCTACTTGTTGCGCAAGGAGCATTACCACTAAATCCTGACGGTAACATTGGTCAAAGCATTACCCAGGCGTTCAATACCACCATTAGCTTTATGGTTAACTGCAACCTGCAGCATTATAGTGGGGAATTAGGCATGACCTATTTCACTCAACTCTTTGTCATCATGTTGCTCCAATTTATAACAGCGGCAACAGGGATGGCCGCGTTTGCGGCGGTATTAAAAGGGATGTCATCGAAAACAACCTCAACATTAGGTAATTTCTGGGTATATCTCGTGCGTACGGTAACTCGTATTCTTTTACCTCTTTCAATCATTGTCGGCGTCATGCTTATTCTTGGCGGAACTCCAATGTCTCTTGAAGGCAAGCAAACAATCACAACACTTGAAGGCACGCAACAAGTAATCTCACAAGGACCAGTTGCGGCAATCGTTGCAATTAAGCAATTAGGAACAAATGGAGGTGGGTTCTTTGGAGCAAACTCCGCACACCCGCTTGAAAATCCAAGCTATTTCACCAATATGATTGAGTGTATCTCAATTCTGCTAATTCCGATGGCGCTTATTTGGTGTTTGGGTTTCTATCTAAAAAGGAGAAAATTTGCAGTTTGCGTATTTTCTGTTATGTTCATCGTCTACTTAACAACGGTATATATTTCAGTTGGTCAAGAGATGGGCGGAAATCCTCAAATTGCTCAAATGGGCATTTCTCAAGCCGCGGGATCGATGGAGGGCAAAGAGGTGAGAATTGGCTCGGCGGCAACGGCTCTATGGGCCATGACAACCACCGTTACATCAAACGGCTCGGTCAATGGTATGCACGATAGTCTTACTCCTCTTTCAGGAATGCTAGCTCTACTCAATATGCAGATTAATTGCTGGTTTGGTGGGGTAGGTGTAGGCTTTATGAATTACTATGTTTTCATCATCATTGCCGTGTTTATTAGTGGATTAATGGTTGGACGAACACCTGAGTTCTTGGGTAAAAAGATCGAGGCGAAAGAGATGAAGATAGCTATTATATTAGCGTTGTTACATCCGCTTCTCATTCTATGCGGAACAGCTATTGCTTCATACTTGGCGACAAACAATCCAGCACTTTCTGCGGAATGGTTAAGTAACCCTTCGTTCCATGGTTTGAGCCAAATGCTCTATGAGTTTACATCATCTGCGGCAAACAATGGTTCTGGCTTTGAGGGATTGGGCGACAATACTCCATTTTGGAATATTTCGACAGGAATTGTTCTTATATTTTCGCGATACCTACCTATCATAGGTCAAATAGCCATTGTTGGTATCTTAGCTCAGAAAAGATATGTCCCTGAGAGTGTAGGAACGCTTGAGACAGACACGGTAACCTTTTCGGTCATGACCTTTGCGGTGATATTTATTATCGCAGCCTTAGCATTTTTCCCAGCACTGACGCTCGGACCTATTGCTGAATATTTAACAATTAGATAAAATATGAAATCAAATAAATTGATTACACGCGATCAAATGTTAAGCTCTCTAAAAGATGCTTTTATAAAATTGAATCCAGCGGCATTATATCGAAATCCAGTTATGTTTACAGTGCTGGTAGCAACCTCTATTATGGGGCTTGTAACGGTTGGTATATTGTTTAATAATGATTCTACTCAAGGTTCATTCGGCTACAACTTGACGGTCTTCATCATTCTTTTTGCAACACTACTTTTTGCCAATTTTGCTGAGGCCGTGGCCGAGGCACGAGGTAAGGCTCAGGTTGACTCTCTGCGTAAAACGAGAGAAGACACACCTGCTAAAAAACTTGAGGGCAACAAGATTGTGATCATCAGTAGCTCAATGCTTTCTAAAGGTGATATTTTTGAATGTGTCGCAGGTGATATTGTCCCTTCGGATGGTGAAATTATCGAGGGGCTTGCCTCTATTGATGAGAGTGCCATTACGGGAGAATCGGCACCAGTGATCCGTGAAGCGGGAGGTGATAAAACATCTGTTACAGGTGGAACCAATGTCCTCTCAGATAGGATTGTTGTTCGCGTAACATCATCAGCTGGCGAGAGCTTCTTAGACAAGATGATTGCTCTTGTTGAGGGGGCTTCACGCCAAAAAAGCCCCAACGAGATCGCCTTAACTATTCTTCTTGCTGGATTTACCCTCGTATTTGTAATCGTCTGCGTGACGCTTAAGCCTTTGGCCGAATACACCTCTACTGCTATAACAGTAGCATCGCTGGTATCTCTTTTCGTCTGCCTGATCCCAACAACCATAGGCGGTCTACTTTCGGCTATCGGTATAGCTGGAATGAACAGAGCACTTAGTGCAAACGTGATTACCAAATCGGGGAAAGCCGTAGAGACAGCAGGAGATATTGATACCCTGTTGCTCGATAAAACAGGCACAATAACCATAGGTAACCGCAAAGCAACCGCATTTCACACAGTAGATTCGAGTCGCGAAAAGGAATTTGTCGAAGCTTGTCTTTGTTCCTCAATTGCGGATCAAACACCCGAGGGCAAATCTATTGTAGAGCTGTGCGAAGCCAAGGGATATAAAGTTGACAACGTAAAGTTGGAAGGTTGTCGCTGGATTGACTTCACCGCACAGACTAAATGCTCGGGTGTCGAGTTGCGTTGTGGCACAGCGATAGTTAAAGGTGCATCTACTACCATCAAAGAACTTGTAGAAGCCGCTGGATCGCAATATCCAGCTCTTGCCGAAAAGTTCACAACTCTTATAGCCGAAAATGGAGGTACTCCACTTGTTGTCTCTAAAGACAATGAAGTATTAGGTGTAGTCGAATTACAGGACATCATCAAACCTGGCATCAAAGATAGATTTGAACGCCTCCGTAAAATGGGTGTAAAAACGGTAATGGTAACGGGCGATAATGCATTAACTGCAAAATATATTGCTGTTAAAGCAGGCGTCGACGATTTTATTGCCGAGGCTAAACCTGAGGACAAAATGGAGTATATCCGTCGAGAGCAATCTCAGGGTAAGCTAGTAGCAATGATGGGAGATGGCACAAATGACGCCCCTGCATTAGCACAAGCAGATGTCGGTGTTGCAATGAATAGCGGTACTCAAGCAGCAAAAGAGGCTGGGAATATGGTTGATTTGGATAATGACCCTACAAAGCTTATCGAAATCATTGAGATTGGCAAGCAGTTGCTAATCACCCGAGGAACGCTTACAACATTTAGTATATCTAATGATGTTGCTAAATATTTCGCCATTGTCCCTGCTCTCTTTATGGGTTCTATACCTGCACTAGCGGCCTTTAATATTATGAATCTGCATTCGCCAGAGTCAGCTATCTTGTCGGCGGTTATTTTCAATGCTCTGATTATACCCGCACTAATTCCTCTAGCCCTCAAGGGTGTTGATTACAAACCTATAGGTGCATCTGCTCTACTTCGTCGCAACTTGTTAATATATGGACTCGGAGGCGCAATACTCCCCTTTATCGTGATTAAATTAATTGATATGGCTCTTGGCCTAATAATGTAACAAAACGAGATAAAACAATACTAATATCAATGAAAACTATACTAATATCAATAAAAATAACACTAGCCTTTTGCGTCATTCTTTTTGTAGGCTACGTTTTGCTTCTTTGGGGCTTTGCCGCCATTGTTAGCCCAAATCATGGCGAAGCAGAAACTATTACCTTAAACGGGAAAGTTGTTGGAGCAGCCAATGTGGGACAACAATTCAGTGATGTAAAATACTTCTGGGGGCGTCCATCTGCGGTTGACTACAACGGTGGTGGTTCGGGAGGAAGTAACAAAGCTGTATCCAACCCTGAATATCTGCAAGAGATAGAGACTCGAATTGTCAAATTCCTCGAAGCTCATCCCTACCTAGAACGCAAAGATTTGCCATCAGAACTAGTAACGGCAAGTGCTAGTGGACTTGATCCTCATATTTCACCCGCAGCAGCCCAAGTGCAGATACGCCGCGTTGCAGATGCCCGCAAAACCTCAGAAGAGCGCATTACTGAAATACTCGTTCATACCACTCATCAACCACTAATAGGGCAAGCATATGTTAATGTTTTAGAACTTAATGTTGCCTTGGATAGAGAAGAGTCAACTATGAAATTGAGAGAATAAAAGAAGAAGAACATCATTTCTAAAAAAGTATTAAAACAAAGATATTTCCTCTATTTCTGATTTATCTTTGTTTTAATACGTCATTTGCTATATGGAATCTCGCGCACAATATTTTCTAGACCTCATTCGTCGATCTCACAGAGGTAAGTTTAAGATTTACATTGGGATGATTGCAGGTGTGGGTAAGTCTTATCGCATGCTCCAAGAGCTACACGAACTTATAGATAATGGCATTGATGCACGTATAGGCTATATTGAGACGCACGGTAGAGAGGGCACCTCCAAAATGGCGCAGGGACTCCCAGAGATCCCACGTCGACATATTTTCTATCGTGGCAAAGAGCTAGAAGAGATGGATCTGGATGCTATTTTACGAGAACATCCAGAAGTTGTCCTTGTCGATGAACTTGCTCACAGCAATGTTGACGGCAGTAAAAACGAAAAGCGATGGCAAGATGTTCTTGAGATACTGGAAGCAGGAATCAATGTTATTAGTGCCGTTAATATTCAGCACATAGAGAGCTTAAATCAGCAAATTGAGAGTATCACAGGTATTGACGTTGTAGAGCGTGTTCCTGACAGAGTGCTAGCTATAGCCGATGAAGTTGTCAATATTGACCTAACTGCCGATGAATTGATTACCCGCCTTAAACAAGGTAAAATCTATAGCTTAGAAAAGGTAGGTATTGCACTTAATAACTTTTTCAAAACCGAACATATTCTCCAACTGCGCGAGCTTGCTCTTAAGGAGGTCGCCCTAAGAGTAGAGAAGAAGGTTGAACTTGAAATCAACCAAAACACAAGGGTTCGCCATGAGCGTTTCTTGGCATGCATTTCTAGTGGAGAAAAGAGTCCTCGTCGAATCATACGTAAAGTATCTCGTCTTGCGACTCGATATAATGCTCCCTTTTCAGTTCTCTATGTTCGTACGCCAAATGAGCAAAATGATAATATTTCGTTAGCTGCACAACGCCATTTGATTAACAATTTTGAATTAGCGACACAATTAGGAGCTGATGTTATTCAGCATGATGCAAGAACTCTCATTGAAGGAATTATCGAAGTTTGCAACACAAGTCAAATAAGCACAGTTTGTATCGGAAAACCTAAAATCAAATTAAGCAATATTATTATCGCCTCATTCCGCTACCGACATTTATTCAATACACTCTCAAAATCGAATATTGACTTGATTATATTATCATAATGAAAATAAGAACTAAAATAACCCTGTCTATAGGGCTGCTCCTGACAATTATTACTCTTTTTGGATACTATGCGGCTCAGACAACCGAACACATTAAACTTAATACTGAAAATATTCTGGCGGACAATTATAATTCGATTAAATATGCACAGAAAATGCTTTGGGCTGTTCATCATTTCGAAGAAGATCAGGCTCTTGCGGCAACGACTTTCGACGAGAACCTCTCCTTACAGAAGAGGAACATCAGTGAGAACTCAGAAAAAACGCATACTCAACAACTTGAAAGACAATATAAAACATATAAAATAGAGCGTTCAAAAGAGAATCTCATCTCTTTAAGTGAGTCAATTAATACAATTATATTACTTAACGGTAACGCCATCGAGCAGAAGTCCAAATCTGCTACAGATATAGCTCAAGAAGCCTTGGTGTTGATGATATTTTTTGCGCTGCTTTGTGTTATTATTGCGATTTTCATGCTTGTTCGAATACCTCAGGCTCTGACAACTCCTATCCAAAAACTTACAGAAGGGATTATTGAGATTTCTAATCATCATTATGATAAGAAATTGAGCTTTGATGAAAAATCAGAATTTAGCAAAGTTGCATATTCATTCAACAATATGGCTCAGGAGTTGGCTCAATTTCAGCAAAGTAATATGGCTCGTATTATATCGACAAAGCAGTATCTTGAAATCGTAATTAACTCAATTGATGAACCTATTATCGGTTTGGATAATCAAAATAGGATTTTGTTTATCAATCATATTGCTAGCTCAATTCTTAATATCTCTTCAGAAAAAATGCTTGGGAAATCGGCCCTTGATTTAGCTCTAACAAATGATTTGCTTCGTAAATTAGTACAAGGCATAAACAATGAGGTAAGTGACGCTCCTCTTAAAATTTACGCCGATGACAAGGAGAGTTATTTTGATGTACATTACCTTTCTTTACCCGAAAATTCAGGAATTGTAATCATGCTTAATAATATCACAAGATTTAAGGAATTAGACAAGGCCAAAACCAATTTTATATCGATTATTTCGCACGAGCTAAAAGCGCCTATATCAGCTATTATGACGAGTCTTCCATTGCTGAATGATAGCCGTATTGGGCCAATAAATGAGAAGCAATCAGCTTTAGCCCAAAGCATTAGTGAGCACTGTGATTGTCTGTTAAGCATTTCGAGCGAACTTCTGAAAATGACACAAGTTGAAGCGGGTGTTTTACAGTTGCGCCCTAAGATTACAAAGCCTATTGAACTTATAAATTACGCTATAGGCGCGACAAGGGTTTTAGCTGATCGATTCAACTGTCATATTGAAATTGAATACCCAGAAACTATTGATAAACTCTTTGTTGATAGTGAAAAAATAGCTTGGGTTATTACCAATCTGCTATCCAATGCAATTCATTACTCTTCTGATAATTCCCGCATCATTATTGGAGTAAAGCAGCTTGAGCACAATATAGATATCTATATCAAGGATTTTGGTAAGGGTATAGACCCTCGTTATCACAAGACTATTTTTGATCGTTATTTCCGAGTGCCTGGTACAAAAGTACAAGGTAGTGGACTTGGGCTTGCTATTTCAAAAGATTTCCTGGAGGCACACGGTGGCTCAATACGTATTGAAAGTGAGATAGGTAAGGGTAGTTGTTTTATTATCTCATTGGCTAAAGCATAAACGTAGCGATACTCTCTACGCTCGCTACAGCCACCCACGAGAGTACAAGTAGCACAAGCATCAACAACGGCGCGCTACGCCCCGTTGAGCTAATTAATGCGGATATTAATCAATTGATGAAAAACGATTTTAAAACGATAAAATACAACGTCTATTGGATCGGTTCTTTTGATTATATTTTTTAAGTGCAATGAAGTACCAACTGAATGGCACGACAACCTATGGCGCAAAAAAGACACCCGTTGCATCGCGCAGAGGGCGTCTTAAAAATGAATAAATATCGTATTTAAAGCACGATTACCCCATCAAGACTCACTTAGCATCAATAATATCCCTTAGTGCTATACGTTGAAAATTCATATTTGTAATCCATGGTCCAACTGCCTGGATGGGGGACTCGTAGAGAACACCGATATAATCCTCATCAATCATCGTTAAGCAGGAATAGCCAGCAGAGATTCGTGTATCGTAGAGGTAACCATCACTCCATGTCTTACCCTCATCCTTGGAGAAGCGAATGGTCATCGAATGGCGCGAGGTTGCGCCTTTCCTACTGGGGGCTGTCTTGGGGTTTGAAAAGAGGAGCAGTTTCCCATACTTCTTGCTATTCACGCTAATAATAGAAGCCTGACAGACGGGCTCTTCAAGTGTATTTAGATTAGTTTCATGGGCTTGCCATGTTTTTCCGAGGTCTTTTGTGACAAAGACAGCGCGCTTGCCACTGCGTGCTTCATTGCGAGCATTAATCATAATCGAGCCATTTTCCAGCTCTACTACTTGGCATTCAGAAGTGCAGTGAGGGACGCCTTCACCAAACTTCCAGTTCTTCCCATGATCGGTGGAGTAGCAAATGGTGGAGCGAGAGCGATACTTATGTCCATTTTGCCAAATTTGAGCAGGGAAGACGATGATGCCCTTCGAGGTAGTAATGCCGTTGCCTGGGCCTGCAAGAATGCAGTTCCACTCATCCTTCTTAACTTGCTTTGTGGGGTTGACTAATTGTCGTGACCAAGTCTTACCATCATCATCGCTGTAGGTCATATACCACTGCCCCGTTGTCTTGGGATTTTGCCCTGTCGTAGATCGAAAGAGGCAGGCACCACCTCCAAAGTGAGCACCCAGTCCTTGAATCCAAATACGACCCGTTGAATCTTGCAAAATACAAGGGTCGCCAACACCATTTCTGGCGCCTTCACCAATATCTAGCGCCACTTTCACCGGAGACCAAGTCTGACCACCATCTGTGGAGCGGCTTGTCAGCACGTCGATATCGGCACAAAGATCAGCGCCACTTTCCCAGCGCGCATCAAAGCAGGCAATCAGCGCGCCAGTTTTACTCTGGATGATGCCAGGAATGCGAAATTGCAGACTTGAGCGGGGGGCACCTGTGAGCAATTTGACCTTTTGCCCAGCCTTGGCAACTGTCATACCTATGGGTTGAGTGATTTTCTCATCGTGCTTATAGGATTCGCTGCCTGTACGTAGCTCAATATTTGAGATGGTAATTTTCTCGCCAATTTTTGCATCAGCAGAAGGCTTAACGTCAATCCAGAGCGTGCTTTCACCAGCCGGGATACCACGCATCTTATCACCAGCAATGAAGACAATACCCTTTTTATTGGGTTTTGCTTTAACAATATAACCCTCTTTTTTGAATTTATTAGCAATTGGATCGCCGAGGCGCAGAGTGACTTCTTCCACATACTTTACAGGGCTCACGATGAATTGCATCCCCTTAAAGCGTGCATGATCTTTACCAGAAACCGAGAGTTTGATACGAACTGCAGGATTAATTTCTGCGAGCTTCATCATAGGAAGTACTCCTGGGTTTTCTACAGTCACGCGAGTTACGCAATCAGAGGCTTGAGCATACGACTCAAGGCTAAGGATTGATGTGATGGAAACAACACCTACTAGCATAGCTGATTTTACATTAAAAAGCATTTGCTCATTCTATCAAAGATGAAGCCTGAGTCAAGCCAACAGCTTTTAGTGCAAAAAAAAGCGACCCTCGATTGAGGGTCGCTTTTGAATAAAAGTTTGTGTATCTCTTTCTAGGCGATTTAAGCCTCGGAAACTACGGAAACCTCAGTAACCTCAGTAACCTCAGGAGTGACGACGTTCACACGACGACCTTCGCGGTCGAAGAAGACGCGACCGTCAACAAGGGAGAAAATTGTGTAGTCCTTACCCATGCCCACGCCACGACCGGGCTTGAACTTGGTACCACGCTGACGGATGATGATGTTGCCAGGGATGACAACTTGACCACCAAACTTCTTCACGCCGAGACGCTTGCTGCGGGAATCGCGACCATTACGGACCGAACCTTGACCTTTCTTATGAGCCATATGTTTTTAAATCTATTAGTTTAAGTTGCTTAGAGATCAGCCTTTGATAGCGATGATTTCGAGACGGGTAAGAGAAGCGCGGAAGCCCTTCTTTTTGTGGTAACCCTTGCGCTTTTTGAACTTGAAGGCTACACCCTTAACACCGCGAGCTGCTGCGTCGATGACCTTAGCGGTCACGGTTGCGCCCTCGATGGTAGGAACACCAACAGTGGTGGTGCCTTCGTCTTCGATGAGGAGCACCTTGTCAAAGGATGTCTCACCGTCTTGGTCAAGACCGGAGATGCGGTCGACGTTGAACACGTCGCCGACTGTCACACGGTATTGCTTGCCGCCTGTAATGAAAACTGCGTATGCCATAATTTTTGTGATTTTTAGGTTGCACCCGCGAGTGCGGGCTGGCACATTATAGCCATGCCAGACAATTTGGCAAGAAAAATTTTATAAGAAACATGAGAAATATAGAGAAATTTTTTTTATCGGGTGAAGTGACGATTCATTCAGCCGATGAAATGCGCCTCATTGGGGCCCAGTTAGCGGACTGCCTTGAGCCTGCCGATGTGCTGGGTCTGGTCGGTGATTTAGGTGCTGGCAAGACGCATCTCATTCAGGGGATTTTGCAGGGGCTGGGCGCCTCGGATGTGGGCGCGAGTCCTACCTTTGCGCTGGTACATGAACACGGTGATGGTCGCATCCCTGTGGCTCATTTTGATTTTTATCGCATGAACACCCCTGCTGAGGCACAGGGTATGGGCTGGGATGAGTATCTCTGCAGCGATTTTGCACTCTTGGTGGAGTGGGCTGACCGATTTGATGGGGAATTGATGCCAGAGGATACGCGCTGGTTGCGGCTCAAGCATACCGGGGAGGGTACCCGCAGTCTGATGCTTGCGGGTATGTCTG
Source organism: uncultured Verrucomicrobiales bacterium (assembly GCA_947039485.1). Taxonomy (GTDB): domain Bacteria; phylum Verrucomicrobiota; class Verrucomicrobiia; order Verrucomicrobiales; family Akkermansiaceae; genus Akkermansia. The sequence continues at coordinate 26,370 of CAMQZC010000011.1, read as the reverse complement.
TGTTCTCCGATGAGGCTTCAGATTAGAGAACTTAAAAATCGCTGTTTTTTGTATTTAGTAAATTGCCAGCGCAGCATTCTTGTGCTAAACTCTAAGGGATGTCAATAGTCAGCACAGCTTCGATGCAATCTCTCTCTGGGACAGCTTGTCTATTGGTTCCTAGCCGGGTTGACCTCAATGTCCTTACGCAACTAAGCCAACAGCTTGGGGACCAATCACCCATCTCTTGGTTGGTCGATGAGAATCATCTACCCGATAAGGACATCCTCAACTACCTTGGCAACCAGCGCGCGGCTGGCATCCGATTCTCCTCGACCCTCGATAAGATCGACAAGGTCACCGGCCAGATACGAGCCCACATGCAGCAGGGCTATAAGCTGGTACTACTCTACAGCCCACGCCCTCATACTCCTCAGGCTATCGATAGCGTGCCTCAGGATTTGCTGCGCTATATTTGCAGTATCCCACTGCCGCTCACGCCTCTCTATGTAGGTATGAGCAAGCGCGGTGATTACTTATGCCGCATTGAGTGCCCTGAGTCCTATGACCGCCTTGCGCTGCGCTCGATGCCACCCATCCCCCAGCAGCCCAAGCGCATGGGGGAGATACGCCTGTCATGGATGGAGGCCTCAAGCACGGAGCTCGATTTGCTCCCTGAGCTGGTAAAGGGCAATCTCGCCATGGAGATTCTCCAAGCCCTGATCCGTCACCCACAAGCCAGCGTCATTGATGGGGTGGATGATAGCATCCTCTCCTACGATCAGCTACTCAATATTGTCGTGCCTCTCGCGCGTCTGCTACGCAAGCGCTATAGCCAGAGCATGCGCATGGGTATTATCCTACCGCCCTGCCGCTCGGCAGTGATTGCGAATGTGGCCTGCATCCTCGCGGGCATCAGCCCAGTGAATATCAATTATGACCTCGATAGCAACATGGTCAAGGATATCATGGAGAAATCAAATGTAAGTCATTACATCACAGAGAATCACTGCTTTAAAAGGCTCCAGCACTTTAACTGGCCGCCTAGCCGCGACCTGATCATGCTCAATGAGCTTATCCCTGAGCTGGGTAGCCTGCGCATGCGCGTCTGGGGGGCCCTCGCCCGCAATATGCCCAGCAACGTCCTTTTCCCCAAGCTGGGAGCCTCGCTCAAGAGCATCGATGATGAGACTTTACTGCTCTTTAGTGGCGGCACGACAGGTCACCCCAAGGCCTACCCTGTCAGCCACCGCATGGTGCTTAGCAGTCAGATTCAGCTCATGAGCTGCATCAACCTTGATAATAATGAGAGTGCGCTCAGCAGCCTCCCCTACTACCATAATATGGGGCTGAATATGGGGCTCATCTTCCCCCTACTCCAAGGGCTCGACATCATCACCTACACCATCCCTCAGGCCTCAAAGCGCATCTTTCAGCTCGTGAAGAATTATCAAGTGGGGCTCATGATGACGACTCCCGATTTGCTGCGCATCGCGCTCAAGAACAAGCCCGTCATTCAGCCAAAGCATTGTCCTAAGTACCTGCTGAGCACAGGCGACATGCTCAGCAACGAGCTGCGCATGTCCCTCCAAGAGGAGCTTGGGCTCAAGGCCAATGACTGCTACGCGCTCAGCGAGTCCATCGCCCCCATCAGCTTGGAGCAAGAGGGTATCCAACTCCCCCTCCCTGGCACCGCCCTACGCGTCGCCAACCCCTCCCAGCCCCAGCAGATATTCACCTGCGAGCAGATGGGCATGCTCTGGCTCAAGGGGGCTAGCCTGCCTAGCCGCGACTGGGTATGCAGTGAGGATATGACGAGCCTCAGCATGGATAGTCAACTCAAGCCAGAGGGGCGCAAGGAGCGCTTCACCGCGCTCTCAGAGGGGATTGTCTCTCATGAGGCTCTTGAGCAGCTACTCTACCGCATCTTTAAGCGTCAGCCTGACACCAAGCCCCTCATCGCCGTCGTGGGCATCTGCTACCCAGAGCACACGCCTGAGCGCCTCATCCTCATCACCACCATCCACCCCAACTTCCCCGCTCATGGGCTCACCAGCCTGCGCTATGATATCATGAATGAGCGATCCCCCTCGCACTGGTGCCCCAGTGCGGTCATCCCCGTTGATCGCATCCCCCTACGCCCCAATGGCAAGCTCGACTACCAACGCTGCCGCAAGGTCGCGCTCCACATCCTCCAGCAACAAAGCCAGAGGCTGGGGAGCCGCAGCTAAGATATTAACATCATGTTAAAAATTAGCCAGCTACTCCGCAAGAGAAAACGTCGCATCATCCAGCCAGCGCAGGACAGCGCCCTAGAGGAGCGCGACGATGGCATCCGCTCGGTGGTCTCCGTGCTCGGGCTCATCCTCATTGTGCTCGTCAGCCTCGTCATCTCCATGCTCATCCTCACACCACAATTTGAGCTCCACCACCTGCGACAAGAGCTTGCCGAGACCCAACTGCTGCTCAAAAAAGCACGCCAACGAGAACAGGAGGCTCTCAACAACTACCGCTGGATGCAGGATCCAGAGTACTTTGAGCAAATTGCCCGCGACCGCGCCACCCTCGCCCTGCCAGAGGAGCACGTCATCCGCCAAGCCGAGCCCAATCTTGAACCACAAAACCCCTCTCCTACCAAGGAGCCAATCAAACAATAAAAATCACACATGAGCATCAGTCAACTCAAATCCCTCGCCGAAACAGGCGATGCCGCCGCCCTCGTCAACCTCGGAGTCTGCTACGCAATGGGGCAACTATGCCAGCAGGACCTGCGCAAGGCGCAACAATGCTTCCGCAAAGCAGCGAATCAAGAGGATGCAGATGCGCAGTTCAATCTCGCCCTGTGCTACCTCATGGGAACTGGGGTGAGAAAAGACCTCGCACAGGCAGTTGTATGGTTCCGCAAGGCGGCGCTGCAGGGGCATGCAGAGGCTATGTTCAACCTCGCCAGCTGCTACAGCCAGGGACATGGTGTCGCAGCTAATGCGCAGCAGGCACTGAGCTACAATGAGGCCGCCGCCAAACTCGGCCACGCACGCGCACTCTACAACCTTGCCCTGCATGAGATCAAACTCGCCGAGAACATGGAGGATGATGAGGATGAGGAGCAGGATGAGCAGGATGCTGCATTCAAACGCGGCTTTGACCACTGCTACGCTGCCGCTGTGCAAGGACTCTCCGAGGCTCAATTCGGACTGGCAGAGTGCTACGAGATGGGTCAGGGCTGTGAGCAAGATACGCAAAAGGCGCTCGAGAACTACCAGCTAGCCCTCACTCAAGGTCACCCGCATGCCGAGGCTGCCATTTTAGAACTATCTAAGTCTCAATAAAAAAACCAAGCGCCCCTCACCCGGGCGCTTCGGCATAAGTCGCTCACAGGGAAAATACTACCTGTGATTATTCAAATGATATTAGAATAGAATCTAAAAACACGCGATACATACACAAAGCTGAATTGACCTTTAGGAGGGAAAATGCTAACATGTTTGGAATTAATAGCCCATGGACTGCTCTATTTTTCACTCTAAGACAGTCCTATTTGCCCTAGTTCCATGTCCCCAACTCATTTACTCCTATCCCTTGTCGCTTATAGCTTTGTTGCCACATCCCTGTTTGCCAACACCAGCCTGACGCCCCCCTCAACAAGCAAGGAAATCAGCAGTCCAAACACGGCTGCGTTATTGAAGGAGTTCTACCCTAAGTGGACGAAGGTAAAGCCAAGAGAGGCAGCAAGCATCATGAGCCAGGCCGTCAGCGAAGCTAACCAAAAGCTCGATAGCATCGCCAAGCTGCAAGAGGGAGAGATGACCTATGAGAACACCTTTGGTCTCATTGATAGCTTGGGGCGCGATGTAAGCGCTAGCTACATGAGCATCGCGCACCTCAGCACCCTCGTTGATAATGATGAGCTGCGCAAGGCCAAGACGGAACTCATCAGCATCGAGAGCAGCCACAGCGCAAAAACAACATCCAATGAGGCCCTCTGGCAAAACCTCAAAAAAGCATCCCTCCAAGACTGGGTAACGACACTCAGCCCTGCCAAGCAGCGCTTCGTTAGCCAAGTCATCAATAGCTTCCGCGACCAAGGTGCCGAGCTCAATCCTGAGCAAAAAGCCCGAGTCGCCCAAATCAATGAAGAGCTCGGACAACTCTCCAACAAGTTCGGGCAGAATGTCCTCGACTCCGCGAAAGCTTGGCAACACATCGTGAGTGATGAAAAGCAGCTCGATGGACTCAGCGACAACTGGAAGAGCCTCGCCGCACAAGCAGCCCTTGCCAAGGGTTACGGCACACCCGAGGCGCCCCAATGGCTCATCTCTCAGGACTACTCCAGCTACGGCCCCGTCATGCGCAACTGCAGCAACGAGTCGCTGCGCCGCATCTGCTGGGAGGGCTCCTGCAAGACCGCTCAAATCGCCCCCTATCGCAATGAGCCACTCGTGCAGCGCATCCTAAAGCTGCGCACCGAGCTCGCACAGATTCTTAACTTTGGCAACTACGCCAACCTCACCACAGCTCGCCGCATGCTCGGCTCGGGCAACAATGCCCTGCACTTTATCGACGCGGTCTACAAGAAGAACAAGAACAGCTTTGACCAAGAGAACATCGACCTGCTCGCCTTTATCAGCGAGCAGACAGACACTCCCTGCACAGCCATCAACCCATGGGACAGCCGCTACTACGGCAACATGATCTCCGAGCAGCAAAATAACTTCAACAGCGAGGAGCTGCGCCCCTACCTCAACTACGAGCATCTGCGCGATGGCATGTTTAGCTACTTTGGCGAGCTCTTCAACTTCTCAACAAAGCGCCTCGACACCTACTGCCCCAAGCCCGGAGAGAACACACCCAAGGGCATGGTAGAGGTCTGGCATCCAGATGTAGAGGTCTATGAAATCATCGACGCAAGCAGCAAGCTGCATCTAGGATCCTTCTACCTCGACAGCTTCCCTCGCGAAAGCAAGCGCGCTGGCGCATGGGTCATGCCCATCCGCTCAGGCATCTCTGGCACCAATGGCCAGCCCCATGCCCCCCACCTCGCCGCCATTGCAGGTAACTTCACCCCTCCTTTAAAAGGACAGCCAGCCCTCATCTCACATAGCGACCTTGTCGTGCTCTTCCACGAGTTTGGGCACGCTCTGCACTGCATGCTCAGCGATACGGAGATCACCACTCACTCTGGCACCAATGTCGCCTGGGACTTTGTGGAGCAACCCAGCCAGATGCTCGAGTTCTGGGCATGGGAGCCCGACTTCTTGAAGAAGCATGCCAAGCACTACAGCACAGGAGCTCCACTCCCCGATGCACTCATCGCAAAGCTCCAAAAAAGCAAATACTTCCGCCCTGCTAGCGCCCTGATGGGCCACCTCAGCGTCGCCAAGCTTGATCTGGAGATGCACATCAACTATGACAAGCTCTTCCGCGACAAGGATCTCAACGAGTCCACAGACAGCCTCCTCGCGGACTGGCGCGCCCCCTCCACGACAAAGGTTCCATCCATCATGCATCGACTCACACACTGCATGAACGGAGGCTATGCAGCAGGCTACTACTCCTACATGTGGGCCGACAATCTCGCCGCTGACGCCTACACGCGCTTCCAAAAAGAGGGCATCAACAACAAGGCAACAGGCGCCAGCTACCGAGACAAAATCTTTAGCAATGGAGACAGCATGCCTGCCAGCGAGCTCTACCGCAAGTTCATGGGTCGTGAGCCCAACATCGACGCCCTGCTTGAGATGCGCGGCATCTTACCCCAACGCAAAAAGTCCTAAAGCAGCTAGCCAAGCTAGCCCTCCCAAACTTCAACTATGCGCTTGCGCATATGGCAGAAAGTTGCTATCATCCGCCATCAGCGACATGAGCACAGCCACCACCTACATCAACCAGCTATGGCCCGAAGCCCAATGGGACGTCTCGGGAGCCTTTGCCTTTGATCGGGAGCTGCTGCACTACTCCGACTTCTGCGCTGATAAACTTCAGATACCCAAGGTCTTTGGCATGGTGCACGGCTCACCCCTCTGCACATGGAATAGCGGGCGTGTCCTCCCCCACCTACAGGGTACGGCTCCCAGTATCCAAGCCGCGATCAAAGGCTATGCCGATCGCCACATCGCCCTGCTACTCACCTTCTCCAACCAACTATTGGCGAAGGAGGAGCTCAAGCAGCACCTTGGCAACATCCTCTGCCAAGCCGCAGAGGAAAATAACCCAACAGGGCAAAACGCCATCATCCTCAGCGCCGATGTACTCAATGAGCACATCAAGACCAGCTACCCCAAGCTCAAGCGAATTAGCTCCATCCTCAAGATTACCTGTGAGCACGGAGCAGGCAAGCTCGACCTCTACCAACGCTACCTTGACGAGTACGATCACGTCATGGTACACCCCGATGACGTCATCAAGCCAAGCTTCCTTGAGCAACTCCCCGATAAGGATCGCTGCATCATCATTATCAATGAGTACTGCATGCGCAACTGCCCCATACGACACCTGCACTACAAGTCCCTCTCCGAAAGCTCACTCAACTACATCGGAGCAGATGACCGCAAGTTCCAAAAGCTGATGATGAAGAACGGATGCAGCAATATCCCCGGCATGCTCAGCGATGAGAAAATCAACGTCTTGGCGCTCAGTGACCCCGAGCTCCAGCGACTCTATGATATGGGCTTCCGCCACTTCAAAATCCAGGGACGAGGCATCGCCAATGCCGTCACGCTCATCAGCAACCTCATGCACTTCAGCCTCCGCAAGGATGCGCCCGATGAGACCCAGATGCAACGCCTGCGCCAGCACTACTGGGAGACCATCACCCCCTACAAGACCAGCATATGAGTAGCGCCCCTAATCCTGACCTGACTTACATCAAAAAAGATGCCCTCCCCGAGGCGCATTGGATGATAGGTGGCGCGCTGCGCTTTGATCAGCTCCTCATCAACAGCTTGCACTTCTTTAATCAACACTGCCCGATTGTCAAGTTTGGTCATGTGATCGCCCAGCCTGCCTGCCTCTGGTCACTGGACTGGCATGAGCAGCGCTTCCCCATCAACCAGGCTCTTTACCTACAACATTTAGAGAAATACAAAGCCTTGGATACTGGCGTCATCCTCAGCTTTGACAACCCCTTCCTCAGCGAGCTGGACCTTCAGGACAACTACGGTATCCTCCTCTGTCAGGAGCTCGTCGATCGCCTACCCAAGGACAAGTGCGCCGTGCTCGTCGCCCATGACGGACTGCGTGACAAGCTGCGAGAGCACTTCCCCCAGCTAGCCATCTACGCTCACGCCAACCGCATCATCGGCCAACGAGTCAAACGCACAGCAGCCCTCTATGAGAAGCTCACCCAGAGCTACGATCTCGTCTCCCTGCACCCAGCCGATGCCGTGCGTGACAGCATCATCAAGGCTCTCAAGCAGCCTGAGAAATACATCATCACCAGCAACGACCTCTTCCCGCGCAACTTCCCCCTGCGCTTTGAGCAGCTTCAGGAGCTGAGCAACATCCGCCACAACCCCTACAATGGTCGAGCCTATGTTTACGCCAAGCAAATTGCTGACAAGATTGACCCCTTTGATGCCACCGCAGGCCCCAGCAGCATCCTGAGCGTCCAGCGCAAGCAGGAACTCTACGATATGGGCTTCCGCCAATTTACCCTCGATGCGCAGAATTATCGCAGCCCTCTGAGCCTGCATTTTGACATCATCAGCAACCTGCTGACACCTGACCCATCCTATGGGAACAAGGTTCAACTCGTTGCAAACAGCATAGCAAGTAGCCTCCAAGAGCCGAAAATGACACTCAATGACGGCCTGAGCCACTTCAAAACCGCTTTAAACCTCACAACATGAAGAAAAGACATATATTTAGCTCCGAGTCCGTTGGCGAAGGCCATCCCGACAAAATTGCAGATCTCATCTCCGATAGCGTCCTCGACGCCTGCCTTGAGCAAGACCCCAACAGCCGCGTCGCCTGCGAAACCCTCGTCAAGGACCATCACGTCATCCTCGCTGGTGAAATCACCACCAAGGCCAAGCTCAACTACGAGCAAATCGTGCGAGACGCCGTTGACAAAATCGGCTACAGCACAGAGAGCGATGACCCCATCTTTAACACCAAGAGCATCGTTATCACCAACCTCCTCTCCCAGCAGAGCCCCGACATCGCCCAAGGCGTTGACGCCCGCGCCGCAGACGGCAAGGATGGTTGCGAACAAGGAGCTGGTGACCAAGGTATCATGTTCGGCTACGCCAGCAACGAGACCCCCGAGTACATGCCAGCCCCCATCATGTACTCACATCGCATCATGATGGAGCTCGCACGGGCCCGCCACACAGGCGAGGTCAGCTGGCTGCGCCCCGATAGCAAGAGCCAAGTTGCCATCCAATACGATGACCAAGGTCGCCCTGAGAGCATCCTCAACGTCGTACTCAGCACCCAGCATCGCCCCGAGGTCAGCATCGAAGAGCTCCGCGCCTTTGGCGAGGTCATCATCCGCCGCGTCCTCCCATCCGAGCTCATCACGGAGAACACCGAGTTCTTCATCAACCCCACAGGACGCTTTGTCATCGGTGGTCCTAATGGAGACTCTGGTCTCACAGGTCGCAAGATTATCGTCGACACCTATGGTGGCATGGGTCGTCACGGAGGTGGTGCCTTCTCAGGCAAAGACTGCACCAAAGTAGACCGCAGCGGCGCCTACATGTGCCGCTGGGTCGCCAAGCACATCGTCGCCGCAGGCCTCGCAGATCACTGCGAGTTGCAGGTAGCCTACGCCATCGGCAAGGCCGAGCCCATCTCCATCATGCTTGACATCAAGAACAACGATAATGACCGCGTGGATAGCAGCATCATCATTGAGCGCGTGCAGAGCATCTTCTCATTCAAGCCTGCTGACATCGCCAAGACACTCGGCCTGCGTAATCCCATCTTCCGCAGCAGCACAAACTACGGCCACATGGGCCGCGAGGGTCTGCCTTGGGAGCAACTCAATGAGGACTACATCAAAGCCCTGCGCGGTGAGTAAGCAATAAAACTCCCTGAGCACAAAGCTAAAAAAGCCTCTGCAAAATCATTGCAGGGGCTTTTTATTGTCCAGCTCAAGTTCCATGCCTCGACTCAGGGCAAGCTTCGCTATAAATCTTGTTAAGAATAACCATCTTGGCCTCCCAAGTGTAGTCACGGCTGCGCTCCAGAGCACCAGCAGAAAGGCGGCGGCGCTCCACCTCATCCAGCGCGAGTGCATCAAGGTGACGAGCGTAGTCCTTCACAATCTGCTTCTTGTTAATCGTAGGAATCTTGATTCCGCAGTCTGCCGTGATCGCATCGCGGAAGCCTGTATAATCCAGAGCAATCACCGGCAGCGCATAGCGGAAGGCCTCCAGTACAACCGCAGAGGTATCATCGCGAATGCTCGTGATGCAGAGGACATGAGATTGCCTCATCATCGCCCAGACCTCCTCCTGCGGCACAAAGCCGTGAAAGGTGACGCGATCCTCCAGCCCCATATCCCGAGCCATCTTACGCCAAGTCTCCAGACGAGCACCTCGCCCATAGGCATGCAGCTCCATGGGCTGCTCGCAGAGAGTGAGCGCCTCAAGCAGGATATTAGCAGCCTTACCCATGACAGTCTCACCCACCCAACATATCTTAAGAGGCTCGCCCTGCTTATGCTCGGTAGGATTGGGCACCTGCGCATTGGCATCACAGCCAATCTCAGACATGAAGGTCGTCTCGCGACCCCAGTAGGCGAGAATCTCGCGCTGCGCTGTGCTATTGCTCGTTAAAATTGTATGGGCATGCTTGGCGGCAGCGCGTGAGGGCAAACCCCAGCGCTTTTGAATCTCATTGATGATATTGCGCGCATTAAAATGCAGGAAGCCACGCATGCCAAGGCTGCGCAGCAAGCACCAAGGGCTGTTTGTATGGCCCCCAACAGGTCCCCAAACATAGGGCTTACCCAGCTTCCAGAGATAGCCCGGTTGACGATAGCCTGCGATGGTAATCTGATGAGCAAGATCAAAATCATGCTGCACATCCAGCACCTTTGCAAGGGCATAAGCCTTGCGCATCCAAACCTTGTAGAACCAATAATAACTCGGTGGCCAAATCTTGCGCAGCACCTCATGATGCTCACGCGGGATGAAATGGAAGCTCATGTTCTTCACCTCCTCAGGATGCGCCTCGATATAGCGCATCACCTTCTCCTCAAACTCATACTTCTCTACAATCACATGCACCTCATGGTGCTTAGCAATCTGCATAGCAAAGTTCCAGCCCATGCCTGATTCGGAGCCATAATTGGGGCCGCAGGCATAGCAACCGAGGAGGATTTTGAGTCGTTGGGCCATATCTATTGTTTGATGTGATTGTAGCTGCTCAACCCAAATAAGGCAACCCTTTTTTAGACAAGCGACGTGGGAGAATTGAGTTGATTTCCAACGCTATATCCTGTAGGATAAACACAGTATATGAAGAAGTTTTACATCGTCACCCCCTGCTACAACGGCATCGCATGGCTCCCCGGCTGCGTTCGCTCTGTAGTTGACCAAGTTATTCAGGGCATCGAGGTTCACCACCATATCCAAGATGGAGGCTCTGCGGATGGTAGCGCTGAGTGGCTTGAGCAATGGGAAAGCCAGCATAACAACCTACCAGGATACACCTTTAGCTACGAGTCAGCACCAGACAAAGGAATGTATGATGCCATCAACATCGCATGGGCTAAGATGCCTGAAAACACCGACATCACCGCCCATCTTAACTGCGATGAGCAGTACCTGCCTAGCGTATTGCTGAGCATCTCTAAGCTCTTTGTCATGCACCCCAAGGCCGAGGTGCTACTTGGCTCCTACATCATCTTAGATAAGAACCTGCACTACATCTGCCATCGTAGCCCCGTGCTGCCGACCCTCCCCACATCATGGCTCAACTGCGTCTGCATCACCAACTCATCATTCTACCAAGCCAGCGCTTTTCGCGCGCGCCAGATGCAGTATAACACCAAGTGGCGCTGTGTGAGTGATTTAGTCTTCTTCCGAGATCTCGTACGTCAGCGCGTGCAGTTCCACTGCGTCCCTATCCTCACCTCTACCTTTGTCTGCACTGGGGAGAATCTAGCATGGTCAGACCGCGCACATCAGGAGTGGCTTAGTCTCGTGCCCGATGCTCCAGCACCCTTTTACTGGGCGCATGGATTTATCTACCGTTACGTCAACTTCTGCCGCAGATGCAAAAATCTCATGCAGAAAAACCCACGCAACTACTCCATCTACCGAGACGACGTCGCGCAGCGAGAATACTACGACATCCTCAAGCCCTCTGCTAAATGGAAGTCGCGCAAGAAAGCGTACACTGGCAGCTGCCGCCTGCAGCCGAGCGCGGATTGATGACGACTTGCAGTTGCTCATTATCTCCAAAGCTGCTATAATAGCACCCTGATGAAAGCAGCCTCCCCATTTGAGCCCCCCTGCGTTGTCGCCCTCGCGACCCCCCTCGGCACGGCCGCTCTAGCCGTGATTCGCATGACGGGCTCAGGCTCACATGAAATCTTTGCGCAAGCCGCGACCAAGAACTTAATCCCACGACAGGCCACATTCTGCCGCATCAAGGATGCGCAGAGCCGCGTGCTTGATGAGGTCGTCGCTTGCTACTTTGCCGCACCAGCTAGCTTTACAGGCGAAGATGTTGTGGAGATATCCTGCCATGGAGGCATCCTCGTCGTCCGCCGCGTCATCGAGCGACTCATGGCCTGCGGAGCCCAAGCCGCCGAGCCCGGCGAGTTCTCACGCCGAGCCTTTGAGAATGGCAAGCTAGATTTAACACAGGCTGAGGCCATCATGGATGTGATTGCAGCAGGCTCTGACCTCGCACTGCGTGCAGCCCAGAATCAATTGGGCGGAGCCATTAGCACTCAGGTACAACTCAGTATTGATGAGCTGCTCCGACTGATGGCGCATGTGGAGGCCTATATCGATTTCCCCGAGGAGGATATTAGCCCCGATACCACGCTAACACTCTGCGATGGATTATCCTCAATTGGAGACGCTCTCAAGGGATTGCTCTCAACAGCTGACGAGGGTCGTCTGCTGCGTGAGGGGCTGCGCACGGCCATCGTGGGCGCCCCCAATGCAGGCAAATCAAGCCTCCTCAACTGCCTGCTTGGCTTTGATCGAGCAATTGTTAGCGAGCTAGCAGGCACGACGCGCGACACCATCGAGGAGCGCGTGAATCTGGGTGGTCTCTGTCTACGACTCATTGACACAGCCGGTCTGCGCGAGAGCAATGATGCGATAGAACTTGCTGGTATGGAGCGCAGCCGTCGCGCTGGCTCCGAGGCAGACTTAGTCTTGCAGGTAATTGACGCGAGCGCTGAGCCTGATGACTTGGAGCTGCCTGAGGGCGGCAAGAGTATCACCCTGCTCAACAAGTGCGATTTAGGCATACATGCGAGCTGGCAGCCTATACTGGAAGCAGGTGAGGCCATTGCCTTCTCCTGCGCTTCGGGGCAGGGACGAGAGGGTCTTGAGACGCGTATCGAGCAGCTTTTCCTTCAGGGGCACGCCGAGCTCGACAGCTTGGCGGCAATTAATCTGCGCCACCGCGCAGCCTTGGACTTAGCCTTAGATTATCTCAATGCAGGCATCGGCTGCTTACAGCAGGGGATGTCACCAGAGTTCTGCGCAATGGAGCTACGCGACTGCCTTGAGGCGCTGGGGAGCATCTCAGGCAAGGTGGATACAGAGGAACTACTGGGGGCAATTTTCTCCCAGTTCTGCCTAGGCAAATAAGCAGGCCCGCGTGAATTAAATAACGCCAAAGGCCTGCAATGCGAGAAACTTATCCCTCGCTTTTTGCTTCTTCACCGCGTGCTTCTTCACTTTTTGCTTCTTCACCACGTGCGGCAAAGGATACAAATCGGCCACGGAGGGCCATGAGAAGCGTATGCTGACGCATCTGCTTACCCTTTGAAGCAGCCGCAACATGCGTAAAATCAACGTGGAAACCAGCGCGACGAAGCGTAGTCTCCAGACGACGATCGGTCCTACCAATTGCAATAACCAGCATGCTGCCACCCTTGAGGGCATTAAAGTAGGCCTGTGCATCAGCCACCGAAAGATCAAACTTTCCATGCGTATGATTAATCATAATTGCATGCAAGGATCCTGAGCGCTTACGGCAGAGATCAGCAGCCGAGCTATACTCAATCTCAATACGGGGATCATTCACCATCATTGGTGCATTCTCACCATACTTCTTGTTCCACTCAACAATAGCGGGTACGGGCTCAGCTACAATGAACTTTGCCTTATCACGCCTGATGCCATCTGCAGTCATCGCCAAGGCGTAACCCAGACCCAAACCTGCAAACATAATGATGGGCTGCGTCGCACGCTCAATAGGAGCGAGAGCAACATCGGCCATAGCGTCGTCACTACCATGGGTAAAGGAAGATGCACACTGCGTCCCATCTTGGAGGAGAGAGAGCACGCCGTCACGCTCCCAGAGCTCCCAGGTGCTGCCTTGTGTGTCTACTGCTTCTCCAAGTTTTGTAAGTGGTTTCATACTGGCGCGCATTATATCAAGGCATATGCTCGCTAGCAAGCTTAATCAGAGCTGAGCGCCTTCACGCGCGCATCAACAAGGAAAGCAACGAGACTAGCGCCAGAATCTCAGATTCATCATCACAGGCAACGAGAGCCCAAAACGAGCAAAAATCAGCAACTCATCCAGACCCTTGTTGCTAAATAGCGCACTCATTTTCATATCAATACAGATAATCAGATATGGAGGCTTTGCCGCCGTAGGGAATGCTCATTGATAGCGTCATCACAGCTCTGTCCGCCCCCTTAACCACGCTTACCATTGACGCAGGCTGATGCGGAGAAGCTCTAGCCCTCAAAGTTTTTCAACGAAATAATGAGGAAAATCAACAAGAGACTTGACTCGAAGCTGCGAAATCCGTATAATTCGCCCGTCTAAATGGGGCTATGGTGTAATTGGCAACACACCGGTTTCTGGTTCCGTCATTTGGGGTTCGAGTCCCTGTGGCCCTATTAAAAAACACCCTTGATGCATCAGCATCAAGGGTGTTTTGCGTATTGAGATTTAGCGTTAAGCTTTAAGCTCAGAGCCCAATTCAATAATTGAGTACTCACCAGGCATCAGACGATAAACGATCTGAAGCACATTGCGACGAGCATTGCGGTAAAGGATGAAGGGCTTGCCAGAGAGCTCAAGCTCCATGATCGCATTTTCCTTGTACATCGTCTTGAGATCATAGCCCTCACGACTGATGCGTACAGGCTTGGGATCCTCAGCAGCATCTGGGTCAATATCCATATCCAGCAAATCTTCTTGGTATACCTTCTCATCAAGCTTGCGGATACTCTCCGCGCGATGAGGTCGGTAATGCTTTAGGATGCGTGTCTTATGCTTACGCATACGGCGCATAATCTTGGAGATTGTCTCATCAATTGCAGCGTAGAGATCTGCCCCAGTGGTCGAAGCCTGAATAGTGATATGATCGGCACAAAAGAGTACCACCTCGGCGGTTTGGCGATCCTTTTGGACATCAACAACCACACGCGCCTCAATGATGTGAGGATAATCAATGTGGATACCTTGAATTTTCTTGGTGGCGAATTCGCGGATAGCTGTTGTAATTTCAATGTGGCGGCCAGTAATGGTAATGTTCATATCAACATTCGATTCTTTCATATCAGATTGTATTTCTATCTGTAATTGGTTTATTTGCAGCGGGCACCAAGCCCTTTTGCACCTTTGATACTATCCCCTGTCAAGGGCCTTTGCAAGAAAATATTGCGGCTTCATAACAAGATTGTGCAAATAAAAAAAATTGCTGTCAGCATCGACCAAAACGCGCATTTTTTACTTGCGCCAATCTGAGATTTTGCTAGACTGTGACATAGCTATGTACTTACCTCTCCTTCGCAAAAAATCAGGTTTCACCCTTATTGAACTCATCGTTGTCATCGCCATTCTAGGATTATTAGCAGGTATTGGGGCGCCCCTCATCATGGCACATCTCAAGTCTGCTCAAATTACCAAGTGCACGGCGAACATGAAGCAGCTAGCCCAACTTGGCAACCAATACAGTCAGGACATGATCAACAGCAACACCCTACCCACCAGCGGCATGGATGATAACGAGGAAACAGAGGAAATGAATGAGAGCGAAGCTTGGTGGATGAGCATTGCCCCACAGATGGATAGCGTTGTGCTGCCAGGTAAGCAGCGCAAGATGAAAATATCCTCCATCTTCCACTGCCCTGGCGACACCCGCCACGACATCGGTAGTGACGACCTCTTTACAGCCAATGAGAAAAGCGTCTCCTACGTCAGCTGGACAGATGCCTCTAGCGACCCAGAGAACCCCAACTCCGAAATTCGCATCGTCAAGCAACGCCTTGACGAGCTCCCATGGCTCTCTGATGGCATCCCCGTCAACGGACAAAGCGTCAAGAATATTGAGGACTTCCGCCGCATGGTATTACCCTCAGCAGAGCGTCACGCCAGCTCCATCGTCGTCGCCTACGCCAGCGGACGCGTTGCAGCCATTGAACTCGACCTCGATGAGCCCGACATCTACTCCCAATACAAGAAAGTAGCCCCATGGCTCGCGGAGAAGCAAGGTAACGAGACCAAGAAAAAGAAAAGGAACCGTCGTCAGCGCGACTAAAACAAGATTTAAAGCCCATCGCTATCAAGCGCTGGGTTTTTTTACAGCCCCCCCCAACCAAAATGCAACGTCCCCAACTCCACCCATCCTGCCTGCAACTCATGCGAGAGAGCGACCACGCTGTCATCCTAGGACTCAGTGGGGGCCGCGACTCGAGCGCCCTGCTCCACCTCCTTGAGGCCGCAGGCATCCGCACCCACGCCTGCCACATGCACCATGGCTTACGCGGTGAGGCAGCAGATAGCGATGCTCAGCACTGCCGCGAACTCTGCCAACGCCTCGGGATCAGCTATGCAGAAATACGCGTTGACATTCCATCCCTTGTCGCAGCATGTGGAAAATCCTTTGAGAGCGTCGCGCGCGAGCAGCGGCGTGACTGGCTCCAGCAGCAAGCCTGCGAGCAAGGCAGCAAGCTCATCCTGCTAGGGCACCATGCCGACGACCAAGCCGAGACAGCCATTTTCCGCCTTGCTAGGGGCTCTGTAGGAGCCCTTGGCATGCGCCCCATCCTCACCGATGATCACGGCATCAGCTGGCTGCGCCCCCTGTTGGAGAGCCGCCGCAGCGAGATAAGCAACTACCTGCAAACAAGAGGTATTAGCTGGTGTGATGATCATACCAACGATGAGACCGAGGCGACGCGCAACAAACTACGCCATCAAATTATCCCGCAGCTCTGCGAGGTCATGGATCGTGACTGCATCCCCATCATCGCGCGATCGGCCAGACTACAAGCGGAGCAAACAGATGCGCTAAGCGAGGCCATCAGCCTGCTAGCGATCAATGACCCACAGGGTAGGCTTCACCTGCCAAGCCTGCGAACGAAAAGCCCAGCGCTCATCAAGGCGATCATACACCATTACCTGCGAGCGCAGGACGTGAGTGATCTTAGCGAGCGAATAATTGAGGAGAGCCTTAAATTACTTGAGGACGGCAACAAGAAACACCGCGTGAACCTCAGCAAGGGTAGAATACTAGAGCGGCGGCAAGGGCGCATTTATATTATTGAGCCCTAAACCACCAAGATTCACCACCTCTGCGCTAGCTCAACAACAAGACCCTACAGGTGAAGAGCCCTCAGCGAGGTGAAACCTGCACCCTTGCCCTGCAACACTAAGGCTACATGGGGCGTGGGCGCTCAACTAGGACTGGCTAGCACGCGGGACCATCCAGCATAGCTGCTTGAGAGCATCGCTTTCGCGCATTAGCCGCGCATAGCAGCCTCAATTTCCTCAACCTCGATGGGGACAAAGCCCAGCAAATCCTCCACGCCGTCAGACTTGACCACCACATCTGTCTCAATGCGGATGCCAATACTCTCAGCAGGGATATAGATGCCCGGCTCGATTGTCCAGACTTGATTCTCTGCAAAAATTGCATCCGCTGGGCAGATGTCGTGCACATCAATGCCCAAGCTATGACTGCATCCATGCATATAGTAGCGGCGCACAGCTGGGGGATCCGAGGGGTGCTCATCAATTTCAGCTTGGGTAATAAGCCCTAGCTCAAGAAGCTGGATAGCCATAAAGGCGCGTACATCTCGCTCAAAGTCAACCTTCACAATGCCTGGGAGCATCAGCTGCTTCGCTTTTTTATGCACCGCTAAGCAGGCGTTGTAGACGGCTCGCTGGCGAGGGCTATAGCAACCGTTAGCAGGGATGGTGCGGGACATATCGCCTGCATAATGTCCATACTCCGCACCAATATCGAGCAGAATAAGATCGCCATCCTTTGTTGCGGTATGGTTGCTGATGTAGTGTAGCACGCAGCTGTTGGCTCCGCTGGCGATAATAGGGGAGAAGGAGAACTTGCGGGAGCGGCGGCGCATGTAACCCACAGCGAGAATACCTTCTATCTCCCATTCCCCCATGCCTGCCTTCACTTGTGGCAGCAGGTCAATAAAGCCCTCGCCCGTGCTGCGGCAGGCGCGACGCAGTTGCTCAATTTCCTCCTCATGCTTGACGAGGCGTAGTTTGGTGAGAATATCATAGATGCTCTCATACGTAGAATCAGGGTAATTTGCCTTGAGGGCATCGGCCATGCGCTCGTTACGCGTTTGGACATAGGTGAGGCGGCGTGGATGATTGTCGCGCTCGAGCCAGATTTGCTTATTCTCAGGCATCAACTCGGCGATAAGACTCTGGTAATTATCACTCCAGATCACCTCCTCGATACCGCTAATCTGGCTACCTTCTTCTTTCTCAAGGCGAGCGCCCTCCCAGATGGCAATTTGCTCATTGGTCTCGCGCAGCAAGAGGATATCGTGATGTGCACCATCCTCCGCTACTTGCATGAGCAGCGTACTCTCCTCTTGGTCGATGCCTGTGAGGTAAAAGAGATTCGCATTCTGGTGAAAGAAATGTGTGCCATCAGCATTGGTGGGGTACACGTCGTTGGAGTGTACGATGACGAGGCTGCCTGCTGGCAGCTTGGCTGCGAGGCGGTCACGGTTTTCCTTGTAAAGGCTAGCGGGTAGCGGGGTGTAGCGCAGAGAAATCATGGTATTTTTTTTGAGTGGGGGTATTATTTAAAAAATTGTTCTTAGTCGCGGTATTCGCTACGTATCTCCAGCGAGCGACCGTGGGCATCAAGTCCTTCAATACGGGCAAAAACCTTGACGAAGGGGAGGCTACGATCGACGGCAGCCTTGCTCATGCGCACGATGCTTGTGCGGCGTTGGAACTGATCCGCGCGGATACCAGAGAAGGACTTGCCTGAGCCTCCTGTGGGCAGCGTGTGGCTAGGTCCTGCAAGGAAGTCACCGCAGGCAACTGTGGCAAAATTGCCTACATAGATAGCGCCTGCCGTGCGGATGGATTCAAGGATGGCATCTTCCTTGTCCTCATTGACGACGAGGACAAGATGCTCGGGGGCAAAATCATTACAGATATCAGCCGCGGCCTCAAGGCTCTCCACGAGGATGCAGTGAGCGCTCTGCTCGAGCACCTCTTGGAGGTATTCGCTACGGCTGAGTTGAGGGGCTTGGATGGCAATTTGCTCTTGCAGCTGCGCGAGTAACTCCTCGCTGGTGGTTACAAAGCTAATAACGCTATCACCACCATGCTCGGCCTGACCGAGTAGGTCAGCGGCCATAAAGGCAGGGTTAGCGGTCTCATCAGCCAGCACCATAATCTCACTAGGTCCAGGCAGCAAATCGATAGAAACAGCACCCACGAGCTGGCGCTTTGCCTCGACGACGAAGCGATTACCGGGGCCAAAAATCTTCTCAACGGGCTTAATGCTTTCCGTGCCAAGCGCGAGAGCCGCAATGGCCTGAGCTCCGCCCACGCGGTAAATCTCAGTAGCGCCAGCCTCGACGAGAGCCACGATGACAGCAGGATTCACCTTGCCATCGGGACCACAAGGAGTCATAGCCACAATCTCAGGTACGCCAGCGGCCATAGCAAAGCCACCTGTCATGAGAGCCGTGGAAACAAGGGGCGCCTTGCCACCGGGGACGTAGATACCTACGCGATTGTAGGGGATGAAGCGCTCGCCAACCTCGCAGCCTTGGGCGTTGATTCCGCTCCAGTCCTTGCGCAGGCTATTCTTGGTAAAGTAGCTAATGTTATGCAAGCTTGCCGCAATAGCCTCTTTGACATCTTGACCTACACTGGCGCGAGCCTCATGGATTTCCTGCTCGGTGATGGGCAGCATCTCAGCGCTGAGCTCGACCTTATCAAACTTGGCAGCATAAGCGCAGAGCGCGGCATCACCTTCATTCTTAACAGTGTTGATAATCCCTCTAACAATATCCTCCAAGCCTTGCTCGGGGATAGCGCGACGATTCATCGAACTGAGAACATCTGCATAGTCAGCATCACTGGGGCGGCTAATCTTCATATGCGCGGGATTATAGCAGCGTGGGCGGTGGCTGTCAATCGCTGGCTGCGTATCCATCACTCTCTAGCAAAGACTTTACACGCTAAAACACCCCATCAATCTACCCTATATTTAACTAGCACGCATCGGGAGACATCCTCATTAAATGAACACAATCCACTAGCCGAGACACACACCCAATAAGCGAAGGATCAAGAAGAGTCGCGCCTTCACCCTCTGGATTCAAGAGCAAGGCAAACAGCTACGAAAACCGCGCGACTTTCCAAAATTATACTTGCCATGCTCAAGCGAGCTGTGTATGCTAGATAACGACAAAAGCGCAGCACAACGACTACGCACATCTATACAACTCATTAGCAATTGATACCCCACTATAATGGCCAACCTTAATAAAGTCATGCTCATCGGCAATCTTACTGCCGATCCCGAAGTCCGCAGCACCCCCCGCGGCACACAACTCACCGAACTACGCCTCGCAGTTAGCCGCCAATTTTCTGGACAAGGCGAGGGCGAGCGTCGCGAGGAAGTCACCTTCCTCGACGTCACCTGCTGGGGTCGTGTGGGCGAAATTGCTGCTCAGTACCTCGCTAAGGGTCGTCCCGTCTTCGTCGAAGGCCGTCTGCAAATGGACAGCTGGGAAGACAAGCAAACAGGGCAAAAGCGCAGCCGCATCCGCGTGATTGCAGAGAACATTCAGCTGCTTGGCAGCCGCAATGAAGGTGGTGGTAGCCCAAGTGGCGCCAGCAGCCAAGGCGCTCCCAGCGGTGGCGGTGGTTACCAAGGCGGCAGTCAAGGCGGTGGCAGTCAAGGCGGTGGCGGTGGCTACCAACAACGCAGCAACAGCGGCGGTGGTTACAACCAAGGCGGTGGTTACAACAACAACAACGCACGCCCCTCATCCCCCCCAGCCATGCCTGCGGAGGAAGAAGATGACATCCCATTCTAAAGCCCCCCACAGCATTCAATCTATCAACCCTCTTGAGTTCAGCTCAAGAGGGTTTTTTGCGCTCTTGTCTCGCTCGTTAAGAAATCCTTTACAATCGCCTATCATAGGAGTATATTTTTGCCCCCATGTCACATATACCAGCGATCATCACCTGCCTCAAAAGCTATTCCAAGAAGACTTTTTTTGCTGATCTCTCAGCGGGCTTAACCGTCGGCGTGGTCGCACTGCCACTAGCCATGGCCTTTGCCATTGCCTGTGGCAGCGAGATGATCACGCCCGCAACAGGATTAGTGACAGCTATTGTTGCAGGATTTGTCATGGCGTTTTTCTCTGGCAGCCGCTTCCAGATTGGAGGACCTACAGGAGCCTTCGTCGTCATTATCTCAGGAATTGTTGCAACGCATGGTTTTAGCGGCCTCGTTGGCTGCACGCTCTTAGCAGGAATCTTTATGATTCTCTTTGGCGTCTTTAAGATGGGGGCTCTCATCAAGTTCATCCCCTACCCCGTCATCACAGGCTTTACCGCAGGTCTGGCCGTGACAATTTTCAGCACCCAAATCAAGGATATCTTTGGGCTGGAAATCCCCCATGTGGTGCCAGCAGAGTTTATCGAGAAGTGGGGCTGCTACTTTAACTACATGGACACAATCAATCCATGGGCCCTCGGACTAACAGCCCTCACCATCATCTGCATCTTACTAAGCAAGCGCTTATTCCCACGCGTACCATCCATGCTGGTAGGGATGCTCATCAGCACAGCCATCGCCATCATCTTTAAGCTGCCCGTGGAGACAATTGGCTCACGCTTTGGCGAGCTGCCCACAGGACTGCCTAGCCCCAGCCTGCCCAATCTCAACTGGGATAGCATCTCTAGCCTCATCCAGCCTGCCTTTATCATCGCGCTACTCGCCTCCATCGAATCACTGCTCAGCGCGAGCGTAGCAGACGGGATGACAGGCACACGCCACAAGCCCAACGCCGAATTAATCGCGCAGGGCGCTGGCAATATTGCCTCAGCCCTCTTTGGCGGCTTACCAGCCTCTGGAGCCATCGCGCGCACCGCAACCAACGTCAAAGCTGGTGGCAAGACCCCCATCTCAGGCATCATCCACGCCATCACCCTGCTGCTCATCCTGCTCATCGCAGGACAATACGCAGCCATGGTACCGCTAGCTGCGCTAGCTGGCATCCTCGCCATCGTCTGCTGGAACATGCTTGAGGTAGGCACATTCTGCCACCTCCTGCGCGGACCCAAGCCCGACTGCGCCGTACTGCTCATCACCTTCTTACTCACCGTTGTCATCAACATTGTCGTAGCCGTCGAAGTCGGCGTCGTCCTTGCAGCCCTCCTCTTTATGGGGCGCATGGCGCAGATCAGCCAGATTGAGAACCTCGGCAAGAACCTCATCTCCGATGACGAGGAAGAAGACCCCACCCGTAGCCGCTACCTGCGCCAGATAGCTGACAATATCGAAGTCTTTGACGTACAAGGCCCCTTCTTCTTTGGCGTAGTCGAGCAATTCAAGGACATCGCCTTTAGCTCCATGCGTCATGAGATTGACTACGTTGTATTGCGCATGCGATTGGTCCCCGCGCTGGACGCCTCAGGACTCAATGTGCTTGACAACTTCCTTAGCGAATGCAAGAAGCATGATATTAAACTCATCCTCTGCGGACTCCAAAAACAGCCCAAGAAAAGCATCCTCGCCGACAAGCCCTTTATCAAAGAGCTGAGCAAGGAGAACATCTGCGCTGACCTCGACCATGCGCTGGCTCGAATTGAGATTTTTGAAGCAGCAAAACAAGCTACAAAAAACAATAAAGTCGCAGACCTACAAAACTAACACGCACAGCATCAAGCAACAAAAGCAATGTGGCAGTGCCCTCACGCAAATAGCGGACAAGGTGGCATTTGTTTCACCCTAGGATTCTTGTCAAAAACATCAAAATATTGTTTACTATAAAGCGTCAAAGGCATCGCCCCAGACAAAACGTATAACAAACAATATGAAACGATACACACTCCCGATGCTAGCCCTTACAATGGGCGCTACTTGCTTCGGCTCTGTTGAAGCTAATTCCCCATCAGTCGTTGCTAGCACTCCACAGGAGGCTTTCAACGCCTGCAAATGGCTCCCTGAACGATTCGCTTGGTTTGATGCAGAGCGAGACAATGCAGAAAACCCCTACATCCAGGAATTCGACATAACACTGCGTATGCAGTACCAGCTCGCCTACATCGACCCCGCAGGTGACAACCTCAAAGGAGCAGACATCGGCAATGAGCGCAACACCAACAATGAGTGGCGCCGCTTCCGCCTCGGAGCCAAGGCCAAACTCTTTAACACACTCAAAGCAGAGATCAACTGGAACATCGGTGGTCTCGAGAGCCGCAGCAAATTCAGCGATGGCGTCTGGAATCGTAGCGAAACATCCGCCTCTCTCGACTCCTTCTCCATCACAACTGATACCAAGCCCGTCGCATTCAAGCTCGGCAAGATGAAGCCCGCCTACCTCGGCGAGTACCGCACATCCTCCTCCAAGATCAAAACCTTGGAGCGCTCCGCCATTGTCAATCAGCTCACAGCTGATAAGAACTGGGGCGTCATGGTCGCAAGCAGCGACAAAAAAGCAGACTTTGGCTGGAACACAGGTCTCTGGGTCACAGGCGTCGATGATGACAGCCTCTGGCTCACTCCTGAGTTCAACTCTGACACCAGCGCCATGTTTGGGGCCTCCTTCAACATGGCGACAGGTAAGAAAAGCCGCCTCTACTTTGACTACATGCACAGCTTCGCCAAGACGCACAACGGCGAGGTCACAGAGACTGGCAGCACAGCCTTCACAGGCCCAGGCGCACAAGACGTCTTTGGCATCAACTGGGAGAGCAAACAGGGTGACTTCTACTTCCTCGGTGAGCTCATCGGAGGGTTCAACGTTTACGCTGATGCAGAGGACAACGCTGAGAACGTCTTTGGTGTCGTCCTCATGCCCACCTACCGCTTCAGCCCTCACTTTGAAGGCGTATTGCGCTACCAGCTCAGCTCTGGCAGCAACGCCGCCAAGGCCTACAGCCGCTACTATACCACCAATGCGGATACAGCAACAGCCGACCTCTTGCAGGCCCTCTACATGGGCGTCAACTACTACGTCTGCCCGGAAAAGCCAGACATGATGAAGATCATGACAGGCATCGAGTATATGAACTCACAAGGCCGCGATCACGCTGGTGATAAAGGCTTCACAGGCTGGGCATTCTCCACCGCCTTCCGCGCCAACTTCTAAGTACCCCCCCTTCGGGCTACCCACTCCATCACAACCAACCCACAGGGATTGGGCAGTCCCCCTCTGCCTAATCTGAACACCCAATAACAAACAGAAATAAAACCATTATGTTTAAGAAAATCATCCTCGCAGCAATTGCCACCGCAAGCCTCAGCCACGCCGACACCACACTCAGCGGAGCAGGCGCATCCTTCCCCGCCCCAGTCTACCAAAAATGGACATACGACTACAGTCAGGCAAACGCCAACACCACCGTCACCTACCAAAGCGTAGGCTCGGGGGCGGGCATCAACCAAATCAAATCCGGCACAGTTGACTTTGCAGGATCGGATAGCCCCCTCACACTGGAAGCACAGCAAGAAGCGGAACTCCTCCAATTCCCCATGCTCACAGGTGGTGTCGTCGTCATCGTCAACCTCCCCGGAGTCAAGGACGGACAACTCAAACTGAGCCGCAAGGTACTCTCCGACATCTATCTTGGCAACATCACCAAGTGGAGCCACCCCGCCATCAAAGCCTGCAACCCCGGGATGCGCATCCCCGGGATGAAAATCTCCGTTGTGCGCCGCGCCGACTCCAGCGGCACCTCCTTCATCTTCACAAACTACCTGAGTAAAATCTCCTCTGAGTGGAAGGAAGAAGTAGGTCAAGGCTCCTCCGTCAAGTGGCCCGTCGGGCAAGGTGGCAACAAAAACCCCGGTGTCTGCAACGCAGTCAAAACCATCATGGGAGCCATCGGCTATACCGAATACACCTACGCCGTCGAGGCCAAAATCCCCGTCGCACAGCTTGAGAACAACTCAGGCAAATACATCACGCCTACACCTGCCACATTTGCAGCATCCGCCGCATCCGCAGACTGGAGCAAATCCAAGGGATTCTACATGGAACTCACCAACATCCCAGGAGACAAAGCATGGCCCATCACAGCAGTAACCTATATCCTACTGCGCAACGACACCCCAGCCGCCACACGTGCAGAACTCAAAAAATACTTCATGTGGTGCTACACACAAGGAGCTAAAAGCGCTAGCGAACTCCACTACATCCCCCTCCCTGCCTCCGTGGTAGCCGAAGTAGAACCCAAACTCTAACGCAATCAAAGCATAGCATAGCTAATCAAATGCCGCCCCGTGGATGCCAAGCACCCACGGGGCTTTTTTTAATGACGCAGAGAGGAAGCATCCTCATGCACCGACTCCACCTGCTGCGCAGAGGAGCTTGAGCGCAGGAGAATATCCATCAACTGCGTATTGATATAATAATCCGTCCGGCCCTCGCGCTTCTTCATCAGTAACCCCGTATCCGCAATCTTCTTCAGATAATCTCGAGCCGCCCTGCTCTCAAGCTGCATCTCGCGACACACATGCTCAACCTTTGTATAAGGATAAAAGAAAATACAATTAAGAAGCTCATGCTTATATTTTTTACCAAAAAGAGGACGTAGAATAGACTTAAACTCCAGCATCAGGCTATTTATCTCCTTAACAAGACGAGTCGTATCGCGAGCAGTCTCCTCAATACCTCGCAAGATGAATAGAATCCAATCCTTCCACTCCAACTCATTATCGCGACCATCAGCAGACTCTAGAGCAATACCCTTATCGCGCACATTCTGCAAAAGACTGTAATACTGATCCTTATTCTGCGTAATATAACGGCTCAAGTAGAGAATCGGCAAATCAAGCAAGCCCTTGAGCACTAAATAAAGAACAATAAGAATACGCCCCGTGCGGCCATTCCCATCATAAAAGGGGTGAATGCTCTCAAACTGATGGTGAATAATAGCAATCTTGATCAAAGGATCCAAATCACTAAGCTCATCATTATTGATAAACTTCTCAAGCTCACTCATATAGTTGAGCACATCATCTGGGTTCTGTGGAGGCGTATAGACAATCTCCTTATTTATATTTTGAAGCGTCGTCCCAGAAACCTGGCGAAAACCAGCGTAATTCCCCTCCAAGCGGCACTGAATCAACTTAATACAACTATTGATTAATAAGCCACTCTCTTTCACCTCTTGAAAACCCACCTGTATCGCCTCGCGGTAACTAAAAACCTCCTTGGTCGCGGCAGACATCCACGATGCTTCCGACTCCTTATCAGACTTGAAGAGCTCATCATGCGTCGTCACAATATTCTCCACGGCCGAGCTATCCTTGGCCTCCTGTAAAGTCAGAGTATGAATAAGAAGCTTATTATTAGGAATACTCAAAGCAGTCCCCTTCAACTCAGCTAACTGGCGGTTAGCCTTATTAAGCTGCAAGAGAACCTCCTTGCTCTCTAAATCAAAAGAAAGCGGCAAATCTGGAATACAATACTCGGACATCAGCATTTAAATCTAAAATAACAAGACCGCTCAATAGCAGCAATCTCCATTGCTCAATATTAACGATCGGAAACATAGATAGCAAGCTAATTTAATCATTTTTGTACATGAAATCACAAAAATGCATACGTGAATTTCAATTTTACGTACCATTAAAAGCTAATGCATACGTGAATTTCAATTTTACGTACTATCAAAAGCTAATACATACGTGAATTTCAATTTTACGTACCATCAAAAGCTAATACATACGTGAATTTCAATTTTACGTACCATCAAAAGCTAATA